>JAJFGG010000031.1 GCA_021776235.1 Alphaproteobacteria bacterium | reverse complement strand
CGCGTTTTGGGGGCACACCAACCGCCCCCCCCCCCTCCGTGGGTGGGGGTTTTCGGCCCCCCGACTCGGTCGTTTCACAAGGCCTCCGGATGGCGTCGGCGTCCCTTGACGATGTCCCGCATCGCCGGCGGAACGCCTCCTACCCGGAGGCCTTGTGAAACGATCCTAAACATGACGTACTTCTGACCCAGGACACTTGGATAACAGATGGGAAGCGAACATGACTGAATCGTCGGGGCAGGGACCATTATCCCGTTTTCGGGTGTTGGATCTGACGCGGGTGCGGGCCGGGCCGACCGCGGTGCGGCAACTGGCCGATTGGGGCGCCGATGTCATCAAACTGGAAACCCCGCCCAGCCCGAACGAGGGCGAGGGCATGGGCGGGCCCCGTCATGGTCCGGACTTTCAGAACATCCATCGCAATAAACGGGGCATGACCCTGAACCTGAAATCCACCGAAGGCATGGCTGTCCTACACCGCTTGGTGGCCGAGATGGACGTGGTGGTCGAGAACTACCGGCCCGACGTCAAGCACCGCCTCGGTATCGACTATGAGAGCCTGAAGGCGATCAATCCGGGTCTGGTCTATGCCTCGATTTCCGGTTTTGGCCAGGACGGGCCTTATGTGGGGCGGCCTGGCTTTGATCAGATTGCCCAGGGCATGGGCGGCCTGATGTCGATTACCGGCGAGCCGGGGCAGGGGCCCATGCGGGCCGGTATCCCGGTCGCCGATCTGACGGCAGGCCTGTTTTGCGCCCAGGGCATCCTGATTGCTCTGCTGGAACGGGAGGTCTCGGGCCAGGGGCAATGGGTTAAATCGTCATTGCTGCAGGCCCAGATCGCCATGCTGGATTTTCAGGCCGCGCGCTGGTTGCTGGCGGAGGATGTACCGCAGCAGGCCGGCAACAACCATCCCACATCTATCCCCACAGGTGTTTTCAAGACCCTGGATGGCCATATTAACATCGCCGCATCGGGGGGGGCCATTTATGCCCGCCTGGTTGATATTCTGGGCGATCCCGAAATGGGCAGCGATCCACGTTTTGCCGATGGCGCGGCCCGTTCCAAGCACCGCGACGCCCTGAATGCCCGCATCGAAGCGGTTACCCTAACCCGGTCCAGCGCCGAATGGGTGGAGGTGTTGAACGGGGCCGGTGTGCCGTGCGGGCCGATCTACAGTATCGATCAGGTCTTCGCCGATCCTCAGGTCCAGCATCTGCAAATGGCGCAGCCGGTTGAGAACGCCGTTCTGGGCCACCAGGAGGTCGTAGGCCAGGCCATAGAGTTGAGCCGGACACCATCGGCGATCCGCCGGGCGACGCCGGAATTGGGCGAACATACAGATGAAATCCTGGCCCAGCTGGGGCTGGATCGGACGGAAATCGATGCCTTGCGCGCCAGCGGCGCCATTTGAGGGAGTGAATGATGCGTAGCCTTGCCGATCTAGCAGACGACCTGGCGACCGGGCGGACCACCAGTCAGGCCCTGACCGAAGCGGCACTGGCCCGCATCGACGATCCATCGGGCGAAGGGGAGCGGGCTTTTATCAAGGTTTACCATAAAGCCGCCCTGGACAGCGCCAAGGCGTCTGATATTGCCAGGAACAATGGCGTGGTGCCGTCGCCTCTGGCCGGTATTCCAGTCTCCATCAAGGATCTGTGTGATGTGGCCGGCGAGGTGACCCGGGCGGGTTCCATCGTACGCCGTGACGCGGCGCCGGCCACCGGTGACGCACCGGTGCTGGCCAATCTGCGCGCCGCCGGGGCAATTATCGTGGGCCGCACCAACATGGTCGAATTCGCCATGGGCACGCCGGGCACCAACGCCCATTACGGCACCCCGAAGAACCCCTGGGACCGGGCTACGGGGCGCATACCCGGCGGGTCGACATCGGGTGGCGCCGTCTCGGTCAGCGACGGCATGGCGGCTGCCGCCCTGGGCACGGATACCGCCGGCTCGGTCCGCGTGCCGGCCGCTTTGTGCGGTATGGCAGGCTTCAAGCCGACAGCCCGGCGGGTCAGCGCCCAGGGGATCTTTCCGCTTGCCCGCAGTCTTGATTCCGTTGGTCCGCTGGCGCCCACCGTGGCCTGTTGCGCCCTGGTCGATGCGATTTTCGCGGCTGAGACGCCGTCCCCATTGCGGCCCAGGTCGTTGCAGGACCTGCGTCTGGCGGTGCCGAAACATCTGGTGCTGGATGATATGGACGATGTCGTCGCTGCGAGTTTTGCGGCGGCGCTGAATAAATTATCGGCGGCGGGTGCAAAGGTTACGGAGATTGAATTCCCGGAACTGGCGCGGCTGCCCGCGATCAACCGTATTGGCGGCTTTTCCACCGCCGAGGCTTATGCTCTGCATCGGGATACCCTGGCCCGGGCCCGCGACCAATACGATGCCAATGTGGCGGGCCGTATTCAGATGGGCGATACCTGGACCGCGGCGGATTATCTGGACCTGATCGACATCCGGGCGGAGATGATCGCGGCGGCCAATGGGGTCACGGCGGCTTATGACGCCATTGTCATGCCGACCTCGCCCGTGGTTGCCTGCGCGATCGCCGATGTCGCCGAAGGCACGGCCTGGCTGGATGCGGGCCGGTTGTTGCTGCGCAACAATATTGTCGCCAACTTTCTCGACCGTTGCGCCCTGACCATTCCCTGTCATGGCCAGGGCGAGGCGCCGGTGGGATTAATGTTGATGGGCGAGACCCTGGGCGACCGCCCGTTATTGGAGATCGGTTCGGCGGTGGAGGCCTGTATCTCCCCACCGCTGCCGTGAGTACGGACCGGGCCGCCTTTATTGCCGCCAATACCGTTGTGCAAAGCACAGCCTTGCTGCCCGAAATCGGCCTGCATCTGGCGTCCGAAGCCATGCCAATTTGGCAGATGACCGATGAGGAGAGGGAGGCCGCCGGCCTGCCGCTGCCCTATTGGGCTTTTGCCTGGGCCGGTGGTCAGGCCCTGGCCCGCTATCTTCTGGATCACCGGGAGGTCGTCGCTGGCAAGCGGGTCCTTGATGTCGGAGCAGGCAGCGGCCTGGAGGCAATCGCGGCGGCGATGGCAGGGGCGGAATCCGTGACGGCGGCGGATACGGACCCTTTCGCCATCACGGCGATCGAGATGAACGCCCGTTTGAACCAGGTCGCCATGGCGACCCGGCAAGACGACGTCATTGATCAACCTGGTGATTGGCATCTGGTGATGGTCGGCGATTTGTTCTTTGAGCATCCCCTGGCCCAGCGCCTGGAAGCCTGGTTGCGCAGTTTGCGGCAAGGCGGCGCCGAAATTCTGATCGGTGATCCGCAACGCACTTATCTGCCCCGTCAGGGCCTCGAAAAACTGGCGACTTATGCGGTGCCGACGACATCCGCCCTGGAAGACAGTGATCTGCGCAATGCCAGCGTCTGGCGGATGCTGAACGATTGAATTATGCTGCCACTTCCTGCTGCCTGGAGGTGTCAAAATGAGTAACCAAATCAAATATTTTCTGGACGAAGAGAAGCTGCCGAAAACCTGGTACAATCTGGCCGCCGACCTGCCCGAACCCCTGCCGCCGGTTCTGCATCCCGGTACCGGCCAACCGATCGGCCCCGATGATCTGGCGCCCTTGTTTCCCATGGCCCTGATTGGCCAGGAAGTCAGCGTCGAGCGGGAGATCGAAATCCCCGAGCCGGTGCGCGAGGTTTACCGGCAATGGCGCCCATCACCGCTTTATCGGGCCCGCCGGCTGGAGGAGGCCCTCGATACCCCGGCGCGCATCTATTACAAATATGAAGGTGTCAGCCCGGCCGGCAGTCACAAGCCGAACACGTCCGTGCCTCAGGCTTTTTACAACAAGGAAGAGGGCGTTAAACGTCTGACCACGGAAACCGGCGCCGGGCAATGGGGGTCTTCCCTGGCCTACGCCGGAAACCTGTTCGGCCTGGAGGTCGAGGTCTATATGGTCAAGGTTTCCTATACTCAAAAGCCCTATCGCCGGGCCTTGATGGAAACCTATGGTGCGCAATGTTTCCCTTCGCCCTCTGACCGCACCGAATCCGGCAAGGCAATTCTGGCCAAGGACCCTGACTCGCCCGGCAGCCTGGGCATCGCGATATCCGAGGCGGTTGAACTGGCGGCCCAGCGGGAGGATACAAAATATGCCCTGGGCAGCGTTCTGAACCATGTCCTGCTGCATCAATCGGTGATTGGCGTGGAGGCCATGGCGCAAATGGAAATGGCCGACGATTATCCCGATATCATCATCGGCTGCGCCGGCGGCGGCAGCAATTTCGCCGGCCTGGCCTTTCCCTTTCTGGGGGCAAAGCTGCGCGGCGGCGCGGATGTGCGGATTATCGCCTCGGAACCTGCGGCCTGTCCCAGCCTGACCCGGGGTTCGTACGCCTATGATTTTGGCGATACGGGCAATATGACGCCGCTGGTCAAGATGTACACCTTGGGCTCGTCCTTTGTTCCGCCCGGCTTCCACGCCGGCGGTCTGCGTTATCACGGCATGTCCGGGATGGTCAGTCATATCAAGGATTTGGGTTTGATCGAGGCGGAGGCCTATCAACAGATCGGCTGTTTCGAGGCGGCGGTAAAATTCGCTCGCAGCGAAGGCATTGTGCCGGCGCCGGAATCCAGCCATGCCATTCGCGCCGTGTTTGA
This sequence comes from Alphaproteobacteria bacterium, assembly GCA_021776235.1. Lineage (GTDB taxonomy): Bacteria > Pseudomonadota > Alphaproteobacteria. The sequence goes on along the minus strand of JAJFGG010000031.1, from coordinate 17,973 downwards.
ACAGGCTGAACAGTGCAAACGGGACGGCACCGCCAAGTCCATCCTGTTCAATCTGTCCGGCCATGGCCATTTTGATATGGCGGCCTATACGGACTATTTCGCCAACAAGCTGGAGGACCGCGATTACGATGAAGCGGCTCTGCAAACGGCCCTGGCGGCGCTGCCGCAAGTGGCGGCTGAGTAGGTCCAAAAAAGCGGTGTAGAATATTGTTGATTGAGGTCGTTTGCCAATGACGCTGATTGCCAGCAAGATCCAAACCCGTTCGCCGGAGTTTCAGGCGAACTATGCCCATATGCAGAAAAAGCTGGCGGCTCTGCGTGACGCCGTGAACCAGGTTAAGATGGGTGGTGGCGAACGGGCGCGCCAACGGCATACGGATCGGGGCAAGTTATTGCCCCGGGAACGGATCCGCTCGTTGCTTGATCCCGGCGCCCCATTTCTAGAGCTGCAACAATTGGCGGCCTGGGACCTGTATGACGACAATATCGCCTCGGCCGGAGTGATCACCGGCATTGGCCGGGTCTCGGGCCGGGAATGCCTGATCGTTGCCAATGACGCGACCGTAAAGGGCGGCACCTATTACCCCATGACCGTGAAAAAACACGTCCGTGCCCAGGAAGTGGCGGAGCAAAACCATTTGCCCTGTATCTATCTGGTGGATTCGGGTGGCGCCAATTTACCTGAATGGCCGGAGGTCTTTCCCGATCGGGATCATTTTGGCCGCATTTTCTATAACCAGGCCAATATGTCGGCCAAGGGCATCCCGCAGATTGCCGTGGTCATGGGGTCGTGCACCGCCGGCGGCGCCTATGTGCCGGCCATGTCGGATGAAAGCATCATCGTGCGGGGACAAGGCACGATCTTTTTGGGTGGCCCGCCCCTGGTCAAGGCGGCCACGGGCGAGGAGGTCTCGGCCGAGGATCTGGGCGGGGCGGATCTGCATTCCCGTACTTCCGGCGTGACGGATCATTACGCGATGGATGATCGTCACGCCCTGGCAACGGCCCGGCAGATCGTCGCCAACCTGAACCGGGTCAAGCAGGGTCGTTGGGATCTGAAGCCGCCGCGTCCGCCCGCCTATGATCCGGACGAGCTGTACGGCGTTCTGCCCCAGGATGTGCGCCAGCCCTATGACGTGCATGACGTGATCGCGCGCATGGTCGATGGCAGCGAGTTTGACGAGTTCAAACGGCTTTATGGCACCACCCTGGTCTGTGGCTTTGCCCGCATCTGGGGCTATCCCGTCGGCATTGTCGCCAACAACGGCATCCTGTTTTCCGAATCCGCCCTGAAAGGCGCCCATTTCATCGAACTGTGCAGCCAGCGCGATATTCCTCTGGTGTTTTTGCAGAATATCTCGGGCTTCATGGTTGGGCAGAAGTACGAAGCCGGCGGCATCGCCAAGGATGGCGCCAAGCTGGTAACGGCCGTATCCACCACGAAGGTGCCGAAGTTCACGGTGATCATCGGGGGCTCTTACGGCGCCGGCAATTACGGCATGTGCGGCCGGGCCTACAGCCCAAGATTTTTGTGGATGTGGCCCAGTGCCTCGTTGGCACTGATGGGTCCGGATCAGGCCGCGGGTGTCCTGGCCACGGTGCGCCGGGCCGGGTTGGAGCGCCAGGGCGAAGCATGGAGCGAGCAAGAGGAAGCGGAATTCAAGCAGCCGATCATCGACCAGTTCACCGAGCAGAGTTCTCCCTATTTCGCCACCGCGCGGGGCTGGGACGATGGCCTGATCGATCCGGCCGAAACCCGTAACGTATTGGGCCTGGCGCTGTCCGCGGCACTGAACGCACCGGTCGAGCGGACTAATTTCGGCGTCTTCCGCATGTAGGCGCCGAAGACCGATCAGGTTCTGTTTTTGAAGGATAGTTTGTAAAATGCGCAAGGAGAACGTTCCGATGCGGCAGCGCGCCGAAAGCCGGGTCAAAGACCAGGGCCAGGAATGGGCTAGAGCCCTTCCGGACAAATGCCCAGCCGTCCGGTTGGCAAAGCGACAGGCTGGAGGGCCAGGCATTGTTTCGTAAAATACTAATCGCCAACCGGGGTGAAATTGCCTGCCGGGTCATGCGCACTGCCAACCGATTGGGTGCGGCAACCGTTGCCGTCCATTCCGAGGCGGACGCCGGTGCGATGCATGTCGCCATGGCGGACGAAGCGGTGCTGATCGGTCCGTCCCCGGCCCAGGAAAGCTATCTGGTAATCGAAAGGATTATCGAAGCGGCCCGGCGCACCGGTGCCGAGGCGGTTCACCCGGGTTACGGCTTCCTGGCCGAAAACGCGGCCTTTGCCGAGGCCTGCGCGGCCGCTTCCATCACCTTTATCGGCCCGCCGCCAGGGGCAATCCGGGCCATGGGCGAGAAAGCGGCGGCGAAAGCCTTGATGGTCAAGGCCAACGTCCCGGTCGTGCCCGGTTATCACGGGGATGATCAGGATGATGCGGCGCTGAGCCAGGCGGCGGACGAGATAGGCTATCCGGTTTTGATCAAGGCGGTGCTGGGCGGCGGCGGCAAGGGCATGCGGCAGGTCAATGAAGCAGGCCGTTTTGCCAACGCCCTAAAGGGCGCCCGCCGCGAAGGTTTGTCTTCGTTCGGTGATGACAAGGTGCTGGTAGAAAAATTCCTGGAGCGGCCCCGGCATATTGAAATTCAGATTTTTGCCGATCAACAGGGCAATGTGGTGCATCTGTTCGAGCGGGACTGTTCAATTCAGCGGCGTCATCAAAAGGTTCTCGAAGAGGCGCCCGCCCCGGGCATGACCGCCGAGATGCGCCGCAGCATGGGCGATGCGGCGGTCGCGGCGGCCCGGGCCATTGGTTATGAAGGCGCCGGGACGGTGGAATTTATCGCCGATGTCAGCCACGGCCTGTCGGAAGAGCGGTTCTATTTCATGGAGATGAACACCCGCCTGCAGGTCGAACATCCGGTGACCGAAATGATCACCGGCCAGGATCTGGTGGAATGGCAATTGCGTGTTGCCGCGGGTGAAGCATTGCCGCTGAGCCAGGACGATCTGGTCATTGATGGCCATGCCGTCGAGGCGCGGATTTATTCCGAGAATCCGCAGAAAAATTTCCTGCCGGCCACCGGCACCCTGCATCGTTTGCGGCCGCCGAAAGAAGGCCCCCATCTGCGGGTTGATACCGGTGTGCGGGAGGGCGACGAGGTCACCATGTTTTACGATCCGATGATCGCCAAGCTGGTGGTCTGGGACCGGGACCGTGCGTCCGCCCTGCGCCGCATGCTGGACGCCTTGGAGCGCTACGAGATCGCCGGCGTCATCACCAACGTGAATTTTCTCGCCGCGGTTGCGGCCCATCCCGCCTTTGCCGCCGGCGACCTGGAGACCGGCTTTATCGACAAACACAAGGACGATTTGATCCCCGCTCCGGGCGCCATTCCGGATCAGGCTCTCGCCTTGGCCTGTCTGGATCTATTATTGGCCCGCAAGGGCCATGCCGCCGCCAGCGATCCTCATTCACCCTGGGCCCGGGTTGACGGCTGGCGACTGAATGACCAGGGCCATGACGAATTGAGCTTTCGGGACGGTGGTGACGGTGACGAGATCACCGTCACGGTGCATTACCCAGGCGCGGGCGGTTATCACCTGGCGTTGCCGGGCGGCGATATGCTGGCCAATGGTGAAGTGGATGAAAACGGCACCTTGTGGGCCGACCTGGATGGGCTGCGGGTTTCGGCGGCTGTTGTCCATGACGGTGACCGGGTAACGGTTCTAAGTGGCGGCCGAGCCCACCGCATAGAGCATGTCGACCGTATGGCCTTGCGCGATTATGATTTGGAGGAAGGTGGAAATGTTACGGCGCCACTGCCGGGCAAAATCGTACAGGTGCATGTGGCGGCTGGCAGCAGCGTCAAAAAGGGCGATCCACTGTTGATCCTCGAGGCGATGAAAATGGAACATACCATTGCCGCGCCCCGTGACGCCGTAATCGCGGTCGTCCCGTTTGGCCCGGGCGAGCAGGTTGATGAAGGAACGGAACTGGTTACGTTCGACGCTTCGGACAACGATTAGCGCGCACTGTCTGTGCCTCGCTTGAAGCCTTCATTGCGTCCTGACGGCGGCGTTCGTTTGCCCCAAGGCGCCTTGGCGCAACGCCAGGGTTTGGGTTTTTTTGCGCAATTTGGTCAGTAAACCCGAGACCTTGCCGCCGCTCGTACGAATTATGGTGGCGAATTCCGACCGTTGGGCCAGTGCCAGTGATACACCCTCGGCTATGATATCGACCACCTGCCAACCGTTATTACCTTGTCTCAGACGCCAATCCAGCAAGATGGCAGGCCCATTTGGGCGCTTGATATTGCTGCGCACGATGGCGCCAGTGACGCCATCCGGGCGCTGGCCGGTAATGGTCAGAAATTTACCGCTGTCTTTGCCTAGGCGTCGGCCATAAACGGTGACCATGTAGTCTTCGAACAAACGGACAAATTCTGCCTTTTCAGCGGAGCTGGCCTGACGCCAATAGCGCCCCAGTACAAAACGGCTGACGCCGGGGATGTTAAAGCCACGGCGTAGAACCTGGCGAAAGGCATCCGCGCGGCTGGCTCGATCAAGACGATCATCACTTAATACGGTAACCGCCTCATCGGCGAGGGTGCGCAAAAAGATCGCTGGGTCTGTCTCGATCGCCTGCGCAGGGAACGAAAACGCCGCGCCGGTAATTGCTGCACCAAGGCAAAAGCACGCCGCACGGCGCGTAAGCTGTTTCCACATGACCAAATCCCTCAATTTGTCCTGCGACGGCGGCGACCGCCGGCACTTGCTTACGAACCATGATGCAATTTTGCGGCCAACTTGTGGCTGGATGTGGGCGACATGGTGCTAATACATTGATGATATAGTCGATATTCCAAGATCGTCGAAAGGTTACGGGTAACTCTTTTGCTATTACGCCAAGTCTGAACCTACGGAAAGCAAAATATTTGCCTCATTCTGGGTCGTCAAGACGTACCAATTCGGGACGCAATAGCCGCCACTCTAAACCTTTCGTTAACCCGATATGGTCATTGTTGTCCGCATGAAAGTGGCAGCAACGAACATCACGCAGACCGCATTCGACGGCCTTTCCCGCGCCAGGGAGCAGGCCGCCACGGCGTCGCAACGGATTGCAGCCGGGCCCCTGGAAGCCGAGGATGTGGTATCATTGAACAACGCGGCGCACGCCTTCAAGGCCAATGCCGCCGTCTTGGACGTCGCTAGGCGAATGCAAGACCGCCTACTGGATATGTTCGCCTGACGATTGTCTGCGGGCCCGTACTTGATACTAAGCCGCCGCGTTCGCAGACGAAAAACCTTTCGGCACCCCGGCTTTGGCGATAGCGCCCAGCAAAGGTTCGTTGGGCAGGCCTGCGGCGACTATTTCGCGTACCGCAACCAAAGCGTCCAGATCGACACCGGTCTTGAGCCCCATGGCTTCCAGCATGAAGACCAGATCATCCATCACGATGTTGCCGCTGGCCCCCGGCGCAAACGGGCAACCGCCCAAGCCCGCCAGCGAGGCATCAAATTGACGCACGCCTTCATCAAGCGCGGCGTGAACGTTGGCCAGGCCAAGGCCCCGTGTGTCGTGAAAATGCGCGCTCAGCAACACATCGTCTCCTAAATGGCGGCGCAGCAATCGATAGACCTCGCGCACCTGGTTTGGATTGGCATAACCAACCGTATCGGACACGGCCAGTTCGTCGGCGCCAAGTTCCAAGAGCCGTTCGGCGATGCGGACAATCTCGGCCGGATCGATTTGACCTTCAATGGTGCAGCCCAGCGCCGTGGCGAGACCGGCCGCCAGGGTAACTTTGCTGTTTTCCGGCGTGCTGCTGCGCAGTTCCGCGATTTGACCGAACCGTTCCAGGGACTCTTCGCGACTGCAACGGACGTTGGCCTGGTTGTGGCTTTCCGAGATCGACAGCACGAAGTTCATCTTGTTGACACCGGTGGCGAAGGCCCGTTGGGCGCCCCGTAGGTTCGGCACCAGGGCCGAAACCGTCAAATTATCGTGTGTCAGGGCATCGGCGACCACTTCTTCGCAGTCAACGAACTGTCCGGATACGCTGGGCGGTACGAACGAGCAAACCTCGATTTCCCGCACCCCGGCGGCGGCTTCCGCCCTGATCCAGGCCTTTTTCTTGTCGGTGGGAAAGAATTCATCGATACCCTGGATGCCGTCTCGCAAACCGACTTCGCATACCAATACATCAATGCCGTCTCTCATGATTTCATACCTTCCAGCAAAAATTTGTGCGCCATTCATAGCGCTTTTGGCAAGGGAACCCAAATGAACAATTCCCCCCGTTTCAATTAGGGGGATAGGATGCTTTGAGAAATTGCCTTCTGGGGAGCGTGACATGCGATTGGCTATTCTGACCGGCGGCGGGGACGTGCCCGGCTTGAATTCCTGCATCAAGGCCGTTGTCATGCGGGCAGCGGCGAATGGCTGGGACGTTCTGGGTTTTCGCCGTGGATGGGGCGGCCCACTGCATTACAATCCAGACGACGATGGTCCGCAGGAACGCTGGCTACAAACTTTGTCTCCGGACATCGTCCGCACCATCGACCGCACCGGCGGCACATTTTTGCATACGTCACGAACCCATCCGGGCAGAGTCCTGGCAGATGACCTGCCGGAATTTCTGGCCGGTTCCAAACACGCGGTTGCGAAGGGCAAGTTGTTTGATTGCACCGCCCATGTCCTGTCCGTGGTGGAGGCTTTGCAGATTGACGGTCTGATCGCCATCGGTGGCGACGACACCCTTTCCTATGCCGCCCATCTGCATGATCACGGCCTTAAAATCGTCGCCATCCCCAAGACCATGGACAACGATGTTTACGGCACCGATTACTGCATTGGCTTCTCTACTGCCATCACCCGTAGCGTCGATGCCATTACCGCGCTACGGACGCCCACGGGCAGTCACGAACGTATCGCCGTGGTTGAATTGTTTGGCCGCAACAGCGGCCAGACAGCCTTGATCAGCGGCTATCTGGCCGATGCGGACCGCACTGTGATCTCGGAGGTGCCGGTGGACATGGACGTTCTGGCTGATTTGGTCAGGGCGGACCGCAACAGTAATCCCAGCCATTATGCCGTCGTGGTCGTCTCCGAAGGCTCCACCATAGTGGGCGGCGAGATCATTGAAGGCGGCGCGGCGGACGCCTATGGCCACCGCAAATTGGGTGGCATCGGCCAGCATATGAGCGATTTTCTGACCGAAAAGACCGGCGTGGCCACGGTCAACCAGCAATTGGCCTATCTGATGCGGGCCGGGCCGCCGGATTCCCTGGACCGCATGGTCGCCACAATCTTCGCCAATCTGGCCATGCAACAACTGGAGGATGGCAAATCGGGCGTTATGATGGCATTGCGGGACGGTAAATATACCACGGTGCCGGCGAATACCTGTGTTCAGGGTGAAAAACGCGTCGATGTCGATGAACTGTACGACCCTTCGGCCTATCGCCCCAAAGTCCATTATGCCCTGGACAAGCCGATGTTCCTTTATTGAGAAACAGGTTGTGAACAGAGGCGCCGCTTTTTCGCTGGCTGCGCCAGGACGCTTGTGCAATTTTGTCGCCCGGCCCACGGTGCTGGGTTCCCAAAATTGTGCACGCCAGCTAGCGGAGATGGTCATGAAGGAATTTTTGCAGTTTTACATCAATGGCGAATGGGTCGATCCCGTCGTGGCCAAAACCCTGGATGTTATAAACCCCGCCACGGAAGAACCGGTGGCAAGAATCTCCATGGGCGGTAGCCAGGATGTGGACCGGGCGGTCGCCGCCGCCCGGGCCGCTTTTGTGGGTTTTTCACAATCCAGCCGGGAAGAGCGCATCGCGCTTCTGGAGACTATACTCGAGGTTTACAAGACCCGGTATGACGAGATCGCCGTGGCGATTTCGACCGAGATGGGCGCGCCCATTACCCTGGCCCAGAAGGCCCAGGCCGCAACCGGCATCGGCCATTTCAAGACCGCCTTGCGGATCCTGAAGGAATACGCATTTGAAGAGGTGCGCGGCACCACCTTGCTGCGCAAGGAGCCGGTAGGCGTTTGCGGCTTTATCACTCCATGGAACTGGCCAATCAATCAGATTACCTGCAAGGTCGCGCCGGCCCTGGCGGCAGGCTGCACCATGGTCCTGAAGCCAAGTGAGATTGCGCCCATGAACGCCTGCATTCTGGCCGAAGTGCTGGATGCCGCGGGCGTCCCGGCAGGCGTCTTCAATCTGGTCAATGGCGATGGCCCAAGCGTGGGCGCCGCCATGGCGGCCCATCCCGATATTGATATGATGTCTTTTACTGGCTCAACCCGCGCTGGTATCGCCGTGGCCAAGGCCGCCGCCGATACGGTCAAGCGGGTGGCACAGGAACTTGGCGGAAAATCCGCCAACATCATTCTCGAAGACGCCGATTTCGCCAAGGCGGTCTCACGCGGCGTGGCGGGCTGTATGAACAATTCCGGCCAGTCCTGTAACGCCCCGACCCGCATGCTGGTACCACAAAGCCGTATGGAGGAAGCGATTGCGGCGGCGCGTACGGCGGCCGAACGTGCGGCGCCCGGGGATCCGACCGCCGAAACCACGGCGTTGGGTCCGGTGGTCAGCAATGTACAGTATGACAAGATTCAGGACCTGATCGAAAAAGGCATCGCCGAAGGCGCCACATTGGTAACCGGCGGACCGGGCCGGCCCGAGGGCCTGGACCGGGGTTACTTCGTGCGTCCGACCATCTTCGCCAACGTCAGGAATGATATGACCATCGCGCGGGAAGAGGTATTTGGACCGGTGCTGACTATTCTTGGCTATGAAGATGAAGATGATGCCGTCGCCATCGCCAATGACACACCCTATGGCCTATCCGGCTATGTCTCGTCATCGGACCTGGCCCATGCCGGGCGCGTGGCCGCGCGGTTGCGAACCGGCAATGTGCATATCAACAATGCCGCCGGTGATCCGAACGCACCCTTCGGAGGCTATAAGCAGTCGGGCAACGGGCGGGAATGGGGTCCATTCGGCTTTGAGGAGTATTTAGAGGTCAAGGCGGTCATGGGCGCCGTCGCCGCCGAATAGCCGGGCTTTCGTGGACTTGGCGGCCCCTCGTCAATCCGGCGGGCCGTTTCCAATTTGCCACGGTTCCCGTTAACCTGAAACATCTGCAACGGGGATCGGCGGATTTCGATGACTGAACGGCGCGAATTCTTGGCTTCGATCAGCATTGCCCGCTCTTGTAAGTAAACTGGCGAAACCAACTTGATTAAAAAAGCCGGCGGAATTTTGGGCAAGGCCATCGCGGCCGTCCTGTCAATCGTTATACTGGCGTTGATAGGAACAGGTGTCGTCCTTTCCCATGGTCCTGTCTCTCTGGCGCCCATGGTGCCCTACCTGGAAGATTTGCTGGACGATCAATCCTGGCGCTTTCGAATACGCATAGACGATGCGGTCCTAAGCTGGGGGGGCTGGCGAAAAAAGCTGGACGTACGGGTCATCGGCGCCCGCTTCGTCGACAGCCGTGGCGCGGAATTGATCTCGGTGCCGAACCTGTCTGTGACCTTCAACAGCCGAGCTCTGTTGGCGGGGCAATTTCGCGTTACAGGGCTGGAACTGATCGAACCGCGGCTGCGGCTATTGCGCCATGACGACGGCCATATTGAGATCAGTAATACCGAGGGCACCGGCGAAACCGGGATTGGCCGCGGTATCAGTTTCGACCCCGACGAACTGATCGGCGCCGGCCAGGAGGCGAGCGCCGCCGTCTTCGGAGATCTTCAGCAACTGAGTGTGCGGGCTGCCGATCTGTCCTTTCACGACGCGGGCAGCGGTTTGAATTTGTCGGTGCCGTCGGCTGACTTGAGCCTGCGCCAGGAAGACGGCAACGTTGCCATGAGCGTGTCGACGCGCCTGCGTATTGGTCAGTCGGAAGCGGCGTGGGGTGTCTCGGCGCTGTACCGGGACGAGACCTCTCCCATTATCGTGGCGGTCAATTTTGCCGAGGTCGATATCGCTGCTCTGGCCCGGGCCATTGACAGCCCGCGCCTGATGCAATTGCGCGGCGTGCAAATTGTTGCCGCTGGCCGCCTTGATGTCGAACTGATGCCTGACGGCATTGTCGACAGGCTTGAATTCGATGTCATTACGGGTCCGGGCCAGATCACCGTGCCGGCGTTGCAGGACAAAGCAACCCAGGTCGTGGCGGTGGCGGTCAAAGGACAGTTTGTAGATAACCTGACGCATCTGAATGTCACTGACTTGCGCCTTGACTTGGGCGCTGGTCTGACCGCGCAGGCAAGTGGGATATGGGCGCAAGGCGATGATGGAACATCACTACAGGCCGAGGGCCGGTTTTATGGCTTGCCGTTAGCGGACTTAGGGCATTTTTGGCCGGATAGCATGTCCGTCAACGCACGGGCCTGGGTTCTGACGCACATTCAAGACGGCATGGTCGACGAGGCCAACTTCAGCATTGATCTGCGCCCCGGCGATTTACAGTTGGCCAAGCCGCGGGCGGAAATGCTGCGGCTGGAATGGTCATACCGGAATCTGGTGGCGGACTATCTTGGCGGCCTGCCGCCCTTACTGGGCGCCCAGGGCAGCGGCTATATGGATGCCCGGGAGTTCCGTTTGACCGTGGACAGCGCAACGTCGGGCGGTCTACTACTTGGCGAAGGCAGTCTGCGCATAGCGGATTTTTTGGCCGAGGCGCCAATTCTGGATGTGGAATTCGTGGCCCATGGCGGGGTCCGCCAGGCTCTGGCGATACTGGATGCCAAGCCTCTGGAATTTGCCAAGGCGCTTGCCATACGGCCGGAAGATACCGCCGGCATGTCGGCCACCCGGGCCCGGTTTCGTATTCCCTTGCATAATGATCTCAGTTTGCCGCAGATCGGCTTTTCCGCCGCCGCCAATCTTGCTGATTTGGCAGTAGGCAATATGCCAGGCGGTTACGCGCTGAATAACGGCGTCTTTACCTTGGCAGTGGAACAGAACGCATTGCAGATGTCCGGCCGGGGCGCGGTCAACGGTGTGCCGCTGCAACTGACCTGGAAGCGCGATTTCCACCCGGAAACGGATGCCCCCGGCGATCATCTGACCATTCGCGGTCGCGTTACTGATGGGCAGTGGCTGGCGCTGGGGCAGCCGCCCTTGCTGCCGGCGCGTGGCGCCGTGGATATGGCGCTTTCCGTCGACGTCTATGAAAGCGGCGCTCGGCGCGGGGCGGGGCGGTTCGATCTGACGGCCGCGGCAGTTGATCTGGACGGGATCGCCTGGCACAAACCCAGTGCCGTGCCGGCGGAATTGAAGCTGAACTTTCAGACGGACGCCAACGGCGACTCGGTGATCGATTATTGGGATATCTCCGGCGCCGGCCTAAAGGCAAGCGGCCGCGCAAAATTGGCCCTCGGGGTTGGTTTGGTGTCTCTGTATTGCGACGAGTTTGCCCTGGGCGCGACCCGGCTGACGGTGGCCATGAAGGTCCTGCCCGACGGCGGCTATGACCTTGAACTGAAGGGCCCCAGCCTTGATTTGCGTCCCTTTGTGCCCCGTTGGGGGGACGACACTGCGACCGATGAGACAGAGCCGTCCATCGATCTGAAGCTGCAGGTGGGCCAAGTCTATCTGACGGACAACGTTACCATTGGCGAACTGCGTGGTACTGGCCGGCGGCGTGGCGGCAATTGGCTGACGGCAAATATTCGCGGCATCATGGCTGGCGGGAAGTCGGTTAGCTTCACCGTACGGGCCGAGGGCAAGGGCCGGCGTTTCGACATTCTGGCCGGCGACGCGGGTGGCATGGCCCGGGCCCTGCGCCTTTATGACAATGCCCGCGGCGGCGCCATGCATATGAGCTTTCTGGTGCCGGACGAGGCCGGTCCCGCCGCCAAGATCACCGGCCAATTGCGGGCGGACAATTTTCGTGTCGTCAAGGCACCGGTTCTGGCCCGGTTGCTGACCCTGGGATCGTTGCAGGGGCTGGGTGATTTGCTGGACGATCAGGGGATAACCTTTACCCGATTGGATGTGCCCTTTACCCTGCTGGGCGATCAACTGCATATTGAACGGGCGCGTGCGGTTGGGCCGGCGCTGGCTCTGATCGCCTCCGGCGATTACAATCGCGCCAACGAGGGGCTGCGGTTTCAGGGCGTCATTGTGCCCTCCTACACGATCAACTCTGTCCTGGGCGTGATCCCGATCCTTGGCGATCTGCTGATCGGACGCGAGGGGGAAGGGGTCTTTGCCTTTACCTACACGGTAATCGGTACATTGGAGACGCCCGTCGTATCGGTTAATCTGTTGTCAGCCCTGGCCCCTGGTTTTCTGCGCCGTATCGTTGAAGGGCTTGAAAATCCCGCGGTTGAGAACAGTGACCAAAATCCTGAAAACGCCGAACGCTAGGGCTTTAAGTTTGCGCTGCGCCGCTGGCCGCCCCGCCTGCAAAGAGGCCGGGTAACGAGATAGGCGTCAAACCGGACGGATCAGGGCATGGCGCTTTTTCCCCGCGCTCAATTTGATAATCCCCTCCGCCGTGACATCGGCCAGGGAGACTTTGGCCATTTCATCACCGACGGCCGAGTCGTTGACCCGCGCCCCGCCTCCTTTGATCAGGCGCCGGGCTTCTCCGTTGGATTGACACAGGCCGGCACGGCGCAACAATTCAAACAGGACGACACCCTTCTCCAGATCCGTCCCGGCCGCCTCGATGGTCGGCAGGTCCGTTGCCACGCTGCCTTCTTCAAATGTCCGCCTGGCGGTTTCCGCCGCCGCATTTGCCGCTTCGGCACCGTGGCATAGGGTTGTGGCCTGATCCGCCAGAACTTTTTTTGCTTCATTGATCTCGGCGTCCTGCAGTTTTTCCAGACGGCCAATTTCATCCAGGGGCAGCTCCGTGAACAGCCGCAGAAAACGGCCCACGTCCGAGTCTTCCGTATTGCGCCAGAACTGCCAATAGTCGTAGGCGCTCAACATATCCTTGTTGAGCCAAATCGCGCCCTGGGCGGTCTTGCCCATCTTGGCGCCCGAGGCCAGGGTGATCAGCGGGGTTGTAAAGCCGAAGAGGGCTTTACCATCCACCCGGCGGCCCAGTTCCACCCCATTGACGATATTGCCCCACTGGTCCGAACCGCCCATCTGTAGGACGCAATCGTGGCGCCGGTTCAATTCCAAAAAATCATAGGCCTGCAGAATCATGTAGTTGAATTCCAGGAAACTCAGCGGCTGTTCCCGGTCCAGGCGCAGTTTCACGGACTCAAAACTCAGCATCCGGTTGATGGAAAAATGGCGGCCCACGTCCCGCAGAAACGGGATGTAGGCCAGTTCGCTTAGCCAATCGTCGTTATTGACCATGATAGCCTTGTCCGGGTGATCGCCAAATGTGACAAAGCGGCTGAAGATTTCGCGGATACCGGCCATATTGCTATCGATGTCCTGATCGGTCAGCAACTGCCGGGAGGCGTCCTTGCCCGATGGATCTCCGACCTTGGTGGTGCCGCCGCCCATCAGGACGATGGGCCGATGCCCGGTTTTTTGCAGATGGCGCTGCATCATGATCTGCACCAGGCTTCCAACATGCAGGCTGGGCGCGGTACAATCGTATCCGATGTAAGCCGTGATGCTTTGCCGCGCGGCCAGCTCGTCCAAGGCATCCAGGTCGGTGCATTGGTGCATGAAGCCACGCTCTACCAGCGTGCGAACGAATTCGGACTTGAAGGCGGTCATGATATTAAATTCCAGCTTGATCGAGGCCTGGGGATGGGCGGCGTGGTGTAACACAGGCGGGGCCGGGGCGGCAATGCGTCAGAGCGGATTAAGGCAATGACAGGAATGCGCACCGCGATCGGCCTGATGAGCGGAACCTCCATGGACGGTATCGACGCCGCGGTGCTGTTCAGCGACGGGCGCGAACGGGTTGGGCAGGGGCCAACCCTGGCGGAACCCTACGATGACGAAATGAAGGCGCTGCTGCGGACCGTGCTGGGCGGCCAGGGCGAAGTCGCCACGGTGGCCGATATACTGACGCGGGCGCATGCGAAGGTAGTTAACAAATTACTTGTTGATAGTGATCTAACCGCAGATAAAATAGATGTTATTGGATTTCATGGACATACAATATTGCACCAGCCCGAGGTCCACCGGACCTGGCAGATTGGCGACGGGGCGTTGCTGGCGGCGTTGACCGGGATAGATGTGGTCGATGATTTTCGCACGGCGGATGTGGCGGCGGGCGGGCAGGGCGCGCCCTTGGCGCCGCTCTATCACGGCGCCCTGGCCGCCGCGCTGCCTAGACCGCTGGCGGTGCTGAACATTGGCGGCGTTGCCAACGTCACCTGGATTGGCGCGGATGACCTGATGCTGGCCTTCGACACCGGTCCCGGAAACGCCCTGATCAATGACTGGGTGCGTCTATGTGGCCGGGGCGACATGGACCGGGACGGCAAATTGGCCGCCGCCGGACGGGTTGACGACGGCGCCTTGGCGGCATTGTTGGCGAACGCCTATTTCGACCTGGCGCCGCCAAAATCCCTTGACCGGGACGATTTCACATTACCCACGGCGCCTGCTTGGTCCGTGGAAGAGGGTGCGGCGACCTTGACGGCGTTCACGGCCCAGGCCGTGGCCGTAGCAGGCAGTCATTTGCCCGCCGCCCCGCGGCAATGGCTGGTTTGCGGCGGTGGCCGGCACAACCCGGCGCTTATGACGGCCCTGGCCGGGGTTTTGGATGCCCCCGTGGCGCCTGTGGAAACGGTGGGTTGGCGCGGCGATTTTCTCGAAGCCGAAGCATTTGCCTACTTGGCCGTTCGTCACCTCGATGGTCTGCCCCTTAGTCTGCCCGGTACAACCGGCGTCCCCCGCTCCCTGCCGGGCGGCCGATTGCACCGTCATGCCGGCAAGGCGCCGTCGGGGCAAGGTTAGCGGGTCTCTATCCTCAGAGGACGTGCGCTTGTCGCAAACCGGGATTTCGCCGTCCTGCCCGGGGGGGCGTGTTCAGGCTACGCTGCCGCCGCGCCGGGGATCGCCAGCGGCGGTGAAGGTGCCATCTCTGGGATCGAAAGCGGCGGCGTGGACGCCGCCAAAAAAGAAATTGCGGTCCGGCCAGATCTGCTGCGCCGGGAACGCCTGCGACAGATGCCGCAGGGCCCTCGCCGTATGGCCGTGCTCAATATGCAGCAGGTCCCGTTCCAAATGAAGGCGCGGGGCGGTCACGGCCTCTTGCAGGCTTTGGCCCAGGCATAAATGGTTCAACAGCACCTGTAGAATGGCGCTGCGGATACGGTTGGAGCCGCCGCTGCCCAGGGCCAGAACACGGCCGTCGCCGTGGCGCACCAGGGTTGGCGACATCATGGATGTTATGCGGCTGCCGGGCCGCCATTGGAAAAAGCCGTTTGGGTTCAAATCCTCTTCGCCCAGCATGTTGTTCAGCATGATGCTGCCGGCGGGCAGGACATGGCCGCAGCCCTCGCCATTGGACATGGACATCGCCGCTGCGTTGCCCTTTCGGTCAACCACTGAAATATGCGTGGTACCGCCAACCTTGCTGGCCCGTTGCGGCAGCTGCGCCAGGTAGTCGGACATGAAGGATTCCGACAGCAGTGCCGTCACCCTGGCATCGTCGCAGTGCTCGTTTAGGCCGGATTCCTGCCGTGCCTGATCCGTCAGCCCCATGGCCTGGACCAGTTGGGGCAAATACCACTCGTCCGGGGCAACGGGGGCGTCCTGCAGGAGGCCAAGGGTGAACGCCAATAATGGTCCGCCGGATGCCGGCGCCGGATTACCAAAGATCTCCGTTTCGCCGAACCTGCGCGCCAGGGGCCTCCGCCGCAGCACACGATAACTGGCCAGATCTTCGAGGCTGACGGCGCCGCCGCCGTCGCGGCTGGCCCCGGCTATGGCCTGGGCGACATCGCCGCGATAGAACAGTTGCGCCCCCTCCCGGGCCAGGGCTTCCAACAGATCGGCCAGGGCCGGCAGGGCGAAGTGCTCTCCGGACCGCAAGGTTTTCTCTGGTGTCAGCCGGCTGTCATAAAGGGCGCGGCTTTCCGCCGACCATTGAAAGATCGGCGCCACGGCCTCCAGTATGACACTTTGCAGGGGCGCCAGGGCGATGCCTTGCCGCGCCAGGTCGGCGGCCGGCTGCACCAGGCGGGCCATCGGCAGGCTGCACAAATCCTGATGCACGGCAAAGGCGCCGGCCACCATGCCCGGCACCGCGACGGCACCCATGCCGATGTGGAATTCCTGACGGGAGGCGCCGAAATCCACATGTACCGGCAGGAATTCCAAATCATCGACGGACAGGCGGCGACCCGGCGTCTGGCAGAAAAAATCATAGAGGGTGTTCTTTCCCGCCGCTGTTTGCGCCAGCAGAAAGCCGCCGCCGCCCAGGGAACAGAGCACGGGTTCGGCAACGCAGGCGGCATACAGCCCGGCCAGGACCGCGTCAAAGGCGTTGCCGCCGTCGGCCAGGACAGCCGCCGCCGCCGCCGAGGTATGGGGATCGCCGGCCGCGACCGCGCCGGCCGCGGGGTCATCGGCGTCTTTGCTGATCTGCATTCTACTCACGAAAAACCCGGGCTTTCCAGCCCGTTCCGATGGAGCGTCAGGATAGCGCCTCATGCTATTCAATGACAGGCAGGGCGTCTCTCTTTGTCCTGATGCAGGCCCTTTTTGTCCAGAGCACATTTAGTTTAAATGTGCTCTGGCTCTTTAAGATAGCGCAATTGAACCAATCACTTGGGTCGCGATCGCGACCCAAGTGATTGAAAATTGCTCTAGGTGCGCAAAATCGTCAGGGCCTCCTGCAGGAAGGGCATGGACCGTTCCACGGCGGCTTCTCCCTGTTCGATCAATTCCTCGGCGCAGTCAAAATCCAACAGGCCGATGTGGCCGACGCGGGGCGCGATGGTGACATCGGGGGGTTCACCAGCCAAACGGCTGCGGCCCAGTCGGTCCTGCAAGATATTCAGGGCGCTTGCCATGACGTTGAACATGCCGGGGGTGCCGTCCCGGCGGAACAGAGTTTCCAGGACGCGGGCAGCGCCGCCGTTGCCGTTCTTACTGCCGTTTTGCGCGTCAATCATCTGCTGGCGGTCCTTTCCCAGCATGTCGGCGTTCAGATTGACGGCGATGACCAGACGGGCACCCATGGCGCGGCAGACCGAAACCGGGACCGGATTGACCAGGGCCCCGTCAACCAGGGGCCGGCTCTCTATCTCCACGGGCGGGAAAATGCCCGGCAGGGCGTAGGAGGCGCGCAGGGCTTCCACCAATGGCCCTTCGCGCAGCCAGATCTCGTGCCCTGTGGCCAATTCCGTGGCCACGGCGATAAAGGGTTTCGGCAGATGCTCGACCACCAGGTCGCCCAGGTTCTCGGTCAGGATACGCCCCAGGCGGCGCCCGCCGATCATGCCGCCGCTTTGCATGGACAGGTCCAGATAGCGCATCATGCGCATCCGGTTCAAAGAGCGGGCCCAGCTTTCCAGGGCGTCGAGATGGCCCGCCAGATGCACGCCCGCGACCAAGGCGCCGATGGAGGTGCCGGATATCACATCGGCTTCGACACCGGCCTTTTCCAGACCTTTTAGAACGCCGATATGGGCCCAACCGCGGCCGACGCCGCTGCCTAGTGCCAGACCAATCCGTGGTCTCGTCATGGTTTTTCCGTTCCGTTGCGGGTTTTGTACGGAACATCATAAAATTAAATTATCTCTACTTGATTACCAGAATGGATATAGATATAAACATCGTCTGCGCGGCACTGATGGTGGCGCGCTGTCCCGCAAAGCGTAAAACCGGCCAGGTGCGAACCTGGTGGGTATGTGCTGCGCGGTTAACTATTCGTTCTTTGACATTGTGATTTTCGGAAGAGAAGCGTGGGCGGCGGTGTTTTTTGGACCGGTGCCTTACGTTTAAGGCTTTGCGTTGATTGGGCTGATTTTGCTGGTTTGTGGTGCATTTGCATTATGGCTCGGCTT
>JAJFGG010000004.1 GCA_021776235.1 Alphaproteobacteria bacterium | reverse complement strand
TTGGTCGACATCGACTACGAGGAATTGCCGTCGGTGGTTCACGCCCGCGACGCGATGGCGCCCAAGGCGCCGCAAATCTGGCCGGCCTGTGACGGAAATCTGGCCCTCACCTGCGAGGTCGGCGATGGGCAGGCGACCGAGCAGGCCTTTGAAGCGGCGGCGCATGTGGTCAAGTTCGGCGGCTGGGTGCACCGGGTTACCGGCAGCCCCATGGAACCGCGCGCCGTTGTCGGCGAGTACGACCCGGTGGACGGCCGCTACACCTTGCGCACGGCCTCGGGCGCTGGCGTCGTGCGCAGCCGCGAGCGCCTGGCGCTGACCTTGGGCGTTCCCCTGGACAAATGCCGTGCCGTCTTTGGTGACATGGGGGGCAATTTCGGCACCCGCAATGCATTTTTCCCGGAATATGCCCTGCTGCCCTGGGCCGCGAAAAGGGTCGGGCGCACGGTCAAGTGGACCGCCTCCCGGTCCGAGTGTTTTCTGAGCGACTATCAGGCCCGTGACCTGGCCTCGGAAGCCGAATTGGCGCTGGACGAGGCGGGCAATTTCCTGGCCCTACGCGGCGTCAATACCATGAACCTCGGTGCCTATACGGTATTTTTCTGGCCACTGCGCAAAGGCCTGTCCATGATGCAGAGCGTTTATCGCATCCCTTGCGTCTATTTCCAGGGGCATGCGGTTCTGACCAACACGGCGCCAACGGCCGTCTATCGCAGTGCCGGGCGACCCGAAGCGATCTATATGATCGAGCGCTTGATCGACCTGGCCGCCGCGGCGCATGGCTTTGACCGGGTTGAACTTCGGCGGCGCAACCTCATTACTAGCGATGCCATGCCTTTTACCAACGCCGTTGGCGCCACTTATGACAGCGGCGACTATGAGGCGGCCATGGACGAGGCCTTGCGCCAGGCCGACTGGACCGGCTTCGCGGCGCGCCGGGCCGCCTCCGCCGCCCGCGGCCTGCGCCGGGGCATCGGCATTGCCAATTATATTGAAATCACCAGCGGCATTCCGCGCGAGCGCGCGGAGTTGAGCGTTTGCAATGACGGTTTCGTCGAACTGGTCGTCGGCACCATGAGCAGCGGGCAAGGCCATGAAACCAGTTTTCCCCAGCTGGTCAGCGAATGGCTGCAGATCCCGATCCATAGGGTGCGGTTCGTCGCCAACGATTCCGACCGGGTTTCGGTGGGCGGTGGTTCCCATTCGGGCCGCTCCATGCGGCTGGTCAGCATCGCGGTTGGTCAGGCGATTGAGGAGTTGCTGGCCAGGGGCAAGGCAATCGCGGCGCATATACTGCAGGCCCCCGAAGTAGACATTGCCTACGGAGATGGCGCCTTTGCCGTGCCGGGCGGGGGCAGCATAGATCTCTGGGGCGTGGCGCGGGCCGCCGCGGCGCCCGATAGTCTGAGCAGTGACATCCGCAGTGGCCTGCCCAATGACCTGCAAGGCGGCTTCGAAGGCGCCGGGGAGATCACCAACCGCGCCGGCGGCTATCCTTATGGCAGCCACGTTTGCGAGGTAGAGGTGGACCAAGACACCGGGCAGGTGAAGATCGCCGCCTGGACCGGCGTCGATGATGTCGGGCTGGCTGTCAATCCGCTTATTCTGCATGGCCAGGCGCACGGCGCCGTGACCCAGGGCGTAGGCCAGGCCCTTTTGGAAGAAATCCACTACGACCCGGACAGCGCGCAACTTCTGACCGGCTCGTTCATGGACTACGCCATGCCGCGCGCCGATACCATGCCGGCGATCAAGACCGTGATCATGGAGGTCCCGGCCAGCTCCCATCCCCATGGCATCCGGCCGGGCGGCGAGGGCGGCACAACGCCGGCCCTCGGTCTGTTGATCAACGCCATCGTCGATGCGCTTTCTGAGCTTGGCGTCAAGGACATCGAAATGCCGGCGACACCCGAACGTGTGTGGCGGGCGATCGAAGCCGCCAAGCGGCGTTGAGCAACGCGCGGCGCCGTCTCAGACGGCCTCAGATCGAGCGCCAGGCGCCCTGGGCCGCTGTTTTGGCATCGGCGAGGGCATGGGCCAGCTGGCCGCCGTGGCCGGCGCGGGCGGCGCCGATGGCGTAAAGGCCGGGCTGGTCGGTTTGCATATGGGCGTCAACCATCAGGCCGCCGTCATCATCCCGCTTGGCCGCCGCTGGCGCCAGCGCGGTCCGGGGCACCAGGCCGATGAAGGGAAAGACCGCCGCGACGGACAATTCTTCTTCCCCGCCGCTATCCTGATCATAAAGGCGCAGGCTATCCACGCCCCCGTCGCCAACGATCTCCCGCACCTCGGTCTGCCAGCGAAAATGCATATTGCCCAGATCCGCCGCCTGCCTGACAAAGGTGGGCCGGGCCCGGGGCTTCCGCCCGCGCAGGATCATGGTGACGTTGGCGCACAGTTCGGCCAGGTGCAGGGCCTCCTGAAAGGCGCCGTCGCCGCCCCCCACCACGGCGACGTCTCTGTCCCGGTACAAACCGCCGTCGCAAAAGGCGCATTGGGAAACCCCCCGGCCGGTCAATTGCGCCTCGCCCGGGACGCCAAGGGTGCGCAGCGCCGCGCCGGTGGCCAGAATGACCCTCGATGCGCTGGCGCCATTGTCGGGCAGGCTCCAGTGCCCGCCCATGGAGACCAGTTCCGTGACGGCGCCGGGCTGATAGTCCACCGCCGCGGCCAGGGCCTCTCCCAGCATGGTGTTGACCAGATCGGCGCCGGTCGTTGCCACCAGCCCCGGATGGCCATGTACGGCGCCCAGATTGGTGATCAACCCACCCAGCAGGCCATCATCGAACAACGCGGTCTGCAGGCCGCAGCGGGCCGCCTCTGCCGCCGCCGCCATGCCCGCGACGCCGGCGCCAATGACGATGACCTGATGGGACGTCCGGGGCGCTCTGGGCATTCAACTCTCCATGGCGCCGGTCCAGCCGTCCGGCAGCTCGATCTTTCTGGCGATGCGGCAGGCGGGAAAACCCCAGGTCGGCATATAGGCGCATTGGGGGATGGGAATATCGCCGCCCGCGACGATGATGGTGATGTCATCGGGGCTTTCCACCGCCGGCACCCCGCCCGCCTTGACGCCGTCCTTGACCCAACGGGGCCAGCGCGTCTTGCCGGCCAGGCGGGCGTGCAGCCACGATTTTTCGAATTCCGCCGCCGGGGCCCGGCTGTGGGCATGCAGATAGGCCTTGGCGTCCTGCTTTGACTGCCCCTGTTCCGCCAGCAGTTTGGCCACGAAGGGGGCCAGAATGACCGCCACCTTGCCCCCATGCAGGCGGGAAAAGGCGGATGTGGCCGAGGCCATGGCGGAGGCCAGATCGTCCAGGCCGCCGGTTACGTTGACCACGCTCTCGGCCCGCTGCACCACCAGGACGCTGTCCTCGGCGGCGAAACCCAATTCCTCGCGCAGGCTTTCCCAGGGATTGAATTCCTCGTCCTCGGCCAGGCACAGGCTGTAGCGGCCCGGCTGGCCCAGGCCCGCAAAGGCCACCGCCGCCGGCCAGCCGCCGCCCAGATTATGCATGATCAGACGCACGGCCCGGCCAATGGCGGCATTGGCCCGCCAGCCCGGGCCCAGGGCGCCAAAGCGGCTGTTCATATGCAGTGCCGCCGCCGCCGGCCCGGACAGCAGCAACAACGGTGTGACATTCTCGTCCGTGGTCTGCACACCGCGCAGATTGAATTCCGGCTCCAGCAAGGCCCGGGCCGCGGCCAGGACCAGGGGCATATGGCTGTCCTCACAGCCGGCCATGACCGCGTTGATAGCGACCTTTTCCACCGTTACCACGCCCTTCAACGGTTCGGCCTCGCCCAGCACCGTATTGCGTGGCTGTCCGCCAGCCCGCAGCATGGCGTCGACCCGGGCCATGGTGGGGGCGACGACGGGCAGACCGTCGGTCCAGCCACGGCGATAGAACATCTCGTTCACCTGGGCCTCGGCATCCGCGCCGCGGACGATTTCGACCCGCTGGCGCGGAAAGGCGGCGACCTGGGTCAGCCGGTCCAGCAGGCCTTGTTCCTGGGCCCGGCTGTACAAGGTATCGTCAATCCATTCGCCCGACGCCCGCTGCCCGGTGGGCAGCAGGATCCACAGAGAGCTGTCGCTGCTCACTCCGCCCCTGCCAGCTTGTTCTTCCAGTCATTGGGCAGACGAATGGCCCGCGCGGTGGGGTAGCCCAGAATGCCGTTGTGGGAAAATATCTGCGCATTGGTCCGCCCCGGATCGCCGCTAACGGCAATCTGAATATCCATCGGGTCGCAGACAATGGGCACCAGACGTTCGGGATCCTTGGACGCCCCGTAAACCTCGTTCGCTTTGCCCAACTGCGCCAGTTCGAACATGGAGCGGCCGCCGGAATAGAAATTGGTGAATTCGGTTATGTAGCGCTCGAACTTGGACGCGGGAATGCGGGCATTTTCGAACAGCCACTGACGGACCTTGTCCTTGGACCAGCCGGCCTTGGCCATGCTTTCCGCCAGGATCGGGGAGAGCACCAATAGCGGGCTGTAGCTGCCGTCCGCCATGCCTACCGTAAAGATCAACTGCCAGCCGGTCTGGCTGACCAGGGCATCGGCCAGATAGGGCAACATATCCTCGGGCTTTTGCCCGAACACCGAGGCGATTACATCGCCCCCGGTATAGCGCGAGATGGTGACCACGTTATCCCCGCGGGCATGGCCGAAATCGGCCGACAGCGGCGGCCAGCCGATGCGCGACAGCACATCCTCGTTCTCGGCCAGAACGACGCGCCAGGTATTGCCGAAGGTGCCCTTGTCGGTCTGATGGGGCAGGAAACCCGCCACGTTGCGCAGATACAGCCGCCACCAGCGGCCGATGGAGGTGTTGGCCTGGAAGCCGTCACGCAACGCACCCTGTTCGTAATTGAAATCCAGGTCCTTGATGATGGGGCCGTTGATGGTGATCAGGGTTTCCGCGCCCGGCGTATTGCCGGAATGTTCGACGCCATAGCCCGGATCGGCCATGGCCTCGGCCAGGGCGACCAGAACCGGCATATATTGTGGCCGGCAGCCCGCCATGACGCCGTTCAGGGCGACGTTCCAGACCGTGGCCTGGCGATTATCCGGGGGCAATTTACCAATTGCGTGTTCGGCCGGCAGATCGGTGAAGGCCAGAAAGCTTTCAACCTTGGCCCGGGTCGGCGGCACGATGGGCAGGCCATCGGACCAGCCGTTCTCATAGAAGAAGCGGTTGATCTCCTCGAAACTGCCCTCCATGACTACGTCCTGGGGGCCCGGTTCGGGGATCATCACGGCCGCCGCTGGCGCGGCGGTCAGGTTCTCGATCACCGCCTGCACGGTGACCGAGGTCAGGTTCTGCCGCAGTTCGTTATCGGTTTGCGTATCCACATGGCCGGGAACCTTGGCCATGGGCAGATTGGGCAGGCCCAGGCCGACCGCCGTGGTCGCGCCCTGGCCCAAAAAGCCATCGCAGACCAGGGAGGAAGAGGGAACGCCGGCGGCTTCGGCGGCAGCTGATGCCCGCAACACGGCGGGGGTACAGCTGCCTCAACAGCCCATGCCTGATATGATGGCGTCGACGTTGTTTTCGGCCAGGGTCTTGGACAGATCAGCGATGATCCGGCCTTCTTCCGAGCCATGGGTGGAGCCGAAGGTGGTATAGCCGACGAACCGCATATCCGGATAGGCGGCGGATAATTCGCTTTCCAGTATGGGAAAAATTTCGTCGCCACGGAAAAGATAATCCCACAGGAAGGCCACGGTCTTGCCTTCCAGGGTATCCAGACGGGGCGCCAGGGGCGCGATCGCCACTGTCTTTTCGCCGCGCGGCCACAGGGCGGCGTAGGTTTCCTCGGTCATGACTGTCTCCAATTTAATACGTTGCCTGGACATTAGCGCAATTAGGCCGCCGCTTGAAAGACGAACAGATCGATTTTACTGGGCACGGGAACGTCGGCCGGGCGCTGGGGGATCTCGTTCCGCATCCGGGCCAGGCCGGCGCTGAATTCCGCGTCCGGGATACTGGTCAGAAATGAATCCGCCCGGTGCGACAGCTTTTCCACATAATCGGCCCAGTTCGGCGCTAGTTGGTGATCCACGGCCACTCGGGCCACGGATACGAAACCGGCCTGGATGAAGGCATCCATGACCGTTTGCCGGGCCGGCAGCCGGGCCGCCGCGATGCCTTCGACACTGGGAAAATAGGACAGATAGGCATAATCGGGAATTTGCTCCCGGCTCGGCTGGCGCAGGCCCACATAGCCATTGGCGCGGCACAGCCGGCGGCACTCCCGCGCCGCGGCCGCCTTGTCGGCGATATGGTGGAAGACCATGGATAGGAAAACAAAGTCGCAGCAGCTGTCCGCCAGGGGCACGGCCTCCGCCGCACCCTGCTCGAAACGAACGCCGGCAGGCCAGCTCTTGGCCCGGGCCTGGGCCAGCATGTCGGCAGAGGGATCGATGCCGACCACTTCGGCGTCATAGCGTTCGGCCAAGGGACCGCTCATGCGCCCCGTACCACAGCCCAGATCGACGATCTGCCTTACCCCGCTACGGGGAATATGGCTTTCGATGGTGGCCAGCCAATGTTCCAAGACATCGGGCGCGTGGGCCCGGCCCGTGTCATAGGCTGCCGGCATCGCCGTCCTGTCGTAATCCATTGGCCATTATTCCTCGGTTCGATACCGCGCCGCCATCGTTTGCTTTCAGATCAAAGGCGGCGGCCATTATGGACCCGGTAAAACCTGTTGGTGCGTCATCGAAGCTCCGCGTGGATCGACAGGAAAATCCGTTATGCCCCCAGCAGCGAGTGCAGTAACAGCTAATACTGATGGCCTTGAACTAGTCCAACTTCGCCAGCGATGCATGCAGGTTTGTATGGAAATGAACGATCGCTTTTTCCCAATAACCAAAGTTGAGCACACTGTTTGCTTTGCCTTCCAGTCCCGCCTGAATGGCGCAGGCGGCGTGGCGGTCCTCTTCCAGGCCGCTATCGACTACAAATTTGGCGTCGCGCTTGGCCTCTTTCATTTTCTCGTCCACGCCTTCGCCTTTGCCTCTGCGATTGCCCAGGCGGTAGATAATCCATTTGGTCTCGCTTCGACTGATCGGCTCCATGACGATGAACAGACTGTGACTTGAAAGCACGGATATATGGGTGTTGGGAAACAACTGATAGACAGAGGTCACCATGCCATCAATACGGCGCTCTGCCGGCGGGATGTCACGTAGTTTTTCGATGCGCCGGAAGGGGAAGACAACCCGGGAATTGGGGCCATAGGATTCGACAATGTTCAAATTATCGAAGCCATAAGGATAAAATGAACGATTGTGCAGCGCCTTGATATGGTATCCCTCCATCGAGGTCTCGCAAAGCAGCTTCCAATTGGCTTTGTCGTCGAACTCGGCGATATCGAACAATTCCTGATCAGGATAGATAACCTCGGGTGCTTCATCGAATGCGCCGGTCGAGATCGGCTCGTCCTGGGTCACGAAAACGATGCCGTTCTTCTCTTCCGCCGTCACCGGCACCAGGCCGTTATCGGCTTTGTTGAAATCCGGAAAGCCTTCTTCTCCGGGAATGAACTTCAATGTGCCGTCGAGGCCGTAACTCCACGAATGATAGGGACAATTGAAGGCGCGGGCGCAGCCATTGCCCTCGGCAACCGGCATACCACGATGGCGACAGGCGTTCCGGAAACCACGTACGACACCGTCATCGCCACGCACCACCAAGATCGGCCTCAGAGCAGCCGTCCGGGCGATATACGATCCTGCTTCTGGCAATGCGGCGGACGGACAGAACGGTACGGGTAAACGGCGGAGCAACTCAATTTCAGATTGAAAACGTTCCTCAGATAAATAATTGTCTACTGGCTCTTGCCAAGTATTGGTGCCCGTATCCGTACTTTTGTTATCAATGTGAAGAAAAACACGCTCGATTAATTCCGCATCGTTTAAAAGCTGCGCCATGTTACTAACCTCGGCCATAAAAAAATTGATCAACAGAGAGAAACTAGTAGCTGTTGAAAGCGATGTGTTCAAGCAAAGCAGAAAAATTTTTCGAGAATTTACAAGCTAGGAAACACCCATGACCATAATGTACCTGGGCCTTTGAGATGAAGTGCCTTGGGGTTGCCGACTAAGCGTTCTTGCTCCCATCAAAACCAACACCGGGTGATAGTATGACGAACATCGGGAAGGTGTGGTTCGTCGCGATTAACCCGAAGGGTGCATTGATTAACGACAGGGTGATGTCTGCTTCGGGCATGGACGGGTCGGCGCTGGCACGTTAGATTTTGACGTTGAAACAATTGTTCTGGATAACGGCGAAATCCCGCCGCGCAACACGCAAAACAATGCAACGGATGCAATGCAACCGATACACAGGGGAGAATGAGTTTGCCGGGCGCTCTTGACGGAATTCGTGTAATCGATATCACCACCGTGCTGCTTGGTCCGTACGGAACGCAGGCGCTCGCCGATGCCGGCGCTGATGTTATCAAGATTGAAGCGCCGCCCACGGGTGATATCGCGCGCAATATGGGTGCGGTGAAAAACCTCAATATGGGCGGCATCTTCCTGAACGCCAACCGAAACAAGCGGTCGCTGGCGCTGAACCTCAAAGTGGAAGCGGCCAAGGAAGTCCTGCGCAAACTGATTCCGACAGCAGATGTTTTCCTCCACAACATGCGGCCCCAGGCGATGGCCGGGTTGGGCTTCGATTATGCCGCGGTCTCGGCTCTCAAACCGGACATCGTCTACGTCGGCGCCTATGGCTTCGGCCAGGACGGACCCTATAGGTCGAAGCCGGCCTATGACGATGCGATCCAGGCATCGTCCGGGCTCGCCAGCATGTTCAGACGGCAGGACGGCGAGGCACGGTACGTCCCCGCCGCAATCGCGGACAAGGTCACCGGATTGACCATGAGCCAGGCGGTTGCCTTCGCGCTTTTGCATAAGGAGCGGACCGGCGAAGGACAGTTCGTCGAAGTGCCGATGCTGGAAACCATGGTGAGTTTCAATCTGGTCGAGCATATCAATGGCTGTGCCTACGAGCCGCCGATCAGCGAACTGGGTTATGCCCGCGTCATGACCAACGCCCGCCGACCCTTCAAGACCAAAGACGGGTTTGTTTGCATGCTGCCATACAGTGACAGGCACTGGCTCAACTTCTTCACCGCCGTCGGCCGGCCGGAACTCATGGAAGATCCTCGGTTTTCGACCTATCGCGCGCGTATCGGCAGTGTCGACGACCTCTACGGATTCGTCGGCGAGTGCACGCCGCAGCGAAGTACGGCGGAATGGGTTGCGATTTGTGAGGAGCAGCAGATCCCCTGCATGCCGATTGCCGATTTGGATGACCTGATCGAAGATGAACATCTGAAAGCCGTCGGCATGTTCGAAAAACATAGCCATCCGACCGAAGGCGATACCCTGTTGGTGCGGCCGCCGGTGAATTATTCTAAGACGCCTTCCAGCATCCGCTCCCATGCGCCACGCTTCGGCGAACATGGTGCGGAGATCCTGCGCGAGATCGGCTACGATGAAAGCGAGCTGGCGAAGCTAACGGCGGATGGCGCGGTGCTCGTGGACGCAGAATCAGAGTAAACGCCGCGCCAGACGGCTCAAACAGAACGGGAGAAATTAGTGATTATCTCGATCGCCAGCATTACGGTCGGGTCGCTTGCACTTGTTCTGATTGTGCCGGGTTCCCAACGGGACGCCAGGTGGTCGGCGAAATTCAGTCAAACATCCCAACTCGCGAAAATGGCCCGCAGGGCGGTTACGAATGCCAGTGGTTGATCCATCGTCAGATGGTGCTGGGCATCTGGAATGCCGATCATGGGATTGGCGGGATCAAAGATGCCGGACATGTAATCCACCACCTCGGGGCCAAAAATGGCGCTGTCCTCACCATAGATCATGGCCTTGGGGCAGGGTAGGTTGCGCAGATATTCCTCCAGCGGCTCGTCATGCAATCCGGCGACACGGGCGGAAGGGTCGAATTTCCAGGTGTATCCGCCTTCGCATTCTTTGAGGGAATGGCGGGCGATGTGTTCGACAATATATTCATTGTCGCAGTACTGCGGCGGAATGGGCCGAAAGCGGTATATCATCTCCTCCCTGTCGGTGTAGACCCGGTTCGGGGGACGCTTGGGTGGGTCATAAAACCGGGATCTCTCCCCAGTCGGCCGATTTTCCGGCCGCAAGGGAGAATCTACAATAACCGCACCCGACATCTCCGCGCCGTGGGCGTGGGCGTAGCACATGGTCATGAAGCCGCCGAAACTATGACCCACGATGATCGGCTTTTCGCCCAATTTGGCATCGGCCAGCACAGCGGCAATTTCGGGCACGTGAACATTGCTGCCATACCCCTCACGCCAGCCGCTGTCACCCATGCCGGAGAGGTCAATGGCCGCGATGGGCCGGTCGGTAGTGAAAAACGGCGCAATAAAATCCCACCAATGGGCGTGTGCGCTGGCGCCATGAATGAACAATATGCCGGGGCGGGTCGAAACCTCGGGTCCCCAGCGCAAATATTGGATAGCACAATCCATGACCTGCAAACGGTGCGAGGCAGGGGTGTTTTTCAGGGCCTGTTCGAACCAATAGGGTGGTTCCATTGGCGGTGGACCCTGGGGCGGTGCCATCGGCGGTTCGTCATACATCTATCTCGTCCAATTCCTGATTTTCGCATCACCATCATACACGGCTTATTCCGCTATCATCGCAAAGCGGCAATAGGCGTCACTCCGATTTATGCTGACGATACTGCTCGGCACCGAACAGGTTTGACCAACTCTCATCGGTCCATTTTGTCTGATCGGCCTTGTCCTCGAGTTTGTTCATGTCCCTGGCGACAGCGGGCCGGGCGGCAACGGTATTGTACCAGCGCTTGACGTTTGGAAAATCGTCGAGGCTCTGCCCCTGGCGTCCATGAAGCCGGCACCAGGGAAAAATCGCCATGTCGGCAATGGTGAATGAATTCGTTGCAACAAAATCCCGCCCATCGAGCCTGGCGTCGAGCACCTGGTAAAGGCGGGCGGCCTCGTTGCTGTATCGGTCATAGGCATACTGAATTCTCTCCGGCGCATAGGCACGAAAGTGATGCGCCTGACCGAGCATCGGCCCAAATCCTCCCATCTGCCAGAAAAGCCATTCGAGGGTCTCGACCCGCGCGCGCGGCTCAGTGGGAAGAAACATGCCGGTCTTTTCCGCGAGATAAAGCAAAATGCAACCAGACTCGAACACCGAAATTGGCTGGCCTCCCGGACCGTCGTGATCAATGATGGCGGGTATCTTGTTGTTGGGGCTGATTTTCAAAAACTTTGGATCGAACTGCTCGCCCTTGCCCAGGGAAACAAATTCTTCCCTGTACTCAAGGCCTGTTTCTTCCAGCATTATGTGGACCTTCTGACCGTTCGGCGTGGACGCCGTGTAGAGGTCGATCATGAACCCTTCCCTTCGTCATATCGCATTGCCCCATTTCGCATCGGACACCGGTCCCGCTCAACCCGCTTTTTCGTAGGGCGCGGCCACGTTTGGCACCCCGTTCATGATGGAGGCGGGAATATCCTGGAGCAATTCGTCCACGGTGAATAAGCCGTCGCCGCCCTTATGGAGCGCCTTCATTTCCTCACCGTAGTAGTAATTGTGAATGCGGTTGCGCTCCACATGGAAGACATGGCCGTTCACGTCCTGGGCCGCGTCGGTGCACAGATAGGCAACCATGGGCGCGACATATTCCGGGCCGCGGGATCGGGAAGCGCGGTTGAATTCCTCCTGGGTGATCAGGCCGTCCTCAAGCTTGCGCTTGCGGTTGGCGATAACGGCGTCGTTGATGGTCATGCGGGTGTCGGCGGCGGGACAAAGGGCGTTGGCGGTGATGCCGTAGCGGGAGGTTTCCTTGGCGATCGATCTGGTCAAACCAATGATGCCGGCCTTGGCGGCGGCGTAGTTGCACTGCCCGACCGAGCCCTTGAAGGCGTCGGAGGAGAAATTCACGATGCGGCCGGCGCCCGCCCCGCGCATGTGTTTGATGGCGTGATGGCACATGTTCCAATGGCCCTTCAAATGCACACTGATGACCATGTCGAAGTCTTCCTCGGTCATGTTCCAGATCATGCGTTCCCGCAGCAAGCCGGCGGAATTGACGATGATGTCGATTTTGCCATGATCGTCCACGACTTTTTGGATCATGCGGCCGGTGGCGGCGTAATCTGCGACTGAATCCAAATTCGCTTCCGCTTTGCCGCCCTCGGACATGATCTGAGAAATCACTTCCGCGGCGGGTGTTTCGCCGATCTCCTCACCGCCACGGCCCACGCCGGGGTCGTTGACCGTGACAATTGCGCCTTCTTTGGCCAGCAAATACGCGACTTCCATACCGATACCGCGTCCGGCACCCGTGACGATGGCTGTTTTTCCGTCTAAATGCATGTCGTGCTCTCTCAATTCTGCAATGCGATGATAGGGTGATTCTGGCCGTGAACCGCGTGCCAATTCATAGCACGGGTTTTGCTGATGTTTCCATTGTCCGCAATATGGATTTTGATCGTCTTCCCGGATTTTCTGTTGCCAAGGTGAGTATGCGCCGCATGTTGTTTTTCAATCCGACCTATCGCCACGGGGTGATCCTTGTCCTGTTCGCCGGTCTGTGCTGGTCGTCCATGGGCCTGGGCATACGGTTCATAGAGACCGCCAACGTCTGGCAGATCCTGTTCTACCGTTCCCTGAGCCTGGCGCCGTTCCTGTTCCTGGTCATCGCGGCACGCTCGGGTGGCGCACCGTTTCTGGTCATCCGCAAGGTTGGCGTGGCCGGACTGATCGGCGGCGTTGCGCTGGTCTTTGCCTTTACGGGCGGTATTCTCGCCATACAGACCACAACGGTCGCCAATGCGATGTTCCTGTTCGCCGCCGCGCCGTTTCTGGCCGCGCTGCTCGGCTTGTTCATTTTGCGCGAGCGGGTCCGCACCGCAACCTGGTGGGCGATGATTGTCGCCATGACGGGCATCGCCATTATGGTCTGGGAAGGCATCTCCCTGGGCCGCATAGGCGGCAATATCGCGGCGCTGGTTTCGGCGCTGGGATTTGCCGTCTTCACCATTACGTTGCGTTGGCGAAAAGTCGAAGACATGATGCCGACGGTTTTTCTGGCCGCCATCTTCGCTCTCGCGATCTCAGGTGTTGTTTGCCTGCTTGCGGGATATTCGCTGGTTCTGCCGGACCAGGACATTCTTGTCGCCGCGTCCCTGGGCGTCTTTCAGGTGGGCGCGGGGATGGTTATTTATACCATAGGGTCGCGGGCCGTCCCGGCGGCGGAACTGGCACTTCTGTCCATGACCGAGGTCGTGCTGGGGCCATTCTGGGTCTGGCTGTTCCTGGGCGAAACGGCAGGTATATATACCTTGTTGGGCGGCGGCGTGCTGTTGGCCGCGATCG
Organism: Alphaproteobacteria bacterium; assembly: GCA_021776235.1. Lineage (GTDB taxonomy): Bacteria > Pseudomonadota > Alphaproteobacteria. Next base: position 18,403 of record JAJFGG010000004.1, on the reverse strand, counting down.
CTGGAAATGCGCTGTCGGGACTGCGAAACAAACCGGTACCCATCCTTTGAGCACGGGTATCAGGTGACGACCCAGAATAGCCCGGAAATGCTCTAGCGGCTGATCAGCTTTCGTTGTATCCCTAGGCGATAGGATCGAATTGGCACGGAGCACGAGCATGGCCACGGTTGCCGCTGACACTTCCGCCAACCCGGCCGAAACAGTTCGCGCCGAAATCCGCAGTGGCCGCCACACAACAGTGACCACGGGGCTGGCGCCCGGATATCTGCAGGCCAACCTGGTAATCTTGCCTGCCGACTGGGCCGATGAGTTTTCAGCTTTCTGTACGGCCAATCCCAAAGCTTGCCCGCTGATCGCGCAAAGCACGGTTGGCGATCCGACACTGCCGACGCTTGGCCGCGATATCGACGTGCGCACAAATCTGCCACGCTATCGGGTGTTCCGCGATGGCCTACAGAGTTCGGAAGAAACCGATATCTCACCCCTGTGGCGCGATGACCTTGTCGCTTTCACGCTGGGCTGCTCCTATTCGTTCGAAGCGGCATTGCTGGATGCGGGCGTCCCCATCCGGCATATGGAGCAGGGCAAAAAGGTCTGCACCTACCGCACCGGGATCGATACGGTCCCTGCGGGACGCTTCCACGGCAAAATGGTCGTGTCCATGCGCAATTTCACCGCCGCCAACGCCATCCGCGCCATTGAGATTACGTCCCGGTTCCCGCGGGTGCACGGCGCGCCGATACATTTCGGTGATCCATCCGCCATCGGTATCGCTGACATCGACAAGCCTGAATTTGGCGGCGACCCCGACATCCGGCCCGGCGAGACGCCGCTCTTCTGGGCTTGCGGCGTCACGCCCCAGACCGTCATCGAGGAGGTGAAACCGCCCTTTTGCATCACCCACAAGGCCGGGCACATGCTGATCACTGACCTGTTGAACGAGGCGTTCCGAACCAGCTGATGCCGGCGCGCGGACGATCGCCCGCAGCCACATCTTAGCGCGGAAGTGCTCTAAATGGTGACATGCTCTAACGAACTCCTAACCAATTGGAAGTAGGATGGTGATCAGGCGCCTCACAGACACTGGCAGGTGCTGAGAACCCGCAACGGTGGGCTCGTTCCTCGGGCCAGAGTTATTGGACGAAATTTGGAGACTTCAGTTGTTGACCTTGAAAGTAGCGCTCACGCGTTTTGTTAAGAAAATTCTGAACAAGTACCACCCCGAAAAAAAATATATGCGCGGTTGACTCGATAGGGTCGGCCGTCAAATCAAATCCGCCTCACTTCCCTCACTTCCCTCAGGTGCCGGGGTGGGGAAAGCTGTCCGGGTCGATAACCTTGATAACAAAGTCTTCCATCTGCGGCTGATAGGTCTCCCACAGGAACCGGAGTTCGGCTAGCGGTGCGCGGTCATACTCGACGCGGAGATCGACCAGTGGAAACGATTGCTCGTGTACAACCAACAGCGCCGCGGACTTGATCTGCTTGAGCTCGCCGCCCGCCGCGAAACCGGCTTCGAGTGCCAAGAGCAATCGTTCCGCCAGATGGGCCTCGGCCGATTCTTCGAAAGCGCCGACCATCTTTTTTGGAATGTCCTCGTTGCGGATGATGTTGCCGATGGCGCAGCAACCATCGCCCATGGCGGCGGCATGGATTGAGGTGATGCGATCGCCGTGATGGAAGCCGGTGCCGCCATTGTGGTCAACGACGGCGAGCTGGCGCCAGACGATGGTTGGGTTGCCGGCGACCAGGGCGTCGATCACTTGCGGTGCGGTCTTGCCGCTCTCCAGCAACGCGAGGCCCTGGGGGCCAAGGCGATTGTCCGTCCGGTGTTGGGTCAGCACGGCCCCAACGCTGGCCTTGGCGTAAGCGCAACGCGCGCCGACGTTCATGCTGGACGTCGTTACCGCGGCGCCGAACATACCGGTCCGGCTGCACTTGCCGACCAGTGAATAAGTCATCCAATATCCTCCGCAAATCCCAAATTACGCTAGCTTTGAATCACCGCGTCGACGTCGATCTCGACCAGCAATTGCGGCTTGGCCAAGCCATCAACGATGAGGCCGGTGCCGCATGGGTGTACCCCCTTAAGGTGCTGGCCGACGGCCCGGTAAACAGCCTCGCGATGGCCGCGATGCAGGATGTAGATCGTTATCTTGCAGATGTCGTCGCGCGAGGCGCCTGCTTCTTGCAAGAGCGTCGTGATGTTCTTCATCGCCTGGTCGGCCTGGGCGCCGGGATCGCCCAACCCGACGAATTCGCCATCAAGGCTGGTGCCCGTTTGGCCGCGCAGGTAGACCCGGTCGCCGGCGCGCACCGCCTGGCAAAAGCGGCTGCCGAGATTCTGTCCGTCCCTGTAGGCGTCGTCGGTGTGAAATTTCCGGAAATGCTGGTGCGGCGCGCCCTTCGACAAAGTGATTGCCATGTCGATCTCGAACACAATCTCGGGCCGCGCGAAGCCACGCATGATAAGGCCCGTGGAGCATGGATGGGTGTCGGCAAAATGTCTGCCGATGACCTGATAAACGGCTTCCCGGTAGGCGCGGTCGCCAATGTAAATGCGGGTCTTGCAGACGTCGTCAAAGCTCGAACCCGCTTCCTCCAACAGGTCGCGTGCGTTCTTCATCGCCTGGTCGGCTTGGGCCGCCGCGTCGTCCGGTGTAAAGCCCAGGCCAAACATCCTGGAGCCGTCCAGTTCACATCCGGTCTGGCCTCTCAGGTAAATTTCATCGCCGGTGTTGATGACCATGCAGGATTCACGATCGATGCCGGTCTGGCCGAACCAGTCGCCGGTGTTCAAGAGGCGAAATTTCTTGTGCCCGCCTGCTTCCGGGATGACCGCTTCAAGGTCAAGTTCGACCTTCATTTCCGGCATCGCAAGGCCTTTCACGATAAGGCCGGTGGCGACGGTGGGATTGCCTTTCAGATGACGGCCGACGGTGTTGTAGACTCCGGTGCGATAGGCGGGGTCGGTCAGGTAGGTTGTCACCTTGCAAACATGATCCAGGCTGGATCCAGCCTCCTCCAAAAGAGCCCTGGCATTGTCCATGGCCTGGTCAGCCTGCGCCGCCGCATCGTTGGGGTTGACCATTCGTTGCTTGAGGTCGAGGCCGGTCTGGCCACGCAGAAAGATGCGATTTCCCGCCTTGACGGTCATGCACATGTCGTTATCGAGCTTGCCGCCGGGATAGACGTCGCGTGTATTGAATTTGCGGAACCGTTCAAGTTTCATGCTGTCCTGTCCCTGTTGCACCAGATGTGTGATGCTATTCCAGTTTCTTCATAACGGCCACAGGACTCGAACGAGGCGGACGGTATCGGCCGAATACCGGCGTCGCTATTCGTCTCGTTTTCTGATGGTCCGCGCAACGCAGGGACGGCAAACGGGAGGCAGACATGGAAGACTTCGAAGGCAAACTGGCCGTTATCACCGGCGGCGGCTCCGGCATGGGGCGGGAACTGGCGTTGCTGCTGGCGGAGGCAGGCTGCCATGTGGCGCTCTGCGATCTGGCGCAAGAGGCGCTGGACGAGACCCGGCGGCTTTGCGCCGAGGCCAACATGAGCGTGGCTGTGTCGACCCATATTTGCGACGTTTCCGACGAGGACTCGGTCGAGGCCTTTCGCGATGCGGCGCTGGCGGCGCATGAAACGGACCACGTTAATCTGGTTTTCGCCAACGCCGGGATCAGCGGCGGCGGCAGCTTCGTGCTGGACGAGCGGACGGACTGGGACCGCACCTTCGGGGTTTGCTGGTTCGGCGTCTATTACACGGCGCGGGCCTTCATGCCGCTCTTGATCGCTGCCGAAGAAGGGCATCTGATCAATACCAGCAGTGTCAATGGCTTCTGGGCGGCCATTGGCAAGGGCGTTCCTCATACCGCCTATTCGGCGGCCAAGTTCGCGGTCAAGGGCTTTTCCGAGGCGCTGGTCAGTGATCTCAGGCTGCACGCGCCGCACGTCAAGGTCTCGGTGGTGATGCCGGGGCACATCGGCACCAACATCGCGCTCCATTCGGGCATGGTCATCGGGCGCGAGAACCTGGCCGAACCGGGGGCGGTGGATGTGGTCAAGATCCGCGGCATGCTGGAGCGGCGTGGCCTGCCGGTGGGCAACCTGCCCGATCACCAGATCCGCGAAGTCATTCGCCAGCAGGGGGCCTATTTCTTCGACAATGCGCCGATGACAGCGGCGGAGGCCGCCGCCGTGATCCTGGCGGGCGTGCGCGAGGGGCGCTGGCGCATTCTGGTCGGCGAGGACGCCCATGAGCTCGACCGCCGCGTGCGCGCCGCGCCCGAGGAGGCCTACGAGCCCGAGTTCCTCGAGGGCCTGCAGGCTGCCGGCCACTTCAATGGCCTGCGCCCGCCGCCAAACGAATAAATTGGTCGTATAGGGTCGACGGCGCCTGGAGGGCGTCGACGACAAGATGCTCGCACTCCATGTCCGAGGCATCTCGATGCGGTCGCGGAGGTTGCCACCGGCGGCGTGGAAGGCACAGGCTGGATCCGCCTGGTTTGGCGGCCAACAAGAGATTGATTCTGCGGCCGCTGGACCCTTAATCTGATGTTCCTGTCGTTGCCGCGAGACAGGGAAGAGCGAAGGACACAGACCATGAAGACCGTTCAGGTTTCAACGGGTTCTCCGGGAAATGGGCCGGCTGTTTTGCCTGTCAGAACAATCGAAATATTGGAGCTTTTGGCAGCTGCCCTGCGCGATTTCAGGGCCTCGTACCTTTATGGCCTATCTATCAGCGGCATCTATACGGTCGGTGGATGGGTTCTTGTCCTGCTGCTTGTGCGTTTCGACCTGCCCTACCTAGTCTATCCGTTGGCTGCCGGCTTTGCCTTGATCGCACCCTTTATTGCAATTGCTTTTTATGCCGTCAGCCGTTGCATTGAACGGAATGTACCCCTTTCATGGCATAACATCCTCGGTTTGGTATGGAACGCAGCCCGAGGCGACCTGGGCTGGATGGCCCTGGTTACGGGTTTCACTCTTTTCATCTGGATCGATATTGCCGCGCTGTTGTTTTTTGGTTTTATCGGCCTGAGGTCGTTCGACATTCAGGAACTGCTGCGGGTGATTTTCACCACGCCGATGGGCTTGCTGTTTCTTGTCATAGGTAACACCGTGGGGGCGGTGCTCGCGTTTACCGTCTTCTCCTTCTCGGTGATTTCCTTTCCCATGCTCTTCGATCGCGATGTCGATTTCGTAACTGCCATGATCACCAGCGTGAAAGTCGTTTTGAAGAATCGAAATGCGATGATCGTCTGGTGTATGACGATTGCCATGCTGATAGGCCTTTCCCTGTTATCGGGGCTTGTCGGGCTTCTCGTGGTACTGCCCCTACTTGGGCATGCATCCTGGCATCTTTACCGTCGCGCCATCCCGGCTGAAGCGGATGATGGGTAGACCTGGCATTTCAAGCAACACCAGTCGTGTTGAGGAGGACCGAACCGATGAAAATGCATTTCGCCGATATTTGGGAAGCCATCGCCGATGCCATTCCCGACAAGGAGGCTTTGGTCCACGGCGAGATCAGGCGCAGCTGGCGGGACTATGAGGACCGCGCCGCGCGCCTGGCAGCAAGCTATAACAGCCATGGGCTTGCGCCTGGCGCCAAGATCGCGGTACTGGCGCACAATTCGCCCGAGCATTTGGAGGCGCATTTTGCCGCCTACAAAATTCGCGCCATCCCGATCAACGTGAACTACCGCTATTTCGAGGACGAACTGGCCTACCTGTTGGACAACGCCGATGCCGAGGCGGTGGTCTTCCAGGCCCGCTTCGCCGAGCGCCTGGCGACGGTCCGCGGGCGTATGCCCAGGCTCAAGCTGCTCATCGAGATCGCCGACGGCTCAGGCTTGCATCTGGATGGCGCGCTCGATTTCGAAACCGCGATCGCCGAGGCCGCACCGGCGCCCCGGATCGAGCGTTCCGAGGACGACCACTACATGCTCTATACCGGCGGCACAACCGGCATGCCCAAGGGGGTGATCTACCGCCAGGGCGACTTCGCCGCGGCATTGATGCTGGCCTTTGGCTGGCGCGGACTGGAGCCGCCGGAGAACGGGGGACAATTGATTGCCGCGATCCAAGGCCTGCATGCCGCTGGCGCTGCCGTGCGCAGTATCCCGGGCTGCCCGTTGATGCATGGCACCGGCATGTGGCTCTCCGCCATCGTCAGCCACAATATGGGCGGCTGTGTAATCACTTTCGACAACCGGCATTTCGACGCTGGTGAACTGTGGACCCTGGCGGCGGCGGAAAAGGCCACAGACCTGGTGATCGTGGGCGATGCCTTCGGCAAGCCGATGTTGCAGGCGCTGGAGGCCGCAAAGGCGGCGGGCCAGGCCCACGATCTGGATCACCTGGTGATGTTGATCTCGTCCGGGGTGATGTTCTCGCGCGAGGTCAAGCGCGGGTTGCTGCGACATGTCGACTGCACCATTATCGATGCCGCCGGCTCGAGCGAGGGCGGCATGGGCAGATCGGTGACGAACCGCGAAACACCGGAGAGCGAAACCGCCCGCTTCGAAGCCAACGAAAACACCAAGGTCTTCACTGAGGACAACCGCGAGGTCGTGCCGGGGTCGGGCGAGGTCGGCATGATCGCCAACGGCGGTGTCTGCCCGTTGGGCTATTACAAGGACCCTGAAAAAAGCGCCCTGACTTTCCGCGAGATCGACGGCCACCGCTATAGCTTCCCTGGCGACTTCGCCACCGTCGCCGAGGACGGCGCCCTTGTGCTGTTGGGGCGTGGCTCGAACTGCATCAACTCCGGCGGCGAAAAGGTCTTCCCCGAGGAAGTCGAGGAGGTGGTCAAGACCCATCCCGCGGTTTACGACTGCCTGGTGGTCGGGGTACCTGACGAACGCTTCGGCGAGCGGGTGGCGGCAGTGACCTCATTCAAGCCTGGCCAGGCGCCTGGAGCGGCAGAGCTGATTGGCTGGCTGCACGGCAGGATCGCCGGCTACAAGCTGCCCAAGAATATCGTCGCCGTCGCTGGGGTGAAACGCGCCGCCAACGGCAAGGCCGACTATAAATGGGCCAAGCAAACCGCCATCGCCGAGGCCGGCCGGGCGACCTGAGCGGATCGGATCAACTCAGCGTCAAATTCACAATTCAAGATCTGAGCTACATCCCCTACATATGGCCCGCACCCCTTATGTGATCCATAGCCCTTATGTTTCCATGCTGAAGTCGTTTACGAGGTTAAATCTAGGAGGAGTCATGACAGAGCAATTGAAGCGCCTGCGTACCGACCATGTCGGCAGCCTTTTGCGGCCACCCTCATTGATCGACGCTTTCATGGCTCACGGCCGTGGCGAGCTCGATGCGGCCGGCCTGGCATCGGCCCAGGACGATGGCATTCGCCAGGTGGTGGCGCAACAGCAGGCCGCCGGTCTGCCGGTGATCAGCGATGGGGAGTACCGGCGCCTGAACTGGCAGGTCAGTTTCTCCGAAGTAGATGGCTGGGATCTGTGGCGGGGTTCGTGGCGCGGCTTCCTGGAAAACCCCAGTACTGTCGGCGAGGGTGAGCAGCCGGGCCAGCGCGGCCGGGATGCCGTCGAATCCTTTAAAGTTCCGGCCACCGCAAAACTGCGGCTAACGGAGAATTTTCCTTTGCGGGAGTTCCGGTTTCTGGATTCGGTGGCGACGACCACCAGCAAAGCCATGTTGATGGGTCCCGACCGCGTGGCGCAGATGTGCGATATTGCCGGTTCTGCGCCCCATTACGAAACCGCCGACGGCTTTCTGAACGATGTGGTGGCGATCCAGCACCGCATGGTCGGCGACCTGATCGAGGCAGGCTGCCAATACATCCAATTGGACGAACCCAGCTATACCGGCTACGTCGATCAGGACACCTTGGAACGGATCGCTGCCCGCGGCGAAGACCCGTTCAAGAACCTGGCTCGGGCCGTCGCGGCTTCGAATGCGGTCATTGCCGGATACGAGGGCCGGGCCTGTTTTGGGCTGCATATATGCCGGGGCAACCGGGCCTCCATGTGGCATCGAGAGGGCACCTACGACGGTATTGCCGAATATCTATTTGCTAATCTAAAATTCGACCGGCTGCTGCTGGAGTATGATACTGAACGGGCCGGCGGTTTCGAACCGCTGGCGTTCGTGCCCAGGGGCGGCCCAACCGTGGTGCTGGGCTTGATCACCACCAAAGACGGAACAGTGGAGGATGTCGATACGTTGATCGCACGGGTCCATGCCGCCAGCAAATTCATCGATCTGGAACAACTGGCGATCAGCCCGCAATGCGGTTTTGCCTCCGGCATCAGCGGCAATTTCCTGTCGGAAGACGCACAATGGCGAAAGCTTGACGTCATGTTGGAAGTTGCGCGAAGGGTCTGGGGATAAAATACAGGCGGTGGAATAGCTCGTATCTTACAGGCCGGGGGCGTGTTTTTGGCAAAGGCAGACTTCGCGGAATGGCCTTAAAAATTCACCGGTACCGTGCGGGCGCCGCGAACCTGGCCAGCGGACCAGGTAACGGCTTCGGGGTGGCTGAGTTCGAATTCGGGAATGCGCGCGAACCAAACGGCAAGTGCGACCTGCATCTCCAATCGAGCCAGGTTTGAGCCGGCACAACGGTGGATGCCGACGCCAAAGGCGACATGGCGGTTCTTTTCCCGCCCGATGTCGGCTTCATCCGGACATTCGAATACCGCCGGATCCCGGTTCGCCGCCGGAAAACTTAGGATCATCCGTTCCCCGCGCCTGAGCGTGATGCCGTCATGGTCCAGATCCTCCATGGCAACACGGCCGGCGGACGCTGGTGCGTGCAGACGCAACATTTCCTCTACAGCGGTGGCGAGCAGCTCCGGTTGCGCCGCCAGGCGCTGCCGGTCCTTCGCATGCGTGGCGAAATGCAACAGCGAAGAGCCAATACTGCTCCACGTGGTATCAACGCCCGCCACCAGTAGCAGCATGCACATATTGAGGATCATAATGTCCGCAACGGGTTTGCCGTCAATTTCACTGGCTAGGAGCCGCGAAATGTAATTATCGCCCGGATCGGTCCGCCGCCTGGTTATCTGCTCGCCAAGGAAACTGCGGAGTGACCGGTAGCTTTCGGAGCGCAGCTGGAAGTTGGAGGCGCCTAGTTCGACCAGACCCTGGACCCAGCCGACAAACTCATCCGTCCGTCCAAGATCGATCCCCAACAGGTGGCCAATCACCCGGGGGGAAATCTGCCGGGCATAATCCTCGGCCGCGTCGCAAGCCCCATTATCAATGAAACCGTCGATTAGATCGTGGCATAGCCGTTCGGTAAATGGCCGGTGTGCTTCAACCGCCTTGGCCGAAAAGAAGGGCAGCAGCAAGCGCCGTAGGGGGGCGTGTTCGGGCGGATCCTTGGTGAGTGGCGGCAGTAATTCGGCGAAGTAGTCCGCCAATATATCCTTGCCGTCTTCTATGGGAAAAACAGTCGGTTGGCGGTTGGAAAGTTCCGGTACTTTTCTGACCAGAGCCTGGATATCATCGTATCTGGTCGCCATCCAGGCACCTCCCCAACGATCCGTATGCGCGATCGGGCAGCGTTCTCTCATATCCCGCCAAATCGGACCCGGGTCCAGATTGTAATCGGGATCAAATAAATCAAAATCCGTCGTCCAGTCACCAACCGGCTTCTGCTTATCCACGAAGTGAGCCTCTTGATAGCCTCATTTTCTGTAAATCAATTCTATTGTCGTGCCGAGGAAAACACCACCGTGCAAGTACGGCAATAATGCTCTGGCAGGCTGCTGACAAACTCTCACCAGTAAGAAATATTCGTCATTCTCGCGAAAGCGGGAATCCAGATGTTTGTTGCGGGCTAAGTGTAACTAATTGAAAATAAGTAGTTTATCTTCCACATCTAGATTCCCGCTTTCGCGGGAATGACGGCTGGAGCGCGGTTTGGAGGTTTCTATGCGTTTTTCAGCAGGCTGCTAGCGTTTGGTTTCATCGAAGACGAATGAGGTGATCGGAAGATCGCAATCGATAGCCTGGGCGTATTTGACCGCAAGCGAAATGTCCTTGCGGCCGAATATTCTCATGTCGAAGGGCTCTTTCGCGGTCAGCGCCGCAAGATCGCGCATCTGCTCTATATGGCGCAAAACCCAGCTGTCGCCGGAACTCACTTCAGCCAGTTCGCGGAATCTTTCCTCGGAAATTCCTGCCGCCCCAGCCAGGCGAATACCTTCCTCGATAACGTGCACGCTCACCAGACTGACAAGGTTGTTGCAGATCTTGGCGGCCTGGCCCATGCCCAGCCCACCCATGTGAAAGACATGCTCTCCGAGCACCTCGAAGAGCGGCTGGCAACGCGCCACCTGTGCGTCCTCGCCGCCGACCATGATTGTCAGAGTTCCAGCTCTCGATTTTGCTTCCGCACCGCTAACCGCGGCATCGATCACGCCGACGCCCTTGATCGCGGCAGCATCGGCCACCTGCTTGCACAAGGCAGGGCTGACCGTGCTGTGGATCACGATCAGAGATCCCGGCGCGGCGCCTGCGAGCACACCGCTGCCGTCTCCTTCGAGAAACACTTCAAGGCTCTGGCGATCGTTCATCACCACCGAAGCGATGATATCGCTTTGCTCGGCAACCGCCCGTGGCGTCGCGGCAGATTTGGCGCCGAGCGCCATCAAATCGGCGACGGGCTCCGGTTTCAGATCATGAACGGTAACCTCGAAACCCGCTCGGACGAGGTTTTCGGCCATAGGCTTGCCCATATTGCCGAGGCCGATGAAGCCTATTCTTTCATTCATCAGATGATACCCTTGATAAAACTGCGCCGCGTTCGTGTCTCACAATAGCCCGGAAGTGCTCTAGCAACTATGCTGCGGCCTTTAGAGGACTAATGCCACCTTGCAATGATAGGGACCCATATAGACGCCATCCGAAATCTCCCGCAAGGCGCCGTTCCGGTCGTCTCCGCGCGCCCTCGGATGGCGTCGAGAAGGCTTGACGATGTCCCACATCGCCTGCCCCTTCTCTCCTACCCGAGGGCGCGCGGAGACGATCTATATGGGTCCCTATCAGCGCAAGGTGGTATGAGGAAGCAAGGTTCCAATGAAGATTGATCGCGCCCTGTTCCATCCGGACTACAAGCCTGAGCCCTTCTGGTGGGAAGCGGCCCGCCCTGGCACGCAATATTCCGGCGATCTACCCGACCGGGTAGAGATATTCATCGTCGGCAGCGGTTATTCGGGATTATCGGCGGCGCTGGAATTGGCGCGCGGCGGACGAGCGGTCACCGTCGTCGACGAGCTCGCCTTTGGCGAAGGCGCCAGCACCCGTAGCGGCGGCGGAGTTAGTGCCGGCGTCAATATCGGCAAGGGCATCGCCGGTGGTCCGGGCCAGGCCAAGCAATCCGGCGCCCATAAAAAGCTCATCGAAAGCCTGATGAGCGAGAGCCTTGCGGCGTTTGATTTCGTCGGCACCCTGGTGGAACGGGAAGGCATCGAGTGCCATTTTGAACGGCGCGGCCGGTTCATTGGCGCCTATACGCCGGAGCATTTCGAGGGCATGAGGAAAAAGGCTGAGGACCTTAATCGCGTGATCAAAATCGGCGCCCGGCTCGTCCCCCGCAGCGAGCAGCGTGGCGAGATCGGCAGCGATTTCTATCACGGCGGCATGGTGATCGAGCGTGCGGGCAAGTTGCACCCTTCGCTGTTTCACAAAGGGCTGCTGGATGCCTGCCACCGGGCGGGGGTTACCTTATGCGCCCATACCAAGGTCGAACGGATCGACGGCACACTGGGCCACTTTACCGTGAAGACCACGAAGGGCGACTGTCTGGCGGAACAGGTGATTGTCGCGACAAACGGCTATACTGGTGATCTGTCGCCAGATTTACGCAAACGGATCGTGCCGATCTCCAGCCAGATCATTACTACCGAGGAACTGCCCGAGGAACTGGCGCTCGAACTCATCCCGAACGGGCGGACGATTTCCGAAAGCCCTCGCATAACGAGCTACTACCGTCTGCTGCCGGGCGACCGCCGCGTCATGTATGGCGGCCGCGCCCGCTTTGAAAATGTCCATCCCGATTTCAGCGCGACGCTGCTGCATCGCATGATGACCGATCGCTGGCCGCAGTTGAAAGGCGTGCGCATCACCAATTCCTGGTCCGGTTTCGTCGCCATGACGGCCGACGCCATTCCCCATATGGGCCAGGAAGACGGTCTGCATTTTTGCACCGGTTGCAACGGCAGTGGGGTCGCGATGATGACCTATCTCGGCAACCAGATCGCCCGGCGCATCCTGCAGGACGGCCATTGCGACAGCGCCTATATCGGTGTCGATTTCCCGAAGGTACCCGTACCGTTCTACAGCGGTAATCCTTGGTTCCTGCCAATCGTCGGCAATTACTACCGCTACCTCGACCGCAAGGAAAGGCGGCGCAGCCGCCTGTAGAGCACTTCCGGGCTTTGCGGGAGGTTTCGTTGATGATGGGTTGGCTGGAACGGGATCAAGAGCTGCTCTTTAAAAGTATATTGTTTTGATGCCCTGGTTCCGGCCGGTCTCGCCTGCGGGCCGGGGCCCGCGTCAGATATACCGGGTGCAGATGAAATCCCGGACGCTCTGGAGTGCATTTTACTCTCGACGGTCCGTCGCGCCTGTGGGCCGATAATCCTGGTTTGTTTGCACTAACTGAGAGATATATTCGCCTGCGAGTACAGGTGGATAACGTGGTGGCCTGCCTGGGCTCTGGCAGGATGAAATACATTCAACAGGCGTATGATGATCGGGATTAAAGAAAAACGGTATCGAATATCTGTCTTCCGAGCGTCGATTGACAACCCGGTGCGGCGCGGCGCGATAGATATCATTTGTCCACCGGGACATTAGCTGCCCGAGGTTCACGACCAAGGTGTCCGCAATGAATGGTGCCGATATCCAGTCTCCGTCAGGCAATTTCAGCTCAAGTCCCCCCGACGGGTCCTGATACAACACCGTCGCCAGGCCAAAATCCGTATGCGATGTGGCGCCAATAGAGTTTTTGTCCGCTGCCTGGTCTTGCGGCGGGTAGTGCATCAATCGCATCAGTATGGTTGGTTTACTGTAGTGGCGGACGAAAAAGTCGGGAGTCAGCCGTAAACTGAGGGCCAGGGCCTCAAGCAGGCGCAAGCCAAATCCATGCACGGCAGAAAAGTAATCTTCGGCAGGTTTGCGGAAATCCGCCAAGTCCGGCCACTGATTAGGGCCGTGCAACGGCAAACCGGAGATAACGTCAGGATCGTCCAGTGGCAGATCGACGCCAATATCGAAACTGTCTTTCAAGTCAGGGCTTCGCCCCGGAAACTGCGTCGTTCCAAGGGGCAGGTAACCGCGGTGGAATTCATCTTTCACGGCATTCATTCGTGTCTCTAGCGGCTGCTCGAAAAACCGCCGCGAAGCGTCAACGACCGCCGTTATTGTTGCCGCCGGAATGCCGTGATTCTCAACATAGAAAAAACCGACCTGTTCGCAGGCAGTACGGATTTCCTGCACCAGATTGGCAACGTCGCCATATTGAAGAAGCGGCGCCATGTCGATGACGGGCACAGCTTTTGCCGTGGACGGGGCCGTGTGAATTTCCGACATACTGACCCTTGCCTTTCCCTGTTTCGTTGCACTGGCCGCCGTGTTCGGCGATCGTCTTGTTGATCAAATCCGATCGACGTTTTCGCAGCGCCACAAGGTGCCCGCCTGTTCGCGGCTCATTGGGCGCGAGTTGCCGACGACATCCGCGAAGACGATGGCCGCCAGCCTACGTTGAGTTCCTTCCGGCATGGAGTGGAGTGTAGCGGCACCGTTGCCGGGAATCCATCTGGATTGAGAATGACCACATCCGCAGGCAAGCCCTGGGCCCCGCATCCGATAGGGAAAGCATGGTATTGTCATCGACCCGTAGTTCTCCGACCTCGCGGAGACCGTCGTTGAGGAAATCGATTCTCTTGGCTGCGCAAATTGGGTAGCTTCATCATGATTATGCCGGATATCTGTGAATGTAGTGGTTTAAGGATTGAGAGCTATGCGCGCTTGGGAAATGCAGTCTGACAGTGGAGTAAATGGCTTGGTTCTGGCGGACCGGGGTGAACGGGAACCTGGGCCGGGCGAGGTTGCCGTGGCCATGGCCGCCAATTCGATTAACTATCGCGATCTTTCGACCATCGAAAATGCTGGTGTCCGGGGCATCCAGTTCCCCTTGGTGCCGAACTCCGATGGCGCCGGCGAGGTCACAGCCGTTGGCCAAGGGGTAACGTCGGTGCAGCCGGGGGATCGCGTCGCCAGTTGTTTTTTCGCCAACTGGACCGCTGGGCCGATTTCCGAGGTGGCCATGGCGACGGCCTTGGGCGGCGCCCTGGACGGCGTTCTTGCGGAACAGGTCATCCTCAAGGAGACCGGGATTATTCCGGTGCCGGGGCATTTGAATTATGCCGAGGCGTCGACCTTGCCCTGCGCCGGTTTGACGGCCTGGAATTGTTTGGTGGAACAGGGCGGCATGCGGGCCGGCAGTACCGTTTTACTGCTCGGCACCGGCGGCGTTTCGATCTTTGGCCTGCAATTTGCCGCCATGACCGGGGCACGGGCGGTCATAACGTCCTCTTCTGATGAAAAGCTGGCCCGGGCCAAGGAGTTGGGAGCCTGGGAGACCATAAACTACCGCGATAATCCAGATTGGGAAAAGGCGGTGCTGGATCTGACCGGGGGCCTGGGCGTCGATGTCACCCTGGAAGTGGGCGGTGGCGGCACTTTGGAGAAATCGGTTGCCGCGACAAAAGTCGGCGGCACCGTATCCCTGGTCGGAGTCCTGGCCGGTGGAGCCATTGATCCGACCCTGGTGATGCGCAAATCCATCCGTTTGCAGGGCGTCTATGTAGGCAGCCGCCGAATGTTTATTGAGATGAACGCCGCTATTTCAGGTGGTGGCATGCATCCGATCATTGACCAGACCTTTGCTTTCGACGACGCGCCCGGAGCCTACCACGCCATGCGCGCCGCGGGCCATTTTGGCAAGTTGGTGATTGCGATTTAGCTGCGCAGAGGCTCCCTGAATAATGGAGGTCGCTATGCGGGAACGCATGCAAAATGGACTTGGCTTCGACACGTCGATTTTTGCCCATTTTTACATTGCCGCGAGCTGATGCCGTTCGAAATGTCGGCATGTATTGGTGCCCAGACAGAGGATGTGGGGCGCCGCCGTTCTCCTGGCAGCCACATCTCCACGGCAGATATCCGACAACCCCTAACAACAGCCTGGAAGTGCCCTAACGGGGCGTTTTTACGCCAAGGCGGACATCGGACAAACACTGGATATTCATAACTGGACCGGCATCCCATCCAATCGCTTGGCGAGGTAACCAACGGTCTTGTTGCTATGTTTGAGTTTTGCGTGGCCAACTTTCGAGAAGCCCATTTTGGCGTGGAAACGATCAGAGCCGATATTCGGGGGAACCTGGTTGACTTCGCATACAATATGATCGTGGCCTGCCTTTTCTGCGATTTGGAAAAGGTTGCTGTACATGCGATTTGCCGCCCCCATGCCACGTAGGCTCTCGGAAATGACAATTCTGTCGATATAGATGAAACGGGAAAGCCGGCTACGGAACCAATTGAAGTTTTCATTGTCGTAACCAGCGTCCTGGTCAAGTGCGATGAGAAAGCCCGCAGCCCCGGTTACGCAGGTGGCCGACAACGCTCTATCTAGCAGCGCCTGCCACTGTTCTATTGTCAGGAGCGATGTCTCGCGCGCATGCTCATTGTTCAGCTTCAAAAGCTCGCCTCGCACCGCCTCGTCTTGCTCCAGGATCGAGTCGATCTGAATTTCGGTCATGGCAGACCATCCCTTCCGCCGCACTTCGGAAGTTCAAAAGCCTTGCGGCTGCATCGAACATTATCAGCGCGTTCAAATTTGGCTGCCGCATGATTTTCGCTCTATTCCAGACAGCAGTGTTCCTGCAGTCTGTCGCCACAAATCATGATTGGTCAAGGGCCTGCCGCTCGTTCATGTTGACGATAGGAACTGGGTTTGGAGAAACAATTATGACTGCCAAGAAAGTTGCGATCATTACAGCAGGCGGAAGCGGCATGAGTGCGGGTGCGGCGCGTAAACCGGCCCAGGATGGGTTCGATGTGGCGATCCTGTCTTTGTCCGGCAATGGCCGAACTGCTGGATGGCGGCAGGGAAGAGGATCTACCGTTGCCCATGAGCGATCCGAAGACGGTTCCATCGGCCCCTCTTCTCTCGCGCCTCTATCAGATGGCTTTCACTGCCAATCAGATACGGAAGAGTTTTTGAGGCCGCGAGAGGAATTGCCCATGTGTTGACGCGTTTTGAAGCCCTGCCAAGGAATTGCCCGCCTGAACGCGCCACCATCAACGGGCAGGAAATAGACCCAATACAGAAACCACTGATTTCGGAGAGACGAGATGAATGATACACCCATTGCCCTTGTTACCGGTGCCGCACAGGGCATCGGCTTTGCCTGTGCCCAGGCTATTTCCGAATCCGGTGCCAGGATGGTGCTGGCGGATATCAACACGGAAGGCGTCATGGCCGCCGCCAGGAAAATAGACGGCGATGCCATTGGCATTGCCTGTGACATGGCTGATCCGGCAAAAATCGGTACGATGTTTGATCAGATTGAGACTGAACTTGGTGCGGTTTCGATCCTTGTGAACAATGCTGGCATCGCACAACCGTGTGATTTCCTGGAAACCACAGTGGAGCAATTTCAATCGGTTATCGATGTCAATCTGACCGGTCCCTTTCTCGCGACCCAGCGGGCGGCGAAAGCGATGGTGGCAAAGGGTATAGAAGGTGCGATTGTCAACATGTCCTCGATCAATGCGCAGGTCGCCATCCCATCAATTGCCGCTTACTGCGCCTCGAAAGGCGGCGTCATGCAACTGACGAAAGCCGCCGCTCTGGCGCTGGCCCCTTACAACATTCGCGTCAACGCCGTCGGCCCCGGTTCGATCGATACCGCGATGATGGCAGGCGTCAATGCGGACCCGGGCGCCATGGCCATGGTAATGTCGCGCACACCGTTAAAGCGCATTGGGACGCCGCGTGAAATTGGCGATGTCGTGGCGTTTCTGGCCAGCGACAAAGCCAGCTACATCACCGGTGAAACCATCTATGTCGATGGTGGCCGCATCGGCATGAACTACACCTGTTGAGGCGACATGGCACATCAAGGACAAGAGACACTGCCATTCTTTGGCGAAACTGCGATCCAGGCGGTCTTGCAGTGGCCCCCGCTTATTGACGTCATGCAGCAGGCCATGATTTCGTTTTCCGCTGGAGAGGTGGCGCAGCCGGTTCGGCAGATGGTCCCTGTACCGGGACACGATGCAATCATTGCGGCGATGCCCGCCGTCGGCGAAGCCATGGCCGTTAAGGTCGTTACCCTGTATCACGAGAACGCAGGCACGGACCTGCCGACCCATCAAGCCGTCATTATCGTTTTTGACAAGGCAAACGGATCGCCCCTCGCCGTACTCGATGGCCGGTTGATCACTGAAATGCGCACCGCTGCCGGGTCGGCCGCTGCCGCGCGTAAGCTCGCCGTGCCGTCTCCGGAGGTTGTGACCATACTGGGCAATGGCGTGCAAGCACGGGCGCATGCCCAGGCATTGTCCGAAGTTCGGAGATACGAGGAACTCCGCCTCTGGGCCCGCAACGAAACACAAGGAAGGGCGGTGGCGAGGGAAATAGGTGCGGTCTTCGTCGCGGATGCGGAGATGGCTGTGCGGGATGCCGATATTATTGCCTGTACCACATCAGCCATAGAGCCGGTTCTCAAGGGCGCCTGGATTAAGCCGGGCGCGTTTGTCACATCCGTCGGTTGGAACACGGCTGATGGCCGGGAACTGGATGACGGGGCCATGGCAAATACCGTTATTGTCGAATCAGTCGATGCTGCGAACAATCAGGCGGGTAATATCCGTGCATCGGGCTGCGAGATTTTCGCCGAGATTGGTGAGATTTACGCGGGCACCAAGACGGTACCTGAAGGTGCCACCGTCATCTTTGATTCCGTCGGCATCGCCATCATGGATGTCGCCGCCGCGAAGCTCGCCTATGATTTGATCTCGGAACAAACAATGTAGCCTCTCTCGCCTAGACCAGTTTCGATATTCATCGAATCAGGTCTAGCTATTGTCGCTCACGCTCGTGCGCCAAAGCGCACCGCTCCGCGTGGGCGGCGCATTAGCGCCGGGCCGCCGTCGCGGCCTGGATTGCGTAATTCGAAATCGAATTCGGTCTAGATGTTTAGTCCCAGGGTGTGATGGATTACTTTATGATGATCCGACAACACGGGAGGACTTATGGGACAGGTATTACACGGCAGCGCCACGACGACGCACGCGATCAGAACGGCAATACAGCGATCGCAAGCTTCGATCCAGG
>JAJFGG010000030.1 GCA_021776235.1 Alphaproteobacteria bacterium | reverse complement strand
GCGTTCGCGTAAATCCTGTGAATAAACCTTGGCCATGGGATCCCCTTTTGCGAATCATCTCCACTAGAGAATCATGAACCGCGCAAAAAAGGAATCCTATCAAAGCAGATTTGAATCATTCAATCTCGAAAATGGTCTAGCAACGGTGCCAAGGCCCACGGTTTCCGGCGCCCGCAAGGGGCGCCGGAATTCTTTTAGGGATATGGAGCCGCTATCAGCGCCTGATACCGTCAGGCACATCCGGAATTCACCGGGCCATCAGGCGATGCGATCACCTTTCTTGATTGGAGCCGTCCGGTTATCGACGCCCGGCAGCATCTTTGTCGGGTCGCGGGTCACGACGACATCAATGACCGTGGGGCGGTCCCGTTCCCCCATGCCTGTCTGTATAGCGCCCGCGAGGTCGTTGGGGTCTTCCACCCGGATGCCCTGGCAGCCGAAATTCTCAGCCAGGTTGGCGTAGTTCATTTCGTTCAGATCGGAGGACTGAAAGCGGCCGCCGAACTGCGCCTGCTGCAAGGCCTTGACGTAGCCGGAGGCCGCGTTGTTGACGATCAGTATGGTAAGACCGCTTTTCAAGCGCCCTGCCGTTTCCAATTCGCCGATCACCATATTGAAGCCGCCGTCGCCGGTCACGCCGACCACGGGACGATCGCCGGCGGCCAGTTGGGCGCCCATGCTGCCCGGCAGGCCATAGCCAATGGAGGCGAAGCCACGATTGGCTATGAAGTGACGTCCCGCCGCCTTGGTCTCGCACAGCAGTCCCGTCCAATGGGCAGCAAAGCCGCCATCCGCGACCAAGATGCCATTCTCGGGCAAGGTGTTGTTCAATTCCTGGCACATGCGCGCCATGTTGACCGGTCGTTCGTCCGATGTCAGGCGGTCCTGGACCTCCATGCGCCAGGCGGTCATGCGCTGGGTGATCTCGGCTGCGTATTCACCCCGCGCGGTACGCTGCCGGGCCGCGCTGTCGGACATCTCCGCCACCAGATCATCGATCCCCGCCTTGGCATCACCCCAGAGAGGGACATCGGCCGCCACGCAGCGGCCAATCTCTTCGGCCTGGATTTCCAAATGGATGAGGGGAATGTGGCGCGGCGGCAGGGTGTAGCGCTTGGTCGCGATCTCGCCCATCTTGCAGCCCACGACCAGGATGCAATCGGAACTTTCCATGACATCGTTGGCAATGCGGGTGTAACGGCCGAACAGACCAAGGGCCAGGGCATGAGTACAAGGAATAGCGCCCTTGCCGCTCAAGGTATGGGCGACGGGAATATTGAAATTCTCGGCGAATGCCGTCAAGGCCGCCTGCGCGCCGGACAGATGCACGCCGCCGCCTGCCAGGATGATGGGCCGCTTTGCGTTGGCCAACAGCGCGGCGGCGCGGGTCAAGTCATCGCGGGCCGGCCGGCTGCGGTAGGCCGGCATCTCGATGGCGGATAAATCTGCGCGCAGATCATCTTCTGGAAAATCATACTCGCCGTGGGCGATATCCTCGGGCACGTCCAGCAACACCGGACCGGGGCGCCCGGACGTCGCCACGCCATAGGCCCGGCGCACCAGCTCAGGCAAACGTTGGATGGCCTCTACGCGAATGACCTCCTTAACGGCCGGGGACAGGATCTCCAATTGCCGGGATTCCTGGGTCATGTTCTTCCAGGAATAGTCGCGGTTGGTGTCACCTGTGACAGCAATCAAGGGTACGCCGGCGTTCAGGCTCTCCACCAGCCCGGTGGTCAAATTGGTCGCGCCAGGCCCCAGGGTGGCATCACAGACACCAGGGCGGCCTGATACCCGGGCAAAGGCGTCCGCCGCGAATGCGCCGCAGCGCTCGTCGTTGATAAGCGTGTGGCTTAGGCCGACCTCGCCCACCGCATCGTAAAAGGGCAGCAGCTGAAAGCCGCCCATGCCGAACATCGGGGCGGCTTCGTGCAGCTTCAACATCTCGGCCAGGGCGCGGCCACCGCTCATGGTGCGCGGCGGCTGGTTGCTCAACTTTTGTTCGGACATGCGCTAACTTTCTCCCATTCGGATTTATTGCCGGGCTTTTTCCGCAAAGACCTGTAGGCCATCACCGGCCGCCACTCCCAGAGCCGCGGCGGTTTTATTCAGATGCGAGATCAGCCCGCCCTGCCACATGGACCGGGCATCGCCGATGCGCGCCGTCTGGCAATCGACGGTAACAGCAGCAATATTGCGGCGGTCCAGGGCCGGCAGCCGGCTGATCCCGATATCGTCGCGGCCCACACCGGCATCATTGAAGGCGCAGGCCAGGACGTCGTACTTGATGGCAGAAGTGGCCTCACCGCCCAGCAGGGCGCCATGGGAACCGGTCAATACCACCTGGCCCGCATCCTCCGGGCGTAGCAGCGAGGCGGAATCAACACCCCAGATGGCCGGCGTCTCGCCTTCCCGGGAAAACAGGAAGCGCGCCTCTTCATAGACCGGCGCCTCGCCCGACGGCGCCGGCGCCGCACGCATGGCTTCGGCACAGGCCATGGCGCTTTGGCCCACGGCGCAGCCGAGATCGGCGGCGGCCTGATTGACATGGCTGATCACCCCGCGCGTCGCCATGTCGTCACCATCGCCAATACGGGCGCTGTCGTGAGACACGGTAGCGCCGGGCCGGCTCAGGTCATCCAGATAGGTCAGGGAGGAAAAGCCGGCGCCATCCAGGCCGCCACCAGCATCGTTCAGGATAACCGCGCGGACCCCGGCCTTGGCCGCCAGATAGCCCGCGTAAACGCCGCCATGGCTGCCACCGATCAATACCTGTCCCGCATGTTCCGGGCCCAGCTTGGTGACCGATGCCGCGGTAACGATTTGAATGTCCATAGACCGACCTTCTACAGAAGCCAAAAACCCGATACAAGTGCGCCGAAGTGATTTGCCGGAGGAATATCGTGCCAAACAACGACGCCCACCCCAACCATAATATCGACCGCGACCGCCTGGTCGAACTATATCGTACCATGCGCCGCATCCGCGCGTTTGAAGAGGCGGCGGAAAAGGCCTCGCTAAGCGGCCAGGTCGGCGGCGCGGTGCATCTATCCATCGGCCAGGAAGCGGTCGCAGCCGGTGTTTGTGCCAATCTGCGCCAAAGTGATCAGATTACCACCACCCATCGGGGCCACGGCCATTGCATCGCCAAAGGCACTGATCCAGGCGCCATGATGCTGGAATTGTTCGGCAAGGAAGGCGGCACCTGCGGCGGCAAGGGCGGCTCCATGCATATTGCCGATTTCAAGGTGGGCATGCTGGGCGCCAACGGCGTGGTCGCGGCTGGTATCCCCATCGCGGTGGGCGCGGCCCACGGCGCCAAGTTGTTGGGTGAAGACCGGGTCGTGGTCTGTTTTTTCGGCGACGGGGCCATAAACCGCGGGCCCTTCATGGAAGGCCTGAACTGGGCTTCGGTCTTCAAATTGCCGGTGTTGTTTGTTTGCGAACTGAACGGCTTTGCCTCGACCACACATTCGGACGCAGTCACCGCTGGTCCGGGCGCCAATGCCAGGGCCGAAAGCCTTGGCTTGGAGGCGTTCGAAGTAGACGGCAACGATGTCGCCGCCGTGGATGCTTTGGTCGGTGATTTGATCCCGCGGATACGAGGCGGATCCGGCCCATCGTTCCTCAGCGCCCGTACTTACCGACTGAAGGGTCATACCTCGGTCGACCCTGCGCACTACCGGGATCAGGAATTTGCGGCGGCCCAGTGGGATAACGACCCGCTGGCGCGCGCAGCCGGGGAATTGCGCCGCTTGGGCCTGCCCGGGGAACAGTTGGCGTCTATCGACAGCGACGCGGCGGCAGAAATGACCCTGGTATCGGATGCGGCCGAGGCGGCCGGTCACCCGGCACCGGAACAGGCATTTACCGATATTCAGGATATTGGCGCGCCTGTGTGGAGGGAACAGGCATGAGTGTCATCAGCTATCAGGAAGCCGCCCTGCAGGCCGTGGCGGAAGAAATGCGCCGGGACCATCGGGTCTGGGCCTTGGGCGAAGACCTGGGCCGGGGCGGCGTCTTCGGTCAGTATCGCGGCTTGCGCGAAGAATTCGGCCCCGAGCGCATCGCGGATACGCCAATCTCGGAAGCGACCATCATGGGCGCCTCGGTCGGCGCGGCCCTGGTCGGCACCCGTCCGGTCGTGGAAATGCGCTTTGCTGATTTTGCCCTGTGCGCCGTGGATGAAATGGTCAATCAGGCGGCCAAGGCGCGCTTCATGTTCGGCGGCCAGGCCCGAGTGCCCATGGTGATCCGCCAACCCAGCGGCATGTGGCGATCATCCGCGGCGCAACATTCCCAGTCCCTGGAGGCATGGTATGCCCACATACCGGGCCTGGTCGTCGTCGCGCCCTATACGCCGGCGGACAACAAGGGCCTGTTGAAAGCAGCCATCCGCTGCGATGATCCGGTGATCTATATCGAACACAAAGACAACTGGGCCCTGGAGGGCGAGGTGCCTGACGATATCGATTATCTGGTGCCTCTTGGCCCAGCTCGCCTGGCCCGCGCCGGTGGCGACCTGACCTTGGTCACCTGGTCCAAGATGGTTGGCGTGGCGGAACGGGCCGCCGCTTTGGCCGCGGCCCAGGGCATGGAGATCGAGGTGATCGACCTGCGTACCCTGTGGCCATGGGATCAGGAGATGGTCTTCGCCTCGGTGGCGAAAACCAAGCGTCTGATGGTGGTGCACGAGGCGGTACAGGTTGGCGGCTTCGGGGCCGAAATTGCGGCCACCGTGGCCGAGCACATGGCTGATGTGCTGACGGCACCAATTTGCCGAATGGGAGCGCCCCGCGCCCCAATCTCTTATGCCAAGCCGTTGGAGGATGAATTGCGCATTACGCCGGAACTGATCATGGCGAACGCCTCGCGGCAAATCGGCGGATAGATAAAGTATGCCACTGTATTACCCTGCGCCATAACGTATTACTTTTGGCTCTACCGAAGATGTCATACTTCTAACCCTTTAATTATAGGGATTAAATCGCTTCCATATGGATATTGCGCCATCGTCAGTTTGTGGTTATGTTCAGTTAGTAGTACCGGTAATAGGGAAGTATTACAGGTTCAAATCCGATGGCGAAGCAAACACCGTGGAGCGTCAAGGGCGTCCGGCCCGAATGCCGCGAGGCTGCGAAGGTCGCGGCCCGGAGATCCAATCTAACCATTGGTGAATGGTTGAATGCCGCCATCATGAACGCCGCAAAACAGTCGGTTCAGGGCAAGGACGCGGAGCCGGAAAACCACCAGTTGCCGGCCCTGCCATTGAGCGAATTGACCCAGGCAATCGAAACCCTGTCCGAAGGTATCCGCCTGCAGGTTGAGCGCAAGGAGAAGGATACCGGCGTCGACCGTGCCGTAATCGAAGAAACCGTAGCGCCGGTGGCCGAGAGCGTGCGCCGGTTGGAAGAAAGCGTCGACGCCAAAATCAACGCCTTGGAGCTAGGCGATCAGGTCGGGCCCATGCAGGGCCGGATGCAGGCAGCGGAGGCCCAGGCGGAACGGGCAAATCTTGCCTTGGCGCCGTTGGAGCGCAAGATAATGCGCATGGCGCAAGAGATGGAAAAGCAAAAGGCTGACGCCATCCATGAACCCCAACGGCGCGGTTTGTTATCGCGGATGTTTGGCCGCTAGTGGGACCAGCCGTCGGGAGGGGAAAACATGCACATCCTCCCGTCCCAACAAATAGGCCTTGAATGATCCTGGAAATATCGGCCCGAATGCAGGATCACCCACATCGAGACCACCGGCATAGGCACCGAACGCCGGGAGGACAGCTCGCAAATCGTCGGAAATAAAACAGCGTCTGGTCAGCCGCCGGCCCCGCAGACGCACGCTGGCCTTTGGGTGCAAATGCCCGGCGATCTCTCCCGCCTCTCGCCCGCCGGCCTGATGCCGCAGGATTAGGGGACCCAGTTTCAGATCCGTCACCCCGACCCCACCCAAATGCCTCGGCGGACAGGGATCGTGATTGCCGCCGATCCACAACCACTCCCGCGACCGGGTCAAGCTCTGGATTGCCATTCTGTCGCCCGAACTCAAACGTCCTTCGGCGCGCGGGTCGTGAAGGCTATCACCCAGACAGGCCACTATGGCCGGGTCAAGTGCCGCGACCACCGCGGCCAGCCGGCGCAATGTGGCCGTGGTGTCATAGGGAGGCAGGAAACGGCCGGTCTCGGCCCGGGACGAACCTTTTTCCAGATGCAGATCGGCGACCATCAGCAAAGATTTTTCCGGCCAGAATAAGGCTCCGGAATGATGCGGTACCAGCACTGCCCCATTGATTAACATGATTCGCTTTTGGACCATTCTTGATATTCAACAAGTCACCGGGCTGCACCCTCCGCCATCCAGTCACCGCCGCAAGGCTTCTGCGGTTCATCATCGTTGGGTAGCTGGACGGGACGGCGGGCAGCTCAGCCAAGCTCGAAATTTGTTTAACCCAACCGCGGGGCAAAGGAAACGTCCTATCAATTGCGATCTTGACTAGACCCGTTTCGATATTCATCGAATCAGGTCTAGCTATTGTCGCTCACGCTTGCACGCCAAGGCGCACCGCTCCGCGTGGGCGGCGCATTAGCGCCGGGCCGCCGTCGCGGCCTGGATTGCGTAATTCGAAATCGAAATCGGTCTAGGCATGGCGGCGCGCTTTGGCGGTGCTGAATAGGCGTGTTTCTGGTGCCCCTCTTGAAGCCGCGGATCCCCGTCGCCGGCTTTGCCATCAGCCGCGCCATTATCGCTACTCAGATCGTCGGCATCGGCAAATTTGCACAAGGCCATTGCCCAGTAACAAGAGGCACATTGAATGTTCTATGCTGGCGCCTATCAGTGGAGATAGACCGCAATGCCCCGCCTCTACCACGCAACCCGTTATTCCCTGATGGGCCTGGCATCGGCCTGGCGCACCGAAGCGGCCTTTCGGCAAGAAGTCATTCTGTTCGTGATCCTGGCACCGGTGGGCTGTTGGCTGGGCGACAACGGTACAGAGCGCGCGCTGCTGGTGGGATCTCTCTTACTGGTGCTGATTGTCGAACTGCTGAACAGTGGACTGGAAGCGGCGATTGATCGCATCGGCCCGGAAATCCATCCCCTATCGAAGCAGACCAAGGACGTCGCCTCGGCCGCCGTCTTCGTCAGTCTGCTGGGCGTTGCCGTAACATGGGCGCTGATTTTGATCTGACAGACATGCGGTGGGTAGTCTTTATTGGCAGGTTGGCCCATTTGACGGCGATGGGTTAAGATTTTGCTCTTGTCCGGCGCGTTGCTACCCTGAAATTCGGGATCGTCGGGCCGTTCGTTCACCGGGAGGCGGGATGTATGGGTTGGCGGGTCGGCGTTGATATTGGCGGCACTTTTACAGATGTTGCCTTGGTGGACGAAACCTCGGGACAGATCGGCATTGCCAAGGTGCCGACCACGCCACGGGATTTTGGCCTCGGCGTGGTCGAGGGCCTATCCATCGCGTTGCAGGAACATGGTATCGCCGCCGACGAGGTGTCTCTGCTCTCGCACGCGACCACGGTGGTCACCAACGCCATTCTCGAGGGCAAAGGCGCCCATGCCATGCTGGTGTCAACGAAGGGCTTCCGCGATGTTCTCGAATTGCGGCGCTCCTCCCGACCTAGTCTGTACGATTTGTTTCAGGATGCCCCTTCCCTGCTGGTGCCCCGCTATTGCCGTCTGGAAGTCAATGAACGCCTGGACGCCGCCGGACAGATTGTCCGGCCGCTTGATGTCGGTGATATTGACGCCATCATCAGCTTCGCCCGCGAAAACAAGATCGAAGCCATCGCGGTATCCCTGATGTTTTCCTTCCTGAACGACGTCCATGAGCGCCGCATCGGAGAAATATTGCGCAGCGCCTTGCCGGATATCCCGGTCTTTCTATCCTCCGAGGTGCTGCCGGAAATTCGCGAGTTCGAGCGCGCCTCCACCACTGCTGTCTGCGCCTATGTTGGGCCGATCCTGGAATCCTATCTTCGCCGGTTGGAAGGCGCGACAACGGAGATGGGCCTGCCGGGACTTTATGTGATGGGTTCCTCCGGCGGGATCTTCGATGTGGCGGAGGGCCTGAAGATGCCGGCCATGGCTATTGAATCCGGCCCCGCCGCCGGGGTCATAGCCGCCGCCCTGATCGGCCGGCAATTGGACAAGCCGAATTTGCTGTCTTTCGACATGGGCGGCACCACGGCGAAAGCCAGCCTGATCAAGGACGGTGTGGTCGAAACCACCTCGGAGTACGAGGTGGGTGGCGACGGCAATGCCAATCGCTGGATGAACGGCACCGGCCACCCGATCCGCGTGCCCGTGATCGATCTGGCCGAGGTCAGCGCGGGCGGCGGCTCCATCGCCTGGATCGATCCTGGCGGAGCCCTGAAGGTGGGACCGCAAAGCGCGGGCGCGGAACCCGGTCCGGTCTGCTACGACGCCGGCGGCACCATGCCGACGGTGACCGATTGCAATCTGTCATTGGGGTATCTGGATTCAGAGGCCCTACTGGCCGGCCGCCTAAGCATTCGCGGCGACAAGGCAATTACGGCAATCAAGGAGCATCTCGCCGATCCCCTTGGTATCGGTGTAGACGATGCCGCCGCCGGCGTTCTGAACGTGGTCAATGCTTCCATGGCGGAAGCGTTGCGCATTGTCTCGGTGGAGCGCGGCCACGACGCGCGGGAATTCAGTCTGGTCGCCTTTGGCGGCGCCGGGCCCATGCACGCGGCGGAACTGGCGGCGGAACTGGGTATCCGCGAGGTCATCATTCCGCCCATCCCCGGTGGCTTTTCCGCCCTGGGCCTGGTCGCCACCGACCTGAAGCGGGACTATGTTAAAACCCATTTCATTGCCCTGGCGGCGGCCGATCCGGAAGCGGTCACGGCAACCTACGCCGCGATGGAAGCTTCGGCCCGGCAGATGCTGGAAGCGGCCCGGATACCCGAGACGGACTGGGTCCTGGAACGCGCGGCCGATCTACGCTATGGCCGGCAGGCCTATGAATTGACCGTACCGGCCCAGTCCGGCACGGTGACCGCTGCAACCCTGGCCGAGCTCGCCCGCTTGTTCCATGAAAAGCACCGTCAGACCTATGGCCACGACAACCCGGACGAAGGCATTCAAATGGTCAATCTACGCCTCAGCGCCATAGGGCGTATCGAGGCCCTGGAATTGAACCATGGCGCCGCTGCCAATGACGGTGGGGCCGAGGATGCGCGCAAGGGCGCCCGCTCGGTCTGGTTCCGCCAGGGCGGACGCTGCGTCTGCGCCATATATGACAGCGCCGGTCTGGGCGTGGGTGATGAAATATTCGGACCGGCGGTGATCGAAGCCTTGGACACGACCATTGTCATCCCGCCGGGCTGGCAGGCCCGGGTCAGCGCCGCCGGCCATATTCTGATGGAGCATAACCATGACGCTTAACGAGTTGCCAACCGGCACCCCTGTCAGAACCGACGCGGCCACCTTTGAAGTGGTCAAGAACAGCCTGTATGCCGCGGCGGAAGAAATGAAAATCGTCCTGGCCAAAACGGCCTATTCGCCGCTGCTGAAAGTCGCCGGCGATTATTCCTGCGGCCTGTTCGACGCCAACGGGGAAATGATCGCCCAGGGCCCGGATCTGCCGATCCATCTGGGCTCCATGCCCGATGCGGTAAAGGCGGTCATCGAGGCCTTTGAGACTTTCGAGGACGGCGATATCTTCATCCACAACGACCCTTACTTTGGCGGCTCGCATCTGCCCGATGTAAATGTGGTCTCACCGTCCTTTCATAAGGGTGAATTGCTTGGTTTTGCCTGTGTACGGGCCCATTGGCCCGACATCGGCAGCGCCACCCCTGGCAGCTATGGCGCGGTCACGGAAATTTTTGGCGAGGGCCTGCGCCTGCCGCCGATCCGCCTCTACGCCGCGGGTGTTCTGAACCGGGATGTGGATGCCATCATTTTCACCAATGTGCGCACGCCCGACGAACGCCGCGGCGACATGAACGCCCAGATCGCGGCCAACCGGCGCGGCAGTGCGCGGCTGTCGGAACTGGCCGAGAAATACGGCGTCGATAATCTGCGCCGCATCATGGCCGAGGTGATGGACTATTCCGAAGCCATGATGCGGACCTTCCTGTCCGAATTGCCCGACGGCGAAGGCAGTTTCGAGGATTTCTGCGACGGCGACGGCGTCTTGGAACCGGGCGCGGTGGAAGACGACATTTTTACCATCCGAATGCGGGCAACTAAAAAAGGCGATGGCCTGACGTTGGACTTCGCCGGCTCCGACCCGCAAGTCGCAGGCCCCATGAATGCGCCCCTGTCGGTGACCGCATCGGGGGTTTTTACCACGGTCAAAATGGTGGTCGACCCGAACGGCATGATCCCGCCCAATTCGGGCTGTTGGCGCGCCATCACGGTGCGGGCGCCCGAGGCCTCGGTGGTCAATGCGGCCTTTCCCGCGCCCGTGGTCTATGCCAACCATGAGATGTCCCACAGGGTCGCCGACATGCTGTTCGGGGCCCTTTTTGCCTTCCTGCCCGAGCGGGTCATGGCCTGCTCGCAAGGTACGTCATCGGTCCTGACCCTGGGCGGCGTCGATTACCGTAGCGGCGAACGTTATGTCAGCTACGAATCCATCAAGGGCGGCTTTGGCGCCCGGCCCACCAAGGATGGCATCAATTGCGTCGCCTCCGGCATTTCCAACATGATGAACACGCCGGTCGAGGTCCTGGAAATGAGTTTTCCGGTGCGGGTCGAAGAATACTCCGTTCTCACGGACAGTGGCGGGGCCGGTGAATTCCGCGGCGGCTGCGGCGCCCGCCGGGTTTGGCGGGTTCTGGGCAACCCGTCCCTTGGCGCGATTTGCTGCGAACGCCGCCAATCGCCGCCCGTTTGCCTGGCCGGCGGCATGGCCGGCGCCCCTATGTACCTCACGTTGCAAGACCCCGACCGCGGCCGGCGGCACCCCCAATCCAAGGGTGCCGTCACGGTCC
>JAJFGG010000029.1 GCA_021776235.1 Alphaproteobacteria bacterium | reverse complement strand
AGAACATAGACCCGTTTGACCGCACTTCCCAGCTTCGTGGCTAGGCGAAGGTTGCCGCGCGTAGTGGGACTACGGGCAAAACCTTCAACAACGCCACGGCGCTGGGAAGCGCGGCCTTCGGTGGCGCGTGGAGGCCATTCGGATGCGTTGTTTTACTTGCCCGTAGTCCCACACTACGCGCTGCGCAAAACGCCTACCCGAATGGCCTCCACACGCCATCAAACGGATCTATGTTCTGTGAACGTGGTCTAGACAACGCGCCGTAGCGCATTCTACAGCACTTGATTGTGCAGCGGCTCCGCGCCGCGCGACAACCGGTCTAGATTATCGAGCAGGATGTCGATGACATTGTCTTCGTATTTCCGGGTCTCGCCGCCAGTGTGTGGCGTCAGTATCACGTTGTCGAAGGACCACAGCGGCGAGTCAGCCGCGAGGGGTTCCTCTACTGTCACATCGATGCCGGCGCCGGCGATTGCCTCGCGGCGCAAGGCGTCGATCAGCGCCGGCTCATCGACGCAACCGCCCCGCGCAACATTGATCAGATAGGATGATGGTTTCATCGCCGCCAGGGCAGTGGTGTCGATCACATTGCGTGTTTGTGCTGTCAGGGGGCAGGTGAGCACGGTGCAATCGGCCCGTGGCAAAAGCTCCAGCAGAGCGTCCGAGATGTATAGTTCATCCACATGCTCGACGGGATTTGCCGTGTCCCGCTTGAGCCCGATCACCGTCATGCCGAAGGCCTTCGCCAGCTTGGCGAGCCGGGCGCCGATCTTGCCGAGCCCGAAGATCAGCATGGTCTTGCCGGGCAGCTCATCCTCGCGTCGATCCAGATCGGAAATCATGGCGCGCCAATGCGCCCGGTGCTGGTTGTCTCGGCCGGTATGAAGCTGCCGCGTCAATGCCAGCAACAGGGCCATGGCGTGATCGCTGACCGCGTTGACGTTGATGCCGCTGGCATGGGCCAGGCGCACGCCCTTGGCGCGGACCGCGTCGAGGTCGAACATGTCATAACCCGCGCCGCAGACCTGTACGAAGCGCAGCCTGTCGGCCGCCGGCAGCAGGCCGTCGTTCCAAAAGCCGGTAACGACCAATACGTCGCCCTCGCCGATCCGGGCCCGCAGATCCTCCCGCGTCCAGGTCTGGAAATTCTTGATGCCCGTCCCGCGGCGATCAAACAGTGCGGATAGCTGATAGGCGGGATGGGCGAAATGAATGGTGATGTCATCCAGTTTCATCGCTCGCCTCTTTGCTTTCGATTTTGATCCATTGCTTCAAACGCCGCAAAATTGAGCACTAACCGAAGGTGCTCAAGGGTGCAACAATGAAGCACAGGTTGGCCGGCGTTGATACAGACATCGGCGGCCGAAAAGAAAGGGTTCAAGTCTTGTTTCGTGCCTGCCGATCGCTGACATTGAGCTCATATGCAACCGCATTTATTGTCTCTTCGGCTTTCCTTTGAATCCCATGATGCGTTACCGTCAGCGCTTGCCACTTTGTCCAATTGCACCAAGGGCCGCGTCTCATGAGCTTTAAGATCCTGCTGCTTTCCGAAGACGTCGATCCGTCGTGGCCGCAAAAGATCCGAGCGGCTGTGCCTGGCGTCGAGGTCAAATCCTTCGCCAGGCCGCAAGATGCGGTGGAAGATTTGGCGGATGCGGATGCCATCTACGGCACATTGCCGCCGGAGCTTTTCAGCCATGCAAAAAAGCTGCGGTGGATCGCTGCCGCACGGGCCGGGCTTGGCGGCGCCTGGTTCTACGACGCGCTGGTCAAGAGCCCCGTGGTCGTAACGAACATGCGCGGCAGCTATGATGATCATCTCGCCGCCCACATCGTCGCCTTCGTGCTGGCTTTCGCGCGGCGTTTCGACGGCTATCTGCCGCTCCGCGAATGGCGCCGGGGTCCGGAAATGCTCAACCTGCAGGACATGACCCTGCTGCTGGTGGGCGTCGGCGGCGCCGGAGCGGTGGCCGGCAAACTTTGCGCGGCACTGGGCCTGACTGTGATCGGCTCCGACCCCCGCATCCTGGAAGCGCCCGAAGGCCTCGCCAAACTGATCCGCCCCGACCAGCTCGAGGAACATCTCGGCCAGGCCGATTTTGTCGCTGTCACCGTGCCCGAGACCCCCGACACGGTGGGCATGTTCGATGAAAACCTGTTCGGCCGAATGAAAAAAGGGGCCTATTTCATCAATATTGCCCGCGGCGCGATCGTCGTGACCGACGCCCTGATCGCGGCCCTCGAACGCGGTCACCTCGCCGGCGCCGGCCTGGACGTGGTCGACCCGGAACCCCTGCCGGCAGATAGTCCGCTCTGGCGCATGCCCAACGTCCTGATCACGCCTCACATCGCCGTCGCCGGCGCGCCTTATCGCGAGAAATGGGAAGAAATCCTGCTGCAAAACTGTCGTCGCTTCGCCAGCGGCCAGCCGCTATTGAACGTGGTGGACAAGGCGAATTGGTACTGAAATGTCTGCCTTTCATAATGACTCATTTCAGATAAGGCGGCGTCATTTTAACAAGCAGAAGAAGATAAGGGCCGCGTCCCCTTACCCAGGTTTTCATGAAAATCCCGGATCTCCGTCTCATATTCTCTGACGTAATCCCGGGCCATTCTCAGGTAATGAAAGCGGTCTACCGCCAGGGACCGGCATGCGGCGGGATCAATTCGATCGATATTCAGGATCGCCTTGATATAATCGGCTTCATCCCGGCAAACAAATCCGACCCGGCTGTCGATCAGTTCGGGGATCGCGCCGTTGTCGCTGCCAATGACCGGCGTGCCCGACATCAGGGCTTCTACCAGCACCAGACCAAAGGACTCTGGAATTTGAGTCGGAACAAGCAAGGCGCGGGCCCCGGCAAAGAGCTCGGCCTTTTGCCGGCCTCTCACTTCCCCGACCGGCACGACACCCTGTGCCCGGCACATCGCCGCGAACGCCCGTCTGGCTCTCGCACTACCACCGGCTGCGGCAATCCTTAATTCGATCCCAGTCTTCTTTGCCACCGCCAGGGCAATGGACAAGCCTTTCTCTTGGGCCCGGCTCAGACCGCCAAACATAAAAAGGAAATAGTCGTCCTTGCTGCCCGAGTAGATAAACTCCTGCGGATCGATGCCATTGTGTACGTATCTCAGGGAGCCGTATAGCTCGGCCTGAGCCTTCGATACATAGATCCAATTGGGCATGTATTGCCGCCGGCGTGGGCCCCGCACCAGCAAATGATGATGCACGATCCGTACCCAGGGATGCCCCGAATCGGGAATATAATCCTCCGGTCCGTGATTGATATGGACCAAGTCTGTTTCTTTGGGGATGCGGTTACACCAGGTCACGCCCTCGGGCAACGGCTCCTCAGGGCGCTCCGGCAAGTGATAAAAGACTTCATGTCCTAACGCGCCAAGCCCTTTGGCCAGCCAGTCGTGCACCGCATGCGCAGCCACGCCATGGATGCGCCCGGGATATTGATGCCCCGATGAAAGATAGATCCTCAAATTTGTGTCCTTGTGACCAATCACGACCGCGTTCAGATTGAACCGCGCCGGAATTGCCGGAGGCTGTGTCGTTTGGCTCAGGCCACTATAGCGCGCGCATTGATCCGTGCATAGCCGTCCCTCTCTGCTTCCGCAGGTGGAATGTTGCCCAGTGCAAGGTCGGCAAAGATGGCGAATTCCCGGCTTTCTGGGTATTGATGGTCTTGGAGCTGGCCGAATAATGCCGACTGGTCTCGGCATTTCGCATAGTTGCCATGGAGGACGGCAGGCCTAACGGCTTATTTTTGGTTCAATGCGAAATATGGTGCCGGCGAGAGGAATTGAACCTCTGGCCTACTGATTACGAATCAGTTGCTCTACCCCTGAGCTACGCCGGCATTGGGTCGTGAAGGCGGCGGGACAATAGGCCGGGCCGGTGGGATTTGCAATATTGTTTGGCCCCGGGTGTCGTATTTGGCCCGGTATTGGGCCCGGCACCGGAGCCGGGCCGTGGTTTCGCCGGCGCCTGGATTATGCCATGATCGCGCCGCAACGCCAGCCTGGAACAGTGGCTATCGTCAACAGGAGCCCGCCTGCCCATGTCCGTGGTTCAACGCCTGACCGGCCTGCATTGGCGCCAGCAGGGGCCCATCGTCCTGGTTGGCATGGGCCATGGGGCGACACACTGGCTGTTGGGCACGTTTTATCTGTTGCTGCCCTTTATCGCCCGGCAGCTGGATCTGAGCTATACCCAGGCGGGGTTGCTGGTATCGGCGGTACACATCAGCGCCTTCGCCACCAATCTGGTCAGCGGCCTTGTGGTCGACGTGACCGGCCGGCGGGTGCCCCTGCTGGTGGCCTCGCTGGGCGTCGGCGCCCTGGCCATGAGCGGCTTTGGCCTAGCCGGCGGGGTCCTGGGGCTGCTGCCCCTTGTCGTCCTGATCGGCTGTACCAACAATTTGTGGCACCCGGCCGCGATCTCGTATCTGTCGCGGCGTTTTCCCGAACAGCGTGGCTATGCCCTGTCGATCCACGCCCTGGGCGCCAACGGCGGCGATGCCCTGGCCCCGCTGGCCATCGGCGCACTGCTATTGTGGCTGAGCTGGCCCCAGGCGGCCATGGCCGCCGCCGTGCCCACGGCGGCCGTGGCCCTGTTGCTGTTCACCACACTGCCCCGCCAGAGCCTGGCGCAAAAGCAGCAAAGCGAAAGGCGGGAAGGCCAGAGTAGACTGGGCCAAAAACCGGCAGGTACCGGCGAGGGCATGAGCCTGGCCGCCTATTGGCGCGGCCTGGCCAGCATGATCCGCGACCGGGCGGTGTTGAGCCTGTGTCTGGTCGCCGCCCTGCGCACCATGGCCCAGGCCGGCCTGTTGGCCTTCCTGCCCTTGTATCTGAGCAATGCCCTGGGCGCGGGGCCGTTGCTTTTGGGTGCCGCCCTGGCGGCGATGCAGGCCGGCGGTATCCTGGCCGCGCCCATCGCCGGGGCCTGGTCGGACCGGATCGGCCGCCGGCCGATTATTCTGGCCGGCCTGTCCGCCTCGACCGTGGTGATCGCGGGCCTGGCGGCGATCGGCCATACGGGCACTTTTGTCGCCGGCATCTCGGTGCTGGGCTTTGTCCTGTTTGCGGTCCGCCCGGTGATCCATAGCTGGCTGATGGACCTGACGCCGCCCAACCTGGGCGGTTCGGCCACCTCGTTGATGTTCGCCAGCCAGGCTCTGCTGGCGACGGCGGCGCCCATCGCCGGCGGCGTCATCGCCGACACCTGGGACCTGGCGGCGGTGTTCTACTTCCTGGCCGGCGGTCTGTTGGCGGCCAACCTGGCCCTGGTGCTGTTGCCCCTGGATCGGACGAAGAGTTGATAGCATGGGGTCGCGCCTTAACAGTGCGTTCAAGCGCCCAAATACCGGCACCTGAGGCTGCGCGCCGCAATGGCGCTAGTCCTTGAAATCATTTGCAGTTCCAGCCAATGATTTCTGCGTCCGTTTGCAATGCCTAGCAATCCTGTGAACGGTCAGGCGGCTTCGTCGGGGGGCAGAATTTCCGCCTTGCCATCCGCCTCCGCCGCGCTGGGCAGATAGGGCAGGACGGCGCCGGCGCCCGGCGGCTGTTGCCAGGCCTGGGCATCGAAACTGCCGCATTCGGGACAATGGGGCGCCCAGTCGCCGCTTTGGTGGCCGCAGCTTTGACAGATCCAAGCCGCGTCGGCGGGCCATGCGGCCGCCTGGCGCAGCCATTGCCGGGCCGCCGCGCCGTCCCCCAGTTCGGCTTCTTCCAGGTCCGCGCACAGGCGCGCCGCGCGGGCGCTGGGGACCTGCGCCACCAGGGCCTGCAATTGTTCCCGCGCCAGGTCGAACTCCTCGGCGTCCAGGGCCGCCTGGGCCAGGGCCATGCGGCTTTCCGGCGCGGCGTTATGATCGGCGATCAATTTTTGCACCACCGCCAAACGCTCTTCCGCATCGTCGGTGGGATGAATGTCCAGCCAGGCGGCCAAAAGATCGGGATGCGGCGCGGTCCGCCAGCCGTCACGCAGCAGACGGCGCGCCTTGCGCAAATCGCCGCTGGCGCCGTACAGGCGGCCGGCCAGGGCCGTGGCGGGACTGAAATCCGGCAACTGGGCATGGGCCTTGCGGGCCAGTTCCAGGGCGCGCTTGCTTTCGCCAAGATCCGCCGCCCCGCGGGCCTGGGCAAACAGCACGACGGCCTGGCGCCTGGCGGCCTCGTCCCCCACCAACAGCTTGCGTTTAATGCCATGGGCCAGGGTTTTCTCCGCCGCCGGCCAATCGCCCGCGGCGGCCTCCAGAGAAAACAGCTCGCCACCGACCCAGGGCGTGTCGGGACGCAGGGCGAAGGCCCGGCGCGCCAGGGTCAGCGCCTCGGCCTGGTCGCCGGCCCGGCGGGCCTGCACCAACAGGCCGCGCAGGCCGAGAAATTCCGTTTCGGGGCGCTCCCGCATGGCCTGAAAATAGTCCTTTGCCGCACCTTCGTCGCCATCCAGCTGTGCCGCCTGGGCCGATAGCAGCAGGGTCAATG
The DNA here is from genome assembly GCA_021776235.1 of Alphaproteobacteria bacterium. Lineage (GTDB taxonomy): Bacteria > Pseudomonadota > Alphaproteobacteria. Next base: position 9,225 of record JAJFGG010000029.1, on the reverse strand, counting down.
ACGGTTCGTCCAGCAACTGCGCGGTGCGCCGGGCCTCTTTTCTGGCCTGGGCCAGATCGCCCGCCGCCACCGCCACCAGGCCGGCGGAAAGACTCTGATAGCCCTTGCGCCGGCGCCCCTCGGTCCGCAGCGTGCTGAGCGCCATGGGCGAGGACAGCAGCCAGCGCCAAAAGCGGTAGATGGCGGCAACCACGACCAACAGCAGCAACAAAGCCGCCCCGGCCACGGCGGTGGAGGTCTCGATCCGCCGGCCGCCCCACTGCATGGAGATCTGGCCCGGATGATCCGCCAGCCAGGCCCCCGCGATGCCCACCGCGGCCAGGCCCAGAAAAACCAGCAGCACCCGCACCATCAGCCGCCCGCCAGGCCGGCGATGGCCCGGCTCTGCAGATCCGCCAGGGCCGCCAGGGCCCCTAGACGGGCCTTGGCCCGGCCCAGCCAATCCTGCGCCGCCTCGGCCGCCGGGCCGTCCAGCCCCTCGATCAGGGCGGCGGCGGCCGCCAGTTCGCCGGCCGCCAGGCGCCGTTCGGCCCGGGCCAGGATGGCATCGGTTTCCATGCCTTCGACCTCGCCGACCCGGCGTACGGTCACCAACGAGGTGAGCCGGTGCAGGGTCCGGCGCCAGAAACCTTCGCTTTCACCGGTATCGGCCTGCAAAACGGCCACCGTCATGGCGGGAAATTGATCGGACAGGGCGCGCATGGTGGCAACGCCCGCCCCGGCCCAGGGCGCCAGGCTTTGCGCCGCCGCCTGCAAGGCCGTGTCGTCGCCCGCCAGGGCGGTCACGGCGTCCAGGTCGGGGCCATAGGGCGCGCCGGCCAAAATGGTCTGGCGCAGTTGTCCAATCGCCAGAACCAAGCCCTGACCGGCGCCGGCCTCGTGTCCGGCCCGCGCGGTTTGCTGCACTGTGCCTTCCAGCTGTTGCAGCCGCGCCTGCAGCGCGGCTACCGTCTGGCGCAGTTCATTGTTGTCGTCGGCCAAAGCCGCGGTCTGTTGCGCCAGGGCCGCGACCTCTTCACGGGACGGTCCCGGTACCGGCGTGGCGGCCTCCGCACCAGAATCCGCAGCAGTACCGGCAGCCATATCGGCAGCCATATCGGCAGCAGGGGGCCTCGCCTGCCCTAACTCGTCGGCCACGTCGTCAGCCAGATCGCCCAGCCGGGCTTTCAGGCCGTCCACTTCCGCATTCAGGGCAGCCAGCGCGGCGGCGCCGTTTTCGCCGGCCTGCCGCCCCAGCTGGGCCATGGCCTCTTCCATGGCCGCGAGTTTGCCGCCCAGGTTGGCCAGAGCCTCGTTGTTCACGAGACCTGTGGACAGTTCATCCAGTTGACCGGCCAAGGCGCTCATGCTGGCCTTGATGGCTTCGACGGCCTGATCCAGTCGGGCGTCCGCCGCCTCCAACTGGGCCACGCGGTGATCCAGCGCCTTGACGGCCTCCAGGGCCTGGGGGGCGGCGCTGGGCAACAGGGCCAATAGACGTGGCTGCAGGATTGGCCAGGACAAATAGAGCCCGGCCGCAAGCAGGATCAGCACGATCAGCGCCGCCACGGGCCCCCATGCGCCCCAGCGATTACGCGGCATTTCGTCATCCGCCGGCGGGAGTGCTTCGGCCTGTTCGGCGGCGGCGTCTTCAGCTATGGCGTCATCGGCTGCACCCTCTCGCCATGGGCCCTGCGCCGGCGCGGGGGATGCCGCTGCATCCGTCTCGGGGTCGGAGGGGCCGGGATCAGGGGCCGGTTGTTTTTCGTCCGCCATTTGGGTCTCACAATACTATAGCAACGCCAGCAGGTCATCCTGGCGCGGCATTGCGGCAATGTTACGCCGCCGCCAGGGCAGCTTGGCGGCGGCCTCGGCAACGGCGGCGCTAAGGCCGTAAAGATTGACGCCGCGGCAAACCTCGGCCAGTCCGTCCTGCAACAGCAGTCTAACAAAAGTCGCCGCGCTGCGGGGGGAGAAAAACAGCACGCCGTCGATCTCGCCCGCCGTCAAAGCCGCGCCGGCGGCAGCGCTCAACCGTTGCGCCGCTGCGGCACTGTACAGCACCGCGCGGCGCACCCGAAAGCCATCGCGGGCCAGGTCGCCGGCCAGATCACCGGCCACGGCGCTGCCCGCCACATGCACCAGCACGCCGTCCCCCGGGCCGAAACGACGGCGCGCCAGCGTGGCCAGGGCCGTCACGTCACCGGCCGCCGCCGCGACGTTCATGAAACCGGCCTGCTGCGCCGCCGCGGCGGTTGCCGCGCCCACTGCCAGAACCGGCAGATCACGGCGCGCGGTATGCCGGGCCAGCGCCCGCACCCCGTTGGCCGAGGTCAATAACAAGCCGGCGGCATCGGCCAGATCCAGACTGGCGTCAGGCAGGGGCTGAATGGTCAGCATGGGTTCGATCAGGACCCTATGGCCGCGGCTTTGTAACTGCCCGGCCAGGGTTTCCGATTCCGCGCGCGGGCGGGTGACGATCAGATGCATGGCGTCAGGCGCCGGCGAAGAAGTCAGGCCCGGCCTTGCCACGCAATTCTTCACCCGCGTCGTGGCCCATGGCGGCGGCATCGGCCACCGGCCCGACGCGGCTGGTTGCCAGGGCCTCGCTGCCGTCCACCCGCAGAACCTGGGCCCGCAGGGTCAGGCTGTCATCTTGAAGTTCCGCTAAGGCGGCGATGGGCGTCCGGCACGAGCCATCCAGGGCCGCCAACAGGGCCCGTTCCGCCGCCACGCAATGGGCCGTGTCAAGGTGATGCAGGGGCGCCAGAAAATCGGCGATGCCGGCATCGTCAAGGCGCGTTTCAATACCGATCACAGCCTGCGCCACCGCCGGCAGCATGACATCGACAGGCACCGGCGCGGTGATCCGTTCGGCCAGACCCAGGCGGTTCAGGCCGGCGCAGGCCAGAAAGGTTGCCTGGGCCACGCCTTCGGACAATTTGCGCATGCGGGTATTCACATTGCCGCGGAAATCCACCACCTGCAGGTCCGGCCGGACATGGCGCACCTGGGCCACCCGGCGCAACGACGAGGATCCGACGATGGCACCGCTGGGCAGGGCGGCCAAACTGTCCGCGATGGGCGAGAGGAAGCCGTCGCGGGGATCTTCACGGGGCAACAGGCAGACGATACCCAGACCGTCCGGCAGTTCCGTCGGCACATCCTTCATGGAATGCACCGCCATATGGATCTCGCCGGCCAGCAGCGCCTCTTCAATCTCTTTGGTGAACAGTCCCTTGCCGCCGAATTCCTTCAACGGCCTGTTCTGGATGCGGTCGCCGGTGGTGGCGATGACGACGATCGACACCGCCTCTGGCGTCAGGTCGGCGTGGGCCGCCAACAGGCGGGTTTTCACTTCCTCCGCCTGGGCCAATGCCAATGGGGAGCCGCGGGTTCCGATGCGGATTGCGCGGATACTAGGTTGCGGGTTCATAGTTGCGGTGCTAAGGCCTCTGTGCGCCGCGCGCAAGCATTTTTGCGCCGCGGGAAAGCAATTTCTGCTGCCGCGCCGAATACCAGTCGGGATGCCAATCGGAATGCCAATCGGAATGCCAACGGAAATATCGTGATCGTACTTGGTATCGAAACGTCCTGTGACGAGACCGCGGCAGCTGTGGTTGACGATGATCGCCGCATCCGCGCCAACGTCGTGCTAAGCCAGTTGGCGGAACATCGTCCCTATGGCGGCGTGGTGCCGGAGATCGCGGCCCGGGCCCATGTGGAACAGATCGATGGCCTGATCAGCCAGGCCATGGCGGCGGCGCAGCTTGAATTCACCGATCTGGACGGCGTCGCGGCCACCGCCGGACCGGGCCTGATCGGCGGTGTCATGGTTGGCCTGGTTACAGGCAAGGCCATCGCCGCCGCCATTGCCAAGCCGTTGCTGGCGATCAACCATCTGGAAGGCCATGCCCTGACCGCACGGCTGACCGACGATCTGGCCTTTCCCTATTTATTGCTGCTGGTTTCGGGCGGCCATTGCCAGCTGCTCCTGATCGAAGGCCTGGGCCGCTATCGCCGGCTGGGCACAACCATCGACGATGCCGTGGGGGAGGCCTTTGACAAAACCGCCAAAATGCTGGGCCTGGATTATCCCGGCGGACCGGCGGTGCAGCGGGCAGCAGAGCACGGCGACCCCGGCGCCATCAAACTGCCCCGGCCCATGACCGGGCGTCCAGGTTGCGACTTCTCGTTCTCGGGTCTGAAAACCGCTGTGCGCCGGCTGCTGGCCAACGATGCCGGCTTGCGGGCCGAAGATGTGGCCGCGGGCTTCCAACAGGCGGTGGGCGATGTCATGGTGGACCGGGCGGGGAATGCCATCAGCATGGCCCAGGCGATCTATCCCAAACTGGCGCATCTGGTCGTCGCGGGCGGTGTTGCCGCCAACTTGCATTTACGCCAACGCCTGGGCCTGTTGTGCCGGGAGCGGGATCTGACGCTGATCGCGCCGCCGACCGATCTATGTACCGACAACGGCGCCATGATCGCCTGGGCCGGCGTGGAACGCCTGCGCGCGGGATTGCATGATCCCCTGGATGCGCCGGCCCGGGCCCGTTGGCCCCTGGATCCCGGCGCCAAACCGGCCCCCTTCGCGGGCAAGAAAGCCTGATGCCGCGAACCACAAGAGCAATAATGGAAACGCAATGAACCAACCGTCCGAGATAGAGATCCAAGGCCACAGCCTGTTCGCGACCCCGGTGGCGCTCGTCGAACTGCCGGACAGCGAGACCATCAACGCGGGACTGCGGGCGGCGATCGAGGCGCGCATGGCCAGCCATCCCTCGACCGACCATTCCAACCTTGGCGGCTGGCAATCCAGCTGGGATCTGGCCGAATGGGGCGGGGCCAGCGCCCTTCAGGTGCTGACCCAGGCAAAGGCCGTAGGGAACCGCCTGACCTGTGATCGTCAGGGCCAGGCGGTCAAGGTGGACTGGCAACTCAACGCCTGGGCCAATGTCAACAGTACGGGCCACGGCAATGAATTCCACACCCATCCCGGCTGTTTCTGGTCCGGCACCTATTATGTGGACGACGGCGGTATCGGCGAGGATCCGTCCCTGGGCGGCGAATTCGAGATCCAGGACCCCCGCGGCGTCGCCCCGGCCATGTACGCACCGCGTCTGGCCTTTAACGTGCCCGGCGGCCTGGCCGTGGGCAGCAGTGAAACCATCTCGCCCAAGGCCGGCCGCCTGTTGCTGTTTCCAGCCTGGCTGTCCCACGCCGTGCGGCCCTATCTGGGCCAGCGCCAGCGCATCTCCATCGCCTTCAATCTGAGTATCTAACAGGCCGCCTTTTCCCGTGCCGCCGCGGCAGCGGCGGTCTCACCGCAGCCTTCCAACGCCTCGGCATACCAGCGCCAGGACGCGGGACTGTTGTTCTTTGTCGCAGTGCGCTGGGCCAGCAGGCCGCGGGCGTCCGCGAAACGCCCGGCCGCCAGCAAGGCGCGGCAGAGCATTTGCGCCCAGACGTCGCGCTGCGCGTGGCTGCCGCCCAGACGCCAGATATGATCGCGCAGGGGCAGCAGGATGTCCGCCGCCTCGCCCGCCCGGTCCTGGCACAGGGCCAGGGTGGCGCGGCAGACCGGCAGACCCACCGCTGCCGTGACCCGGGCCTGATCGCCCGCACCCTGGGCCGCCTCGGCCAGGTTTTCCAGCATGGCCTGGGCCGCCGCCCGGCCGTCCTTGGCCAGGGCCATCATGTAGTGGGCATCGGCGAAGGCCATAATGGCGTCGCGGTGGTGGCGTTCGGCAACATCAGCCAGGACCGACCAGCGTTGCCCCACATCGACGCCCTGATATTCCAGACGCCAGAGCATGGCGGCGGCATTGGTGAAATCCAGATACTCATCGCTGGGTTCGGCCCAGTATTCCCGGTCATAGAGATCCAGGACCGCGTCATGCTGGCCTTTCTCCAGATGATACATCGACTTGTGCCACCAGGTGTGGAAGCGGAAATTGTTCAGCCCGGCCCATTGCCCGCTAAGACCGTCCAGCCAGGCGATGCCTTCGTCCTGACGGCCCTGCATCTCGTAGACATGGGCCACGGCATGGGTGGCCCAAATATCCCTTGGGTTGATTTCCACGGCCCGTTTGCCGGCCGCCTCGGCCGCCGCGTAGTCGCCGGCTTCCTCGTGGGAGAAAGCCGAAATGCCGAGAATAAAGCCATAGTCGGGCCTGTTATCATCCCAGGCGGGCAGGATCCGGTTGGTCGATTGCCGCATGGCCCCGGCGCCATGCAGATAGAAATGGGTGAAATGGGATAGCCGCACGGCCATGACATCGTGGGGGTGGTGCAGCAGGATCTGTTCCCACCCATCCGTCGCCCCTTCCATGTCGCCGACATTCCAGGCCTGCAACGCGGCAAGGTGCCATTTTTCGCGTTCGGTGGCGCCCCGCGCCGCGATGGCCTCCTGGGCCGCGCGGGCACAGTCAGCCGCCTTTCGTTCCAGGGCCGGAATGGAAAACAGGTGAAAGAAATAGCCGCGGGTGATCAGGGCCATTGGCATTTCGCCATCGGCCGCCAGCGCGGCCTTCAGATGCCCGCCCACATCGGTCTGATAGCCCATATAGCCACGCATGCAAGCGCTGTAGGCGTCCGCCGCCGCCGCGCTTTCCGTGGTAAGTTCCAAACCCTGATAATCCGCCGCCATGACTTTTGCCCCGTCTTTCCCATTGCGATTGTTGCAGCAAGGTTAGGCCATCGCCCGATCCCCTCACAACCAAATCTTGAAAGAATTGCTTGCGGATGGCGCGCACATCCTGTTGCCTGGGGGCCGATTGAGAAATCTCTCCCCAGATGTTTTCAGCCCATTGGAAAGCGCCATAGATGACCAAATTTTCCGTACTTGACCTGGCCCCCGTGCGCGAAGGCGCCACACCGGCGGATGCCCTGCGCAATTCCCTGGACCTGGCCCGGCATGTGGAGGCGGCCGGCTATGAACGCTTTTGGCTGGCCGAGCACCACAATATGGTGGGCATCGCCTCGGCCGCCACGGCGGTCGCCATCGGTTACGTCGCCGGCGGCACCTCTCATATGCGGGTCGGGGCCGGCGGCATTATGCTGCCCAATCATTCGCCTCTGGTTATCGCCGAGCAGTTCGGCACCCTGGCCTCGCTTTACCCGGGCCGCATTGACCTTGGCCTTGGCCGCGCGCCGGGCACCGATCAACAGACCCTGCAGGCCTTGCGCCGCCACCCCGCCATGGCCGAGAACTTCCCCCAGGATGTACTGGAATTGCAGGCTTTACTGGGGCCGCTACAGCCAGGCCAGGTGATCCAGGCGGTTCCGGGCACCGACACCAATGTGCCGCTGTGGATTCTTGGCTCGAGCCTGTTCGGGGCGCAGCTGGCGGCCATGCTGGGCCTGCCCTATGCCTTCGCCTCGCATTTCGCACCCGAAGCCCTGCTGCCGGCAGTGCAGACCTATCGGGAGACTTTCAGGCCCTCGGCGCAGCTCGACGAACCTTACGTCATGGTCGGTGCGACCGTCGTCGCCGCCGAAACCGAGGCCGAGGCGCGCTATCTTTTCACCACGCCGCAGCAGCAGTTCACCAATATGTTCCGGGGCACCCGCGGCCGCCTGCGCCCGCCGATCGACGATATCGAGGCGTTTTGGACACCCGCCGAGAAGATGCGGGTGTCCGCCATGCTGGCCTGCGGCTTCCATGGCACGGCGGACGGCATCGCGGAACAGTTGGCGCCATTGATCGAACGAACGGGTGCGGACGAGTTGATGATTGCCTGTTCCATCTATGACCATTCGGCCCGCATCCGCTCCTATGAAATCCTGGCCGAGGTCCAAGGTAATCTGGAAGGGAAGAGCCATGCTTGATCGGGAACAGGAGATGCTGCGCCGGCAGGCCAGGGAGGTGGCGGAAGGTGAGGTTGCGGCGCGGGCGGCCGAGGTTGACCGGTCAGAGCAGTACCCATGGGACAATGTGGAGACCTTGAAAGACGCCGGTTTCTTCGGCATGACCATTCCAAAGGCCTACGGCGGCAAGGGCCTGGGCTATCTGGATGCGGTGCTGGTGGTCGAGGAAATGGCCAAGGTCTGCGGCGTTTCGGGCCGTATAGCGGTGGAAGCCAACATGGGCGCCATCGGCGCCATCATGGCTTACGGCACGGAAGAGCAGAAACGCCTGGCCGCCGATCTGGTTCTGGCAGGCGACAAGCCGGCGATTTGCATCACCGAACCGGAGGCCGGCAGCGCCGCCACCGACATGACCACCCGCGCCGACAAGGTCGGCAACCAGTATATCTTGAACGGCAAGAAACATTGGATTACCGGCGGCGGCGTTTCACGCCTGCATCTGATATTCGCCAAGGTCTACGAGGAAGACGGCGCCGAAGCGGGCATCGGGGGTTTCATCGCCATCCGGGACCAGACCGAAGGCCTTGTCATCGGCAACCGGGCCCCGACCATGGGCCTGCGCGGAATCCCGGAAGCAGAAGTAATGTTCGAGGATATGGCCGTTCCGCCCGCCAATCTGGTGGTGCCGCCGCGCGGTTTGCGCAAGGGCTTCGCCGATCTGATGACGGCCTATAATTCCCAACGGGTTGGCGCCGCGACGGTGGCTCTGGGCGTCGCCCAGGGGGCTTACGAGAAAGCCCTGGAATACAGCCAGGTGCGCGAGCAGTTCGGCCGGCCGATCTGTGAATTCCAGGGCCTGCAATGGATGCTGGCCGATATGAGCATCCAGTTGGGCGCCGCACGCGCCCTGGTGCATGGCGCGGCAGCCAATCTGGTGGATGGTGTCCCCGATGCCCTGGCCGCGGCCCAGGCCAAGGTCTTCACTTCGGAGATGGCCATCAAGGTGACGAACGACGCCTTGCAGGTCTTTGGCGCCGCCGGCTATTCCCGGGACAACCCCCTGGAACGCATGCTGCGCGATGCCCGCATGTTCACCATCGGCGGCGGCACCGCCCAGGTCCTGCGCACCCTGATCGCCGGCCGTATCCTGAACATGAAGACGCCGCAAACCCGCGACGGCTACAGCAGGCTGGCCACGCAATAGACCTGCAGCTGGCCTGGGCTGGCTGGGTCTGATGCATACATCAACCAACGCCATTTCGGTTTAGAGGTAATACCAATGGTCCTTAATATTGATCTGTTTCATGGGCTTGGCCGGCCCGCGGGCCAGGCGCGGCGCGCCGCGCGATGTGGTGCATCGGGCAAGCGCCGCAACACAGCCCGCGGGCCGGCCAAGCCCATGAAATAGGTCACTATTAAGAACCATTGGTATAA
>JAJFGG010000028.1 GCA_021776235.1 Alphaproteobacteria bacterium | reverse complement strand
GACCACCCATTGATCATAATCCTGTGGGTGGTCGGGAGGGGGAGCGGGTGGCACGGCGACTCGATGAATATCGAAAATGGTCTAGCCGGGAACGGCGGCGCCGGCTGCGCGGTTGACCGGGATCAAAGTATCCCGGCCGCGAAGTCACGAGAGTGGTTAGCCGTTGCATTTGCCTGGGATGGGATTTCGTGCTGCTTTTCTCGTCGCTGCCGTTAACCTGGGTCATCGCCATTTTTTGCGCGACGGCGGCCGTCGTCTGGCTGACCGGAACCCGGTTGTCCTATCTTGCTGATGCCATCAGTGAGCGTAGCGGAATTGGCCGGGCGCTCATCGGGCTGGTTTTTCTTGCCGGCATTACCGAGTTGCCGGAGTTGGTCACCACGATCTACGCCGCGTGGATCGGCAGTGCGACGCTGGCCCTGAACAACATGTTTGGCGGTATTGTCATGCAAACCGCTATTCTCGCCATTGCCGACGGTTTCGTGGTTCATGCGGCGATTACAGCGTTTCCGCGCAAACCGACGCCCATCCTGGAGGGCGTCTTGTTGATTCTGCTGTTGAGCGCCGTTCTGACCATAAGCATGGCGGGAGAAATCGTGCTCTGGGGCTATGTCGGCGGCGGCGCCATGATCCTGGCCGGAGTCTATGCCCTTGCGGTGCTGCTTTTGCACAAGTTCGACAGCAGGCACGATTGGCGGCCCATTGGTTTGCCGCCCAAGGCAGCGGTATCGGACCCATCCGGCAGGCCAAACTCGTTCCATTTGGCGCCGCTGCGCGCCCTCGTCCTGTATTCCTTTGTCGCCTCCGTCTTGATCCTGGTCTGCGGGACGCTGCTTGTGGAAGCGGCCGAGGCGATTGCGGTCCAGACCAGGCTGGGCCGTAGTTTCGTAGGCGTGACCCTGCTGGCCGCCGCGACCTCGCTACCGGAATTGAGCACAACGATTACCGCCGTTCGCATGGGTGCCTACACCATGGCGATTTCAAACATATTCGGCAGCAACCTGATCATGGTATTGCTGATTTTTCCAGCCGATCTGTTTTATCGCGATGGTGCCATTCTCGACCGCGCCGATGATACAGCGCGTCTGGCGCTGGTCTTCGGCATCCTTGTTACGGCTGTTTATCTGGCCGGTTTGCTGATCAAGAAAAAGCGCCGGATATTGGGCATGGGCCTCGATTCGACGCTGGTCCTGATCATCTATGCATTGAGCCTATATGCACTGCTTCAGGTTAGCCGCTAGCCCGGAAGTACTCTATTGTTTGGCAGATATTTTCGCAGGGAGGCGAAACAATGACGGTTATCGAGGCATTGCCGGCAACTGAGTTATGCCGTCGCTACGACCCGGGCGCGTTTGATTTCGACGATACCACCCAGCTTGAGGACTTGCAGGAACCACTGGGCCAGGACCGGGCGGTCGAGGCAATCCGCTTTGGCATCGGCGTTCGCCATCAGGGTTTCAATCTTTTCGCCTTCGGTCCCCCTGGAACGGGAAAAACCGACATCGTTCGCCTCTATCTGGAACCCGAGGCGGCGGCCCAGCCACTGCCGGATGATTGGTGTTATGTGAATGATTTTGCCACGCCCCACAGCCCGAGAGCGCTGCGATTGCCGGCTGGCCGGGCCAACGAGTTGGCCAAGCAGATGGCCAATTTGGCTGAAGAATTGCGGGTTGTGATTTCGTCGGCATTTGAAAGCGACGATTACCGAACCCGGCTCGACGTGATCATGGAACAATACAAACTGCGCCAGGAGCAGGTTTTCGAAGAGCTGCGGGAGAAGGCCGGGAAGAAGAATATTACCCTGGTTCGCACACCCGTTGGGCTGGCGCTGGCACCGGTCCGCGACGGACAGGTCGTCGAGCCGGAGACCTTTGCCAGACTGCCGGAAGAAGAACGCGAGACGATCAAGAATGACATCGGTGGCTTGGAAGGGGATTTGCAATCGGCCGTGCGCATGCTGCCCGAACTCGAACGCGAGCAACGGCAGGAGATTCGAACCCTGAACCGGGAGATTACGTCTTTCGCGGTCGGGCATATCATTGACGAAATCCGCGGCCATTGGGCGGGCGAAGAAGCAGTCATCAGTTTCCTGAATGAAGTGCAAGCCCACGTCATTGACCATGCTGATGTCTTTCGCCTGACCAACGAACAGATGGCCCAGTCCGTTCCGCCTGGCATGATGCCCGATATCGGGCAACAAAGGGAACTGGTGATCGGGAACTGTCAGGTCAATGTATTGGTCTGTCATGACGACAACAACGGTGCGCCGGTTGTCTACGAGGATAATCCGACGGTCGATAACCTGTTGGGGCGGGTGGAACATCGCGCCGAATACGGCAATCTGGTCACGGATTTTCGGCTGATCAAGGCTGGTGCGTTGCACCAGGCCAATGGTGGCTACCTTATACTCGACGCGCGCCGCCTGATCCTGCAGCCATTTGCCTGGGAGACCTTGAAGCGTGAGTTGCGGAGCCGCGAAATCCGCATTGAATCCTTAGTCCAGATGATGTCGTTAAGCAGCACGGTCAGCCTCAAACCCGAACCCATACCCCTCGATGTGAAGGTCATATTGGTCGGCGACGCGATGCTCTATTATTTGTTGAGCCAGCATGACCCGGATTTCCGCGAACTTTTCAAGGTTCCGGTCGATTTCGACGACCGTATTCCGGTGACCGAGGACGCGATTGCCCAATTCGTCCGTTTGATCGCCACGCATGCCCGGAACAAGAACCTACTGCCCCTGGATCCCGGCGCCGTGGCCCGGGTCTTGCAGCGAATGACCCGCCTGGCGGGCGATGCCGAGCGCCTATCGAACCATGTTCGATCATTGGTCGACCTTTTATCCGAGGCCGATCATTGGGCCTCCATCCGGGGCAGCAAGATTATCAGCAGTGATGATGTCGAAAAGGCGGTGGCGGCCCATATTCACCGCTCCGACCGCATCAGAGAGAGAACCCAGGAACAGTTCGAGCGCGGCACCATCATCCTTGACACCGCGGGCACCAGAGTCGGGCAGATCAACGGCCTGTCGGTGTTGCAATTGGGGGATTTTGCCTTTGGCCGGCCCAGCCGGATCACGGCTCGGGTACGCCTTGGCGGCGGCCGGGTCGTCGACATTGAACGCGAGGTCAAGCTGGGGGGCCCCTTGCATTCGAAAGGGGTGCTGATCCTGTCGAATTTCCTGGCCGCCCGCTACACCCGCGATCAGCCGCTTTCCCTGACCGCCAGTCTGGTCTTCGAGCAATCCTATGGCGCCATCGATGGCGACAGCGCCTCGTCGACCGAACTCTACGCCTTGCTTTCGGCTCTGGCCGAAACGCCGATCAAGCAATCCTTGGCGGTTACCGGCTCGGTCAACCAGTTTGGCGAGGTGCAAGCCATTGGCGGGGTCAACGAGAAGATCGAGGGGTTTTTCGATCTTTGCCGCCAGCGCGGCCTGAGTGGAGATCAGGGCGTCTTGATTCCGGCGGCAAACACCAAACATCTAATGTTGAGAGAGGATGTTGTGGAGGCCGCGGAACGGGGCGAATTCCACATATTTCCGGTCAGGACCATCGACGAGGGAATTGAGTTGATGACCGGCGTATCTGCTGGCGAGGCCGATGCCGATGGCGTCTATCCAGCCGACAGCGTGAATGGCCGGGTGCAGGCCCGATTGCAGGCATTTTCCGAGGCGGCGAGGAAATTTGCCAAATCCGGCGGCAACGGCAAAGAAGACGGCAGTGGCGAGGAGGACGCGGATGACTAGTGCCGATATCCCAAGATATCGCAGAATTCTGTTGCAGATGGATACATCCAGCCATTGCCGCGAGACTCTGGACGCAGCCATAGAAATCGCCGCGGGCTTGCAGGCTGAACTGCATGGCATCTTTGTCGAGGACAGCGACCTGTTATCCGTGGGCGGCCTGGACTTTGTGCGCGAGTTCAGTTTTTCATCGGCCACCGCGCGGGTGCTCGACAAGCAGACGTTGGATGCGCAATTGAAGGCGTTGGCGCGTAGCGCCCGCCGGCAGTTGGAGCAGGCCGGAACACGGCGAAAGGTTAGCGTCGGTTTTCAGACGGTCCGGGGTGATTTCCAAACGGAAATGGCCAATGCCAGCCGGGACGCCGATCTGATCATAGCGGAAGGTACGGGGCGCTTGCTGTCACGATACTACCGCGCCTGGTTGCCGGGGCGTACCCCGGCCCGACGGATGCAGCGCCCAACCCTGCTGTTGAAAGGCGGCAAGCCATTGGTAAAGCGGTTCACCCTAATTTGTGATAGCGCGGATAGTGCCCGGAAGTGCCTGCGTGCCGCCGCATCCCTCTTGCCGGATGAAGGCCGGGACCTAACCTTGCTGCCAAGTGCGTCCAAGGCCGCGGATGCCGAGACGCTTGCCAAGGCGTTGGCCGGGGCCGTGGCCGAAGCAGGGCTGGAGGCGCGAATTGCCGCGCCGGTCAACCTGGCGGCAGAGGCTGTCTTGCAGCACATAGGTGCGTCTGACCGCCTGCTGGTTGTGGCCGGTGACGGCGCCTTGTTGCGCGACGAGGCGGAGGCCCATCGGCTATTTGAAAGCCGCCATCCGCTTTTACTGGTGCACTAAAGCGAGTTTGCCGCCGACATGACGGAAAACAATGGCGGCGCGCGGGCAAGGACCGCGCCGGGCGGCCCGGCGAAGTTACGGCGCCGTTTAACGCTGCCCCTTCTCACCCTTTACGGCCTTGGTGTCACCATCGGCGCCGGAATTTATGTCCTGGTCGGCGCCACGGCGGCGAAGGCTGGTGTCTACGCGCCGATTTCTTTTCTGCTGGCCGCCGTCGTGGTCGGCTTTACGGGATTTTCCTATTGCGAACTGGGCACCCGATATCCGGTCAGCGCCGGCGAAGCGGCCTATGTGCGCGCGGGTTTCAACTCCCGAACAATGTCCCTGCTGATCGGTCTGATGGTCGTGGCCTCGGGTGTGGTCTCGTCAGCGGCGGTGGCCATTGGTGCGGCGGCATATCTGCAGGCGTTTGTTCCGTTGCCGCCGCCGCTGCTGACGGCGCTTGTCATCCTGCTTGTTGGCCTGGTGGCGGTATGGGGTATCCTTGAATCCGTGACCCTTGCCGCGCTGCTTACGGTGATCGAAATTGCCGGTTTGGCATTGGTCGTTTTCTTCGCGCTGTGGAGCCAACCTGATGTGCTGGCTGAATTCGGCAGACTCGTGCCGCCCTTCGAGGTGGGCGCCTGGAGCGGAATTCTATCCGCCGGATTATTGGCCTTCTTTGCCTTCGTCGGCTTCGAGGACATGGCCAACGTCGCGGAAGAGGTTAAGGATCCCGGCAAGACCCTGCCCAGAGGCATCATCCTGACCCTGATCCTGACCACGCTGATCTATTTCGCTGTGGTCTCGGTGGTGGTCCTGGTGATACCCATGCAGGCGCTGGCTGGCGCCGCCGCCCCTTTGGTGTTGATATTCGATAGCGCCGGCCCCCTGGCAAGCGGCGTGTTCAGCATCATCGCGACCATCGCCACCCTCAATGGTGCGCTGATCCAGGTGATCATGGCCTCGCGGGTGCTTTATGGCCTGGCCGCGCAAGGAAACCTGCCGCAGATTTTCGCCCATGTTAATCCCCTCACCCGAACGCCGCTGCCGGCGACCGTGCTGGTTGTCTGCATCATGCTATTCATGGCCTATTTTCTGCCCATCGCCAAGCTCGCGGAAACCACTTCAACGATTGTTCTGATCGTCTTTGCCTGCGTCAATTTGGCCCTGCTGCGCCTGAAATGGGTGGGGCCCGCGCCCCCTGGCGATGTCTTTCAGGTGCCCATGTGGGTGCCGGTTTTCGGCTTCACCAGCAGCGGCTGTCTGCTTTTGGCCGGTTTCCTGTTCGTATGACACCGCGCGTGGGTGGTGACCGAAATGCCTTGAGGCCGGGTCGGTATTGCCAATGATCGGGGTCGCGCCGGAAGGGCGGAGTGTTTACAATTCCAAGCGGAACAAAAACAGGGAGAAACCATCGATGTCACGCTGGAGCAGCCGCCGTCAACGTTTTCGCGAAATTCTGCAAACCCAGCAGTGCGTCTATCCGGCGTCCGTCTATGATCCGATTTCAGCCAGCATTGCCGAACATCTGGGCTATGAAATGGGCATGTACGCCGGATCTCTGGCCTCACTGGCGGTGCTGGCGGCCCCGGATCTGATTCTCTTGACCCTGACCGAGTTTGCCGAACAGGCGCACCGGATCGGCCGGGCCTCGGAACTGCCCCTGTTTGCCGACGCCGATCACGGCTATGGCAACGCCCTCAACGTCAGGCGCACGGTGGAAGAGTTGGAGACCGCCGGGCTGGCCGGCCTGGCAATCGAGGATACCGACCTGCCGCAGCCTTTTGGCAGTGCCGGCAAGGCCTCGCTGCTATCCATCGAGGAAGGCGTGGGCAAGATGCGGGCCGCCGTGGCCGGGCGCGCCGACCCCGATCTGGTGATCGCCGGGCGCACCAGCGCGGCGGCACTGACATCCGTCGATGATGCCATCGCGCGGTCCAAGGCCTATGTCGCGGCGGGGGTGGATGCGATCTTTCTGGTTGGCGTGCCCTCGCGTCAGGCGTTGGAGGTGATCGCCGCCGAGATTTCCGTGCCGCTGCTGTTGGGCGGCGGGGCCAAGGATATGCGTGATCCGCCCTGGCTGGCGGCCCAGGGCGCGCGCTTCCTGCTGCGCGGTCACGATACTTTCACGGCCTCGGTGCAGGCCATTCACGATACCATGAAAGCCCTGCGTGAGGGCGTGGAGCCCGAAGATATTACCGGCAAGGCGTCCGGTGATCTGATGCGGGCGCTAACCCATGGCGAGGACTACGCCCGCCAGGGCAAGGATTGGCTTTGAAGCCGGCACCGGGCGGCTTTACGGAATTTCGGGGAGAGACGGCATGTCGGGGCGGCTAGACGGGCAATCGGCCCTTGTTACGGGCGCTGGACGGGGCATCGGGCGGGCAATAGCATTGCGGCTGGCCGCCGAAGGCGCTGATGTTTTGGTCGCCGATATAGACCGCGAGGCGGCCGCCGGGACCGTCCGCGACATTGTCGATGCGGGCGCCGCGGCAACTGCCTGCCATGTCGATGTCACTCAACGGGCGTCGGTCGCGGCAATGGTTGCCGAGGCGGTTGCCCAGCGCGGCCGTCTGGATATTGCGGTCAGCAACGCGGGCATCATGGACCGGGCGCCATTCCTGGAAATGAGCGACGAATTCTGGAATCATGTCCTGGCTCTCAACCTCTCGGGCGCCTTCATCTGCGGCCAGGAAGCGGCGCGCCAGATGGTGGCCCAGGGCGGCGGCGGCCGGATCGTCTATGTCGCCTCCAATTCCGGCATCTTCGGCGGCCGGGGGCGGGCCGCCTATGGCGCCAGCAAGGCCGGCCTGATCAATCTTACCCAGAGCATGGCCATTGAACTGGCCGAACATGACATCCGGGTCAACGCGGTGGCGCCCGGCCCGACCAAGACCAGCGCGGCCCAGGGTGAAATTCCCCCGCCCAGCGTCATGGCGCGCATGCCCATGGCGCGCTTTGGCCGGCCCGAGGAGATCGCCGCGGTGGCCGCGTTTCTGGCGGCCGAGGAAAGCAGCTTTGTCACCGGGCACGTCTATGGCGCCGACGGCGGCTATACCGTGGCCGGCATGATGGAGGGGTGAAGGGCAATAAAGGGACACAATACTTATCTCGGCCAACAATAAAGGGACACAATACTTATCTCGGCGACGCCGAGATAAGTATTGTGTCCCTTTATTGTTGTCTCTTTATTGTTCTTCTGGCATATACCGGAATAGACACTAATTATGGCTATCCGCAACAAAGGATCACTCCGAATGAACGTTCCAGGCGCCCAACCCAGGGCCGGCGATGATAAAGCTTCCTCGGGCGAGGAAGGGTTGAATGCCGTCCAGGCATCCTTGACCTTTGCGGTGCCCCAGGAGGGCAAGCCCTATTTTGAAAGTTCGGCCCTGACCGGCGGCCAGCCCAAGATCTTTTTTCAGACCGAAGACCATGTGGTGACAATCCACGACATGCGTCCCCTGGCCGACGATCTGTCCGTCGACTATCAGGGCTTCGAGCTGCGCACCTGGCCAACGTCCGTGGCGGACCTCCACGACGACACGCAGGTGGCGCGGGACTATGAGCCTGAAATCATTACCCTATTGCAACAGGTGACAGCAGCCGACCGAGTTGTCGTGTTCGATTACACCCGCCGGTCCGATAGCGCGGAAGGGGCCGCCAATCCCGACGGCCTGCGCGGACCGGCCGGCCGCGTTCACGTTGATTACACCGTCGCATCGGGGCCGCAACGGGCCCGCGACGTCCTGGGCGCGGAGGACGTGGAGTGTATTCTGGCCGCCGGTGGGTGGATCTCGCAAATTAATGTCTGGCGCCCGATTTCCGGCCCGGTGCGCCGCTCGCCCCTGGCCCTGGCCGATGCCGAAAGCGTCAGGCCCAGTGATCTGATCGCTACGGAGCAGAGATTTCCCGGCCGGGTTGGCGAGATTTACCAATTGGCCCATGCTGCGGGCCAACGCTGGTACTGGGCCCCCCGGATGACCCGGGATGAAGTGCTGTTGATCAAGGGCTGGGACAGCCGGGACGATGGCCGGGCCAGGTTCACGCCCCACGGCGCCTTTGAACTGCCCGGCCAGGATGAAAACATTCCGGCCCGCGAGAGTATCGAGGTGCGCTGCTATCTCGTCCATGAAGCCTGATCCCGCCGATGCTGTGTCTTTGTCGATACTGTGTCTTTGTCGATACTGTGTCTTTAATGCCGCACTGCCAAAGTAGCTCCCGAAGACGGATTGATGCTGGCGTCAATCCGTCTTCGGCGCCAAAAGGGCCTGGAGAACGCTGATATCGTGCCACTTTCAGGCCGAAAAATCGCAATCATACGGGCAAATTGCAAGGGCTGAAGATTTATTTCGAACGTCATATTTATGTTGCAACGCATTGATGGATCAAATAAATTATGATCCGAGGGCATGTGGTTGGTGCCTTGCGGTTGCTTGGTGACATTTTGTTTGACCGTACCCATGATCACCGGTTTCGGCTTGGTCACGGGTAGGCCACTGCGGATTGAGCGATCATTCTGCCAGGGGCCGATGGTAGCGGGCAAAAAATCAGGCAGCGGCAAGGTCCGCAAGTACCAGAGGAGATGTTGATGAATAATTTCTCATTGAGGACCGTCTTGTGCGCGGCCGTATTTGCCCTTGCGACGCCGTTTGGCGGCGCTGCGTTGGCCCAAACGACGCAACAGCCTGCGACGCAGCAGACGACTGACGCAACTCTTTCGGCGGACATTGCGGCCAATTTGCCCGCGGGTGTCACCATGGCCACGGCCACGCCCGTACAGCTTGCTGCTGCCGTAACGACTACCGTCGCGGCCAATCCGACCGCCGCGGCAAGGATTTCCGCTGTTGCTGCAAACGCCAATCCTGGCGCCGCGTCGAATGTGGCCGCCGCCGCCGCCGCCGAGGCACCCGCCGCCGCCGCGACCATCGCCTCGTTCGTGACGGCGGTCGTGCCCACGGCCGCCGCCGCCATTGCCTCGTCCGTAGCGACGGAAGCGCCGACGGCCGCCGCCGCCATCGCCGCGTCCGTGACGGCGGCGGCGCCGGCCGGTACCGCCGCGGCTATCGCCTCGTCCGTGACGACGGCGGCGCCCACGTCCGCCGCCGCCATCGCTTCGTCCGTGTCGGCGGTGGCGCCTGCCGCCGATGCTGCCGCCATTGCCGTGTCGGTGACCGCTGCCGCACCCGCTGGTGCCGCCGCCGTGATTGCTGCATCGGTCGCCGCGGTTCAGCCGGCGTCCAGCATCGCAATTGCCGCGCAAGTGGCGGCACAGGCACCGCAAGCCGCGGGACTGATTTCCGCGTCGGTATTGTCAACCGTCGCCGCGATCGACCCTGCGTTGGGTGGGGCAGCCAATGCCAACGCTATGGTGGCTGCGGTTGCCACCGCGACCAACCAGCCCGTCTTCGCTGTCGGCCAGAGTGTGGCCAGCGCGTTTGCGAGTGGCGCGGT
This sequence comes from Alphaproteobacteria bacterium, assembly GCA_021776235.1. GTDB lineage: Bacteria > Pseudomonadota > Alphaproteobacteria. The sequence continues at coordinate 123 of JAJFGG010000028.1, read as the reverse complement.
GGCTGCGATCGCCAACACCGCTGACGCTAACGCGAACCAGGCCTCGAGCGACGCCACCACGGCGCAAGATAACTCTACGAGTGCAAGCGACACTGTGGCCACGATTGTGGCCACGACCGAGCC
>JAJFGG010000027.1 GCA_021776235.1 Alphaproteobacteria bacterium | reverse complement strand
ACCACTTTGCGGCGATAGGAACCCAAATAGACGCCGTGCGGCCGTTTTCGGGTAGGAGCGTGCGACGCCGCGATACGGGGTATCGCCAGTCGCGCGCGACGCCATCCTAAACCTTCCGCAAGGCGTCTATATGGGTTCCTATCGGCGCAAAGTGGTATAAGATTTTGCCAGGAGAAATTTCCATTGGCAACGCATGGCTGGGGAACGGAAATGACGTATTCGGTATTCGTAGGCGCAGGACAGTGGGTCGGGGTCGTGGACGATGCGCGGGCACAGGGGTTGTTCGGGTTCGATCCGGACCTGGGCGAATGGCAGGCGATCAGCAATGGTCTGCCGCATGATCTGGAAGTGCGCTACATTGCCGTACGTCCGGATCGGCCGCGGACCGTTTATGCCGGTACCCAGGCCGGCCCCTATTGTTCCGATGACGGCGGGGAGAGCTGGCGCGCACTGCCCCTGCCTGCCGGTACCAGCGACGAGGAGAGCGTGGTCTGGTCCATCTGCCTGGACCCCAATAATCCCGACACGATCTATGTGGGCACCCAGGGCACAGCGGTATTTCGCAGCTACAACGGTGGCGCCGATTGGCAGCGCTTGGCGATCGAGGCGCCCGACGGAGCCTTGAAAGCGAATTTTCCCATGCGGGTGATCCGTATTGCCGTGGCCAACGATAACGCCGATCACATTCTTGTCGCGTTCGAGATCGGTGGCCTGGTGCGTAGCCTGGACGGTGGCCAGACCTGGGAAACCTGCAACAAAGACCTGTTGGAGATGACCGGGCAGACACATCTGCGCAGCGCCATCGTCAGTGACAATGAAATAGAGGGGATGATGGATTCTCACGCCCTGGCGCTTAGCCCCGGTCACCCTGATACGGTCTGGCTGGCCAACCGCATGGGCCTGTTCCGCAGCGATGACCAGGGCGCCCATTGGCATGAATTTGGCATTGGCCGCTTTTCACCCCTGACCTATGCCCGTGATATCATCGTCTCGGACCACCAGACAGACCGCATGTATGCCGCCCTTTCCGTCGCCGCGACGAGCGATGAGGGATCGCTATACCGCAGCGACGATTTCGGCGCCACCTGGTCGCGCTTCGATCATGGCGTCTCCATCGAAAGCACCCTGATGACCGTAGCCGAAAGCGTCACCACCCCTGACCGGGTCTATTGCGCCGCCCGGCGCGGCCAGGTCTTCGGCACCGAGGATGGCGGCAAAAACTGGAAAACCCATCAACTGCCCCAGGGCGTCCAGGGTGTTTACGCCCTCGCCTGTACCTGAGGCGGGACCAGTGGCGCCATCGTCGCCTTGGCAGCGCGGGATGGCCGCAGGATAGGAACCCGACTGCCGTGAAATGGATCCTGAACTTTCTCTGGGCCATGTTTGCCCTGACCGGTGCTATGGGGCCGGCGTTGGCCGAGCCCGTGCGTCTGGCCAGAATATCGACCGTTCTGCCGGCGACCCTGTTCGTGGCGGAAATGACCTGGCCGGAGGTCGCCGAGGCGCTGCGCCAAGGCAAGCGGTCGGTAATTATTCCGACCGGTGGGGTGGAACAGGGGGGACCCCATATGGTTACGGGCAAGCATAATTTTATTGTCCGCAACACCGCCGGGGCGGTCGCGCGGGGCTTGGGCGACGCCTTGGTGGCGCCGGTACTTGCTTTTGTCCCGGAAGGGTCCATTGAACCTGCCCGGGGACACATGGTCTATCCCGGCACGATCAGCCTGCCCGAACCAGTGTTCAGGGCGGTGCTGGAGAACATCGCCGGCAGCTTCAAGGCCCATGGCTTTACGGAGATCCTGTTACTGGGCGATAGCGGCGGCAATCAACGTAGCCAACAGGCGGTCGCCGATCGCTTGAACCGTGAATGGGCCGGCACCGGGACCAAGGTGCTGCACCTGTCCGACTATTACGACCCCGATGCCAACGGCCAGTTGGCCTGGCTACGTCAGTACAGCCGGACCAATGCGGCCAGGGGCGGGCATGGGGACCTGCGGGATACCTCGGAACTGTTGGCGGTTTTTCCCCGGGGTGTGCGAACAGGCATGATCGGCACCGAGGGCGTGAACGGCGGCGCCACCGGAACCCTGGGCGACGCCACGGGGGCATCACCCGGGTTGGGGCGAAAGCTGTTGGAACTAAAAATCACGGCGGCCCTGGCGCAAGTCAGACGATGGCGCGGCCAGAACAAGAACAACTGAATATCAATGACATGACAAATACCATATCTGGCTCGCTGCTTCTTGCGGATCCCGCGGGGCTGTTAATCTGGGCCGGTTTAACGGTCTTTACCGCCGGCCTGATGCGCGGCTTCGCCGGCTTTGGTTCGGCCATACTGATGGCGCCGATTTTTGCCGTTTTGCTGGGGCCGGTTCACATGGTTCCCATGGTGGCCAGCATCGAAATCCCCATGGGCGTTATGTTGTTCTTCGGCGCCCGCCGCGCGGTCGAATGGAAATTCGTCGGCCCCCTGGCAGCCATCGCCATTGCCGCCATGCCCGTTGGCATCTGGTTGCTGGTCAGCCTGGATAGCAGCGTTATCACCAAGGCCGTATCGGTCATCGTTTTGTTGTTCGTCATGGTGTTGATCACGGGATGGCGTTATCACGGGCCGCGCCCCTTGGCGCTGACCCTGGGAATAGGCGGCGTTTCCGGCGCCATGATGGCAACCACCTCGGTCGGGGGACCGCCGGTTCTGCTTTATATGCTGGCGGCTGAAATGCCGGCGGCGACCATCCGTGCCAATATCATTGCCTACTATCTGCTTACCGGTTTCGTGCTGGTTACGATGGTCATGCTGGCCTCCCCCACCGGGTTGGCGGCCCTGATCGACGCTATCGTTCTACTGCCCGTCATTCTAGTCGGTTCATGGATAGGCAGCCGGTTGGCGGGCAAGGCGGCGGATCAAACCTACCGCTGGATCGCCTACATATTTCTGGCCGTCGCCGGTTTATTTGGTCTGTTTGCTTAGACTGTTTTCGAGTTTCATCGAGAATGATGCTCGAAAGTCCGTCGTGGGGCGGCCAGGCGGCGAAGATGAAGGTCATTGACCGTCACCGTGCCGGCCAAATAATCATGCAGGCAACGTCCACGCGGATTAAACAAAGGTACTGCCAGGACCAGGAGTATGGAAATTGCCATACTGACGTAAAACAGCGCGGTTTGCAGTGCCGCCTGGGCATACCCGGGACGATTGCCATTCCAGGCCACCACCCGCAGGTTCATCACCTGCATACCCACCGTGGCATTGGCCGGGCCGCCGACAAGGGCGGTGTGGTAGGCGAGAGGCACCAGCGCCGTCGCCAAAGTCAGGACCGGTGCGAGCAGACCAAAGGTGACGGCAACGAAGAAGATGCCAATGACCCAGAGCACCGTCACCAAAACCGCAATAATCACAAAATCAATGGCATAGGCCGCCAAACGCTTGACCCGGATGCCATCATAAAGACCCGGCGAGGCCAAGGCATCGGGCGCCTCGCCCGACCAGGCTCTGCCCCATCCGTATTGATCGTCATCCTTGGTAACCGATACCGCGCGCACCTTGAAGCCTCCCTAATTATGTCATCGCTATGATGGCAGATAGGGTGCCTTTTTCAAGATTGCCATTCGGACTTCACAGACAGAAGTCCGGACCGCCCAGCAAACCACGAATTATGCAGCGTCCCGAATATTGCGGAAATGCTCTAGTTATCGGCAGGGGCCGGCGGAAGCGCGGGTATAAAAGCCGCCTCCCGCAGCAGCACGATGGAAATGCGCCGATTGGTCGGCAGGGTCGGATCTTCCGCCACCAGGGGTTCCGTATCGGCCTTGCCGCTGACCGTCGCTATACGGCTGATGGGTACACCGAACTCAACCAGCGCGCGGCGCGAGGCGTTGGCCCGCTCGGCCGAGAGCTCCCAGTTGCTGTAGTCTTTTTTGCCCCGGAATGGCACCGAGTCCGTGTGACCCGTAATGGCCACCTGGTTCGGCATACGGTGGATGATGTCCGCTACCTTTTCCAGAATCAATTTGAGGTTTGCCTGCAATTCCGAACCGCCGGAGGCGAACATGGAGGCCTTTTCCTGGTCCACCAGTTGGATTCGCAGACCCTCGGGCGTGTTATCAATGATAAGATTTTGCGCCATATCCGACAGGCCCGGAGAATCCTCCATGGCCTGGCGCAGAGCCTCCTCGGCATTCTCAAACTCTTCCTGCTCCCGCTCGGCCATCTCCCGCAGCAATTCTTCCTCGCTGAGGCTGCCGGCTTCGCCCTCTCGCTCGATCTCGTCCTCATCCGCCGGTTTGCGCTGGCGGGGCGGGGCCATTTCCATGGTCACGCTTAGCGGCGCGCTCTGGCCGATCCGGGCGCCTTCCGTCGACATGGATGTGCCGCCCATGATGCCGCCGCTGCCCGAGGTGGATTTGGATGCCGCCGTGGGCGCGAAATAGTCGGCCAGACCACGCTTTTGTTCATCCGTGGTCACGTTCAGCAACCATAGCAACAGGAAGAAGGCCATCATGGCGGTCACGAAATCGGCGTAGGCAACCTTCCAGGCGCCGCCATGGGCGCCGGCTTCAGCCTTGACGACTTTCTTGATGATAATGGTGCCTTCGTTACCCCGTGCCATGATTTATCACCGACCCGGCATTTATGCCGGCGCCAATTCGTCGGTCGCTTCCTCAAGTTCAAAGAAACTGGGCCGATCGTGCCCGCTCAACGTCTTGCGGGCGAATTCCACGGAAATGGCTGGGGCATAGCCCTGCACGTGGGCCAAAATACCAGTGCGCATGCATTCCAGATATTTGAACTCGGCATCGCAATAGGACATCAAATAGGCGCCCATGGGGGCCACGACACCATATGACATCAAGATACCGAAGAACGTGCCCACCAGGGCGCCACCGATCAAGGCGCCCAGTACCTCCGGCGGCTCGGATATGCTGCCCATGGTCACGATAACACCCAACACCGCGGCGACGATACCAAAGGCCGGGAGACCTTCTCCCAACTGGGCCACCGCATGGGCCACGCTATGCGCTTCATGTTTCCGCGATTCGATATCTTCGTCCATCATGGCTTCAAGTTCGTACGGGTTCTCGGTTCCCATGGTAATCAGACGCAGGGTGTCGCACAGAAAGTCCACCGCATCCGTGTTCTTCATGAACGCGGGATAGTTCGCAAAGATCGTGCTTTCCTCCGGGCTTTCAATATGGGTTTCCAGGGCCAGGGCGCCCTTGCTTTTTGCCAGCTTGAAAAGAGAAAACTGCAGGCAGAGCAATTCCACATAGTCTTGCTTGTTATAAGGCGAACTCTTCAATAGTCGGCCCAAGTGCTTACCCGTGGCCATGGTTATTTCCTTCGGGTTGGAAATAATGAAGCCACCAAAGGCGGCCCCCAGAATGATCAGGAATTCCAGCGGTTGCCAAAGCACACGCAAATCACCATGAGGCACATAACCGCCAACGACAGAGCCGAAAACGACGACCAATCCAATTATCAGAAACATATCTCGCCCATCAATCTGACGTACAAAAACCAAGCAATGCCGACGGTCGCCCAAAGAGCCGATCAGTCGAGCTTGGATGCTGGCGAGATAAGGTTAAGATCGCGTTAGTTTGACGCCTTTAAACCCTGCTTCGCGTTAGGGTTTTACAGGCAATTGCCGCCGCTGACGGAGACCGTCATGGCAGTGCTTCATATTGACGTCACAAAAGTTTTTTTCGATCCAGGCGCGACAACAACGCAATTCCCATGCCTTTTTCAGGTATTCGTTCTAAAATTCAATGATTGAGATGGATCTCCGTGTCGTTTTTTCAAGGCGAGGCCGGGGTGTAGGACAGCGGTACGAGGGGCCAGGGGGCATAAATATCACCATGAGTAATGCGAGTATTGATCCGCGGGCCTTTCGCGACGCCATGGGCTGTTTTGCCTCGGCCGTTACGGTCGTATCCACCACCACGGAGCAGGGCCGGCCCGTCGGCGTGACCGTCAATTCCTTTAATTCCGTGTCCCTGGATCCGCCCCTGGTCCTGTTTTGCCTGGGCCGCGAGGCGACAAACTATGATCATTTTATGGCCGCGGGACGCTTTGCCGTGAATATCCTGCGTTGGGACCAGGACAAGATCTCGAGCGGTTTCGCCGCAGATGGGGCAAATTTCTTTCAGACTCTGGAACCCGAGATATCCGGCCTGGGCAATCCTCTGGTGCCCAATGCCTTGGCCATGTTCGACTGCCAGATCGAGGCGGTCCATGACGGCGGCGACCACGTGATCCTGATTGGCCGGGTCAGCGAATTGCGCCATGATCCCGATGGCGATCCGCTACTCTATTATCGTGGCCGTTATGGTGCCGTCAGCCCGGGAACCTGATCCGGGCCCGTCGACCCTGACGGTGCGACTTATACCAACCCGCGCTGATAGGAACCCATAGAGATCGTCTCCGCGCTGCCTCGGGTAGGAGAGACGGCGCGGGCGATGTGGGACATCGTCAAGCCTTCTCGACGCCATCCGAGGCAGCGCGGAGACGACCGGAACGGCGCCTTGCGGGGGCTTTCGGATGGCGTCGCGCACGACTGACGATACCCCGTATCGCTGCGTCGCACGCTCCTACCCGGTCGCGCCAGAGGCGCGCGTGCCGCGCGACCCCCGCAAGGCGTCTCTATGGGTCCCTATCAACGCGGGTTGGTGTTAGAGCATGTCGGGGTTCAGCCGGCATCGGGGGTATCGATCAGTTCTCGCACCTTGTAGCCGGCAGCGATCAGGGCGCCGCTGATGTCCGCAATATGATCCCGGTCGCGGGTTTCCAGCACCAGGTCCAGCGCCGCCAACTTGGCGGGCACCCCGGGGAAATTACGCTGATGCTGGACTTCCAGTATATTAGCCCCGCGGTCGCCGACCAATTGCGCCACCTTGGCTAGGGTACCGGGGCGGTCGCTGATTTCCACGCGCATGCGGATAATCCGGCCTTCCCGGATCAGGCCGCGCATCAGGATGGTTGACAACATTCGGGTGTCGATGTTGCCGCCGCACAGGATCAAGCCCACCACGCGGCCGCGAAAGCGTTCGGGATAGGCCAGTAAAGCCGCCAGGCCGGCCGCGCCGGCCCCCTCGGTGACGGTCTTTTCCACGCTGATCAATAGATCAATGGCCCGTTCAATATCCTGCTCGGACAGCAGCAGAATATCGCTGACCAGATCGTCAATGATGGGTAGCGTCAGTTTTCCCGGTTGCGCCACCGCGATGCCCTCGGCAATGGTCTGGCCGCCGCAATCGTTGGCCAGGCCATGACGGGCCTGATAGGCCGATGGGTAAAGCTGGCTTTCAACGCCAATGATCTCGATACCCGGCTTTATGGCATGAGCGGCGATGGCGTTGCCGGCGATCAACCCGCCGCCGCCAATGGGCACCACCAGGGTATCGATCCGCGGCGCGGCCTCTAGCATCTCAATCGCCACGCTGCCCTGGCCGGCGATGATCGCGGCATCGTCATAGGGGTGGATGAAGGTTAATTTCTTCTCCTCACAGATGCGCTGCGCGCTGACGGCCGCCTCGTCCACCGTGTCGCCTGACAGGACGACTTCGGCGCCTAGCTCATGGGTCTGGCGCACCTTTATATTCGGTGTTGCGACGGGCATGACGATGGTCGCCGGTATACTCAGGCGCTGGGCGTGATAGGCCACGCCTTGGGCATGATTGCCGGCGGAATTGGCGATCACCCCGGCCGCGCGCTGGATCGGCGTTAATTGCAACAGCTTGATCAGGGCGCCCCGGTCTTTGAAGGATCCGGTAAATTGCAGATTCTCGAACTTGAGGTAGATTTCAGCGCCGGTGATCCGCGACAGCGTCAAGGATTTGGCGCAAGGGGTCTTAACCACGATCCCGGCCATCTGCGCCTGGGCCCGGCGAATGTCCTCGAAGCTGACCTGATGCATTGAGCTCTCCCATTGTTCGCGCATTTGTTGCCGTTTGGCGGCTTTGATCGACGGCTTGCACTATCACCCATGGCACCCCCATGATAGCGCCATGATGGTCATGGAACCCAGCTGGCAAATGTGGGCAACGTTCGCGCTGATCGCGGGCGCTATCGTACTCTATGCCTCGGAGCGTTTTCCCCTGGAACAAACCTCGCTGGCGCTGTTGGCCGCCCTGTTGCTGCTGTTTCATTTCGCGCCGCTTGAGCTGGCGGACCAACCCCTGGATGCCCGGCGTCTGCTGGCCGGTTTTGCCGATCCGGCATTGATCGCCGTGTTGGCCTTGATGGTTGTCGGACAGGGTTTGATCCGCACCGGCGCCCTGGACGAGGCGATCCGGTTTATGAGCCGCCGCTTTCAGCGCCGGCCCGGTCTTTCACTAATCGTGACGTTGGCCGTTATCGCCGCCCTAAGCGCATTCATCAACAATACCCCCATCGTGGTGATTTTCATTCCCGTGATGGCGACCATCGCCGAACGCCTCAACCGGGGTCCCTCGCGGTTGATGATGCCATTGAGTTTTGCCGCCATTCTGGGTGGCATGGTTACATTGATCGGCTCTTCGACCAATCTGTTGGTGGCCGGTGCCGCCGCCGGCATGGAGCAGCCGGCCATCGGGTTTTTCGATTTCGCCGTGCCCGGGAGTGTACTGGCAGCCGTCGGTCTGGCCTATGTGTTCTTTATTCTGCCCCATCTGTTGCACGAACGGGCCTCTCTGGCCAGCGAGATCACCGGTGATGGCAAGCAGTTCATCGCCCAAATCGCGGTGCGGCCCGGAAGCCCGCTGGTCGGGCAGAGCGCCGTTGCCGGCATGATCCCGCCGTTGAAGGGAATGACCGTCCGCCTGATCCAGCGTGGCGCGGAAAGTCATTTGCCGCCCTTCGAGGACGTGCTGTTAAGGCCGGGTGATACCGTGGTCGTCGCCGCCACCCGCACCCTGCTGGCGGAGGCCCTGGCCCGCATGCCGGAACTGGCGGAAACGGAAGCAGAGGGCCAGGAAAGCGGCGAAGTGGGTGACAGCCTGCTGGCCGAGGCCATGGTGACGCCGGCCTCGCGGGTCATCGGGCGCAGCTTGCGCCTGGTCGGATTTCACTATCACACCGGCTGCGTCATTCTGGGCGTACAGCGGCGCTCGCGCATGATGCGCGGCCGCATGGAGGACATCCGCCTGGAGGCCGGCGATGTATTGCTGGTGCTGGGGCCACGGGACCGCGTGACCAATCTTCGGTTCAGCCGCGAAGTCCTGTTGATCGAATGGTCAACGCTGGAGCTGCCGTCCCGCCACCATGCCAAGCGGGCCCTGGGCGTTTTCGCCGCCGTTGTGCTGGCTGCCGCCACCGGCCTGGTACCCATTGTGGTCGCCGCCCTGGCCGGCGCCCTGGGCATGATCATGTTTGGTTGCCTGAATATCAATCAGGCGGCCCGTGCGGTGGATCGTCAGGTCGCCCTTCTGGTCGCCGCTGCCCTGGCCATGGGCAGCGCCCTGCAAGGCACGGGCGGCGCTGCCTATCTGGCCCAGCATATGATCACCGCCATGTCGGGTTTTGGCCCGGCCATCTTGTTGTCCGCCATGTTCGCCCTGGTGGCGGTCATGACCAACGTTCTTTCCAACGCCGCCACCGCCGTCCTATTCACGCCCATCGCCATCAACACCGCCCTGGCCCTGGGTGTGGAGCCCACGGCCTTCATTCATGCCATCATTTTCGCCGCCAATTGCTCGTTTGCCACACCCATGGGATATCAGACAAATCTGTTGGTTATGGGGCCGGGTCGCTATAGATTCAGCGACTATCTGCGGGGGGGAACGCCATTGATCGTGCTTATTTGGCTTGCTTTTTCCCTGTTCGCGCCATGGTATTACCGGTTCTGAAAGAAATTTCGTATAAACAAGTGCAATGAAACCATTTTCGCCACAATCGCTGACCTATTTTTTTCTCTCCCGGGCCTCGGCTTGCCCGTACCTGCCGGACCGGGTCGAGCAGATGGTTTTTACCGATCTGTCGAGCGCCGGCACGCCGCAAAAACTGCACGACCAGTTATCACGCACCGGCTTTCGCCGCAGTCAGGGCATCGCTTACAAGCCTAATTGCCCCTCCTGCCAGGCCTGCCGGGCGGTCCGCGTCCCAGTGGCGAGCTTTACACCCAGCCGTAGTCTGCAACGCATTGCCCGGCGCAATGCAGGTGTGACCGCCAAGGTCATGGCGTCCACGGGACGGGGCGAGCATTACGCCCTGTTCCACCGCTATGTCCGCTCCCGCCATGGCGACGGCGGCATGGCGGGCATGAGTTTCGATGACTATCTGGCCATGGTGCAGGACACCCCGGTGCCGTCCGAGTTGATCGAATTCCGCACCGCGGATGACGAACAATTTGGCGTCTGCCTGACCGACCCATTGGACGACGGCCTGTCCCTGGTTTACAGCTTTTTCGATCCGGACCTGGCCGGCGACAGCCCGGGGAAATACATTATTCTATGGCATATCGCCGAGGCCCAGCGCCGCGGCCTGCCCTATGTCTATCTGGGCTATTGGATCGAGGAAAGCCGCAAAATGGCCTATAAGGCCCGCTTTCGCCCGCTGGAAGCGCACGGCCCGAACGGCTGGGAAATACTGTAAAATCAGCGCCTCTGTAATCCTGACTGCAAACATCCCCTGCAAAGGAGACTGCGCCATGACATATGCCCATATCAGGCTGGAGCATCAGGCCGCAATCGCGACCATTACCCTGAACCGGCCGGACGCCATGAACGCCCTGACGCCTGAAATGCTGGGCGAAGTTGACGGAGTCTTGCGTGAAATCGCCAGCGACCCGGCCGTCAACGTGGTGGTGTTGACCGGCGCGGGACGGGCCTTTTGCGCCGGGGTGGATCTGAAAGCCCTGCAGGCGCGCGGTGTCGACCTTTCCATGGGCAATGTGGGCGACGACTTGAACAATGCCGCCCGTGCGGTGCTGGAGAGGATCGAAGCCATGCCGCAGGCGACCATCGCCAAGGTCAACGGCTTCTGCTTCACGGGCGGCCTGGAGTTGATGTTGGCCTTCGACATCGCCATCGTGGCCGAGGCGGCCAAATTGGGCGATACCCATGCCGTCCTCGGCTTTCGCCCCAGTTGGGGCCTGACCCAGCGCCTGCCCCGCCGGGTTGGTAGCATGCGGGCTAAGGAGCTTTCCTTTACCGCCCGTACCATCAGCGGCGCCGAGGCCGCGCGAATTGGTCTGGCACTCGAAGCCGTCCCTGGCGCTGAACTGGATGCCCGTGTGGACGAACTGGCCCGTGCCATGGCGCGCAACAGCCCCGGATCCATCGCCGCATACAAGGACCTATACAGCCAGGCTGAAAATGCCGGCCTGAATGCCGGCCTGGACTACGAGCGCGCCACCGCCTACGAAATTGCCGATGCCGGCCAGCGCATGGCGGATTTTGTGGCCAAGCTGGGCGGCAAGAGTTAGCCAAGGTTATTGCGGCATTTCCGGCATGAAATAGAAACGGACGATCGCCCGCGCGATCATGGGGCAATCTCCTGCTACATTCAGGACATGAACTGGTCCGATGAAGGCTACGTGTTATCCGTACGGCGCCATGGCGAGGCGGCGGCGATCGTGAATTTGTTGACCCGCGCGCATGGCCGCCATGCCGGCCTGGTCCGGGGTGGGGCCGGGCGCCGCCTGCGTGGCGTCCTGCAGCCGGGCAATCAGGTCGCGGCAACCTGGCGGGCCAGGCTGGCCGAGCATCTGGGCGCCTTTACCATCGAGGCCATGCGTGACCATAGCGCAGCATTATTGTCGGACGGTGACCGTTTGGCAGGCTTGACCTCGGCCGCGGCGGTCACCGAGGCCGCGCTGCCGGAACGGGAGCCGCACCTGGCCATCCATGACGGCTTTGCCGCCCTGCTGGGGGCCCTGGACGGCGAGCCGGCCTGGGCCGCCGTCTATGTGCGATTCGAACTGGGATTGCTGGCCGAGCTTGGTTTCGGCCTGGATTTGAGGCACTGCGCCGCAACGGGAAGCAGCGACGACCTGGCTTATGTCTCGCCCCGTTCCGCCCGTGCCGTCAGCCGCGGCGCCGGCGAAGCCTACAAGGACAAACTATTGCCGCTGCCGGCCTTTTTGCTGCCCGGCGCGACGGAAATACTGACCACGGCGGATGTTCTCAACGGCTTGAAACTGACCGGCTATTTTCTTGAATCGCAGCTCTTCGCACCTCATAACCGGCCACTGCCGGCAGCGAGAAGCCGTCTTCTGGAACGCATTTCGCGCACAGGTAAATCATCTGATGGTACATTAATGGAATGACAGAGATTCTTGACGGCGGTGAAATCCGCGATACGCCACTGGGCGAGGCACTTGGCGAACGCTACCTCTCCTATGCCCTTTCCACCATCATGTCCCGCTCGCTGCCGGATGTGCGCGACGGCTTGAAACCGGTGCACCGGCGCATCCTGTTCGCCATGCGGCAGTTAAAACTGAATCCTGAAATGGGCTTCAAGAAATGCGCCCGCATCGTGGGCGATGTCATGGGTAAATTTCATCCCCACGGCGATCAGGCGATCTACGACGCCCTGGTCCGATTGGCGCAGGAATTCGCGCAGCGCTATCCCCTGGTCGATGGGCAGGGCAATTTCGGCAACGTGGACGGCGATAACGCCGCCGCCATGCGTTATACGGAAGCCCGCATGACCGCCGTGGCCCAGGCCCTGTTGCAGGGCATCGACCTGGACACGGTGGATTTCCGCGGTACCTATGATGGCGAGGACGAGGAGCCGCTGGTCCTGCCGGCAGCCTTCCCCAACCTGTTGGCCAACGGCGCCACGGGCATAGCCGTCGGCATGGCGACCTCGATCCCGCCGCACAACATCGGCGAATTATGCAACGCGCTGTTGCACCTGATCAAATATCCCAATGCCGGCATGGACAAGCTGGTGCAAATGGTCCCCGGCCCCGATTTTCCCACCGGCGGCGTTATTGTCGAGGACCGGGCCGCCATATTGGAGGCTTATAAAACCGGGCGCGGCGGTTTCCGCCTGCGGGCCAGGTGGGAGGTGGAGACCGGCAAGCGCGGCACCTACAATATCGTGGTCACGGAGATCCCTTATCAGGTGTCCAAGGGCCGGGTGATCGAAAAAATTGCCGAATTGATGCACCTGCGCAAATTGCCGCTGCTGGCCGATATCCGCGATGAATCGGCCGAGGATATTCGCCTCGTGCTGGAGCCGAAATCGGGCCGGGTCGAGGCCGGGATGCTGATGGAGCATCTGTTCCGCCTGTCCGACCTGGAGGTCCGCATCGGATTGAACCTGAATGTCCTGGATGCGGACCAGACGCCAAAAGTAATGAACCTGCGTGAAGCGTTGCAGGCTTTCCTCGATCACCGCCATGTGGTCCTGGCCCGGCGCTCGAAGCACCGCCTGGGGCAGATCGAACGGCGTCTGGAGGTGTTGGGCGCCTACCTGATTTGTTATCTGAATCTGGACGAAGTGATCCGTATTATCCGCGAAGAAGACGAGGCAAAGCCGGCCCTGATGAACGCCTTTAGCCTAACCGAGGCCCAGGCCGAAGCGATCCTGAATATGCGCCTGCGGGCCCTGCGCCGTCTGGAGGAGATGGAAATCCGGGCCGAGGACAAGGCCCTGAAAGCGGAACGGAACGACCTGAACGCCTTGCTGGCCTCGGAAAGCGCGCGCTGGGCCGCGATTACCGGGGAAATTCGCGAGACCCGCAAGACCTTTGGCGACGATCCGGTCCTGGGACCGCGGCGCAGTACCTTTGCGGACGCCCCGTCCGGTGAACTGATGCCCATTGAAGCCATGGTGGAGCGCGAGCCGATAACCGTGGTCTGTTCCGAGAAAGGCTGGCTGCGCGCCCTGCGCGGTCACGTCGAGGAAGGTCACGATGTTCGATACAAGGACGGTGACAAGGGCCGTTTCTGGCTGCATGCCCAAAGCACGGACAAGTTGGTTTTGTTCGCGACCAATGGCCGCTTCTATACACTGGCCTGCGACAAGCTGCCGGGCGGACGGGGCAACGGGGAACCGGTACGGCTGTTACTAGACATGGCCAACGATCAGGATATCGTCGAGGTCATGGTGCATGATCCGGACCGCAAGCTGTTAGTCGCGGCCAGCGACGGACGGGGCTTCATCGTGGCCGAAAAGGCCATCGTGGCGCAAACCCGCGGCGGCCGCCAGGTTCTCAACGTCTCGGGCGACGTGGAAGCGGTTGTCTGTACGCCCGCCGAAGGGGACCATCTGGCGGTGGTTGGAGAAAACCATAAACTGTTGCTGTTCCCCTTGTCCGAGTTGCCGGAAATGAACCGAGGCCGCGGTGTGGTGCTGCAGCGCTATCGTGACGGCGGCCTAGCCGACGCCAAAACCATGAATTTAGCCGACGGCCTGACCTGGCGCCAGGCGGGCGGGCGCACCCGCACCGAAACAGAGCTCGAGATGTGGTGCGGCAAACGCGGCCAGTCCGGCCGCCTTGCCCCGAAAGGCTTCCCCAAAAACCATTCCTTCGGTTAGGGCCCATCGGCAATGACCGAGCCCCGGTTCGATACGGTACATGCGGTGTTTCAACGGGCGGCGGAGCGCTGGCCCGATCGGGGTGCGCTCTGTGCCACGCCCATGCCGGGTCGGGATTATTATCCCGACGGCAAGGAATTCACCTACGCCCAGGCCTGGACGCGGATCGAGGCATTGCGGGAACATTATGGCGCGGCGGGCTTCGGCCACGGCCATCGGGTGGCCCTGCTGCTGGAACAGCGGCCGGAGTTCTTTTTTCATTACCTGGCCCTGAACGGCCTGGGCTGTGGCATCGTGCCCGTCAACCCCGATTACCGGCACGACGAAATGCTCTACCAGATGGAGCATTCCGAGGCCGATATTGTGGTCAGCATCGAAAGCCGGGTGGAAGATCTGTATCGGGTCGCCGCAAAGCGCGGGAAACCCCTGCCCGTCGTGCCGTTCGAAAGCTTTCCCCGGGATTTGCCCCGGCCCGGACCGGCCCCCCATGATAGGCCACCAGGCCCCCAGAGCGAGACCAGTCTGCTCTATACCTCGGGCACCACCGGCCGGCCCAAGGGCTGTATCCTGAGCAATGAGTTTTATGTTCAGGCCGGGCGCTGGTATCTGTCCATGGGCGGACGCCTGAGCTTCGCGGCGGCAGAGCGTATATTGAACCCGCTGCCGTTTTTTCACGTCAACGCCCAGGCGGTCTGCGCCACAGCGTTGTTTCTTTCAGGCGGTTGCCTGATCGCCCCCGACCGGTTTCACCCCTCGCGCTGGTGGCGCGATGTGGTCGCCACCAATGCCACTGCCATGCATTACCTGGGCGTGGTACCACCCCTGCTGATGAACCAGCCAGTGACGCCCGAGGAAACCCAGCATAAATTGCGCTTCGGAACGGGCGCGGGCGTCGAACCGGAATTACATCGCCCGTTCGAAGAACGCTTTGGTTTTCCCCTGGTGGAAGTCTGGGGCATGACCGAGACCGGCCGTGTATTTGCCGACTGCCACGAGCCGAGGCGGATCGACAGCCGTGCCTTTGGCAAGCCCTTGGCCCAGTTGCAGGCCCGGGTGGTTGACGACGACGACAACGACGTGGGCAATGGCCGGGAAGGTGAACTGCTGGTCCGCCATAGTGCCGAGACGCCGCGGAAATGGTTTTTCTCCGGCTATTTGAAAAACCAGGAGGAAACGGAAAAGTCCTGGCACAATGGCTGGTTCCACACCGGCGATACGGTGCGCCAGGAAGACGATGGCATGATGTACTTCGTCGATCGTAAAAAGAACATCATTCGCCGCTCAGGTGAAAACATCGCCGCCGCCGAGATCGAGGCCTGTCTGCAAGCCCATGCTCAGGTCGCCCAGGTCGCCGTCCTGCCGGTCCCCGACGAAATTCGCGAAGAAGAGGTTCTGGCCTGCATCGTCCCCATGCCCGGCACACCAACAGATGCCGGCCAGGCGCGCACCCTGTTTGATTGGTGTTTCGAGCGGCAGTCCTATTACAAGGCGCCCGGCTGGCTGCTATTCGTCCAAAGCCTGCCAACGACCGGCACGCAAAAAATTCAAAAGGCGCAGATCTTCAGCACTGATGAAGACCCCCGGGAACAGCCGCAGATCAACGATTTCCGCAGCTTGAAAAAACGCCATCGCTGAAAGGCTCCGGCACAACAAGCGCTATACCGGCCGGTCACCCTGGATGGTCACGCGGTAGCCGTGGCGGATGTTGGGGTAGTAGTCCCAGGCGGCGTGATGCTGGACGCAACGGTTGTCCCAGAACGCCACCGAGTTGTTTTCCCAACGATAGCGGCACTGGAACTGCACGCCGCGGGCAATATGGTTGCAGAGCATCTGTAGGACATCATGGCTCTCCGCCCTGCTCAATTCCATGATCCTGGTGGTGAAGGAAGCATTGACGTAAAGCCCCTTGCGCCCGGTTACGGGATGGGTGCGAACGACCGGGTGAATGGCTTCCGGGTAGTCATCGTCACGTAACTCTTCCTTTGAACCATAGCGGCCCTTGTGGACATGTTCCGAACGATGCATGGCGGTCAGGCCATCCAGAAAGTTTTGCATCCGATCTGAAAGGGCTTCATAGGCCGCATACATGTTGGAGAACAAGGTATCACCGCCAACTGCGGGTGCGGTGTGAATATGCAGGATGCTGCCCATGGGCGGCTCCACATCGCAACTGACGTCCGTGTGCCAGCCCTCGCCCGCGACATGTTTGGATTTTTCGTCCGCGTGGATAACCAGAATTTCCGGATGCCCTTTCGGTCCGGGCGCTGCCGGATGGACATGCAAATCGCCAAAGCGGCGGCCGAAATCCTTGTGCTGCTCCAGGTTCATTTCCTGATCGCGAAAAAAGATCACCTGATGGTCCATCAGGGCATCGTGCAGGGCATTAAAAGTGGCATCGCTTAATGGTTCCGCCAGGCTGACGCCTTCAACCTCGGCCCCAATGGCCGCCGTCAACGGTTTCACGCGGATATTGCTCAATGTCATAGGTCGTCCCCATCATGGCCTGCCGCCCGAACCGGGCGCTTGTTGGCTTATGGTAAACCAACCGGCAGTGGCGAGACAAGTCGCCATCTGCTGTGGCCGTGGGGGCAGGCGATGCAAAGGCCTGTTGCAACCACACCTGGAGGGGCCTATCAACCCGCCCATGATTGCAGAAAATGCGAAGCCGAATAAAAGCGTACACGTGATCGGCGGGGGCCTGGCCGGTTCCGAGGCGGCCTGGCAAATCGCCCGCGCCGGGGTGCCGGTTGTCCTGCACGAGATGCGCCCCGAGCGCATGACCGAGGCCCATCAGGGCGAAGGTCTGGCGGAGCTGGTCTGTTCCAACTCGTTCCGTTCGGACGATGCCCGGGCCAGCGCCGTGGGCCTGCTGCACGAAGAAATGCGCCGTTGCGACAGCCTGATCCTGGCCGCTGCCGACGCCAACAAGGTGCCGGCCGGCGGCGCGCTCGCCATGGACCGCGATGCCTTTTCGGCCCACGTCAGCGCCGCCCTGGCCGCCGAGCCGTTGGTGGAACTGGCCAGGGGCGAAGTGGCCGGCCTGCCGCCCGGGGACTGGGATAGCGTCATAATCGCCACCGGCCCCCTCACATCGCCCGCTTTGGCGGCCGCCATTGGCGATCTGACAGGGGCCGAGCATTTGGCCTTTTTCGATGCCATCGCGCCCATTGTCTATGCGGATTCCATCGATCTGAGCCGGGCCTGGTTTCAATCCCGCTATGACAAGCCCGGGCCCGGAGGCACGGGCAAGGATTACCTGAATTGCCCCTTGAGCAAGGAGCAATACGACGCTTTCATCGCCGCACTTTTGGCTGGCGAAATGACCGAATTTCACGATTGGGAGCGCGACACGCCCTATTTTGAAGGCTGCCTACCGATCGAGGTGATGGCCGAGCGGGGCCCGGAGACTCTGCGCTTCGGGCCCATGAAGCCGGTCGGCCTGACCAACGCCCATCAGCCCGATACAAAGCCCTATGGCGTGGTGCAACTGCGCCAAGACAACGCCCAAGGGACTCTTTACAATCTGGTCGGTTTTCAAACCAAGTTGAAGCATGGCGCCCAGGTGGAAATACTGCGCACCATCCCCGGCCTGGAGAACGCCCGCTTTGCCCGCATGGGCGGCATCCACCGAAACACCTTTCTGAACAGCCCTTCCCTGTTGGATGGCAGCTGCCGCCTGCTGGCCCAGCCGCGCCTGCGTTTCGCCGGCCAGATCACCGGCGTCGAGGGCTATGTGGAAAGTGCCGCCATGGGTCTTCTGACCGGTCGTTTCGCAGCCGCCGAGCGCTTGGGCCAAACCCCCGCACCGCCACCCGCGACGACGTCCATAGGCACCCTATTGGGCCATGTTACCGGCACGGCAAAACACCGGGATGCCAAGGACGGCAAGGTGGTCAATTTTCAGCCCATGAATGCCAATTTCGGTCTGTTCCCCATACTGCAGCCGCCGGTCAAGAAAAAACTGCGCAAGGCCGCCTATGCGGACCGGGCTCTGGCCGACTTGAGCGCCTGGCTGACGGCCTAGGCCTATCGCATAACGACAGGTTTAGGGTCGGCGCAGCAGCGCCCGCCAGCACAGCAGCAAGGGGCGGCCCAGGGGGTGCAGCCCCAGGTCCGGGGCGAAGGGATCAAAATGGGCCATGGCCAGACGGCGCAGATAGGCCCGCGCCAGGCTGCCGTGCAACAGGGGCGACAGGGCCGGACCGGCCGGACCGGATGCTGCCAGGGTTTCCAGTTTCCGGCTTGCCGCCGCCGCCACCTGGGCCACACAGTCGGCCACCGCCGCCGTGTCTTTGCTCGACCAGATTTCATCCGCCGCCAGGCCGTGCGCGGCCAACAGATCCTGGGGCAAACAAAGGCGGCCCTGATACCCCCTGCCCTGTTGCTGATAGGGGATGGCGCGCAGCATTCCGGCCAGGGCATAGGCCGTCCCCGCCGCCCGAGCCGCATCAGTCCGGTCGGCATCCAAAGTCTGTACGGCCAGAGCCGCCAGGGCGCCGCCCGTGGCCTCCGCATGCGCCACCACATCGGCCAAGGTGGCGAAAGGCGTGGCGAGCAAATCTTCCTCCCGCGCCGCCAAAATGCCACGCAACTGCGCCTGAGCGTCAGGCGTGTAATTTTTCTGGCCAACCAACGCGGTCAGGACCGGCTGGGCATTTTTTTCAGACCGGTTCTCCGGCTCCGCCAGACCATCTCGCCACCATTGCAAGCGCATCTGCCCCAACAGCGGTTGCTCCCCACCAGCGGTCACGGCGCGGGCGCATTCCAGATTAAAGGCATACAACGCGGCCAGGACCGGTCGGGCCTGGCGCGGCGCAAATAATAAGGTCAGATAACGGTCCCTATCGTCGCGGCGCAATTCGGCCAGGCAATAAGCCAGGGCGCCTGTCCCGTCTGCCATCCCATTGCTGGCCCGCTCCTTTTCACCAATCATGGCCAAATATATATCCTATGGCATATTCCTTTATTAACGCGCTAGTATACATCTTGATGTACACCCAACCTGATAAGGCCCGCGGCATTCTCGCATGAGCCAGCCAATTCAATATCTGCCCCGCATAGGCGCGACAGAGAATCCTAACACCGATTTGCCGAATAATCTTTTCGGACGGACCGGTGCGCCCTCGGACAGACCGAATGCGGGTGTGCATTTTGGCTGGTGGATCGTGCTGTCGGCCACATGCAGTGTCTTTGTCAGTCTGGGCGTTGGACGCTTCGCCCTGGGTATGCTGCTGCCGGCCATGGCGGCGGATCTGAGCCTCAGTTATGTGCAAATGGGCTGGATCAGCACAGGCAACTTCGTCGGTTATCTGCTGGGTGCATTGTGGGTGCGGCGCTTGCAGCCGCGTTATGGCGAGCGGCGCCTGATTTTCAGGGCCCTGATGATGATAATCGCCACCATGTTGGGCGTCTCTATCGCCAGCAGTTTCATCCCGTTGTTGTTTTTGTATGCGGGCACGGGCCTGGGCAGCGGCATCGCCTTTGTCTGCGCCGTGAACCTGGTCGCCCAATGGTTCAAGGCGCAATGGCGCGGCCGGGCCATTGGTCTGCTCACCGTCGGGGCTGGCATGGCAATGATGCTGGCGGGCTGGGCCATCCCGCTGATTAACGGCGCCATGGGTCCCGAGGGCTGGCGTCTGGGCTGGGCCGGCCTGGCCGCGGTTTGCCTGCCCTTGGCCCTGTTCTGCCGGATTATTCTACGCAACCGGCCCGCCGATATGGGCCTGCGGCGGTTTAAGACAGACGGACCGGCAACGAGCCGAGCCCGGAACAGAGATGCGGCGAAGCGTGGCACGTACCGTTTGTCCCTGCGTTTTCTGACCATGCGCCTGGGCGCGGTCTATTTCCTATTTGGCGCGACTTATGTGGTTTATGGCACTTTCGTTGTTACGACCCTGGTCCGCGAGCATGGCATGGTCGAGGCTACGGCCGGGCAATTCTGGCTCTGGATGGGATTTTTCACCATGTTCAGCGGTGCCGTTCTGGGCGCCCTATCAGACCGTCTGGGCCGCCGCGCGGGCATCGCCCTGGCCTTATATTTGCAAGGCTGCGCCTATACCCTTATCGCCTATGGCAACGGCGACGCCGCATTCTATCTATCCCTTGCCCTCTTCGGCCTATCGGCCTTTGGCGTGCCCCTGATCATCACCGCCGCCACCGCCGACTACCTGACGCCGGAGCATGCCCTCGGCGTCATCGGCACCCTCACCGTGGTCTTCGGCCTGGGCCAGATGCTGGGGCCGATCCTGGCCGCCGTCGTGGCGCAATACAGCGGCAGCTTCACTGCCGCCTACCTGGCCGCCGCCGCACTCGTTGCCCTGGCCATCGCGATAGGCCTCACCCTGCCCGATCCACCGAAGCCGGGGCAAAATAGGAAACGCTTCCGGACCATTGGATAGACTTCCAATGCCGGCAACGCGAAAGCCTCGATACTACTGTTCATGTATCATGGCAGCAGATATATCCTATGGCCTGAACTCGTGCTGATGGACCAGATTATGCTCCAGTCCATATTTGTCCTGAAGAGATAAGCAGTATTTTCACATGAGCCTATCCGGTCAATCGCCCCCCCCCATTAGCGACGACGGCGGACGTTAGCTTGGCTGCGCCAACCGGCCCTGCCGCGCGCGCCTCCCTACCGGTTGCGGGCATACACTATGGCTGGTGGATCGCGCTCGCGGCAGTGCTCAGCACATTCATCGGCGTCGGCGTCGGGCGCTTTGCCCTGGGCATGCTGTTGCCGGCCATGGGCGACGCGCTGAATCTCGACTATGTGCAAATGGGCTGGATCAGCACGGCCAATTTCGTCGGCTATCTGCTGGGGGCCTTGTGGGTGCGCCTGCTGTTGCCCCGCTTCGGCGAGCGGCGCCTGATTGCCATGGCACTGATGGCGGTGATCGCCACTATGGCCGGCGTCGCGCTATCCTCTGGCTTCTGGCCGCTGGTGGTCTTGTATACGGGCACGGGCCTGGGCAGCGGCATTGCTTTTGTCTGCACCGTGACCCTGCTGCCGCACTGGTTCGCCTCGAAATATCGGGGCCGGGCAGCAGGAACCCTGGCCACCGGCACCGGCCTGGCGATGATGCTGGCGGGCTGGTCCATTCCTTTGATCAACGAGTCCATGGGCGCGATCGGCTGGCGCCTGGGCTGGGGCGGTCTGGCCGCCGTCTGCCTGCCCCTGGCCCTGTTCTGCCTGATCGCCGTGCGCAACCGGCCCGGCGATATGGGATTGCTGCCGATCGGGACAGACGGCGAGGCAAGCACCCGGGATCAAAGCAGCAATACGGCGATACAGGCGGTATCCCGGGTGAACCTACGCTTCCTGATCATGCGCCTGGGCGCGGTCTATGCCCTGTTTGGCGGGACCTATGTGATCTACGCCACCTTTGTCGTCACCACCCTGGTACGCGAACATGGCATGGCCGAAACCCAGGCCGGGCTGTTTTGGATTGGCCTGGGCTTTTTCACCCTGTTTTGCGGTCCTGTGCTGGGCGGCCTGTCGGACCGTCTGGGCCGCCGCGTCGGCATCGTCGTGTCCTTCATGCTGCAAGGCACCGCTTACACCTTGATCGCCTACAGCAGCGGCATTTGGGGCGGCGATATGGGCTACGAGGCGGCGATCTATGTCTCCATTTTCCTGTTTGGGCTATCGGTCTTTGGTCTGCCGGTGATCATGACGGCGGCGGTCGCCGATTACCTGACGCCCGAACGCACGGTGGCCGCCATCAGCACCCTCACGGTAATTTTCGGTACCGGTCAGATGCTGGGCCCCATCCTGGCCGGCTTTATGGCGGAATACAGCGGCAGCTTCACCGCCGCCTACTTGGCCGCCACCGCCCTCGTTGCCCTGGCCATCGCGATAACCCTGACCCTGCCCGACCCACCGAGGCCGGAACGAATTGGCTAACGCTTCCGGCTCCCTGGATAAATTCCCATAGCCGACAACGCGAGAACCTGGATGCTACAGACTTGAATCCGCCATTAATCCCCCTGCATGGCCTCGATGAATTCGATCCGCTGGGCCCGCTCCATGGAGGTGTAGGACGCCGCCGTGCGGTCCGCGATGTGGCCATAGCGGGATTTGATCTGGCGGGCGATTTCCCGGGTATCACCCTGCACCGAGATAGCATCGAGCACGCTGTCGTCAATCAACTCGCCCATGGCCTCCCAGCGGCCCTGTTTGGACATGGCGTTCAATTCCGGCTGCAGCTCGCCCGAGCCAATGGAATCAAGCACCGGCTTGTAGGCCGGAGTGGAGCCGTAAAAGGCGATCTGCTGGCGCATTTTCGTGGCTTCGGCCTGCATCTCCGTCTCGTTCCGGCCGGTGACGCAGAAAACCGGATAGGAAATCTCGAAATCCGCGCGCGACTTGCCCGCCTTGGCGAAGCCCCGTTCGAGGGCCGGCAGGGTAACCGTCTCCAGATAGGCCCTGGTGGTAAAACCGTGCACCAGCAGGCCATCGGCGACTTCGCCCGCGACCTCGGCCATCAACGGCCCCACCGCGGCAAGGTAGACCTTGGGCGGGCCAAATTCCAGATTGTCCGGCGTGAAGAACGGCGTCATCAGGGTGTGGGTATAAAATTTGCCCAGAAACTCCAGCGGTTTGCCCTCGTGCCAGCAGGCCCAAATGGCCCGCATGGCCAGGATGAACTCGCGCATGCGGGCGGCCGGCGCCGACCAGGGCATGGAATAGCGTTTGGTGATGTGGGGGCGGATCTGCGAGCCCAGGCCAAGGACGAAGCGGCCCTTTGACGCCGCATTCAGGTCGTGGCCCATATTCGCCAAGGTCATGGGCGAGCGGGCGAAGGCGACCGCGATACCCGTTGTCAGATCGATTTTCGAGGTCGACTGCGCCGCCAGCAACAGGGGCAGAAACGGGTCATGCGCCGTTTCAATGGATTTCAGTCCATTATAGCCCATCTCTTCCAGTTCACGCGCCTCGGCGCCGGCCTTGTCCAGGTCCCAGGTCAGTACAGCATCTACTTTCACTTTACCTAACTCTCCTCTTGTCGTTCGTGCCCGGTTGCCGGCCACGGACGGTGATTGCGAGATATGATCGTAGGCCAGTTCCCCGCCAGCTGTCCATTCACCCTTCCGCCGGCTCCAGCACCACGCGGCTTACAGGGATGATGTTGCGCATGCGGGCGGCCAGATGGGCGGCCTTCTGCCGCGGCAGGCCGTCCATGGCGATGTGGATGTGCAGTTCGCCATTTTCCCCGCCGGGGCATCTGCAGGTGACCTCGCTGGGCAGCAGATCGCGCAGGGCGAAGAGTTCCAGGACGCGTGACAGCACCGATGGCTCGGGCAGGGCCTGGATCAGGAAATGGTGGATGCCCGGTTGCGGGCGGGGGGAAGGTTCAGTTTCTTGGGATTGCAGTGACATTTGCGGCGAGCTCCAGATTGGGCATCATTGTTGGGCGAAATCCGTCCCGGCCACAGATAATGGCCGGGCGGCTAATTCGCCGTCTAATGAGCTGCCCTATAAGCAGTTGCTTGCCGTTGCCGTTCATGGCGCGGTTATAAGAGGTTTTCCGGCAGATGTCGATGCGTTCAAGCGTCCGAATGGACAGACCCTTAATCCATGCCGGCGGCGCGGATCGCCGTGAGCGCGTCGGGCGTATCCACGTCCAGGAAGATGCCGTCGTCGTCCATGGCAACCTCCACCAATTCGTCCTCGTGCTGGCCGATCAGATGCTTGGCGCCGCTGTCGCCCGCGGCCTCGGCCATCTCGGTCAGAAACTTTGCCGCGAACAGCACCGGATTGCCCCGCTTGCCCTGATAGGTGGGGACACAGATGGCCCGGCCCTCGACCGGGTTGAAAGCCGCGATCAGGCGGTCGATGTGGCCCGGCCCGATGCGCGGCATGTCGCCCAACAGGATGATGACGCCATCCACATCGTCCGACAGCGCACCAAGTCCGGCCTGCAGCGAAGTGCTGAGGCCATCGGCAAAGGCCGGGTTGTGCACGGTTGCCACGTCATAGGGAACCAGCGCCGCGGCGATGCTGTCCGCTTCGTGGCCGGTAACGGCGATGACCTGGGTAGTTTGCGATGACTGGGCAGCCTCAACCACCCGCGCCAGCATGGATTTACCGTCAATCTCCGCCAACAGTTTGTTGCTGACACCCATGCGCCGGGACTGGCCGGCGGCCAGAACCAGGGCGGCAATGCGCGGCGCCCGTGGCGCGGCCGCGGCACTGTCCCCCGCGCGCAATTGCGGCCGCGAGGGAATTTCCTTCAACAGACCGCCCGCGCCCATGGCGGTAATTTCCGCCGCCCCGAGAGGCCGGTCCGCCAACAGGCGCTGCAATACCCAATCAAAGCCATTCAGTTTGGGCGAGCGGGCGCAGCCCGGCAGGCCGATCACCGCGCTGTCGCCATGTTGCGCCAGTAACAACAGGTTGCCCGGATCCACCGGCATGCCGAAATGCCGTATTTCACCCCCGGCCGCGACGATCCCGGCGGGCACCTCGTCCCTGCGGTCAGTAATGGCCGAAGCGCCAAAAATCAAAATCGGTTCCAGTCCCTGAGCCAGTTGTCCACGCACCGCGGCCGCAATCTCTCCCGCCGCATGGGCGCAACGCTTTTCATCCGCCAGGGTGGAGCCGAGGCGGTCCAGTCGGTCCCGCAGCACGGCGGCGGTTTTGTCCAGCACGCTGGCCTTGGTGCCCGACAATGTGGTCATGATCAATCCGGCCCGGCGGTTACGATAGGGCGCGATGGCCAGGGCCGGCCCCTCGTCGCTATCTGTGCCTGCCGCGATTGCAATGGCCTTATCCACCGCCGCGCGGGGTGCCGCAAAGGGGATAATCTTTATGGTGGCCAGCATCTGACCCGGCTCCACCGCCTCGTTCGAGGCCAGCGTGGCGATGGTGATGGCTTCATGAATGCGGTTCATTTGATCGATCCGGTCCGGATCCAGGACCAGGACGCCGGGGCCATCGGCATATAGATTACAGCGGCCGGTAAAGGCCGCCTGCAGGCGGGCGCCCGCACCCCGACAAGCCTTGGCGATAGCATTGGCGGCGGTATCTTCGTCCACATCCTCGGGCTCCAGGCGGGCGGCGATGACCTCGGCAACGCCGGCCTTGGCCAGGGCCCTGACATCATCGGCGGAAAGAGACCGGCCCTTTTTCATCCGCACACCGCCGGCCTTGACCGAATGCGCCAGAATGGCGCCTTCGGCCTGGGCCAGTGGTGTCGCCCCGAAAATCATTCCGCCGCCACGCCCGCTGCCACCCCGTCACCCCTCGGGACCGGGCGGCGCAGGGCTTCCGTGATCTGGCCCATGACCGAAATGGCGATCTCCGCCGGTGACTTGGCGCCGATATCCAGGCCTACGGGTGCGCGCAGGCGGTCCAAATCGGCCTCGCCGAAGCCTTCAGCCGTCAGCCGTTCGACCCGTTTGGCGTGGGTCCGGTTGGACCCCAGGCAGCCGATATAGAAGGCATCGCTCCGCAATACCTTGATCAAGGCCGGATCATCCAGCTTGGGGTCATGGGTCAGGGTGACAATGGCCGTACGCCGGTCGGGGGCAAATGCATCCACACCGTCGTCGGGCCAGGCGTCGATCAGGCTAACGCCGGGAAACCGGTCCGGGGTGGCAAATTCCCGGCGTGGGTCGACAATGGCGACGTCATAGCCGGCCAGCACCGCCATCTGGGACAGCGGTTGGGCGATATGCACTGCGCCGACGATCAGCATGCGCAGGGGCGGGTTGTAGACATGCAGAAAAACCTTGCGGCCACTCTCGAGCTCGACAATGCCGCTTTTATCCGCCCGCATGGCGCGCCGCGCCGCGGCCATCATGGGCTCGTCCGCCGCCGTCGGTTCCGCCGGATAAAGCAATTGCCCGGCGCCGCTATCCAGGTCTGTGGCCAGCACCACCTGGCGTTTGACCGCACGGTCGGCCAGCAATTGTTCAAGAAGGGCATTTTTCATATCAATATCTCTCGGCTCTTACTCTATCGGCTCGATAAAGACTTCGCATTTGCCACCGCATGCCAGGCCCACCTGCCAGGCGGTTTCGTCCGAGATGCCATAATCGATCAGCCGGGTCTGGCCGTCGGCTATGGTCTGGCGCGCTTCCGTCACCACCGCGCCCTCAATGCAGCCGCCCGAGACCGAACCGACGAAATCGCCGTCCTCTTCCACGACCAACTGGCTGCCCACGGGGCGTGGCGAAGAGCCCCAGGTAGCAACCACAGTGGCCAGGGCAACGCCCCGGCCGGCGGCCTTCCACTCCGCGGCCTTTTCCAAAACCCGCTCGTGCTCCACCACCTCCTGTTTCACAGCGTCGTTCGTCATCAGGCTGCCTCCGTTCTATACAGGTTCCGCCGCTCCGGTTGCGGGCGGCTCAGAGCCTGGGCCAGATCCCCCAGACTGGCAAGGTTATGCACAGTGCGGAAATCGTCCACATGCGGCAATAGCGCCTTGATGCCCTTGGATTTGGGTTCAAACCCGGCATAGCGCAATAGGGGGTTGAGCCAGATCAGGCGGCGGCAGGATTTGTGCAGGCGCTCGATCTCGGCGCCAATGCCCTCGCCCGCGTCCCGGTCCAGACCATCCGAGATCATCAAAACCACAGCTCCCTGACCCAGCACGCGCCGCGACCAATTGCTGTTGAAATCGTGCAGACAATGGCCGATCCGCGTACCGCCCGACCAATCCTCTACGCCCTCGGATACCTTGGCCAGCGCGATATCCACGTCGCGATGGCGCAAATGGCGGGTGATATTTGTCAGCCGGGTGCCGAATACAAAGGTATGCACCCTGTCCCGGTCGTTGGTGATGGCATGCATGAAATGCAGGAACATACGGCTGTAGCGGCTCATGGAACCGGAAATATCGCACAATACCACCAGTGGCGGATGCCGGTGTTTGGCGGAGCGGTGTCGCAACGGGCCACCATCGCCACTGCGCAGGGCGGCCCGCAGGCTGGCCCGCATATCGACCCGCCGGCCATGGGGATCGGGAGAGAGGCGCCGGGTCGGCACGGCCATGATGGGCAGGCGCATGCGCGCGATGATGGCACGGGCCTGGGCAACTTCATCGGCGCTCATGGCTTCGAAATCCATGCCCTGCAGAACTTCCCGGCCCGAGTAGGTCAGGGCGGCGTCGAATTCGATCTCTTCCTCCGCCTCTTCCTGCGGCAGATCCGCGCCTTCACCCTTGGCCAGAGCCTCGGCCACCCGGCGTAAAACGGCATCATTCTTGCTTTCATCCATCTCCACCTGAACCTGAGGCATCAACATATGCAGCATGCGTTCTAATATGCGCGGGTTGCGCCAAAAGATGTGGAAGGCCTGATCGAAAATATCGCGCTGATCCTGGCGGTTGACGAAAACCGCGAACAGGGTCCAATAAAAATCCTCGCGGCTGCCGACCCCCGCCGCGATGACGGCCCGCACCCCGTCCAATACCTTGCCCGGCCCCACCGGCAGTCCGGCCGCCCGCAAGACCCTGGCGAAGTGCATGATGTTCTCGGCCAGGCGGTTGCCGTCATCGGACGGTGGTTTATGGGATGGGCTGTTCATGGGCCGCCAGCAGTATCCTCAATGACCGTCCGCCGCCATCTCCCGTTTTACCTCTTCCAGGATATGGGCGGCTTCGCTGCCTTGGATTTTCTGGATATCGTCCTGATACTTCAACAAGGCGCCCAGGGTGTTATCGACGGTTTCCGGCTCCAGCACGATTTTGTTCAGTTCGGTCAGGGCGGTGGCCCAGTCGATGGTTTCCGCGATGCCCGGCAGCTTGAACAAGTCGCGCTCGCGCAGGCGCTGGATAAAACCCACCACCTGGCGGCTCAAGGTTTCCTCGCAATGGGGCACCTTGATGCGCAGAATGGCAAGTTCACGTTCCGCATCCGGGTAATCGACCCAGTAATACAAGCAGCGCCGTTTCAGGGCATCGTGGATCTCCCGCGTCCGGTTCGAGGTAACGATGACAATTGGCGGTTCGGCGGCGGCGATCGTGCCGATCTCTGGAATGGTAATCTGAAAATCCGATAGGACCTCCAGCAAATAGGCCTCGAACGCTTCGTCGGTGCGGTCCAGTTCGTCAATCAGCAGCACCGGCGCGGCGCCGTCCGCGCCCGCCTCCAGGGCCTGCAACAAGGGCCGTTTAATGAGAAATTCGCTGCGGAAGATGTCCTGGCCCAGGCGCTCCCGGTCAATGTTGCCGCTGGCCTCGGCCAGGCGGATTTCAATCATCTGGCGGGCGTAGTTCCATTCATACACCGCAGAGGCTACGTCCAGGCCCTCGTAGCATTGCAGGCGCACCAGTGGCCGCGACAGCGTCGCCGATAGCACTTTGGCGATCTCGGTCTTGCCAACACCTGCCTCGCCTTCCAGAAACAGAGGCCGGCCCATTTTCAGGGCCAGGAACAGGGTTGTCGCCAAACTGCGATCGGCGATGTAGCCACCCGCCGTCAGCAGTTCTAGGGTGGCATCGATATCTTTGGGAATAGCTGTGCTCATAGGCGTCAAATTAGGTCAATCGGGGCATAAAGAAAAGGCGGGGAGGCCATCGCCCCCCCGCCGGTCTGCATTATTTTTGGATGCTCTAGCCAGCGGCTGCCACGGCGCGCTTTGCCATGACGATGACCAGATGCGCACGGTATTCCGCACTGCCATGGATATCGCTGTTTATATGATCCGGTGGGATTGTGATTCCATCCAGGGCATCCGGCGACCAGTTGGCGGACAAGGCTGCCTCCAACTTCGGTCCCC
>JAJFGG010000026.1 GCA_021776235.1 Alphaproteobacteria bacterium | reverse complement strand
TCCTTTGGGCCGCCAGACGCTCGAAAACATTGCGATTTTGGACTTATGCTCAGGACCATTCTAGTCCATATTCGGGGCGTAGCAAAACAGCTTGTGAGTAAGCGATGCCCGGACCAACAATATCGGTGGTGATTCCGTGCTTCAATGTACAAGAAACCTTGAGAGAGGCAATCCAGTCAGTTCAGGCGCAATCCGTTCCTGTACTCGAGACCATTTGTATTAACGATGGATCTGATGATTCTACGTTGGCATTATTGTCTGAAATGGCATTGGATGGCATTGTAAAGTGCATCAATCTCGACACTTCTGGCGGAGCCTGTAAGGCTCGGAATATTGGGTCACTGAACGCGAAGGGTCAGGTGATCCAATTTTTGGATGCCGATGACACGCTTGCAGATGGCAAACTGCTACGGCAAATTACAATTCTCAACGGGTCTGGTGCCGATTTCATTGCCGGTGGGTACGAATATCAAAACCTCGCGGGGAATATTTCCACTCACCAGCCGGACGAGGACTCCTGGGCAGGCTTAATCGAATCGAAACTGGGGAGAACGAGCTCAAATATTTTTAAGGCGGAGGCGCTTCGGGCTGTGGGCGGTTGGTCGGAGCGGCAAAAAAGCAGTCAGGAGTACGAGCTCATGTTTCGCTTGCTGAGGAACGGCGCTAGGATTGCGACGGACGATTTGGTGGGAGCCAGGCTTCGCGCTAGAAACGATGGCATTTCAAACACGAACATTAGAGACAATGCGATCAGGTTTCTCGAATTACGGAGGGATATAATGAATTATCTAGAACGGAACCAATTGATAACAAATCATCGAAGAATATGCTTTATTAGAATTTGCGAGGTGATGAATAAAGAAATATCTGCAGGTTGAAGATGAAACATATTCAGTTTGTAGATCCGTCTCGATCGATATACGTTCAGAATGGGCTGACAAAGTTATGTCGCATTCTCAATGAATCAGGTGTTTTCGCAAGCTGGTGCGGGCAAATTGAAGATGCCTGTCCCGACGCGATCCTGCTTCTCCACGACCCAGTAGATGAGAGAAATATCCCGGAGGGCTGCAAGGTATACGGTCAACGAACCCTGAACAGAAGGCAACGCCTGGTTTTGGCGGAAAGACTAGGCTTAAGGGTTCCCCGTTGGTGTTCGCTCGACAGCGCAGAGCAATTGCTGGATATATTTGATGATTGGCGCGTGGATCATTTCCTGTACAAGGCTGATTGGTCTTATTCCCGCTCCGGTGTCAGGCTGGTGACCCATGACAAATTGGTGGCGCTCGATAGGTTCGTTCCGTCCGGTGATATCTTCATGGAAGTGCTGGGCGGAAGCCCTCATACATTTAAGGTTGATGTCTTCTGTGACGAGGTCATAGGCTGCAGAAAGTTGTTTACGCGATCGGTCTTTGATCAAAAGTTTGCAAAGAGTTTCACCAAGCCAAGTGAACTCGGAGAACGCCCCGCTGTTGAAACAGAATTGCAGCGCCTGGGGCGGCGTGTTTTCAACTATGGCGTGGGTTTGCTGAACGTCGATATCATGCTTGACGAACACGGCAGGGAATGGGTGATTGAGCTGAACACATGCTCTGTCGGTCGGGATGCGACCTGGAAGAGATGGCCGGACACCTATATCAACGGCTACGCAAAAGGGATCATGGGCTGGGTGGACGATGGCTGCGTCGGGCAGTTGACGGCCTCGCCGGATGCGTTGTCAGCGGATCTTGCCGAAAAAGCTGGAGGGTCCAGTGCCGACCTATTCCCTTGAGGATGCAAAAATCAATGAGCGGGCAAAAACTCTTGTTGTGGTGACAACCTGCAGCCGGCCCCGTCTTGCAAAGATGCATCTTGAAGCGGTCGTCCGTTACTTACGCGAAATAGAGAACACCGATTTTGTGTTGGCAATTGATGGCTTGTCCGCGGCTGGAAACAAGGAAACGCTGGAGGTGGCGAGATCAGCCGGCGTGAACTGCGTGATATCCGAACACCCCGAGGGTGTTGGCATCTCCAAAAACCGCGTGATGGGCCTTTTGGGCGGATATGACTATTACTTCTTCCTGGATGACGATGTCGAGGTTCGTTCCAGCCGCCTGTTTTCAGAGCATATTGAATTATGTCAGGAAACAGGTATTCATCATTTTTGCCTTCACAACCCAAACCGGCTGGTGCAGGAAAAGGCCAGTACACATTTGGCAAGCGGGCAAAAAATCAGACATGCAATGTATGGCGGGGCTGCAGTAAATTTTTTTACCCGTAAGGCCCTCGAACGCGTTGGCGGTTGGCATATGGCCTTTGCGAATCTTCGAAGGGGCGGACATACCGAACATTCGTACCGGATACACAGATCCGGTTTGTCTCCGGCTCCGTTCAATCTGGCCGATAGGCTGGCCGATACCTGCATCTGGCAAAACCCGTCTTCCGTTATCAGCCCCAACAGCGCCAAAGCTGTTGCGGGCGGCATATTTGAGCTGGAAAGAGACCTGATCACGGAACAAATTGAGTGGTATCCATTCTGTGCTGGGTCACCTGGCTGGCTGGTCACGCCATAGGAAGGTATGGGGGGCATGACAATGCCGGGAGGTTGTTTGCGTGCCGTTTCAAATAGGAGTGGGAGTTTCTTTCTCTGCCGTCTAAATGACCCTGCCGCGCGGCGAAATGGAGTTTTCCGCCCATGGAGGTGACCATTTTCGACTGGGGGACGCGGCCGGATTTTCTGCTGCGGCGGCTCTATCCCGATGCACGCATAGTCAATGCATATCCTCTGACGGAGCACCATGCGTTGGCTGATGAATATGGCGGAAATTGTAGTGACCGGGGCCTTTGGGTATTCCATATCAATGTTTCGTATGCGGAAAATTGGTGTCCGGACAGGATCGGTTTCCTGGAGAGCCTGAGAGGTTCTGGGTACAATGTCATCAACGGAACCATATGCGATATTCGAAAAACAACACTGCAGCGTATTAATGCCGAACTTCGGTTGCCTCACGTTCAAGTAAGTCGCGACGATGACCCCGTGATGCGGGTCATCGTCAAAACTGATTATAATTACGGGGGGATGAATGAATCAAAGCTAACGGATAGGGAGCTGCAGAAGCTGGATATGACTTCAAATAGCTGCTCCTCTGTCAGCGCATTTGATGAATACTACCTTTGCGAACTGGGTGAAGTTAGTGAGAATATATGGGCAGACAAACGTTTGGTGGTTGAGAAGTATATTTCGAATCGGAGAAATAGATTTTGCAGATTCTACCGCTGTGGCGAACATGCAATTTTGTCTGAAATAGAGAATGAAGACGAAATTAAGAAATCTATGCCGGGTCTACCCAGGAAGAATTGGCAAATTCATCTTGGCGAAGAAGACGCGTATTTTGAAGGTATACATCGTCAGGTCGTTCACAACGCTGCGGCTCTCTGCAGAGCATTAATGGTGAAATTTGCTGCGATTGACATTGTATTAGATGAAGATGGGCGACCTTACATTATCGATCTGAATTTGACCCCTGGCTGGGGTATGGAAAAACAGGACGATATTTTGGACTATCTGCGGAACGGTTTTGAGCGCCGCCTGTAACTCAATAGGGTTTCTCGCGGCGGTTATTTTTTAGGGCGTGTCTTCAATTGACCTGGCATCTGACTACGAAGAGGCAAACAGGGGATCCAGTTCGATCAGGCGCCTTTTGATTGATCGCCCGACCGGGCTTCAGTATTTGCCCGGCACTCACGACGCCGAACGTCAAGCTTTGTCGCGGTTCGCCTCAAGCCAAAGATCGACCATGGCAACTGTTTCATCGACGGCGGCGCACTGCATACCCTTCTGTGCCGCGATGGTCTTGACGAGAAGGTCGGTCCGTTCAATATACGGGGCGCCCGCAAGCAGGGCGCGCGCCGCCGACGACGGTTTCAACAATCCTTCAGCCGCCTTTGCGTATTTCTCGAACGGCACCAAGTCTTTTTCGGCGGCACCGATGGATCGGGATACTTCGCCGACCCAGTGGTAGATCGACCGCGACAATTCGAGATCGCCGTGCACCGCCTCCCTGATGGGGCATATGTCCTCCCGCACGCAACGATAGTTGCCGGTCAGCAGCATGTTCCATTTGGCGAGCGGCACGAACAGGGAATCATGAACCCTGAGTTTAACCGGTAAGGCAAGTAATTCACCGCCAACATCATAACGAATGGCTTCAATATCGGACTCCAATTGGTGCAGCATGGCGGTATGTTTGTCAGAGGCAAAACGCGCCGCTTTGAAATTGGTCGGCAACCCGACTTGCAGCAAGTTCAGCTTTTCCCCTGGCGGACGGAACGCCTGCGCGTCCGGACTGCACAGCGTTACCAATGCCGGATCAAAATTCTTCCAGATTGTGTGATCGGTAAAGCAGTTCTCCAGGGCGCCGGCATCGAGGCCGGGAATGCGCGCCAGGTAGGGCGGCGGCGGCATGTTCATGATAGACATGCAGGGAACTCTGGCATTGGCGACGGCATCCAGCAGTTCCCGCACGCCCGGTAACCGGTATTGCGGTTCCTGCATGGCCAGCACCACCAGATCGTAATCGGCGGGATCGACGGCGCCGGTCGTCGCCGCGGACATCGTGCCGGGTGCGTCTTGCGAGTTGATTTCCACCGGCGCGGCCAGGCCGGGAACCGGCAGGCGGATCCGGGCACCCTCGGCGTTGAATAATTCTGCCTCCTCCGGCAGGCAGACCATATTCACTCTGTGTCCGGCGAGTACCAGTTTGAGTCCCAGTAGGGAACCATAAGAGGCGCCCATGATCAGAATGTTGTAATTACTCATGAGATATCTCGTTTCTTTTGCCAATTTCTCATCAGACACGAGACGTCACACCCATCCCGCGATTACCAAAGAACCTCAATTGTACCGGTTATCATATCCAGAATTCGTGATGATTTATACTGATTAACCGTCACGGTATCGTAACCGTCACGGTATTGTGCATCCGGAATATGGGATCCGGCTTTGATCAAAGACACACACGGATAGTATCGCCGTCGCATGCGCGCGGGCCTCCAAGCAGCAGGATTCCATTCAGGCACAGATTGGCCCTGACCCGATGCCACACTAAATTCCGCGCAACAACGGGTAGTCAGGCGAGCCGCCTTGTCATTCGATCTGTAGCGCCAAAGTACCGGAGATTTATCTCCTTCAGGCCGTCAAGCTTTCGACTGTGAGGTGGCCTTTACTGCTTGCCGTTGAATCTCGGCGTCTCGAATTGGAGACGCTGTTGATGTCTTGAGACAGGGCCGTTTCGACGGCACAATCGATGCCAATGGTCATCATTTCCAAATTTGTCCGGCCTGGAGCCATGGGCCGCAGAATGTACCCGAGACATGGCTGGCGGCCTCGCGCCGGATAGGTCAAGGGATAGCAAGGTTCTATTTGTTCCTGGCCTATAGATCCGGGATTTCCATGCATCAACGTACGCGGCTGACGCGGTCGTCCAGCGCCTTTGGGTCGCGCCATGGTCGCAACCCATTGCATCCTATTCCGGAGCCGTTGCAAAGCCGGGCAGATCGTAAGCCGGCCATACCGGAGCGATCGTATGTCGGAGCAAATTATGATCAATATCCTTGCAGTACAACTTGCTGGTTGCTACCGTTAGGAGAGAAACTGGGTAATTGGCTGAACAGCACGCGAAGGCTAAACGGGCTTCGCGCGCACAAATCATGGGGCCGAGGGCATGGGGGAACTCCGTTTCACGAAAGCTGGCGACAATGCCAACCGCGCCGTCTGCGATTTCGACTTGATGCAGACCCAGCGGGCCGCCAACCACAACCAGGGCATCATCATAAATGCAGCCTGTTCCAGTTATGAGGAATGCAGCTCGCGCTCGAGTTATTTCAGGCGTGAATTCTTTTGTCATGACACGGCGGCCCCGCGGTCATGAGCGCCGGCGTTGATGACTCTCCGGCCGTGCTCGGCCATCAGCGTGATGGGCGGGCCGGGGACCGGCCTCCGGAAGCAGCGTTGCTCCGGCAAGACCTCATCGACCGGGCCAGCGCGCTGGCAAACGAAACCTTCGCGGACAGGGCCGACCACTACGACACCTCGGCCAGCTTTCCGGCGGAGGATTTCGACGACCTGTTTCGGGCCGGCCTGCACGCGGTGGCCGTGCCCCAGGCCTACGGTGGCCATGGTTTGGGGCCATTCGGCGATGACGTCCTGTCGCTGTGGATGATTACAAAATCCCTGGCCAAGGCCGACCTTTCGCTGGCACGATGCTGGGAGGGCCATGCCAACTCGATGGTTCTGCTCGCCAATATCGCCGACCAGGAGCAGCAGGAGCGCTGGTTCGAAGGTGTCGTGCAGCACGGCACGCGATGGGTCGCCTGGAGCGGCGAGCCGCAAGCACGTGCGCCTGGCCAGAAGCAAGGTTTTGGCACCCGTGTCGAAATGGTGGATGGCGGCTATCTGGTGGATGGGACAAAGGTTTTCACCACCAGCGCCGGTGGTGCCGACTGGGCCATCATCCTGGTCAATACGGCCGGACCGGGTGGCGCCAGGCATGCGACCGGCTCGGTTGACGGGGTTCTGATGCTGGCCTGCGACCTCTCGGACCCCAGCGTTTCCTTTGATGCCTCCTGGTGGGACCCGATCGGTATGCGCGGCACGGTCAGTCTTCTGACGCGCTTCGACCGTACCTTCATTCCACAGGCGCAGGTCATCGGCTATCCCGGCCAGTATCTGAAAGAGGGCTGGCAGACCTGTTTCACACCGCATTACGCAGCCTCTTTTCTCGGCGCGGCGGAAAGCGCATTTGAGTTCACTACGGATTACCTGACCTGCCAGAAGAAAGGCGGCGATCCGTTTGTGCAGCAGCACATGGGCCGGATCGCAATCAATATCGAGACCGCCCAGCTCTGGCTGAGCCATGTCGCGGGCCTGTGGGAGGCCCGACGCTATGACGAGGCCAAGACGGCCGGAATCCGGGCCCGGTTCCTGATCGATCAACTGGCGAGCGATACGGTCCGGCGTTGCATCAAGGCTTGTGGCGCGCGCAGCCTGGTCCGCCCCAGCCGTCTGGAGCGGATCTACCGCGATCTGTCATTCTATGTGCTGCACGACAACACCGACCAGGTTCTGGCGACGATCGGTAAAACCGCCCTTGGGGAAATCCGCGACGATTCGTTCTTCAACAAGTGACGTGAGTAAAGGCATCACCGACGGCTAGATCCGGCAAATCGGATTTGCAGCCGAAAGATAAGGTTCCTGCGCACGATGAAAACCAAAAACAATTGGTCGGACCTGTCCATCTGGTTTTTTGCCTTTGGATACTTTGCCTTCTACGCGCCATACAGCGCCCTCACGAAGCTGCTTTCGAATGGTTCCCTCGCCGGTTATCAGGACGCACCGGTCGCCGGCCTCGTGCTGCTGCCGGCGACGCTGATTGCGGCGGTCAGCTTTGTCTGTTGCTGTCTGACCATGCTGGGTTGGTGGCGCTACGCCGAGTTCCACAACGTGCTTGGCCTGCGCCTGCCCGTTCCGGGGCTCTGGACGACTGTTTCGGGCCTGGGCACGGCGGCAATCATCGCCACCACGACCCTGGCCTTCACCTTTAACGGGGTCTCGATTCTCTTGGCGCTACTGCTGATGCGTGGCGGTGTCCTGATCATGTCGCCGCTCGTCGATTTTGCCTTCAGACGCCGCGTGCACTGGTACTCCTGGGCCGCCCTGCTGCTGAGCCTGAGCGCCGTCACTTGGGCCCTGGTCAACACCGCAAGCGCCGCGCTGACATTTGCCGCCCTGGTCAATCTGCTCTGTTATCTCGCCGGCTACGCGGCCCGGCTGCAGTCCATGACCCGGGTGGCGAAACGCGACAAACAGACGGTCACCAGGCGCTATTTCGTGGAGGAACAGATCGTTTCGATGCCGGTCTTGATCCTCGTGCCCCTGGCCGTGGCGGTCTTCGGGGACGGCGAGGCCAGCGCCGCGCTGCGGACCGGTTTCACGATGTTACTGAGCCGCAGCAGCAGCCTGCTACCGGCGTTTGCCATCGGCATCCTTTATGGCTGCCTGTTCATGTTCGGATCGCTGATCTATCTGGATCGCCGGGAGAACACCTTCTGCATCCCGATCAACCGCAGCTCGAGCCTATTGGCCGGAATCGTCGCCAGCTTTGCCCTGGCGTCGCTGTTCGGCCAGCCGCCGGCCGCCACCTCGCAGCTGATTGGGGCGGGGCTCATCATCGCCGCGCTCGTGATCCTGGTGCTGCCGACCGCGGCGCCTCAGGCCGACTTGGCTCCGGCCCCGCCGGGGCGGACCCCGGCGGCGTCCCTGGTGCTCTTCGTCTGCGGCAGCAATACCAGCCGGTCGCCGATGGCGGAGGCTCTTTGCCGCCATCTCATGGCCGCGATGGATCGTGACACGTCCGGTTGGGCCGAACCTCAAGCGGTGGAAATCAAGAGCGTCGGTCTGAAAGCCACCGCCGGTGCGCCGTTGACGGCGGAGGCGAACAGCGCTTTGCAGGCGATCGGCGTTGCCGCGCCGCGCCACGGCGCACAGGCGCTGACGGACGATATGGTGCGCCAGGCCGACGCCATCTTCTGTATGACCGAGGCGCAACGCCACTGGCTGGTATCCCGTTTTCCAGAGGCCGAGATGACGGCGCACCGCCTCAACCCTGACCACGACATCCTGGATCCATCCGGCCTTGGACCGGCGGTGTTCCGGCAATGTGCCGAGATGATCCGCGCGGCGCTGCTTCTGCGGCTGCCCGAGTTCGGCACCGAGGCGCCCTGACATGGTAGCCCTGTCGCCGACTGCAAGGCATCAGGGGGACGGGGTCGCGGTGCTGACGGTAAATCTCACCAATTGCCACCGATGCCGTGCGAATGGCGCCCCGCGCCGGCCTCAACATTGCCTCGGCAGGCAATCCAAACATTGTTTCCCCACAATCGGAGTATATCTGGGCAACTCGAGACCATCGTTAAATAATAGCAGTCTATGCACTAATTCTAGGGAGTTACTAAGAAAATGAGCTATCTCAATTTCCCACAACTTCACTTTTTCGGTACGTTTCGCGCTGATCCCAGCACGCTGAACAACACACCCGATAACTTTAATCCAAACAACAATTTTCCGCCGGACAATGGCGAGGAAGTGGGGAACAACATACAGCTTTACTGGAATCCCAATGGCACGGCCGAGTTTCAGCTGGACTGTACAGTCGCCAAGATCCGCTATGCCGATGGAAGCGAAGCGACGACCGGCGCGGAAGACCCTCTCATCGGCCTTTCGCTGAGGTCCCTGGACAATTCGCCACTGGGATCGGGAAGAGTTGTCGATCTCGATCCGATGCAGCAAAACGTGACGGAAATTTGGGGGTTACAGGTTGGTATCCGAGAAAAGAGCGGTTCATCCGAGCCTCTGCTTCAAGGGTCCTTCAAACCGTCCGCCTATTCAAATGCGTGGGTGCAGGTTAAGGGCGGCCGCGGCGATTATGCCGGCAGCGCCAACTTCCAGTCGGTACTCGAGGGCGTAAAAATTTCCGATGCGATCAAGTCGCAGTTCATCAGCGAGCTTTGTGGCCTTGGGGCGGATCCGACGAAGCTTTCGATAAACTTCGTGCTGCGGGCCTTCAATTCCGCCTCGCAGCAGTATCTCGTCAATGAGAACACATTGGCGACAATGAAACAGAACGGTGTTTCAGCCGAGGCGATTGCGGCGATATCACCGCTCTCGAAACTCGCTCAAGGACAGTTCCAGCCGAATAATCCGCGCGCAGGAGAGATCCCGACAACGGGCTATTTCACAAAGCTGGTGAATGAACGCCTGACGGGTCTGAACATACCCCAACAGCAGGTCGACGTGATCATGGCGAGCGCCAAGCAGCCGCCGACCCCGCCCCTGACGCCTTATGAGTTCACCTGGGGCCAGGTATTCGGCACTCTTGGTCTCGACGGTCTTCCCTCTTCGGCTGGATCGCAGCCAGGGCATGGCTTTGGCCCGGCCCCGGATTTTCTCACGCCCGACCGTATGCTGGCGCCGGCGGCGGTTCTGCGCACAAATTCGCCGCCGGCTTCCGTACCCACGGATTCCGGCCCCTATGCGGCCTACTTCGCCCCGTTCAAAGTGACACAATACCCAAGCCCGCAATCAGACCCGGTCGCATATGGCAAGACCGATGGGACGCAAACTTACGTGAGCTTGAACCTGGGCAATTCGCTTTTGTCCACACAGCCGGCCTCGCCAACGGAATCCTTCGTGGATACCTCGCAGTATGGAAAACTGGCCCTCTATTGTTTTGGACAGACCAATAAGGTCCTGGCGCCGATCGACTACGCGGATCCGGCATTCTATTCTACGGATTCCGGCGTGGTGAACATCCGGATCGACAATGCCGATGTTGAGGCCGTTCAAACTCAGCCGCTTGGTCTGGTGAACCTGGACGCCAATAATGGAACCTCCTTCAGCACGGTTTTTTTGCGGGAGAACGAGCGGGGCCTTTATGTACGGCCCAACCAGTTTGTGTATCGCATGAACCCGGGCATCGAGGCGGCGCCTGAAACTTCCAGGTCTTCGGCAGGTGGCAAGCCGTCCGGGCATTCAAACCCGGGAACGGCAACGGTAGAATTCTATGTCAGTTGCTTCGGCCGGCCGGCCAGTGGCGTAGGCTTGGTGGTAAGTCTGATGCCGCCCCTCGATGCGCAGACCTACTCCAACAACACCCTAGGAACTGGCGGCACCTCCGGAATGGTCAATATGTCGGTGCCTGAATCAGCCTTGACTCTGGAAAATAATGGGATGGTAACGACCGATGAAAAAGGGATCGCCACCCTTCAAATCAAAGCGTCGAATCCCGGCAATCCGCGCGGCTATATGGACGGGCAGATATATTTTCTGCAGTACGAGTTTCAGGATGAATCCCTTCGGGGCAGCTACGTGCAAAGCCCCGATGATTTGGTGAGCGTGCAGGTTTACGACGCACAACCCGATATCAAAGATGTGACTTGGGAAAACTTTGTCGGACCGGTGCTCGAACAATATGGAAAAATTTATCCCATCATGTCCTTCATTAACTTGGAAAACCAACAGGCTGTGGCCAAAAATGCAAAAAAAATTCGCAACGTACTGCTCAGCAGCCCTCTAATGGGCGGTCATATGCCTGTTACACGGGACCTATCGGCAAGCCGGCTGAATTTGATCATACAGTGGTTGGATCAGCAGATCGAGTGACCGGCGCAGTCAGCAAGCTAACGAGCAATAATCCTGCGTGCTCATTTTGTTCGGATCCCAGGAAGGCCGGTTCGAGCGATCGAAATGCATAACGAATAATAAGCAGGTCGACATTATACAACTGCTGCGGGGCCTGCCACGCGGCCTGCCAATCGTGCCGAAACAGCTGCGGCAATCGAGGCGCAGCCCGCAATTTGCAGCCCTG
This sequence comes from Alphaproteobacteria bacterium, assembly GCA_021776235.1. Lineage (GTDB taxonomy): Bacteria > Pseudomonadota > Alphaproteobacteria. The sequence goes on along the minus strand of JAJFGG010000026.1, from coordinate 8,948 downwards.
ATTGAAAGATCCCTGGTATTTCGCGGCAAGGCGACGAAGGAGACTGTTGCCCTGGGGTCCCGGCACACTACTTTACACTTAATGACAATTTCCTAATATTGAAACAATATCACAACGTTCTGTTCATATGTTGCTGCCATGATTGGCTGGTGTCTTGAAACTCCTGGGTCTTTCGGCCCGGGTGGAAGGGTGCGAAGTTGGCGGAAGATAGGGAATATTCTGGGGAAATTTCGGTTCCCCGGACGGGAAATATGGATCAGGCGATCTGCATCTACTCCGCCCGCGGGACTCTTTTGTATTACAACTCAGAATTGCTTGAATTTTTTAATTTACCAGAAAAAATAGCCTATATTGGCGCCCAACGTGAGGATATCATTAGATTTCTTGCTGAACGGGGCGATTTCGGGGATGGTGATGTTGAACTATTGACCACCAAACAGCTGCAGTTTTTGCACCATCAGGCAAATTGCCGCTATCAGCACCGCGTGCCAGACGGCCGAATTCTGGATATCCGACGGCAAACTTCGCCGGACGGCCAATCTATTGCCACCTTCACGGAAATAACGGCGGCCAGCCGCCTGGAGACCGCGGTCACTGCTGTTGCCAGGGCTGTTCTGAAAAAATCTGGTCACGGCTATCTGCAGTCGCTGGTCAATGCAATATCGCGCGCCCTTGGCATGGAATGGGTGGCGATCGGCGCACCGGATCACCCGGAGGCCGACAGCGTCAGCACCCTGGCGGCCAGCCGCAATGGTGTTACAGTCGAGAGTATGAACTATCGCCTGCCGGGCAGCCCCTGCGCCAGGGTCGTTGGTCAAACGGTCTGCGTCATTCCCGCCCAGGCGAATAAATTGTTTCCGGACAACGAATTTTTGCTGGAACATGGTCTCGATAGTTATATCGGTGTGCCATTGTTTGATGCCGACGGCAAGGCGCTGGGAGTTCTTTCGGCGTTCGATGTAGAGCCACTGGATGAATTTTCCATCGCCGAGCGGCTATTGGAGATATTTGCCTCCCGCGTGGTTGTAGAGTTGGACCGGTTGCAGACAATCGGTCGGTTGCGTATCAGCGAACGGCGGCTTCGCAACTTTGCGGACGTCGGTTCCGACTGGTTGTGGGAGATGGATGCGGATCTGCGTTTCTCCTGGCTTGGCGACAATGTCGAGGCTCTGACGGGGCTGTCGGCAGATCATTACATCGGACGCCGCCGCGATGATTTCCGCGCCGATGACGACCACGGCGACCATTGGGCCCGGCATATGGCAACTCTGCAGGCCCATGAAGCGTTCCGGAACTTCCAGTATCGACGCGAGCTGCCTGATGGCCGAAGCATGTGTATCAGCAACAGCGGTATTCCAATACTCCGTGAGGACGGCGTTTTTCTCGGTTATTTTGGCGCCAGCACTGACATCACCGAACGCAAACATGTCGAAGCGGAATTGCGGAAAGCCAAGCAACGTTCCGAGGATGCCAATCGTGCGAAATCGCGTTTCTTGGCCGGAGTCAGCCATGAATTGCGGACACCCTTGAATGCGATCATAGGATTTTCCGAGATCATCGCATCCGAAATGTTCGGTGCCATAGACAATCCCTCCTATGTGCAATACGGCAAGGACATACAGATCAGCGGCCAATTGCTGCTCGGATTGATCAACGACATTTTGGACTTGAGCCAGATTGAGGCCGAGGAATTGCCCCTGAACGTAGATTCTCATAACTTGGCTGAATTGGTCGATGAAAGCGTGCGTTTGTTCCTAAGGCGTGCCATGGAAGCGAATATTGAAATTTCCGTTGAGATATCCGACGCGCCGCCATCCCTCTACGTCGATGGTCGCCGGCTAAAACAAATTCTGGTCAATCTGATAGGGAACTCGATCAAATTCACGGCGTCCGGCGGTTGGATAGAGGTCCGGGCCGGCCTCAATCAGGATGGTTGGCTGATGTTGGAAGTCGCGGACAGCGGTATTGGCATGGCCGCCAAGGATATCGAACGCGCCCTGGAGCCGTTCAGCCAGTTGGGCTCCGAGATCAAGCATGGGCAAGAGGGTGTCGGCCTGGGGCTGTCCATTTCCAGCCGGCTGGCGGAACTACATGGCGGCAGCTTGCATTTGACCAGCGAGCCCGATGTCGGCACCCGGGCGCAGGTGCTTTTGCCGGCCAGCCGCATAATCAGCGGCGACGGCTGGCCCGCGGCAATTGACGCCTAATCCGAATGCCTTGCCGCGCCAATGCCCGGACAGCGTTTCGCTTCCGCCGTTCTCTTTCGACGTTATAGATTCTTAGGCTTTCATGATCCAAGAGCGTATCAATTTCTGATACGTTCTGGTGCAAAGGGCGATGAACATGAAAGCAGCGGCATGCAAACCAGCCAGACGCGAATTCTGACGACCCATGCGGGCAGTCTGCCCCGGCCCGGTGAACTGCGCCGTCTGCTGGCGGCCGGCGAGGCGGCGGCAGGGACGGAACTGGCCGCGGCGGTTGCAGCGGCCACGGTCGAGGCCCTGGACAAACAGATCGCCGCCGGTATCGATGTCGTCAATGACGGCGAGATGGGACGGGAAAGCTTTTTCACCTATGTACGCTATCGCATGACCGGATTTGGCGGCCACAGCGACCGCCGCCTGATGGCCGACATGACCATGTATGAAGGCTATCGCAAGAAATTGCTGGCCATGACAACGGCGGAACACCGGGTTTCCCTGATGAAGGCGCCGAAAGCGGTCGGGGCGGTCAACTATTCTGATAACGGGGCCATCGAGGCGGAATGCAGCCGCCTGAATAGCCTGTTGCCCGGCCGGAATGTCACAGAAGCCTTCATGACCGCGCCCTCGCCCGGCATCATCGCGGCCGCGATGCAGAACGAATATTACCCGGATATCAACAGCTATATCGAGGCCCTGGCCACGGCCCTTTCGGTGGAATATCACGCCATCGTCAATGCTGGCCTGTTGCTGCAAATAGACGCCCCCGATCTGGCCATGGAACGCCATGCGCTGTTTCAGGAGCGACCGGTCGAGGATTTTTTGCGCTTCGCCAATTGCGTCATGGCGGCCATCAACCGGGCCTTGGCCGGGATCCCGCGGGACCGGGTCCGTCTGCACGTTTGTTGGGGCAATTACGAAGGACCGCATGTCTTCGATGTGCCGTTGGAGGAGATCTGGCCGACCATCGCCCGGGCCCGGGCCCAGGGGCTCTTGCTGTCCATGGCCAACCCGCGCCATGCGCATGAATACCGTTGTTTCGAGAGCATTGAATTGCCCGAAGACGGCTTGCTGCTTGCCGGTGTGATCGACACCACCACCAATTACGTCGAGCATCCCCGCACCGTGGCCGATCGCCTCCGCCGCATCGCCGAAGCGGTGGGTGATCCGGCACGGATCATTGCCTGCACCGATTGCGGCTTTGAAACCGCCGCCGGTTTCGCCGCGGTGGATGAGGAAATCGTCTGGGATAAACTGGCGGCTCTGGCTGAAGGGGCAGCCCTGGCCTCGCAAACCCTGTATGGATAACCTAGTACCGGCAATGGTCAGTGCAAAGTTACCCCACAGCAATGACTGAGTAGTTTTCACGACCGGACGGGAGAGAGACGTCACCATGAAGCAATCCAAGTCCGTGCCGGAACGGCCAACAACGGTTCGCCTGCAAAAACTGTCCTGGGCCTTTACCCAATCGGCGGTTCTGTTTGGCGCGATCGAGGCCGGCTTCTTTACCGCCGTAACCAAAAACGGGACCAGCGCCGAGGCTATTGCCCAGACCCTGGGTATCACCGTGCCCAACACCCAGCGCATGATTGTCGCCCTGTTGACACTGGGCCTGATCGAACGGGATGGCACAGGTTTTCGCAATGCCCCGGATGTGGAACGCTTCCTGGTCCGGGATCAGCCCAGTTATGCCGGCGATTGGGTACATTGGTTCCATCACCAGTGGGGGGCCTGGGGCGAATTGGGCCAACGGTTACAGGCGACCGGCGAAGAAAGGTCCCTCGGTTTCTATACTGAAGGATTCACCGTCGAACATGCCCGGCGCTATCATCAGGCCACCGCATCCGTCGGTATGGGCGCGGCGCGGAAGTTCCTGCGCGAGGTGGATTTGACGGGGCGGCGCAAAATTTTGGACCTGGGCGGTGGTTCGGGGGCTTATTCAATCCAGGCCGCGAAACAATACCCGGAAATCGAAGCGGTGGTATTGGATTTGCCCGAGGTCGTTGTTGTGTCCCGCGATTTTATCACCGAGCATGGAGTGGCGGAACGGGTCAGCGCGGAAGCTTGCGATTTTACCGCTGATCCTTTGCCCAGCGGGGCCGATGTCATAATGATGAACTCCAACCTGCCGCAATATTCCGGAGCCGTGATCCAGATGGTTGTGCAAAAGGCCTACGACGCCCTGGAACCCGGCGGCGAGATGCATATTTGCGGCGAAATGGTCAACGAGGATTGGAACGGCCCGCTGATCCCGGCCATGTGCGCCATGCACGGCGCCCTGTTCCAATCCACGGCCCTGCCTCATACGCCAACCGACTGCATTGGCTATTTCGAAGCGGCCGGTTTTCAGGATATTCAGGTGCGGGAGTTCATACCGGACATCCTGCAACATATTACCGGGCGTAAACCAACCTGAGGTCAAAAGCATGACGACATTGCCAGCCTGTTTGTCAGCCATGGCGGCCCCATGCCGTCCCTGTTGACCCTTGCGGGTGCGGGCGGCGAAGCGGGCCGGGCTATGCACCGCCGTTTTTATTGGGGTAGTTTGGGTGTGACTGCGTTTGCATTTGGAGAGATACAGGTATGAGCTTTTTCTGGAACCCGGAGCAGCAACAGATCAAGGACAGCGTCAGCAAGTTGTGCCAGCGCTTCGATGACCAATACTGGCTGGAGCGGGACAAGGATGGGATTTTCCCCGAGGATTTTTGCCGGGCCCTGGCCGATGAGGGTTGGATGGGCATCGCCATGCCGGAAGAATATGGCGGCAGCGGCCTGGGAATATCCGACGCCGCCGTCATGGTTCAGGCGATTACCGAATCCGGAGCCGGCAATGCGGGCTTTGCCGCCATCGCCATCGGCATGTTTGGCCTGAACCCGGTGGTGGTATTCGGCACGGAAGAACAGAAATCAAGCTGGTTGCCGCCGATCATTCAACGCAAGGATATCGCCTGTTTCGCGGTTACCGAACCCAACACCGGGCTGGATACCACCCGTCTGAAGACCCGCGCGGTGGACCAGGGCGACCATTATCTTGTGAAGGGCGAGAAAATCTGGACCTCCACCGCGCAGCAATGCAACAAGATGCTGTTGATCGCGCGCACCAAGGATCTGTCGGAGACGAAGAAACCTATCGACGGGCTGTCGCTGTTCTATACGGACCTGGACCGCGATTATGTGGAAATCCGCCCGATCGATAAAATGGGCCGGAAAAGCGTCGATTCCAACCAGGTCTTTATTGATGGACTGCGGGTGCCGAAGGATCATCTAATTGGCGAGGAAGGCAAGGGTTTCCGCTATTTACTGCATGGTCTTAACGCCGAGAGGATTCTGATTTCGGCCTCCATGGTGGGCCTTGGCCGCTGCGCCTTGCAACGGGCCGCCGACTATGCCCGGGAACGGGTGGTGTTTGGCCGGCCCATCGGCATGAACCAGGCCATCCAGCATCCCCTGGCTGCGTCCTGGGCGGAATTGGAGGCGGCCAACCTGATGGCCTTTCACGCCGCCGCGCTATACGATGCCGGCCAAGACTGCGGCAAGGAGGCCAACGCCGGGAAATATCTGGCGGCCGAGGCGGCCTACAAGGCCTGCACCAACGCGGTCATGACCCACGGCGGCATGGGCTATGCCAAGGAGTTTCATGTGGAACGCTATTTCCGCGAATGCCTGATCCACCGCCTGGCGCCCATCAGCCCGCAATTGATCCTCAGCTATCTGGCCGAAAAGGCCCTGGATCTTCCAAAATCGTATTAGACACAGGAGTAACGTAATGAGCGGATTGTATTTCGAGGAATTCGAGCTGGGCATGGAGTTCAAACACGGGCTGACCCGCACGGTGACGGAAATGGACAACATCATGTTCTGCGCCCAGACCCACAATCCTCAGCCCCTGCACCTGGACGAGGAATTCTGCAAAGGCACCATGTACGGCCAGCGCATTGTCAACAGCCTGTTCACCCTGGGCCTGGTCATCGGCGTCACCGTGGGCGACACCACAATTGGCACCACCCTGGGCAACCTGGGCATGACCGACGTGCGCTTTAAAAATCCGGTGTTCCACGGCGATACCATCCGCTCCGTCACCCGGATCAAGGAAAAGCGCGAGAGCAAATCGCGGCCGGATGCCGGCTTGGTCACGTTCGAGCATTTCGGCTTCAACCAGCGCGACGAGGAAGTTGCCTATTGCATCCGCGTCGGCCTGATGATGAAGCAGCCAGCATGATCATTCGCTCTTGGCTGTTCGTGCCCGGTGACAGCGAACGAAAGCTGGCGAAGGGTCGGGACAATCCCGCCGATGCGCTGATCCTGGACCTTGAGGATTCGGTCTCTGACGACCGGCAGGAAATCGCCCGCGGCATGGTTTGTGACTATCTCAAGGCCCACCCCGACCGCTCCCGGCAACAGCTCTGGGTGCGGGTCAATCCCCTGGATACCGAACTATCGTTGCCCGATCTGGCGGCGGTGATGCCTGGTGCCCCCGACGGCATTGTCCTGCCCAAGGTGTATTCGGCCGACGACGTCAACACCATGGCGAACTATCTTTCGGCCTTGGAGGCCCGCGAGGGCCTGACGCCCGGCTCGACCAGGATCCATTGCGTGGCCACGGAAACCGCCGCTTCGCTGCTGACCTTCCACACCTATCTGGACGGTATCACGGATCGTCTGGTGGCGATGACCTGGGGCGGCGAGGATCTGGCCGCCGCCCTGGGCGCCACTGACAACCGCAACCCGGCGACCGGTGATTATGACGATGTCTATCTAATGGCCAAATCCCTGTGCCTGTCCACGGCGCGGGCGATCGAGGTGCAGCCGGTTGGTGTTGTCTACGTCGACTTCCGTGATCTTGACGGTTTACAGACGGAATGCCTGCGCGACCGCCGGGCCGGCTTCATCGGCAAGATCGCCATCCATCCGGCCCAGGCGGAGGTAATTAATAGCGCCTTCACACCTGCCGCCGAAGAGGTCGCCCATGCGCAGCGGGTGATCGATGTGTTCGAGCAGAACCCAGGTCTGGGCACGGTCGGGCTGGACGGCAAGATGCTCGACATGCCACACCTGAAACAGGCCCGCAACGTGCTGGCCATGGCGGCACAGATAAAGGCGCAGGCATAATATGGCGGGAACATTGGATGGCATTCGCGTGGTTGATTTGACCACTGTTATTCTGGGCCCCTGGGCCACGCAAATGCTGGGCGACATGGGCGCCGACGTAATCAAGATTGAAACCCCGGCCGGCGATACGACCCGAAATCTCGGCCCGCGCCGGAATGAAGGCATGGCGTCGCTGTACCTTGCCACCAACCGCAACAAGCGCAGCATCGTCCTGGATCTGACCCAGCAGGCCGGGCGCGACGCGCTGTTCAAGATTGTTGGGACGGCGGATGTTTTTCTGCACAACATGCGCCCGAAAGTGGCCAAAAAACTTGGCCTGGAGTACGAGAAATTCGCGTCCGCCTACCCCGATCTGATTTTTTGCGCCACCTATGGCTTTCGTAAGGACGGGCCCATGGCCGATAATCCCGCCTATGATGACGTTATTCAGGCGGCCAGCGGCCTGGCCGACCTGCAAACCGTCACCTCCGATCAGCCACGCTTCGTTCCCACCATCATGGCGGACAAGACCTCTGGCTATAATGCGGTCACGGCCATTCTGGCGGCCCTGGTGGCCAAGGAGCGGGGGGCCGGTGGCCAGGCTATCGAGGTGCCCATGTTCGAAACCCTGGTGGATTTCGTCATGGTGGAGCATCTATACGGCGCCGCGTTCGAGCCGCCAATCGACCAGATGGGCTATCAACGGCTGCTCAATACCGGGCGGCGTCCCTACGCCACCAAGGATGGCTATCTGGCGGTTCTGCCCTATACGGACGACAATTGGCGGCGCCTGTTTGAAATTTCGGGCCGCGACGATTTGATCGGCGATCCGCGCTTCACGGATATTACCGCCCGGGTCAAGAATTCCCAGGAGGTCTATGATCTGCTGGGCGAGATCGTTGCCACGCGGACCTCCGCCGAATGGAAGCGCGACCTGGATGACGCCGGCATTCCGGTCATGGCGGTCAATACCAAGGAGGAGCTGTTGCAGAATGAACAGTTGCTGGCCTCGGGCTTTTGGCGGCTGGAAGAACATCCCACCGAGGGCACCCTGCGCATGACCGATCCGCCGACCCGATTTTCCAAAACCCCCTCGACCGTACGAAGCCTGCCACCGCATCTGGGTCAGCAAAGTGCCGAAATCCTTGCCGAAGCAGGCTATTCGGAAGGCGAGATCGCGGATCTTCTGGCGGCGGGTGTCAGCCGGCAATCGTGACACCTAGAATCGCGGCTATGTCGGCATCACTCAAACCTGGCGTTTCAAGGATGAGTTCGATCGCCGAGGTCGTCCACGGATAAGGATCGTCAGTTCCCACCATGCGCTGGCCGGCACCGACCTCGGCGACCAGATGGCGCACGCCCTCGGGCCAAAAATCCGTCGTGTCGCAATACAGCTGTGCCGGGTAATCCGAGGGGTCTTTTTAATGGCGCCGTGCGGGCCGCCGGGGCAAAGATCCGGACGAATCGGGCCACCCCTGTCAGATTGGCCGGCATCCCGAACGGCTCCTCGTATATTGGTCATCCAGTTGCAGATCGTCTTTGCTTTTACGATCCATTAGTCCATTTTCGAAATTGAACTACCCACCCGCTCCCCCTGCCCGTCCACCCACAGGGTACCATTAATGTGTGGACGGGCAGGGGGAGCGGGTGGCCCGGCGA
>JAJFGG010000025.1 GCA_021776235.1 Alphaproteobacteria bacterium | reverse complement strand
CGCCCTGTTTTGGCCCGTCGCATCATTTATGAAACTGGCGGCGAGGCCTTGGGCATTGCCTGTCAGGCAATCGGCCTGGAACGAACGATCTTTTTGCAGTTCTACCAATTGACCCGCAAGGCACGGGACCGCAACGTTCGCCTCTCCAAGGACGAGGTGGTGCGATTGACCAAATTTTACGAATCCGTTACCCGTGAAACGGCGTTCCTGGTCCTGCGCAAATGGCAACGCGACCGGCGCTATCTGAACGCTGTCCGCGAGGTCAAGAATTAGCCAGGCCCGGTCCGAATCCCAAATCCAGGCAGGATAAAATAACACTGCCATTTCGTGGCGGGACAATGCATAATCAAGCACCATTTAACAGATGGCGCGCGCCGCCCTTGGGCCGGCGTCCAGCCTGTTGTTGTCAGCTTATTTGCCGTGATCCTGTCTTCACGGCCCCTTTAGTGCTTGGAGGCGGGCTTACAAATGATTGACCCCTTCGGACGCCGCGTTGACTACCTGCGCGTTTCTGTCACAGACCGTTGCGATTTTCGCTGCGCCTATTGTATGTCCGAGGACATGACGTTTTTACCCAAGGCGGAAGTCTTGAGCCTTGAAGAGTTGGAGCGGTTGTGCCGTACGTTCATCGATCTCGGGGTACGCAAGATGCGTATAACGGGGGGTGAACCACTGGTGCGGCGCAACGTGATGTGGCTGTTCGAACAATTGGGCCGGCAATTGGACAATGGCCGCCTTGATGAATTAACCGTCACCACCAACGGCTCGCAGCTTACCAGACACGCCGCCGACCTTTATGCCTGTGGCGTCCGGCGCATCAATGTCTCGCTTGACACCTTAAATCCGGACAAGTTCCTGGCCATAACCCGTTGGGGCAAGTTTGACCGGGTCATGGCCGGGATCGACGCGGCCCAAGCAGCCGGTTTGGCGGTAAAAATTAACACCGTGGCGGTACGCGACTTCAATGAAGACGAAATTGACCGGATGATCGCCTGGTGTGGCGAGCGCGGCCTGGATATGACTTTGATCGAGGCGATGCCCATGGGCGATATCGGTCTAAATAGGGCGGACCAGCATCTTGCGCTATCAGATGTACGACAGGATCTGGCACAACGATGGACCCTACAACCCAGCGATCACAAAACCGGTGGTCCCGCCAGCTATGTGACCGTGGCGGAAACCGGACGGCGTTTAGGCTTCATTACGCCGTTAAGCCACAATTTCTGTGAATCCTGCAACCGGGTACGCCTGACCTGTACTGGTACGCTGTTTATGTGTCTGGGCCAGGATGACGCCGCCGATTTGCGGACCCCGCTACGGGCCTCGTCCGATGACGAGGTTTTGGCGCAAGCGATCCATGCAGCCATCGCCCGCAAGCCGAAGGGCCATGATTTCATAATCGACCGTAATGTCGCCAACCCGGCGGTTGCTCGTCATATGAGTGTGACCGGCGGCTGATTTCAGGTTTTGTAGCCAACAGATTAGCGGCCGCATGCGGTCGGAACTTTAAGCCAATAAACGCCATGGCGCAGTGGCTCTTTTTCTCTCCGATCATGATGGCCTTCGGGCTTGTCGCTTTAGTGAATCCAGCGTGGTCCGCGGACCATGGCGCCGTAACCTTCCATCGGCTGGATTTGGCTCAAGTCGATAGCGCCACCGGTACGGGGCGCCGAGGCATATTGGGTAAACCCGTGATAAGGCGTCGGGCGATTTATCAGGGAGTACCCTATCTGGAACGGGCGGTGTCACCGGCGGCGGCAGCGGCGATGCGCGCCGTCAGGCAATATGAGCCCCGGATTGTTCGTGAAGATCTGGGCCAGGTCGTAGCGCACGACGATCGTTATGTGCGCGCCGCCGTCCGGGCCGTGGCCCGGTATGAACGGGCCGGTAACCAGGGTTATGTCATGGCCCATTACAATATGGCAAGATCCCTGGCTGAGGGCCGTGGCGTCGAACGCGACTATGGCAAGGCAATCGAAAGGTTTCTTCTTGCCGCCCGGTTGGGTAACGTACCTGCCCTATTGCGGCTGGCTGAATTTCACCTTGCCGGCCTGGGTGGGCTGGAAGACAGAGTTGAAGCGCAGGCCAACTATTACATCGCTGCCAGCATTGAAAGCAAAGGCGCGGCCCGGGCAAAGGCTTTGCTGTCGACGCACCTGGACCACTCGCAGTTGCAGCAGGCACGCAAACGGGCGCGCATATTGCGGGCGAAAATGCCACCTCTGGACCTGATAATACAGCGAAATAAGGAGCAGAATTTACTCGTCGCGGCCGCGCAAGGCGATACTGACTTGGTAGCGGCGCTCATAGAGAACGGCGTCGATGCCAATGCAATCAATGCTTTGGGCCGGACCTCCATTGTCGCGGCAGCCTGGCGGGGGCATCACCATATTGTCCGTCTGTTGATCAAAACCGGGGTCGAGATTGATGCGGCCGACAATCAGGGCCGAACGGCACTATATTGGGCCGCTATCAATGGTTATCCGGAAATCGTCGAAACGTTATTGTCCGAGGAAGCCCTGGTCGACGTTCGGGATGACAAGGGCCTGACGCCATTGATGCGGGCGGCCTGGAACGGCCATGAAAATGTCGTCGGAGCCCTGATAAATGCCGAGGCGGATGTAAATGCCACTGATGATCGGGGGATTACCGCTTTGCAGCGCGCAGAAACACGAAACGAGCGGCGAATAGCGGCCCGGCTGCGCGAGAGTGGCGCCAGATAGCCGGACACGGACCCGGCAGACTCCGATCATAGGCCAGTGCGAAATTAAGCGGTGAACATGGTACGCACCGCCGCCCGCCATGATCTGTTTTGTGTATGGAAAATTGAACTGTACTAATATAGACAAAATGCAAAAAATGTTGCGGATGCGAAGGGTGGCGGATAGGCGAATGGCTTGCGGTCGAAATGTCATACTGACGGACGCCACGGTTCATACCGGATCCGGATTTGAACGACGGCGCGCGCTTATTTGTAACGCCGGGTCCAGCAATGATAGTTCCGGTTGAACGGCATAGCCATTCGGAGCGAAAGCCATTTTCCAGAGATTGGTTTTTGGCGACTTTTGGTTCCTTCACACTGCACGCGTTATTATTATATGGTGTATCCGGAATATGGCGGGAACCCTTGCCGGAAGTACCGCTGGCTTTCAAAGTAGATCTGGCGTTCGAGGACGAATATTCCGCGCCCGAGCCTGGCTCTACCGAAACTGATTCATCACCAGCTGATCCCGCATCTGCGGAGCTGGAATCCGCCAAGAAAACGCCGCTTCAGGAAGATGGGTCGGAGCCATCGGCCGCTAATACGCCGGTGGAACCGAAATCCAGCCCTCCGTCGACGGTCGAACCGGAGGCCAAAGACAAGGCGCCGGCCGAACCCGTTGACGACGCCGAGGCGCCGGCGAATGCCGTGACAGAGCCAGACCGCCAGAAGGCCGAAGCCGTCGCAGAAACCGAAAAACCAGCCAGCTCCCCAGCCGACCCGGAGCGTCCGAAGGCCGAACCCGTTGAAGATACCAAGGCGCCGTCAAAATCCTTGCAGGAGCCAGACCGCCAGAAGGCCGAAGCCGACGCTGTCGCCGAAACCGAAAAACCAGCCAGCTCCCCGGCCGACCCGGAGCGTCCGAAGGCCGAACCCGTTGAAGATACCAAGGTGCCGTCAAAATCCTTGCAGGATCCAGACCCTCAGAAGGCCGACGCCGTCGCCGAAACCGAAAAACCAGCCAGCTCCCCGGCCGACCCGGAGCGCCCGAAGGCCAAACCCGTTGACGACGCCGAGCCGCCGGCCAGGACCTTGACGGACCCAGTGCCCTTTGAAACGGAAATCGTAACGCGACCTCGGGCGATACATCGGAATGTGCCATATCTGGATAAAGCGGTTTCGCCCGCGGCCGCGTTGGCCATGCGTGCCGTTCGGCAATTCGATTCCCGTATCGATCGCGAAGATCTGAGCCATGTTGCGACCGGCGCTGCGCGCCGCGAGAGCGCCGCGGCCCGGGCCGTGGCCCGCTATAAACGGGCTGCTGAAAAGGGCTATGTCATGGCCTATTATAACTTGGCGCGATCCCTGGCCGAGGGCCGTGGCGTCAAGCGCGATTATCCGGCTGCCGTCAAGAATTTTCGCTTTGCCGCCCGCTTGGGTAATGTACCCGCCATGTTGCGCTTGGCCGACTTACACCTTGCCGGTCTGGGCGTGCCCGAGGATAGAATCGAGGCGCAGGCCCTTTATCTCGTGGCGGCCAGTATGGGCAATCAAGCCGCGATGCGGGCTAACCCTCTGTTAGCGAAGCATTTAGACGACAATCAATTGCAGCAGGCGCACAAGCGGGCGCGCGATTTGCGGGCAGAGATAGCGACTGACGATCCAGTAATACAACAAGACAAAGAACAGAAATTGATGGTTGCCGCGGCACAGGGCGATTTGGCCATGGTGAAGGCCCTGGCGGGCGAGGGTGTCGATGCCGATGCGGTCAATGGCCAAGGCCGCACTGCCGTCGTCACGGCGGCCTGGCGTGGCCACCGCCGCATTGTCCAGGTACTGCTTGATACCGGCGTAGAAATTGATGTCGCCGACAATCAGGGCCGAACGGCACTTTCCTGGGCCGCGATCAATGGTTACCCCGAAATCGTCGAAAAATTGCTGCAAGAGGAGGCCCAGGTCGATGTTCGCGATAACCAGGGTATGACTCCATTGATCCGCGCCGCCTGGAACGGTCATGAACAAGTTGTCGCAGCCTTGATTGATGCCTCGGCGGATGTCAATGCAGCCGATAGTCGTGGTGTTACGGCGTTGCGCCGGGCCGAGTCGCAAAAAGACGAAAAAATCGCCGCCAAGCTCCGTGCCGCCGGGGCGCGATAGCGCTCCAAAACAAGCCCGTCCAAGCCAAGATTGCGCTACCGCAGGTTAATGCGATGGGCGTAACTTTTGCCATCGCTGACGGTAATCTGTATGAATCCCAGCATTTTCGCCAGGTCGAAAAAAGTGAACAGGTCTTCCACCGCCAGATTGCGGAACAGTGTGCTGCCACGGGCCGAAGCGGTCATTTGTGCGAGCATCCCGCGAGCCCGGTACAGGGTAGCGAAACTGTCTTCGTCCAAGCCAAGAATGATCAACTTTTCAGCCTCTTCTCCCTTGGCGAAGATGGCAAAACTTGGTGCGTATTTTTGATGCTTTTGGCCATTGGTTTGGGCCACGATGAAACCGATCCGCGTTTGGCGGCTGGCATTGTCCATGACCAGCGCGCGGGCGTGATAGGTTTCTTCGCTAGTGATTGGCGGGTAGTAGTAACCTTCATGACGGTCCTCAGCCCGCGCCGAATGTTGAGCCGCCAGGACCAGCCAGAACAGCAATGCAGTTAGCAAAATGCGACGCGGCATAATTTCTTCCCTATGGAATTGCGGTTATCTGTCATTATGTAGGGGCAACCTCGATTTGGCCAACGTTGTCTAACTGGGACGGCGACAGGCGATATGGTAGGAGCAGGATGTGGCGGCGACAGCGAATATGACAGGCGGTGAATAGCGGATGGCCCGCGAGAAAATTACCATTATGGCGAGCGAGACACCGCAGGCCGATGCGGCCCTGCGGCAACTGCGCGGGCGTTACGATGATGTCGGGCTGGATAAGGCGGATGTCATTGTCGTCCTGGGTGGCGACGGCTTTATGTTAAGCGTATTGCACGAGACCCGCCATCTTAACCGGCCGATCTATGGCATGAACCAGGGTACAATCGGCTTTTTGATGAACAGTTTTTCCCTGGAGAATTTGGTTGAACGGATGCAGGCTGCAGAACTGGCCGTGGTCCATCCCTTGGCGATGACGGCAACCGATGCGGCAGGCATGGAGCATCGGGCCATGGCGATCAATGAAGTGTCCGTGTTCCGTGAAACGCGCCAGGCCGCCAAGATTCGTGTTTCAATTGATGATCGGGTACGCCTGGAAGAATTGGTCTGCGACGGCGTATTGGTCGCGACGCCGGCCGGCAGCACTGCCTATAATCTCTCTGCCCACGGCCCCATATTGCCCCTGGAGGCGGAAATACTTGCCCTGACCCCAATTTCTGCCTTTCGCCCCCGACGCTGGCGCGGCGCCTTGGTACCCAGCACCGCCCGGCTCCGCTTTGATGTTCTGGATCCGGAAAAGCGCCCGGTTTCCGTCGTTGCCGACAACCAGGAATTTCGCAATGTCGTCCAGATTGAAGTTGTCGAAGACCTCGCGGCCGAATTGCATCTTCTGTTTGATCCGGAACACAAGCTGGAAGAACGCATTCTAAACGAACAATTCATTCCATGAGCCATGGAACGATGACAGGCATGAACCCATCATGACGCGCCTGGCAATTGGCGGTTTGGTCCATGAAACCGTTACCTTTTTACCGGATGAAACCGGTCTCGAAGCATTCGAACGGGGAGCGGTCCGCGGCGAGGGAATAGCCGCAGCCTATACCGGCACCAACACTGTCTATGGTGGGTTTCTGAAAACCTGTCAGGAAAACGATGTCGCAATCGAAGGCCTGTTGTGCGCCGAATGCGCCCCGTCGGGCCCAGTCGCCGGACCGGCCCTTCAGGCACTGGCGGATGAAATCGTTTCCCGCGCCACGTTATGGCGGGACAGTGCCGATGGCCTGCTGCTGCATTTACATGGCGCCATGGCCAGTCGCGGTGACCCCGATCCCGAACGTACTTTGTTGCTACGCCTGCGCCAGGTCCTGGGTGAAAATTTTCCCATCGCGGTGGCCATGGATCTGCATGGCAATGTCGGCATAGATAAAGCCATGCTGGCCGATATCGTCTGCGGATTCCGCCACAGCCCACATACGGACATGGCGGAAACCGGCGAACGCACCGCGCGATTATTGTTACGCAAACTGGCCGGAGAGATCAAACCGGTCATGGCCTTGGCCCGGCCCGGACTTGTCCTGCCATCAATCTTCACCGCGACCGATGTTTCTCCGTTGCATGAAATCATGCAGGAGGTAAATGCGGCGGCCAAACAACCGGGCATTTTGGATGTCACCTTGTTTACCGGCTTTGCCTATGCGGATGTACCCGAAATTGGCGCCACGGTGCTGGCCGTGGCCGATGGTGATGAAGGCCTGGCCATACGTACAGCGGAGCGTCTGAGCGCCAGATTGTTGGAGGCACGCGAGGCGTTGTATAACGCCGCCCCACTGTACGAGCCGCACGATGCCCTGGACAAGGCAACGACTTTGCTCGCCGAGGGTATCCGGCCCGTGGTGTTGCTGGAACATGCCGACCGCGGCAATGATTCCACCCACCTTCTGCAGGCCCTGCTGGAGCGCGGCATGGGTCGGGCAGCCGTGCCCTACCTGCATGATCCCATTGCCGCACAAGCCGCCGCCTCGGCCGGCGTTGGCAGCCAACTGATGACCGCCCTGGGCGGCAAATCATCGGAGTTGGCCGGCGGACCGGTGTTATTTACCGGCATCGTCAAATTCGCCGGGCCGCTACGCTATCGCATCAGCGGCCCCTACCGTACGGGCGAGGAGATTGATCTGGGGCCGGCTGCCGTGATCGACAGCGGTGCCATCGCGGTTATCGTGACTACAAAAAGCATCACCGCGGTGGATACGGATCCTTTCACTCAATGTGGCCTGGATATCAATGAATTCGATATTATCGCGCTGCGCTCAAAAACCCACTTCCGCGCCGCCTACGAACCCATTGCCGGCGCCATTCTGATCGTTGAGACTCCCGATTGGGGACCGGCCGATCTGTTTGGCCTGCCCTACCGCAATGTGCCACCTGGCATCTATCCCATTACCATGGCGCCGCCAGACGATGGAAAGGTCGATGGTTTAGACGATGACGGATGAATTCATGCCAAGTTGGCGCAACATAAGCGAACCGCGCCCGACCTTTGTCACTCATCTGGAATGCGGGCTGAGCGGCGAAGTGGCTGCGGCCGACGAACTGCATGGGCTGTCTGCCGTAGGCCGGCCGTACCTGGTGCGTTACGACCTACCCGCCCTGGCACGCAGCCTGAGCAAGGATGCGCTGGCCGCCCGGCCGCCGGATCTGTGGCGCTACCGCGAGTTTTTACCGGTCCGTGACAACCGCAATATCGTCTCGTTGGGGGAATGTATGACGCCGCTCATTCCGGCGCCGGGGGTCAAAGGCGAATTGTGGATCAAGGATGAAGGCCGCCTGCCCACTGGTTCATTCAAAGCCCGCGGACTGTGCCTCGCAGTGTCCATGGCGAAGGAGTTGGGAGTCCGGCGCATGGCGATGCCAACAAACGGCAACGCCGGCGCGGCGATGGCTGCCTATTGCCGGGTCGCCGGGATCGAAGCTTTTGTATTTTGTCCGGATGACACCCCAGAGACCAATATCCGCGAGATCGCCTTGCAGGGCGCCCGGGTCTATTGCGTCAATGGTCTGATCAACGATTGCGGCAAGATCGTCGGCGACGGCAAGGAAATCATGAACTGGTTCGATGCTTCAACCCTGAAAGAGCCCTACCGCATAGAGGGCAAGAAAACCATGGGATTGGAACTGGCGGAACAACTTGGCTGGCAACTGCCCGAAGCTATTTTCTACCCTACAGGGGGCGGCACGGGTCTGATTGGTATGTGGAAAGCCTTTGACGAATTGGAAGCCATGGGCTGGATCGGCCCGAAACGGCCCAAGATGATCGCCGTGCAGGCGTCTGGCTGTGCCCCTATCGTCAAGGCTTTTGATGATGGCGTCGAACATGCCGAACTGTGGCCAAACGCTCATACAATGGCGGCCGGTATACGGGTCCCCGCTGCCGTGGGCGATTTTCTAATTCTGCGCGCCATACGGCAATCAGGCGGGTTCGCCATCGCCATTGATGACGACGCGATTTTTGCGGCCCGGGACGACATGGCGCAAAACGGTGGCCTGCTCTTATGCCCGGAGGGCGCGGCCACCTATGCAGCCTGGAAAGTTGCCGTGGCCGATGGCCGGATCAGCCCGCAGGATCGTTGCATCCTGTTCAATTGCGCCACCGGCCTGAAATATCCCATGCCCACAGCCGGCACCTTTCTGGACCGCCACCAAGCGATCGATTACGGAGCCATGGCATGACAAAACCTGCCTCGGGTCCGGTCCTGGATTTGTTGCCCATCGACATCAAAGGCTATCGCGCCGGCAACACCGGCATTGAATACGTACACAAATTCGACAGCGGCCGACCGGGGCCGAATGTCCTGATCAACGCGTTGACCCACGGCAACGAGGTTTGCGGCGCCCATGCCCTTGCCGTCCTGCTGGAGAATGATATTCGGCCCAACCGTGGCAGCCTGACGCTTAGTTTCGCCAACGTCGCCGCTTATGATGCCTTTGACCACGACAATCCGACAGCTTCGCGTTTCGTGGACGAGGATTTCAACCGGCTGTGGTCCAACGAAATACTTGATGGCAACCGCCAATCGGCGGAATTGACCAGGGCGCGGCAAATCCGCGGCGTGGTGGCGGAGGCGGACTATCTGCTGGATATTCACTCCATGCACCTGCCCTGCCCGGCCCTGATGTTATGCGGCACAGCCGAAAAAGGCCGGCGCCTGGCATTTGCGATGGGCGTGCCGGAGCACGTGGTTGCCGATCCCGGCCACGCCGCCGGACCACGGATGCGCGACTATGGCCGCTTTGCCCAAACAGACACCGAGCAGACAGCCCTGTTGATTGAATGCGGGCAGCATTGGTCGGAAGAATCCGGCCAGACCGCCATTCATTCAGCGTTCCATTTCCTGGATGCCCTGGGCCTGGTCGACAAAGCCGCGGCGGCGCCCTATCTGGTGGAAGACCCTGCACCGCAAAGGCTCATCGAGGTGGTCGGCCCGATCACCATTCAGACCGAAGCCTTCCGCTTTATCGAAGATTACAGCGGCCTCGAGGTCATCGCCGAAGCGGGTACCGTGATCGGCCATGATGGCGCGCAGCCGATTGTAACGCCTCATGACGAGTGTGTTTTGATCATGCCCACGCACCGGCCAAGACTAGGCCAGACAGCGGTGCGCCTGGGGCGGTTCATTGCCTAGAGTTTCAATACCTGCCCCGGTCACTAGAAAACTTGTCCGTTTAGTCCTATCGCTGCTTCTTGGCGCTATCGGCGGTGGGGTCTTTTACTACTTCAACCTGCCTCTGGCCTGGATGTTGGGCAGCATGACGTTTACCACAATTGCCGCCCTGTCCGGTGCACCGGTGACCCTGCATATGCCTTTGCGCATGGCGATGGTGGCGGTCTTGGGAACGTTATTGGGCAGCGCTTTTACACCGCAGATTCTGGACCGGCTGCAGCATTGGAGCCTTGGGGTTGTGACCATGGTCGCATTTGTTAGCGTCATGACCGCTGTTTCTGTATCTTTTCTCGTCCGCGTCGGCAAAATGGACCGCAAAACCGCCTATTTTGCCGGCACCCCCGGCGGCTTGGGGGAAATGACAGTCGTGGGTGAACAGCAGGGCGGCGACCCCCGAACCATCGCCCTTGTGCACGCCACTCGGATCTTTGTCGTCGTCTTCCTGCTGCCTTTGTATCTGGCCACCATCAACGATCTGGAAATGCCCAACACCGCCCGTGTACTGGGCAGCCGACCTTCGGCGGCAGGATGGGAATTGGCAATTTTGGGCGCCTGCGCGGTGACCGGCTATTATCTGGGCCGTACGCTGCGCCTGCCGGGGGGGCAAATCCTGGGGCCTCTTTTAATATCTGCAGCCGCCTATTTGGGCGGCCTCGTGGATGGCCGCCCTCCCGCCAGCCTGATCGCTGTGGCTCAGGTGGTAATCGGTTCCGCCATCGGAGCGCGGTTTGTGGGCTTGAATCTGCGCGAGATGGCCCGCCCTATTGCCCTCGCGCTCTGCTCCGCGCTCATCATGTTGGCCATGGCCGCAGCCTTTGCCGTCGTAATTGCGCCGTTGCTGGGGCTACCCATGCACGCCCTATTGCTGGCCCTTTCACCTGGCGGTCTTGCGGAAATGAGCCTTATCGGCCTGGCCCTGAATGTGGACACGGCCTTTGTCGCCACCATGCATCTCGTCCGCATCCTTTTGATCGTCACCATGGCACCGATCGTTTTTCGAGTACTAGGATGGAATAGTCCAAATCACAAAGACCCTGACAGCGAAATCCCTTAGGTCGCAATGGTCTCTGGTGGGATCGCCTCCTGCCTGAACCTGGGCAACACAAAACCGCAGCTTAAGCCAAAACAAGAAAAAATAATAAAATAGGACAAATAAAAACAGAAATTTAGTGGTTCTCGCCGCGTATAGTTTTAATATCTATGATAAAAAATTCTTTTATTAACGAAAAATAATTATTTATTACACAAATAATTGTTAAGCACCATGATTTCTAGAATGTGCGGCATAAATGGATTTTATTATATAAAGTACTGCGTAATATTTCTCCTACCAGCATTCTATACACGGTCAGTCTTCATGGGAAACGGCAGGGGCCATACACGGCGCGCGCCGTAGAAATCCGAGCTTAATGTAATATTTACCTCACTGGCGCATCGTTCAACGGCGCATCCTCCATTTAGGCCATTTGCAATCGGATCATAATGATAACGCAAGAGTTTCAACTCACCCTGGCGCGGCATAAGCGATGGCTCGACGGGCAATCTGGCGGGTCCAGGGCCAATTTGTCCATGCAGGAGCTGGCAGGGATGGATTTCGGTGGCGCCAATCTGGAACAGGCCAAGTTGACCGGGGCTCAGCTGGCGAGCTCCATGCTCAAGGGTGTCAATTTTCATATGGCTGATCTGTTTGCCGCGGACTTGCAGAATACGGATCTGCGCGGCGCAAATTTATCCAATTCTGATTTGCGGGGCTCGCAACTGCGCGGCGCCGATCTGACCGATGCCAACCTGTTCGGCGCCGATTTGCGTGACGGCACCTTGATGACTGCGGCAGAAGAGGGTGGGACCAAAGTTGTCAACGGCGGCTCCAGCAGCCTTGAAGTCGAGCGTGGATCGCTGAAAGGCGCCAATTTATCTGGCGCGCGCCTCGCCAATTCTGTGCTGACGCAAACGGATCTGACCGGCGCCATCCTGCGCAACGCGGTATTGACCGATGCCGATCTCAGCGGCTCCATGATGGACGGTGCCGACTTGAGCGGCGCCGATTTAACCGGCGCATCCCTGGAGGGCGCTAATCTGGGCTCTGCCATCCTGACAGGCATCGTCTGCAAGAACACCAACATGCGCGGTGTGAAATTGAACAACACCTCCATGGAGGGGGTCGATTTGTCCGGGGCGGATTTGACCGGAGCGGAAATCGTCATTTCGGTGGACTCGCTGCCAGAAGAATTACGCGATACCATTCGTGCCCACGAAAAGTGGATGTCCAGCTTTGGCGCCGAGGGTAAACGCGCAGTCCTGGATAATGCGGAACTGGATAACGTCGATTTTTCGGGCATAAATTTATCGGGAGCCTCCATGATCGGCGCGTCATTGACCGGCGCGCGCTTTCTAGGGTCATCCCTGAATATGGCCGACATGTCCGGCGCTAATATTTATAAGGGCAGACTGGACAAGGCAGAGATGACCGGCACCAACCTCGCTGGCGCCGATTTGACCGAAGCCAGCATGATAGAATCCGATATCTCCGCAGCCGATATCAAGGACCGCGATGGCAACCCAACCGGCCGGGTTTGGCCCGCCAATTTAACCGACGCCAATCTTAGCCGCTGCAATCTGACCTCGGCCCTGCTGTGCGGCGCCAATCTCTCGGGTGCCAATTTCAATGGCGCCAATCTGCGCAGCGCCGATTTATCCGACGCCGCCATTGACGGCGCCCGTCTGCAGGGCGCTATTATCACCGAAGCGAAACTACCGAGCTAAAATACCGCTCCCCGCAGAGCACCTGCACACGCCGCAACGGCGCCCTGCAATTTTGGAGATGGGCGATGCATGACGCTTTGCGCGGCGGCGTCTCTAATTCCGGGGGCGATCAGATCGCTCAAAACAATGATGTCAGGCAGGCTTGGTACGACCAACGCCGGGATCTGGAACGGGGTGGCCACAATGCGACGCCCAAAGGCCTCGTCCACCGGCGACGGTGGCGCAGGCTTGAACCTGCGCTCAAAGTCTTTGAACGATTACTGCAGTTATCCGGCCTGCATGCGCGTGGCCGGGCCAATGCGCTGGATATCGCGCTAAAGACCATCACCGTCAGATTGGCGAACCTGCCCGCCGCCTTTGATGGCTACCGCATATTGCAAATCAGCGACCCGCATTTGGACCTGCTGCCCGATCTGGCCGATAGAATGACGGCATTGCTGCACGGGGTATCAGTGGATCTATTGCTGTTGACCGGGGATTACCGCGACCAACACGACGACCCGCCAGAACCGGGACTGGCCCTGTTGCAGCCTATTGTGGCGGCTGTTGACGCGGCGGACGGATGTTTCGCCCTGCTTGGCAATCATGATCCGGCCGCATCTGTCGCCATCCTGGAAGACATGGGCCTGCAGGTTCTGCTCAATCAAACGGTCAGCATCGAACGGCGGCATGACTCGTTACACCTGACCGGTTTGGACGATGTGCATTCATTTTATACCGAGGCCGCGCATGGAGCCCTGCGGAATGGTCCAACAGGTTGCCGCATTGCCGCCGTTCATTCAGCCGAAGTCGCCGATATGGCCGCTGCCGCGGACATTGATCTGTATCTGTGCGGCCACACCCACGGCGGCCAGATCCGTCTGCCCTGGGGCGGCCCTTTGATCAGCCGTTTACGGCGTTGCCGGTCCTATAGCCATGGCCTGTGGCGCCACGGTGATATGATTGGCTACACTTCCAACGGCGCCGGCGTTGCGAGCATTCCAGTTCGCTATAATTGCCCGCCCGAAGTGGCGCTGATCGTCTTGCGGCGTCCCGCATAAGCAGGTTTGCGGATGTGGCCCGCCTAGACCACGTTCACAGAACATAGATCCGTTTGATGGCGTGTGGAGGTCATTCGGGTAGGCGTTTTGCGCAGCGCGTAGTGGGACTACGGGCAAGCAAAACAACGCATCCGAATGGCCTCCACGCGCCACCGAAGGCCGCGCTTCCCAGCTTCGTGGCGTCGTTGAAGGTTTTGCCCGTAGTCCCACTACGCGCGGCAACCTTCGCCTAGCCACGAAGCTGGGAAGTGCGGTCAAACGGGTCTATGGTCTGTAAACGTGGTCTAGATCAAAAGTTTAGGGCAACTTGTCTGCGTTCAAATGAACGCAGGTTGCTCTAATCCGGTTCTACCGGGCCGCCGGCCTGGTGCCAGGCCCCGAAACCGCCCCCTAGATGACAAACGTCGGTAAAGCCCATGTCCAGCATGGTTTTCGCCGCCAAAGCGGAACGGCCGCCCGACGCGCAATAGAGAACCAGCCGCTTGCCGCCATCCACTGCATTGTCATGCATGGGGCTGTCGGGATCGACGCGGAATTCCAGAAAACCGCGCGGCACGTGTACCGAGCCCGGGATGCCGCCCGTTTGCCGCCGCTCCACCATCTCGCGCACGTCGATGAAAAGCACGCCGGCTTCGCCAACCATAGCCAAGCCATCCTCGACTGAAACCGTCTCCACGGCGGCGTTGGCTTCGGACACCATCTGTTTGAATCCCCGTTGCAACATTGCCTGCACACTCCCCATCAATTCAATTAAAGACACTGCATAAGGCAACGCCTGCTGTAATAATAGTGCACCACGCTGCCGCAGCAAGGTTCGAAGGACACGGGCATGACGGAAATGGAAAGCAAGGAACTAAGCCAGCTTGGCCATCAGGTCGAAGCGCCCAAAACGCCGGAGGAAGCGGTGCTGGAACGCGTCGCCAATCCCCATACCGGCGATCATTACCTGATACGGTTCACTTGCCCGGAATTCACCACTGTCTGCCCGGTCACGGGACAACCTGATTTCGCCCATCTGGTGATCGACTATCTGCCGGGCGATTGGATCGTCGAGAGTAAGTCATTGAAGCTTTATCTGGCCGCGCATCGAAATCACGCCGCCTTTCATGAAGGCTGCACCGTAAGCATCGCCAAGCGCTTGGTCGACCTGTTGGCGCCAATCTGGCTGCGCATTGGCGGTTATTGGTATCCCCGTGGCGGCATACCCATTGATGTGTTTTTCGCCACCGGCGATCCGCCTCCAGGTGTCTGGATACCGGAACAAGGCGTTGCCGCCTATCGCGGACGCGGTTAATACCAGAGCAGGATCCAGGAATGCCCATATATCCTTCCGTGATTGATATGATCGGCGATACGCCGATGCTGGAATTGCGCAATTTCGACACCGGGCCCTGCCGTTTGCTGTTGAAACTGGAAAACCAGAATCCCGGCGGCTCGATCAAGGACCGGATCGGCCTGTCGATGATCGCGGCGGCGGAACGTGACGGCAAGATCAAACCCGGCGGCACGATCATCGAGGCGACGGCGGGAAATACCGGCCTGGGCCTGGCCCTGGTCGCGGCGCAAAAGGGCTACAAGATGCTGGTCATCGTGCCCGACAAGATGAGCCAGGAGAAAATCTTTCACCTGAATGCCCTTGGCGCGGAAGTGATGATGACCCGCTCGGACGTATCCAAGGGGCATCCGGACTACTACCAGGATGTGGCCGAGCGGCTGTCCGGCGAAATGGAAAACTGTTTCTGGGTCAACCAGTTCGCCAATCCGGCCAATCCCGAGGCCCACGAACATGGTACCGGGCCCGAGATCTGGGCCCAGACTGATGGCCTGATCGACGCCATGGTCTGCGGCGTCGGCTCGGGCGGCACCATGACCGGCCTGGCGCGTTATTTCAAAAGCGTCAATCCAGCCATCGAAATGATTCTGGCCGATCCCGAAGGTTCGATCCTGGCCGGCCTGGTCAACAATGGTACGGCCGGAGCATTGGGTTCCTGGCTGGTCGAAGGCATCGGCGAGGATTTCGTACCGCCCAATTGCGACATTGGCCTGATCAGCCACGCCTACACAATTTCCGATCAGGAAAGCCTGACCGCGGCCCGGGAATTACTCGCCAGGGAAGGCATTTTGTCCGGCTCTTCTTCCGGCACGCTACTGGCCGCGGCCCTGCGTTATTGCCGCGCGCAGACGGCGCCGAAAACCGTGGTCAGCCTGATCCCGGATTCGGGCAACAAGTATCTTTCTAAAATGTACAACGACTATTGGATGACGGATCAGGGCTTTATCCAGCGCCCCCAGCACGGCGATTTGCGGGATCTGATTTCCCATCCCTTCGATGACCGGGCCGTTGTCGCGGCCAGTCCCGAGGATACCTTGTCAGGCGCGTATGGACGCATGCGCATGGCTGACGTTTCGCAATTACCGGTACTGGATGACGACCGCATTCTAGGCATTATTGACGAGAGCGATTTACTGTTGTCGCTGTATCAGAACCCCGAACACTTCGATGCCCCGGTTTCCGGCTTCATGACGGACCGGTTGGAAATGCTGGCACCCAGCGAACCGATGGAGAAACTGCTGCCTATACTTCGTGCCGACCGGGTTGCCATTGTCGTCGATAATGGCCATTTCCTTGGCCTCATCACCAAGGTCGATTTCTTGAACCATCTGCGCCGCAAAGCGGTTGCGAACCCGTAACGACAGGAAGGTCAGAAACATGTCACGCAACCGCCACGGCATCGCTACCCGCGCCATCCATGCCGGCCAGGAGCCCGATCCGACCACCGGCGCCATCATGGTGCCCATCTATGCCACTTCCACCTACGTCCAGGACAGCCCCGGTGTGCACAAGGGTTATGAATACTCACGCAGTCAGAATCCGACGCGCATGGCCTATGAAGCCTGCGTGGCAGATTTGGAGAACGGCGCCCAAGGCTATGCTTTCGCCTCGGGGCTGGCGGCCAGCGGTACCATTCTCGAGCTGCTGGATAGCGGCGATCATGTGATCGCCATGGACGATCTGTATGGTGGCACCTATCGCCTGTTCGAGGATGTGCGCCGGCGCTCCGCCGGCCTGCAATTCAGCTATGTGGATCTGTCGGACGAGGCCGCCCTGGCCGGCGCCATCCGGCCGGAAACCAAGATGATCTGGATCGAAAGCCCGACCAATCCCATGTTACGCTTGGTCGATTTCGCCGCGATCGCCAGGACGGCGGCGCCGAAAGGCATCCTTACCGTAGCCGATAACACCTTTGCCTCGCCGGTCGCGCAACGGCCGCTGGACTTTGGCTTCGACATCGTGGTGCATTCGGCGACCAAGTATCTGAATGGCCATTCCGACATGGTCGGCGGCATGGTCGTCGCCCGCGACGACGGCGATTTACGCGAGCGTCTGGCCTATCTGCATAACGCCGTGGGTTCCATCGCCGGGCCGTTCGATGCCTTCCTGGCGATGCGGGGCCTGAAAACCCTGCCCTTGCGCATGCAGCGCCATAGCGAAAGCGCCCTGGCCATCGCCAGGTTCCTGGAGGCCCATGAAGATGTGGAATCGGTCTATTACCCAGGCCTGCCCAGCCACCCCCAGCATACCCTTGCCGTGCGTCAGATGGATTGTTTCGGTGGTATGGTCACGGCGGTGTTGAAGGGCGGGCTGGAGAAAAGCCGCCGCTTCCTGGAGCGGACCGAGCTGTTTTCCCTGGCGGAAAGCCTGGGCGGCGTGGAGAGCCTGATCGAACATCCGGCGATCATGACCCACGCCTCGATCCCACCCGAGATCCGGGCCGAACTCGGTATCAGCGACGGTTTAGTGCGGCTTTCCGTAGGCATCGAAGACGTCGAAGATTTGCTATCTGACTTAAAGCATGCACTTCAATAATGTGTTAGGTAATAAATACTTAGAATATTTTCTTAAACTATTATCTGAGAAATACAGAATGGTAATTTAGTCTATGAAGCTACCCACATGGCCCCATTGGCCATTGTTGTTCGCCCTGGCCGTGGCATTTTTCTTGTGGTGGCTGGGGCCAACCGGACTGGCGATCTTCTGGCCCGTGGTGCTGGCCGCCTTGTTTGCCGTCGGCTTTTGGATTTTGGGGCTGCGGCGCAATGCGTAAACCCGGCAGCATGCGGGGCCTGGAGGAATTGGGCCGGGTGCGCCTGTCACCGTCGTTCTTCATGCGGGATTTTATGTACAGTGAAATCTCGGTGTTTTATGGCATTCCCAATATCCCCGACAATCCGGACCTGGCCATTGCCGCCGGCCGCCAGCTTTGCGGCCGGTTACTGGAACCATTGAAAGCGAGCTTTGGCGGTCTCTCGATCCGCTCCTCTTATCGCAACGCCGCGGTCAATGCCTTTGGCAACGCCAACGGCCTCAACTGCGCCAATTCCCAACGCGCCCGTGGCCGGCATGTCTGGGATCTGCGCGACGGCAACGGCAACATGGGCGCCATGGCCTGCGTCGCCCTGCCCTGGTTTACCGACCGTTACGCCAGCGGGGCGGACTGGCGGGCCCTGGCCTGGTGGATCCACGACCACCTGCCCTACAGCCGTCTGCAGTTCTTCCCCAAGCTGTGCGCCTTCAACATCGGCTGGTCGGAGGCGCCGGAACGCCGCATCGACAGCTTCATCAGCCCCCGCGGCTGTCTGACCAAGCCGGGCCGTGGCAATTATGCCGGCGATCACAGCGAATGGTATACCGATTTTCCGCCGCTGGCGGCTACGGATTGATCAACCATTTCATGATGTGTTCGGCCACGCCCACCACGTCGCCCTGCTCGTTGGTGGCTGTCAGGGCGGCGCGGCTGCGGCGGTTTGCCTGATCGACCTCTTTGACCTCGTAGTTGACCGTTATGGTATCGCCAATCTTTACGGCGGCGGTGAAACGTACCCGGTCATAACCGATCGACATGGGAGTCAAATCCTCGCGTGCCTCGGTCAGACGCATGGCCAGCAGGGCGGACGCCGTGGACATGAAGCCCACCAGCAGGGCGCCATGGGCGACCCGCTGGCCATATTGCGAGCGTTTCATGAAGGCTTCGTTCACATGCGGTGCGGCAAAATCGCCGGTGATGCCGGCAAAACCATATATATCGCTTTCGCCAACGGTCTTGGTGAATGAGGCACTGTCACCAATGGTGACGGGTAGATCGGACACGACGATTCTCCTGAGTTAGAGCATTTCCGGGCTATTCCGCGGCTTCAGCCAGTTTTGTCATGGCGGCCAAATGTTGGTCGATACTGGTGAAGCCGGATTCGGAAGTACGGAAGGTAACGGAGGTCGCACCCATCGCCCGCCAGGCGGCCGCCTCCGCCAGCCATTCTTCAGGGCCGCGGTCTTCGGCAAAGACAGTGGCGTCAATCCCCAGTTCATCCGGGTTCCGGTCAGCAGCATCCGCCGCCTCGTGAAATATCTCGATCTTTCGTTTCATTTCGTCATCGGGCTTGGTGCGCGGGCTCATCAACCAGCCGTCACCGATGCGCGCGGCACGGCGAATGGCGACATCGGCCATGGCGCCAAACCAGATCGGGATCGGCCGCTGGATCGGCAGGGGGTTCATGCCCATATCGGAAATCGTATGCCATTTGCCCTCGAAATTCACCAGTTCATCGGTCCACAGCCGGCGCAGCAGTGCAACCTGTTCCTCGATGCGGTCGCCCCGATTGGCAAAATCCATGCCCAGGGCTTCAAATTCCGCGGCGCTCCAGCCAACGCCAATGCCCAGAACCATGCGCCCGCCGGTCAGAATATCGATCTCTGCTGCCTGCTTGGCGACCAGTTCCGTCTGCCGCTGCGGCAGCACCACGTTGGCCGTTACCAGTTGGATTTCGCTGGTAAATCCGGCAATCCAGGCAAACAGGGTCATGGGCTCATGAAAGCCGTATTGAATGGTGTAGTGCACGGCCCAGGGCGCATCGCGGGCATCCTTGGCACCCAGGATATGATCCACCAGGGTCAGCCGTGCAAACCCCAATGCCTCCGCCGTTTGCACGAAATTACGAATGACGCCCGGGTCGTTGCCGATCTGGGTTTGCGGAAATGATATGCCGTAATCCATTTTGCCCTCACACATATGGTTTCGCTGATCATAACGGCTGTTTCCATTCCCGCCAGCTTGAGTGAGAATACGGGGCAAACGACAGGGATAGGGTCAATGGCGAAATCAAATCGAATGGTTACCGTGGGGGCGGCGCAACTTGGGCCTATCGCACGCGATGAAAGCCGCCGCCGGGTGGTGGACCGTTTGCTGAGCTTGCTGGATCGCGCCCATGAACGTGGCTGCGATCTGGTGGTTTTTCCGGAACTGGCCTTGACCACATTTTTTCCACGCTGGCATTTCCAGGATCAGGAGCAAATAGACCAGTATTTCGAGACCGCCATGCCCGGACCGGATACCGAGCGATTGTTTCAAAAAGCAGCGGAATACGGCATCGGGTTTTGCCTGGGCTTTGCAGAACTGCTGGAAGAAGACGGCAACACCAGACACTTCAATACCTGCATCCTGGTTGATAAGTCCGGCGCCATCGTGGGCAAGTACCGCAAGGTGCACCTGCCCGGCCACACCGAATATCTGCCGGAGCGGAAATGGCAGCATCTGGAAAAGGCCTATTTCGATGTCGGCGATCTGGGCTTTCCGGTCTGGCGCACCATGGGCGGCATCATGGGTATGTGCATCTGCAATGACCGGCGCTGGCCGGAGACCTACCGCATGATGGGCCTGCAGGGCGTCGAGATGATCATGCTGGGCTACAACACGCCGGCGACGGAGCCGCCCTGGGGTTTTGAGCCGACCCATCTGGCCGGTCTGCACAATAATCTGTCCATGCAGTCGGGCGCCTACCAGAACGCGACCTGGGTCGTCGGCGTCGCCAAGGCGGGCCGTGAAGAAGGCTGCGACATGATGGGCGGGACCCTGATTATCGCGCCTACGGGAGAGATCGTGGCCCAGGGCCGCACCCTGGATGATGAACTCGTGGTCGCCGATTGCGACCTGGACGCCTGCAATCACTATAAGAACACGGTGTTCAACTTCGCCGAACACCGCCAACCGGACCAGTACGGGCTGATCACCGGAACCGCCGGCGCCATTTTGCCGCCGGAATAGATAACAGGGATAAAGCGTAGCATGAAACTGATCGGCGTCGATGTCGGCGGCACTTTTACGGACGTGATGTACGGCGATACGGAAAGCCAGGCCGTCGCCATTCATAAAGTTCCCACCACACCCGATGATCCCAGCAAGGGGGTGATCCAGGGCTTGTCCGAGATTTGTCAAAGTTTCAATGTGGAACGCGACGCCGTCGACCATGTGCTGCACGGCACCACCATCGCCACCTACGCGGTGCTGGAATACAAGGGCGCCCGGACGGGTATGGTCACTACGGCCGGTTACCGCGATATTCTACATATCGGCCGCCACCAACGGCCGCAGCATTATTCCATCATGCAGGACATCCCCTGGCAGGACCGCCCCTTGGTGCAAAGGCGTCACCGCAAGGTTGTCGCCGAACGCCTGACGCCGCCCGACGGTGCCGTGCTGACCCCGCTGGATGAAGACGCGGTACGGGTCGCGGCCCGAGAGCTGCGGGCGGCCCAGGTCGAGGCCATCGCGGTGTGTTTCCTGTTTTCCTATCTCAATCCGGCCCATGAAGAACGGGCCGCCGCGATCATTCAGGAAGAGTATCCCGACTGTTTCGTCACCACCTCATCCGCCGTATCGCCGCAGTTCAGGGAGTTCGAACGCTTCACCACCGCCGCCATGAATGCTTTCATCGGACCCAAGGTGCGGACCTACGTGCGTGAACTGGAGAGAGCCCTTGCCGCCAATGGCTTCCATGCGGATTTGCACGTCATGGGATCAAACGGCGGTGTCGCGACGGGGGCGATGGTCTCGGAACGGCCGGTTCTTACCCTGCTGTCGGGACCGGCGGCGGGAGTGTTGGGCGGCGCCATGAGTGGTGAACGCGCCGAGCGTAGTCGCCTGATCACGTTTGACGTGGGTGGTACGTCCGCCGACATTGGACTGGTGGTCGACGGCCAGTTCGCCGAAGCAACGGCACGGGATACCTGGATCGGCGGCTATCCGGTCATGGCGCCCATGATCGATATCCACACCATCGGCGCGGGCGGCGGCTCCATCGCCCATCTGGACGCAGGCGCCGCCTTTCGCGTCGGGCCGCAATCCGCCGGCGCGCTGCCCGGTCCGGCGGCCTATGGTCGTGGCGGAACGCTGCCCACGGTGACCGACGCCAATGTTGTCTTGGGTCGCCTGCAGCCCGGCAACTTTCTCGGCGGGGAGATGAACCTGAACGCAGCTGCCGCGGCCGACGTCATGGGCGCGTTGGCGGAAAAGATGGACATGACGGTGGAGGCCGCCGCCGACGGTGTGCTGACCATCATCAATGCCAATATGGCCAACGCCATTCGCTCCCGCACTGTGCAAAAGGGCCATGACCCCCGCGATTTTTCCCTGGTCGCTTTTGGCGGCGCGGGTCCCCTGCATGGCGTCGAAGTGGCCCGCGACCTGGGTATTCCGGAGGTTATCATTCCCCCTTACCCTGGCATTACTTCCGCTGCCGGGTTGCTGACCACGGACTTGAAATACGACGCCATCCGCACTGAATTCCAGACCAGTGGCAATGTAGACGGCGAGCGCCTGAGCCGTGATTTTGAGGCCATGCGCGAGTCTCTGGCCAGCCAGTTCAAGGCAGATGGCCTGGACGATAGCGCTGTTGCCTATCAACGCAGCGGCGATTTGCGTTATGTGGGTCAGGGCTATGAATTGCGGGTGCCCATCGCCGACGGCCCGGTCGATGAACAGTGCCTGAACGGGATCTTCCGCGCCTTTGAGGAAATCCACACCACGGAATATGGCCACGTGTTCGCGGACAACCCGATCGAGATCGTCAATATCCGCGTTACCGGCATCGGCCAGATGGCCAAGATTGAGCTGCCCAGCCAGACGCCGGGAGGTGATCTCAACGATGCCTTGCTGGATAGTGTTCAATGCTATTTCCGCCAGGATGGGGAACTTCGGGCCGTGGCGACGCCTTTATATGCCCGCGACAAACTGCCCATTTCGCAAGTCTTCGCGGGGCCCGCCATTGTTCTGCAAAAGGATACCACCACCGTCATTCCCCCCGGCGCCAGGGCACAGGCCCAGGCGAGCGGCAATCTGTTGATCGAAACAGGAGCCTGAACATGAACGCAACCACGCAAAATGCCCCGGCAGTCGACCATGTCACTGCCTCTGTCATTCAAGGCGCCCTGGAAAATATCGCCATCGAAATGGGCTATAAGCTGATGCGCATGTCCTATTCCTCGATTATCCGGGAATCAGAGGACTTCGGCGCTGGTCTGGTTGATATTCAGGGCCGGGGCCTGGCGGAATCGGCGCAATCCACGCCCCTGCAATCGGGGCCAATCCCGGGCTATATCCGTGGCATGCAAAAAATTCTGACCGCCCGCGGCGAAAGCCTCAGGCCCGGCGACGTCATCATGCATAATGACGCCTATAGCGGCGCCAGCCATGTACCCGACGTGGGCTTTATCGTGCCGGTGTTTTACGACGGCGAACTGATCGCCTTTTCGGCCACTACGGCGCACCATTTGGATATCGGCGCCCTGACGCCGGGCAGTTGCGGCATCGTGGATGCGATCGACGCCTATGCGGAAGGCCTGCAATTCAAGGCCATCAAGGTTTACGACGGTGGCGAGAAGGTGATACCGGTCTGGCATATATTGCGTGATAACATCCGCGTCTCGGACCTGGTGGTGGGCGATATGGAAGCCCAGATCGCCGCCGCCCGGATTGGCGCCGAACGCCTGGTGGAACTGATCGACCGGTATGGCAAGGGGGTCTTCCAGGCCGCTTGCGAGAACGTCATGGACCATGCGGAACGTCTGATGCGCCAGGCCATCGCGGCCCTGCCCGACGGTACCTATTCGGCGGTTACATATATTGACGGTTATCTGGATGATCCGGACCCCAGCCGCAGGGAATTGCCCCTGGCGGTCGCTGTAACGGTTTCCGGTGATGAGATGGTGGTCGACCTGACCGGCACCGCACCCCAGATCCCTGACAAACCCATCAACATGCCCCTGCAGGGAACCGTTGATATCGCCATCTGGCTGACCGTGCGTTCGGTGCTGTTGGATACCGCCGTGCATGGCCACATTCCAGTCAATGACGGCCTGGTACGGCCCATCAAGATCGTCGCCCCCGAGGGTTGCCTGGCCAATCCGATCTTCCCGGCGCCGACCATTGCCCGCTTTTGCCCTGGCAACCAACTGGCCGATACGGTGATGAAGGCGCTGGCGGGCGTGGCGCCCAGCCAGGTTTCCGCCGGCATCGGCAATTTGCGCGTCATTGCCTTCACCGGCCTGCAGGACTCCGAGCATTGGGTGCACATGGAAATTTTCGAGGGCAGCTATGGCGGCCGCGACGGCAAGGATGGCATGGATGCGGTCGATACCCTGTATGCCAACACCCGCAACAACCCCATTGAAGACATCGAATCCCACCTGCCCCTGCGCGTCGACCGCTATGAACTGCGGGAAAATGTCTGTGGCGCGGGGCAATGGCGCGGCGGCCTGGGTTCTGTTCGCGAATTTGTCTATCTTTCCGACGGCGCCGCATCGATCGAGGGGGAAGGCCATAAATTCCCGCCCTGGGGCTTCCGGGGCGGCTCGGAAGGCGGTTCCGCCGGTCTGCGCCTGGACCGGGTGGACGGGAAAGGCGGCGAATTACCCTCGAAAGTACCCCATACGGCGGTCCAGGCCGGCGATCGTTTTGTTTGTGTCGGCCCGGCTGGGGGAGGTTATGGAGAACCCCTATTGCGTGACCCGGAACAGGTGCTGGCCGATGTCACCGACGGATTGATCAGCATCGACCGCGCCGCAGAAGACTATGGCGTCCTCATCAACAAGGATTTGAGCATTGATCGTAAAGCTACCGCTCAGAGACGAGGCTAACTTGCTGGTGACAGTGCGGGCGGAGCGCGCTTGTCGTCATTGATAATTGCCGCGAGGGTGAAACAGGAAGCGATCTGGTAAGGACCGGACGCGGCAAAATCCGATGGAGCGCTCGATGATTTGGCAATCGACTTGGGCAATGACCGTGATCGACCTTGCCGTCGTCGGATTGATCGTCTACACGCTTGCGTATTTCGTCAAAATGCGCAGCCAGATCTTACAATCATCAGCGCGTTTTGGTCTGGCGGCGGTCGGGGCTGGACTGCTGATTGTGGCCCTTTTCTATCTCGTCGACTTAGCCTCCATGCATCTTGTTCCCATGTTTACAGGCGAGCATTATGCCATGGAATTCATGCGCGATCTGCATCTGCAATATAGCTGGTTCGTTGCGCTGCTCAGTATTGGCGCCATCTCATTGGGCCTGCTGGTAAATGGGCGGGACCTCATTCGCATTGTGCAAGAACACCGAGACAGCGAAGAACGGTTCCGGGATTTTGCCGATGCCAGTGCTGACTTCTTTTGGGAAACGGACGCGGATCTGCGTTACACCTATCTCACACCCGTTGCAGAGCAGAGCATTGGCCTGGATCTTGATGCTTTCGTGGGACGAACACCTCGGGAAGTGATCGGTGCCGATTTTGATGCCCAGGATGCCTTGAAGCTTGTCGAAGAATGCATGCAAGCACGCCGGCGCTTCCGTGATGTTGAATTCTGGCGCTACCGTGCGCCGGACGGCGGCAAAATTTGGCTTCGGACAAGCGGTGCGCCATACTCTGACGCAAATGGGAATTTCAGAGGCTTCCGCGGTTCCAGTTCTGAAATCACAGCGAGCAAACGGGCCGAAGACGCCTTGCGCGAACGCGAGCGGGCCTTGAAAGAAAGCCAACGCAATCTGGCTGAAGCGCAGCGGATCGGCAAGATTGGCCATTGGCGTGTCATGCACGAGTCAGGCGAGACTCAATGGTCGACGGAAATGTATCGGATATGGGGTCTGGATCCAGCCAAGACCTCATTGACGCACCGCGAGGTCATGGACTGTATTCATCATGATGACCGCCCGGACGTAATCCGGGCACGAGACAGCGCAGTGGCCGAGAATGAGCCCTACGGACTGGTATTCAGGATTGTCCGGCCGAACGGCGAGATCCGCCTCGTTCGCAACGAGGGTCGGCCCGAATTCGGCCCTGACGGTAAATTGATATCGATCTTTGGCATTTCCCAAGACATCACCGAGCGCCGGCAGGCCGAGGAAGCGTTGCGCGAAAGCGAACGGAACTTTCGCGCCATCGCCGAAGGTTCCCCGGTTTCCCTGCTCATCACCCGGCGCGCCGATGGTACGATACTATACGCCAATTCCAAGGTCGGTTCCGTGCTCGGGCTGCCGACGGAGACTTTGCTGGGACGCAAGGTCTCGGAGTTTTTCTGGCAGGCCGATGATCGCGAAGACCGGGCCGCGAAGCTGGAAGCGGAGGGCTTTATCGCGGAGGCGTCGCTCGAGATGCGGCGCGCCGACGGTGCGCGTATTTCTACCATGCATTCCATGCAGCGCATCAACTATGCCGGCGAGAATGCGATCCTGGGCAGCTTTCAGGATGTGACCGAACGCCTGCGGTTGGAGGAACAGCTGCGCCAGGCGCAGAAAATGGAGGCGGTCGGTCAGCTCACCGGCGGCGTGGCGCACGATTTCAATAACCTGCTGGCTATTATCATGGGCAATCTGGAACTATTGCTTGAGAGGACCGAGCGTGATGACAAGATTTTTAACTTCGCGGCCCGCGCTCTGGCGGCCACCGAGCGCGGTGCCGACCTGACCCATCGGCTTTTGGCCTTCTCGCGCCGGCAGCCCTTGCAGCCGGTTTCCATCGACGTCAACCAGCAGCTTATGGGCATGCAGGATCTGCTGCTTCGCGCCCTGGGCGAAACCATCGAGATTGAGTTGGCCGGCGGCGACGGCCTTTGGCAATGTGAAGCTGACCCCGGGCAACTGGAAAGCGCCATACTCAATCTGGCGATCAATGCCCGTGACGCCATGCCGAAAGGCGGACGCTTGACCATCGAGACCTCGAACGCCCGTCTTGACGACGCTTATGGCGCCGCACAGGACGACGTGGTGCCGGGCCAGTATGTGCTTTTGGCGATCAGCGATACCGGAACGGGCATGCCGCCGGAGGTCATCGCGCAGGCGTTCGAGCCCTTCTTCACCACCAAGGATGTGGGCAAGGGCAGCGGCCTTGGTCTCAGCATGATC
>JAJFGG010000024.1 GCA_021776235.1 Alphaproteobacteria bacterium | reverse complement strand
TCGAAAGCTCGACCACATACTTCTTCCGTGACATCATGCACCACCGTGATAATTCGAATCGGTAACCATCGAATCATCTAAAGAAACGGACTTCAATACCTGTACAGTTAACAACTCGAATTAAATGATGCGGAGTACTAGACCACGTTTACAGAACATAGACCCGTTTGACCGCACTTCCCAGCTTCGTGGCTAGGCGAAGGTTGCCGCGCGTAGTGGGACTACGGGCAAAACCTTCAACGACGCCACGGCGCTGGGACGCGCGGCCTTCGGTGGCGTGTGGAGGCCATTCGGATGCGTTGTTTTGCTTGCCCGTAGTCCCACTACGCGCTGCGCAAAACGCCTACCCGAATGACCTCCACGCGCCATCAAACGGATCTATGTTCTGTAGACGTGGTCTAGATTGGTTCGCAGCTTCGGCGGCTATTTTTCCGGAATAAGGCCGCGCGGGCTGAAGCGAAGCACCAGCAACAGGATCAGCCCCATGGTCATCAGGCGCATATGGGCGGCGCTATCCAGCAGATGCCGCCGCAGGCCGCTATCCTCCGCTAAACCCGCGGTCAGCAGATCCATCAACCATAAACCCATGGGCTCGGCCTCGACCCAGAAGAACCAGATTACGAATCCGCCCAGGACGGCGCCCCAGTTGTTTCCCGACCCGCCGACGATGACCATCACCCAGATGACGAATGTAAAGCGCAGGGGCTGATAGGAGGCGGGGGTGAACTGGCCATCCAGGGTGGTCAGCATGGCGCCGGCGATACCGACCACGGCCGAGCCGAGGACGAAAACCTGGAGATGGCGCCCAGTGACGTTCTTGCCCATGGCAGAGGCCGCGAGCTCGTTATCACGGATCGCCCGCATCATACGGCCCCAGGGCGAATTCAAGGCCCGCTGGGACAGCCAGAGCACGATCAGGAGAACCACGGTGAACAGGCCCGCATAGCTCAATTTGACAAATATGGAGGAGAACTCCACCGGTGAAGCACCCAGGCGCGTCGCCCAATCCTGGAACCAAAGGGCTTGTTGCAGATCAACTTCGTAGGGTACCGGGCGGGGCAGGCCACTGACATTTTTCACGCCGCGGGTAAGCCAGTCCTCGTTCTTCAGGACGGCGATAATGATTTCAGATATTCCCAACGTGGCGATAGCCAGATAGTCCGACCTGAGGCCCAGTGCGATCTTGCCGATGACCCAGGCGACGGCGGCGGCAAGCAACCCGCCAGCGATCCAGGAAAACAGGATCGGCAGCCCAAGGCCGCCCAGGTAACCAGTTTTGGCCGGCTCGACGGCTTCGATGCTTTCAATGGCGGGATCAAAAAAGAACCGCGCCAGAAAATAACCGGCGACGATGATCAATGTGAGGACGAGCTTTCGAGGCAGGCCGGCGGCCATGCGCTTGCCGGCGAAGACCGCCGCCAATATGGTTGCCAGGGAAACCGCGAGGGCGATTGCGATGCCGCCGCCGCCGGCTCGCCAGGCAGCCGTCACCGGCGCGGCCGAGATGAGCACCCCGGTAACCCCACCCAGCGCCGCGAACCCCATTACGCCCACGTTGAATAGCCCGGCGTAGCCCCATTGGATGTTGACCCCAAGAGACATCACCGCTGATATCAGGCACAGATTCAGGATCGCCAGGGCCAGGGACCAACTTTGAATGAAGCCGACCGCGGCCAAGGCAGCGAACATCGCGACGAACATGGCAATGGCGCGCAGGTTTCCATTCATGGGGACTGTCTGGCCCGCCCGGGTCATGCGGTTTTACCTGCAAATATGCCTGTCGGCCGCAACAGCAACACCAATACGAGAATGACAAACGAAACCGCGAACTTGTAGTCCGTGGATAGTAATTGCACCAAGCCATCCGGTGCCCAATCGCCGGGCAGGCTATAGGCCAGAAATTTCTTGTAAGCGTAGGTAACCGTGACCTCTGAAAAGGCGATAATAAAACCGCCGGCGATGGCGCCCAGCGGGTTGCCCAGGCCGCCGACGATGGCCGAGGCGAAGATCGGCAATAAAAGCTGAAAATAGGTGAACGGTTTGAAGCTCTTGTCCAGCCCATAAAGGACGCCGGCGATGGTGGCGAGCGCGGCGGCGATGATCCATGTGATCATCACTACCCGTTCAGGATTGATGCCGGAGAGTAGGGCGAGATCCTCGTTATCGGAATAAGCGCGCATGGACTTGCCGGCGCGGGTCCGGTTCAGAAACCAGAACAGCGCGACCACCACGATCACCGCCGTCAAGATGGTTAAACCCTGCGAGGTCTTGAAGGCGATACCTTCGCTGAAATTGGTCAGGCGTTTGAACTCCCGTGCCTTCATGATGAAGCGTTCACCATCGGCGAAGCGTTGATCGTCCGGGCCGATTATGAAACGTACCAGGCCGTTGAGGACGAACATTACGCCGACAGAGGCAATCAGGAAGACCACGGGTGCTGCTTTCTCCCGGCGATAGAACCGGTACACCCAGCGATCAGTAGCCAGGCAAAGCAGGATCGTGCAGACAATGCCAAACGGCAAAGCCAGAATAGCGGTGGGCAGCGGTGCGATCGAAACGCCCCAGGATTGCAGCGCCCATGTGGCCAGAATTGTGGCCATGGTGCCGAACGCCATGGTGTCGCCATGGGCAAAGTTGGAAAAGCGCAGGATGCCATAGATCAGGGTGACGCCCAGGGCGCCAATGGCCAGCTGGCTACCGTATGCCATGCCGGGCACAAGCACGAAATTGGACAACAGAAAAAGAGCGTTCAGTATGCCATCCATTGTTCTAGCCGCCCAGAAACGCTTTGCGAACTTCCGGATTGGCCATCAATGCGGCACCGGTATCGGTATACCGGTTGCGTCCCTGCACCAGGACATACCCCTTGTCCGCGATGTTCAGCGCCTGCCGGGCATTCTGTTCCACCATCAAAATGGCGATGCCGCTTTTGGCAATCTCGATAATCCGGTCGAACAATTCGTCCATAACAATTGGCGAAACCCCCGCCGTGGGTTCATCCAGCATCAGCACTTTCGGCTGGGTCATAAGAGCCCGTCCCACCGCGACCTGTTGGCGCTGACCGCCGGAAAGTTCGCCAGCCGGCTGGCGGCGTTTCTCTTTCAGGATGGGAAATAGTTCAAACACCTGCCGCATGGTGTCGTCAAAATCATCCCGGCGAATAAAGGCGCCCATCTCGAGATTCTCCTCCACAGACATGGAGGTAAAGACATTCCGGTTCTGCGGCACGAAGCTCATGCCTTTGGCAACCCGGGCCTGCGGCGTCAGACCGGTGATATCCTCGCCGTCCAGGCGGACGGAACCCTGACGCAGGTTGAGCATACCGAAGACCGCCTTCATGGCCGTGGATTTGCCGGCACCGTTGGGGCCGACGATTACTCCGATTTCACCGCGACCGACGCCGATACTGCAGTCATGCAGGATATCGGCACCGCCATAACCGCCGGTCAGGTGTTCTCCAACCAAATAATTTTCTGGATCATTCACCGGACCGGTTCCGGCTTGTTTTTCATGCCGGTGCCCAGATAGGCCTCTATGACCTGCTCGTTGGCTTTCACTTCGTCGGCGCTGCCCTGTGCCAGGACCGTGCCTTCAGCCATGACGATCACCGGATCGCAAAGGCGCGAAATAAAATCCATGTCATGTTCGATCATGCAAAATGTATAACCGCGTTCCTGCTGTAACCGCAGGATCGCATCGCCCAGGGTCCTTAGCAGA
>JAJFGG010000023.1 GCA_021776235.1 Alphaproteobacteria bacterium | reverse complement strand
CCACGTATTTGCATATTGCTGTTCCTGATGATGACCCATATTTCTCAAGCAAAAGTTGCATTCATATGTCTGGCCATATGCCCCCTGTTCGCCGTCAGCCTGGCTTTGCCTGGTTCTGCGGATAGCAAAACGGCGCGGCCGCAGCATATCGAGTTGGCCTATAACGTTTACTTGGGGGGGATTCTCGCAGGTTCTGTTGATCTGACAATCATTTCTGACGGAAAAAAATATAATATCAGAAGTGATTCCCGCAGCGAAGGCGTGCTGGATTTTCTGACCAATTTCAGACGCCACAACGATGTTCTAGGGAAAATTGCCGAACAAATGGCGAAGCCGTCGAAGTATGCGGCAACAGGTGTCTGGTCCGGCAAAGCGCGCTCCGTTGTCATCGAATACACGAATACGGATGGTTTGCGGTTCACGGCGCAACCGAATGCGTCAGAGGACAAGCGCGAGGCTGTGCCCGCCAACCTCTTGCCCGGCACCACGGACCCTTTCAGTGCGCTCTATCAGGCGGTATTGCGCTATCAGGACAGAGAAAGGTGCGACGGTCGGAGTGAAGTATTCGATGGGCGGCGGCGCTATGATCTTTTGTTTGAAACCGTTGCCGGCAAACCGGTGGAGGGGCCGCTCTATTCCGGCACGGCACACGTTTGCCGTGTGCGGCAAATTCCCATCGCCGGCTTTTCCAAAGCTATCTGGCTGCCTCGCCTGGTGCGCCCGGAATGGACGGACATCTGGCTGGCCAAGGTGCGCGATGATTTGCCCGCCTTGCCGGCGCGCCTGGAAGCCGACGCCGGTCTCGGCGCAATGGTTGCCCATTTGGTGGCCATCGGCGGCCGAGAGCATGCGGCCGATGAGGCGCCGATCGTGGAGGGACGAGCGGAAGACACAACATCCAGTGCCAATCCGCGACATTGATCCCAAGGTGCAGTGATACCAAGCCGTTGGCGTGATGCGCCGAAGCCGGCATAACGGCGGCCTGATCTCACTGCTGAGCCAGGAAATCCAGCGCCGCGCGCATTGCACCGGAATGGCCCCAGACATCGTGTGCCGCACCGCCGTCAATGATCAACGAGCGGGAGCGGTTGGGAGTCTTGAAGAAGGCGCTGCAATCGCCTAACTGTCCGGCCGTCCGCTCAGGTTGATACCAGGGATCGTCGCTGCGTACGATTGCCAATACCGGTTCCCCTTCCGGCGCCGCCAGTCCGCGAATGAATGGCGCTCCGTGGCAGGTCCACTGGGCAATAATCCGGGCGCTGAACTCTTCGCCCCGATACAGGGCCGCGGCGACGCCGCCCTCGCTGGTGCCGACCAGATACAGGCGCTCGTTGTTGACCCAGGGCAGTGCGGCCATGCGCTGCAGGGCATAACTGATTTCCACCAGACGAAAATCAAAGACAAAAATATTCTGGCCGCCTGTGCGTTCCGAAGGGCGGCATTGCAAGGGACGAAAACGCCTCGCAAAACTGTTTGGCGCGATCACGGCGAACCCGGCTTTGGCAAAAGCTTGCAACGGCGCCAAGTCGCCTTGGCCGGCACAGCCGTGCAAATAAAGTATTGTTGGATAGCGCCTGGATGAAGGCAGGTTGGAAAGATACTTGCGCACGGCCTTATCAGACAACTTTCCCGCCAACGGCCCCAGGCCGTTTCGCCGTGGCAGTAAGATTGTTGCTTGATCAAATGTACGGGCGATATCGCTGTCGCCTTCGGTCAGAATGGAAGGATTCAACAGCTCGCTACGGTTCCACAGTTCGTTTTCGCAGGCGGCTAGCAGCAACAGAACCGGCAGGAGGCTCCACGGCGTCCGGAGCCAGCCGAAGTACCCGTTCCAAGACGGCATTGCGCCAATGGTCATCAAAGTTACCCTAGCCTCTCGACCGCACTGGCTTTTACCCACCAATCGGTCCGCGCCGCGGCCAATATAGCCGCAGCCGACGCGGCCTGGGCCAAATTATCGAACAGGCCGAAACAAGTCGCGCCGGAACCGGACATCCGAGACAGCCGACAATGGGGCAGCGCCGCCACCGCTTCGATGACTTCGCCGATGACCGGAGCCAATCGACGGGCGGCGGCTTCCAGATCGTTGCGGCGCTCGGCCAAGGTCTGCGCCAGTGCCGCCACCTCGCCGCTGCCTTCCCGCCAGGGCGTGCTGGGAGGAAAAGGATTTTGCAATCCCTTGAAAACGGACGCAGTGGATACGGCTACTCCGGGATTGACCAAAAGCAATGCGAAGCGCGGCAGCGGCGGCGCCTGGCGGACCGCATGGCCGATACCGCCAATCAGACTGGGCCGGGCGGTCAGGCAAACCGGAACATCCGCCCCCAGGCCGGCCGCCAGACTATGCAACACACTATCGTCGACGGCCAATTGCCACAGCGACCGCAACGCCAACAGGGTCGCCGCCGCGTCGGCCGAGCCGCCGCCAAGACCTGCTGCCACCGGTAGTGTCTTGTGCAGGCTGATCCGCGCCCGCGCCTGAATGCCTGCGGCCTGTGCCAACGATGTCGCTGCCCGCAACACCAGATTGTTCTGATCCACGGGCAGCCCGGCAGCGAAAGGTCCATCTATGGTTAACGCCAGATGGTCACTGGTTTCGACTTTAACGGTATCGCCCAGGCTGGTGAAAACAATCAGGCTGTCCAGGCAATGATAACCATCCGCCCGCCGCCCCGTAACATGCAGATAGAGGTTGATTTTTGCGCGCGCTGGCCATTGCCCGTCATCGCCCGCCTTCGCCGCCAAGATCCCCGGCTCAGCCACCGTTTTCGCTTTTGCCGGTCTTGTCCCCGCCCAGGGTTTCGGGCGGGCCAAGGCCGTTGCTTAGCTTGGCCTGGATGCCGGGAATCGATTTTTCCTCGGCGCCAAGTGCGATCGCATGGCTCCATTGGAAATTCGCTTCAAGCTTGCGTCCAGCGCGCCAATAGGCATCCCCAAGATGGTCATTTATGATCGGGTCCTGGGGCCGCAATTCCACCGCGCGCTCCAGATGTTTGACGGCTTCGTCATATTGGCCCAAACGATAGAATACCCAACCCAGACTATCCACCACATAGCCGTCGTTGGGCCGCTTCGAAACGGCTTTTTCTATCATGCCGCGGGCGCGGTCCAGATTGAGGCCCTGATCAATCCATGAATAACCCAAATAATTAAGTACTCTGGGCTCGTCAGGTTTGAATTCCAGCGCCTTCAGGAAGTCTGCTTCGGCGGCTTTCCATCGATTTGAACGTTCCAAGGCGATACCCCGTTCATACAGAAGCCTCCAATGACGTTTCTGCAGAGTGCCGATTCGCGCAATTACCTCTCCAAATGCGTCGATTGCTTCGTCGAAACGCTCTTGGGAACGAAGAATTCTAGCCGCTGTAATCAGCGCCGAAGTATCATCGGGACGTTCCTTTGCCATGCTGCGCAACAAGGCGATCGTTTCGTCAATCCGATCCAGGCTATTCATGTCGGCGGCCGTGCGGATGCGGGCATTCCAGTGAAAGGACGAACTTTCCGCGATCTGCCCATAGACGGTGATGGCATCGTCAAACCGTCCCTGGCTCTCCAAAATCTCGGCCAGGAGCATGCGCGCCGCATCCAGGTCAGGGCGCAGAAGCAAGGCGAGGTGGGCATAAATTCTTGCTGTTTCCCCCCCCTGTGCCCCAGTTATGGCGAAGCCGGCAGATAAAAAGGCCTCGGCCACGCCTTCGGCCACCGAATTTATGGGCGGCATCAGTGTCTTGTTCTGGCGCAATTGATCGCGGGCATGGCCAATCACCGGATTGCCGGGAAGCCGCGCCAGAAAACGATCGAATAGCGCCAATGCTTCATCCCGATGGCCACTACGGCTTAAAAAGCCGCCGTAATGCTCGGTCACCCTGGTGACTCGTCGGGCGCTGCTTTTCAGGGTTTCCTCGAAAGCCGCCGCCGCCATCTTGTCATGGCCGGCAAAATCACTAATCAGGGCGGTGTGATAGGCCCGAAAAGGTGCAAAGACGGCCCGGCTGCGAAGCTGTTCAAGGGTCTGTTTGGCCGTATCGAACTGGTTGTCGCCGGCTTCGACCCAAGCCAACAACAGCGGCTGCAACAAGGACATGTACTCCGCGCGGGAAGAACGTAGTAAATGCATGCGCGCGACTGACAGTTCGCCAGCGCCAATAGCGTCCGTCGCCAAAATCAATCGTGCCATCGCGGCATTATCCTGGTGCACGATCCGGCGTTTGGCCAACTCGATGGCCGACTGCACGCGCCCCTCGGCCAGCACCATGACCATGGCTCTATGCAATAGGGCCTGATTGTCGGGATCGGCCTCAAGCGCGATAGTATAAAAATCCGCCGCACGGGCCGTATCCTGTTCGTCACGAGCCAGACGCGCCGACAAATAATGCCCCAACGGTGAAGAACGACCCGGTGCCCCGGCCGTTGCATCCATCGCTTTTCCGTTCCCCTCGGAGGCGGAATTGGCGCAACCCGATAACAACCCCAGCGCCAGCACGGCAACCGCCGGCAATGCCGCAAGGCGGGGCAACGGGTCACATATTTGGATAATTCGGGCCACCCGTTCCCTCCGGCACTGTCCAGGTAATATTTTGTGTTGGATCCTTGATGTCACAAGTTTTGCAATGCAGACAATTCTGCGCGCTAATTTGCAACCGCGCGTTGCCGCCATCGTCATCGGTCAGGATTTCATAGACCCCGGCCGGACAATAGCGCTGTTCCGGCGCATCATAAAGCGCCAGATTGTGGTCCACTGCTATATTTGGATCGGCCAAGCGCAGATGCACCGGCTGATCCTCTTCATGGTTGGTGTTGGAGATAAAGACCGAGGACAACTTGTCGAAACTGTAGACTCCGTCTGGTTTGGGATAATCGATAACCCGACACTGATCCTTCGGTTTTAGACTTTCGTGATCTCGATGCGGATTGTTCAAGGTCCAGCCCACAT
Source organism: Alphaproteobacteria bacterium (assembly GCA_021776235.1). Taxonomy (GTDB): domain Bacteria; phylum Pseudomonadota; class Alphaproteobacteria. Next base: position 4,820 of record JAJFGG010000023.1, on the reverse strand, counting down.
GGCCACCAAGGAACTGATCGAAGCCGTTATACAGGGTGCCGCCAATCAAGCCCCATTTGGCGAATGCAGGGCGAAAGTTGCGGGCCGCGGTCAGTTCCTGCCAGACCCAGGATTGACGCAAGGCGGCCGGATAACTTTCCAGCACCGGCTGCGGCAGCACTTCACCAGCTGCATTCGCGGTCTGGATTGCCTCGAAGGCTGCTTCGGCCGCCAACATACCGGTCTTGATTGCGTTGTGGCTGCCTTTGATTTTCGGCACGTTCATAAAGCCGGCACTGCAGCCGATCAGGGCGCCGCCGGGAAATACCAGGCCGGGTATGGATTGCAGACCGCCTTCGTTCAGGGCCCGGGCACCATAGGCGATACGCTTGCCCCCTTTCAGGTGGCGGCTGATCTCGGGATGGGTCTTATAGCGCTGAAATTCGTCGAACGGTGACAAATACGGATTTTGATAATCCAGCGCGATAACAAAGCCGATGGCCACCTGATTATTGTCCAGATGATAGAGGAACGATCCGCCATAGGTGGCATTGTCCATGGGCCAACCCGCCGTATGGAGCACCAGGCCTTCACGGTGCACATCGTCGGGAACTTCCCAAAGTTCCTTGAGGCCGATGCCATAAGTCTGCGGCTGACAATCCTTGTCCAAATCGAAACGCTTCAGCAGTTGTTGCGACAACGAGCCCCGGCAACCTTCGCCGAACAGGGTGTATTTGGCGTGCAGTTCCATGCCCGCCTCAAAGGCCGGCTTTTGCTCTCCCTGGGCATTGATACCCATGATGCCGGTAACCACGCCCTTGACCCGGCCATCGTCGTGGAACAACAGTTCCGAGGCGGCAAACCCCGGGAAAATCTCAACCCCCATCGCCTCGGCCTGTTCCGCCAGCCAGCGGCTAACATTACCCAGTGAGATGATGTAATTGCCCTTGTTATGGGTTGCCTTGGGCAGCACTAAGTTCGGCAACGGAATCGAACTGGCCGCTGTTAGAAACATGAACTTTTCGGCCGTCACCGGTACGTTCAAGGGCGCGCCCCGTTCAGCCCAATCAGGGATCAGTTCGTTCAGCGCCCGCGGCTCCATTACCGCGCCCGACATAATATGGGCCCCGACCTCGGAACCTTTTTCAAGCACACAAACGGAAAGCTCGACACCGGCCTCGTCGGCCATCTGCATCAGACGGATCGCCGCGGACAGCCCGGCCGGCCCTGCGCCGACGATCAGCACATCCACTTCCATCGATTCGCGTTCCATGGCACCCATCCTTATTGAACCAGCTTATGAATATGGCCCGTTATGCCGCCGAACCAACCGGCGGGTCAATGGCCCCGGTATGGATCCCCTGGCGCGCGTGCGCCACACGCGCTGTTTCACATCCCCAAGCCGTGCTAAATTCCTGTCATGGAGCATATCCCGAATCATCTGGCGGCACTGAACTTCTATATTGATGCTGGCGTGGACGAGGTCATCGGCACCGCACCGGTAGATCGTTTCGCTGAAAGCAAGACAGTATCGATGGCACCGGCGGCCGGCGCCCAGGTGGCAACGCCGTCACAGAAACCGCGCCAACCCGCTTCTGTGCCTGCTGGCCGGCCCGCTGCGGTAGCCCTGCAAGGACGGACTGAGGCCGAGTCCTCTGCCCGCAACCTGGCGGCGGGGGCGGCTAATTTGCCTGCCTTGCGGGAGGTCATGGAAAATTTCGATCTGTGCCCACTGAAAAAGACCGCCGCCAATACTGTTTTCGGTGCCGGCAATCCGGCCGCCGGGATCATGCTCATCGGTGAAGCCCCCGGCGCCGACGAGGATCGCCAGGGTCTGCCGTTTGTCGGTGTCTCCGGGCAACTGCTTGACCGGATGCTGGCCTCTATCGGGCTGGATCGCAGCAGCGTTTATATCACAAATATGCTATCCTGGCGTCCGCCCGGCAACCGCAAGCCAACAGTCGATGAAACCACCATGTGCCTGCCATTTATCCGCCGGCATATAGAGTTGGTGGCACCCCGGATACTGGTATTTGTGGGCGGCACATCGGCCGCCACACTTTTGGAACGTCGCGACGGCATAACCCGTATGCGCGGGCGCTGGTTTGATTATTCGCCCAACGGCGGCAAAGACACTGACGGCGGAGGCACCATCCCCGCCATACCAATTTTTCATCCCGCCTACCTTCTGCGCCAACCGGCGCTGAAAAGGTTGGCCTGGATAGACCTTCTTGCAATCAAGGCGCGGCTAAAAGATATAACTTGACGTCCATATCTGGTGTTTGCATTTCGTTTAACTGTTGCATGTAGTGCCCTATGGGGATTGGCCATCTTGTCGGGTTTGGCCCGATGGTCTATTTTCAGACCCTATGCCGGAGGTCCACGATCATAACCACCGACGCGCTACCTGGCGCCTTTGCACGCCGAGGCGGGCCGTCGGTTTGGCCATGGTGTTTTGCCTAGCGGGGTCCTTCTCGGCCCAGTCGGTGCAGACGAGTGTGGCGGCGGCACCAATTGCCCCGCCGAACAGTATAGCGTCGGACGACCCAATCCGGGATGTGGGCCTGCCGAAGATTTTGGGCCGTACGGACATTCTGGCTTACCGGCGCATCTTCGCTTTGCAAAAGGCCGGTGCGTGGAAAGCGGCGGACCGTCAGATCGAAACCCTGGATAATGATATCTTGCTGGGTCACGTGCTGTTTCAGCGTTTGATGCACCCCAGAAAATACCGCGCCCGTTATATTGAATTGAGGGATTGGTTGGCCGAATACGCCGATCATCCGGGGGCCAAAAGGGTGTACCGGCTGGCGAAACGTCGACGGCCGAAAAACTACCGGGCCCCGCGCGCACCGGTAGGTCCCCGGTCCGCACACGGCTATGCTGATTTTACGCCCAGGCCCGGTTATCGTTCGCCCCGCAAGCGAAGCGCGGCCCAACGCCGTCGTGTACGCCAGATCGCTGCGAAAATTCGCCGCAACGTACGGCGCGAAATTCTGACGCAGTCAGAGAGATATCTGGCCCGCAAGGATGTCGCCAGGTTGTTGGATGTGGCCGAACGGGACGCATTGCTGAACCTTGTGGCGGCCAGGTGGTTTTATCGCGGCAATGCTGAACGGGCGCTGGCTTTGGCTGGCCCGGCCGCGGACCGCTCACGCGCTCATTTCTCCAATGCGGACTGGATTGCCGGCCTGTCCGCCTGGCGCCTGCGAAAGATCGATCTGGCAGCCCGGCATTTCGAGGCTTTGGCGTATGCGCCGTCGGCCGACGCCTGGAATCGCACGGCCGGCGCGTTCTGGGCGGCACGGGCCCATCTGGTCGGACGGCGGCCGGGTCGGGTAAACCCGTTGCTGCAATTGGCGGCGGAGCATCCCCGCACATTTTACGGTCTGATCGCGGCGCGGCAATTGGGTGTCGATCTGGATCTGCAATGGACAGCGCCGCCCCTGACCTCCGATGGCATGCAGCTGGTCAATAGCACTCCCGGCGCGTGGCGCGCCATTGCCCTGGTCCAGGTGGGCAATGTGTATCTGGCGGAACGGGAACTGCGTCGTAGTTACCTGGGTGGCGATCATGCGAGCGGCCCCGCCCTGTTGGCCCTGGCCCATAAATTGAATCTACCGGCGACGCAGCTGCGCATGGCCAAAGGCGTGCGCGGCAGCGACGATCGGCCCTATGATCAGGCGTTGTTTCCCATGCCGCCGTGGCAGCCGGCAGATGGCTTTGCCGTGGACCGGGCTCTTGTTTTTGCCTTCATGCGCCAAGAATCCGGCTTCAACGCCCGCGCCAAAAGCCGCGTGGGCGCCCGTGGCCTGATGCAATTGATGCCGCGGACCGCGTCCTTCGTGGCTGGCGACCGCAGCTTGCGCTGGGGCAACAAGTCGAAACTCTATGATCCGGAATTCAATCTCGAATTGGGCCAGAAGTATCTGGCTATGTTATTGCAGGACGAAATGATAAAGGGCGACCTGTTCCGTCTGGCCGTAGCCTACAACGCCGGTCCTGGCAACCTGCGCAAATGGCTGCGCAAGGCCAAATTCGAAGGCGATCCGCTGCTGTTCGTGGAAAGCATTCCCTGGCGCGAAAGCCGGCTGTTTGTCGAACGGGTGCTGACCAATTTCTGGATTTACCGGGAACGGCTGCGCGAGGACAGTCCGTCTCTGGATGCGGCGGCAACTGGCCATTGGCCGATCTATTTCAACCTGGACAATACAACGGAGGCGCTGGTGCGCAATGCCAGGAATTGACGAGAAGATTACCTTTCGCCCCGTCAACATTGCCGTTCTGACGGTCTCCGACAGCCGTTCCATGGCCGACGACAAGTCGGGAGATATTTTGGTAGCGCGGTTAACCGAGGCCGGACACGAACTGGCCGACCGGACCATCGTCAAGGATGATGTGCCCGCGATCGTCGGGCAATTACGTGCCTGGATCGCGGATCCGTTGATAGAGGCGGTCATTTCCACCGGCGGAACCGGGGTGACGGGCCGGGACGTCACCCCGGAAGCCTTCGCCCAGGTCTACGAAAAGGAAATCGCCGGGTTTGGCGAAGTTTTTCGCCACATCAGTTTCAAGTTCATCGGCACCTCGACGATCCAGTCCCGGGCCACGGCCGGGGTGGCGGGCGGTACTTATTTGTTTGCCTTGCCAGGCTCGCCGGGGGCCTGCCGGGATGGTTGGGATCATATTCTCAAGGATCAATTGGACATCCGTTACCGTCCCTGTAATTTCGCCGAACTGCTGCCCCGTCTGCAGGAACATTTACAGGCAAGCGCCTAGACCACGTTTACAGAACATAGACCCGTGTTAACGCGCGTCCGAGCGCCCGGGGGTCGGTGTAGGGT
>JAJFGG010000022.1 GCA_021776235.1 Alphaproteobacteria bacterium | reverse complement strand
GCGCTGAAGCCAGAGGTCGCATTCAACGCCCTGCATGGCCGCTGGGGCGAGGACGGTTGCGTCCAGGGCCTGTTGGAACTTATGGCTTTGCCCTACACTCATTCGGGTGTCCGCGCCTCGGCCGTGGCCATGCATAAGCCTTCGTCGTTGCAGATATTTCGAGCCCACGGCATCCCCTGCGCTGAAAGCTGCCTGACCACGGTGGCGGCGGTCAACTCGGAAGATCCACTGCCCCGGCCTTTTGTGGTCAAGCCGCCGAACGAAGGTTCGACCTTTGGTGTCAGGGTCATTCGCGATGGCGATAACAATCCCCCCATTGGCCCGGACTGGCAATTCGGCGATGAGGTTCTGGCCGAGCGCTTTGTTCCTGGGCGGGAGCTGACCGTCGCGGTAATGGACGGCCGGGCCCTTGGTGTAACCGAGATCGAGACTGATGACGGTTTCTACGACTATGATGCGAAATACACCGCCGGTGGCTCCCGGCACCTGATACCAGCGCCAATCCATCCGGAAAGCTACGCCCGGGCTCTGGCCCTGTCCGAGCAGGCCCATGTCGCATTGGGCTGCCGCGGGGTTAGCCGGGCCGATTTCCGCTATGACGATACAGCGGGAGAGCCAGGCGCCCTTTATATGCTGGAGGTCAATACTCAGCCGGGCATGACGCAGACCTCGCTGGTGCCCGAGCTTGCCGCCCATTGCAATATTGACTTCACCGCCTTGGTGGGTTGGATGGTGGAGGATGCCGGATGCGCGCGTTGAGGCAGATATTCAGGCCGGAAAACGCCAAGGCGGCGCCAACACGCCGGCGGGCGGGGCGCGGCCGGGCCCAGCGTTGGTCGCCACGGCGGCGTCAGGCGGCGCTGCTGGTCGTTGCCATTATGATAGCCGGGTGGGGTTTTGGCGCTTGGCAGCTAAAGCAAAGCGGCATTGTGGGCCGGACAATAACCACCGCAAGCACCGAACTGACAGCCTGGATCGAACGTCAGATCGTGTCAGCCGGCCTGACTGTCCAGCATGTGTTTGTCACCGGGCGGAGTGAAACCAGCAAGCGGCAGGTATTGGCCGCAATGGGTGTGCGCAACGGCCAGTCGATTCTGGATTTTGAACCGGCTGTGGTGCGTCGGAAACTGCTGCAGTTGGGTTGGGTCGAAACGGCCAGAGTCGAACGGAGACTGCCCGATACCATCGTGGTGCATCTGAGCGAGCGTAAGGTGTTGGCCCTTTGGCAACACAAGGGGCGGCAGGTCCTGATTGATCGCTCCGGCAAACCGATCACCCGGCGCAATCTTGCACGCTTTGCACATTTGCCGGTTGTGGTCGGCCAGGACGCGCCGACCGCCGCAGCCGCCTTGATCGACATGTTGTCGCAAAAGCCGGAGTTGTTTGCCCGGGTTCGGGCGGCGGTACGGATTGGTTCACGTCGTTGGGACGTGCGTTTGAAGAACGGCATCAAGGTGCACCTGCCCGAAGCGCAGCCGGCGGACGCCTGGAGCCGGTTGGCCGAACTGGCTGCTGAGCATCGAATCTTTGAACGGGATGTCGCGGCCATAGACCTGCGGCTGCCGGATCGCCTGGTTTTGCGCCTGACACCGGAAGCGGTGGCCAGAAAAAATAAGAACGGGAAGGAAACCTGACATGGCCGTCGGTAAAAATGGTCTGATCACCGCTTTGGATATTGGCAGCACCAAGGTCTGTTGCTTTATCGCCCGATCCGACGGCGCCGGCGGCATGCGGGTAATTGGTATAGGCCATCAAGTCGCCAAAGGAATGCGGGCGAGCACCGTCGTGAACATGGACGCTGCCGAGGAGGCCGTGCGTGGGGCCGTGGATGCGGCCGAACGCATGGCCAAGGAACGCGTTGACTGCGTGCTGTTGAGTTTTTCCGGCGGGCGGCCCGCCTCGCGCCTGATCGACGTGGAAACCGACATCGCCGGGCACGAGATTGGCGAGCGCGATCTGAAACGGGCCCTGGCCCAGGCCCATCTCTTGGCCCGGCGCAGCAGCGAAGGGCGGGAAATATTGAACGCCATTCCCGCCGGCTATTGCATTGACGGCGCGCCAGGCTATCGCGAACCACGCGGCATGTTTGGTTCCCGTCTGGGATTGCGTTTGCATGTGGTATCTGCCGCCGTGGGTCCATTGCGGAATCTGAAACTGTTGGCAGAACGCTGCCATCTGGAAATTGCGGCTTTGGTCGTGGCGTCCTATGCCTCTGGCTTATCGACCTTGGTCGAGGATGAAATGGATCTGGGTGTAACCCTGATCGACATGGGCGGCGGCAGTACCGATGTTGCCGTCTTCTACGACGGTCATATGATCCATACGGATCAGGTACCCGTCGGCGGAAATCATGTGACCAGCGATATTGCGCGCGGCCTATCTACTTCCAGCTCTCATGCTGAACGCTTGAAGACGTTACACGGCAGCGCAGTGGCGGGCCCGGATGATGAACATGCCATGGTGAGCGTACCCCGGGTTGGTGAAAGCGGCGCCGATGCTGTGCAACAAATTCCACGCTCCATGTTGATCGGCATCATTCAGCCCCGGATCGAAGAAACCCTGGAACTGGTGCGCGATCGATTACAGGCTTCCGGTCTGGCGAGAACCGCTGGGCGGCGTGCGGTGTTGACCGGTGGTGGCGCTCTGCTGACCGGCGTGCGGGAGCACGCGGCCCGTGTATTGGATAAACAGGTTCGGGTTGGCCGCCCCCTGGGCGTGCACGGCCTGGCGGAAGCGACCGAAGGGCCGGCCTTTGCCACCGCGGCCGGACTGTTGGCGTATGCCGAGCACGGACCTGGCCAGCAAGACATGGAACCTATCAGCGAAACCGGTACGGGCGCGGGGCGAATCCACCGCCTCGGCCGCTGGTTCAAGGAGAATTTTTAGCCGTGAAGAAACCAGTTGTACCGATGTCAAAGAGAACACGGGTGGACCCGACGATTATGCCGCCGGCCAATTGTGTAACAGACGAAGTTTTATCCGAGCCCACCAAATCCAAGGCCATTTTAACCAACCGACGCAGTATCGCATTGCGCACCGGAGCCGATAGGTAAAGGAGACCTGAACCATGACCATCAACCTAAATGCCCCGCAACTGACAGAACTGAAGCCCCGTATCGTGGTAATTGGGGTCGGCGGTGCCGGCGGCAATGCTGTCAACAACATGATTTCCTCCGGTCTGGAGGGGGTTGAATTCATTGTCGCCAATACGGATTCCCAAGCCCTGTCACAAAGCACGGCCGAGCGGCGCATCCAGCTGGGTGCGGGCATCACCCAGGGTCTGGGCTGTGGTGCCCGCCCGGACGTTGGCCGTGCCGCGGCGGAAGAAGCCATCGAACAGATCCTTGACCACATGGCCGGCACCCATATGGCCTTCATCACTGCCGGCATGGGCGGGGGTACTGGCACCGGCGGCGCGCCTGTCATCGCCGAGGCCATGCGGGCCCAAGGTATCCTGACCGTGGGCGTGGTGACCAAGCCATTTCAGTTCGAAGGCGGGCAGCGATTGCTTTCGGCGGAACGGGGTATCGAGGAATTGCAGACCTTCGTCGATACCCTGATCGTGATTCCGAACCAGAATCTGTTCCGGATTGCGAACGAAAAAACCACCTTTGCCGATGCCTTCTCCATGGCCGATGATGTGCTGCATTCCGGTGTCCGGGGCATCACCGATCTGATGGTTATGCCCGGCTTGATCAATTTGGATTTCGCCGACGTCAAGACCGTGATGGCGGAGATGGGTAAAGCCATGATGGGCACAGGCGAAGCGGAAGGTGAAAGCCGCGCCATCGACGCGGCCGAGGCGGCAATTTCAAACCCGTTGCTGGATGATGTTTCCATGCAGGGCGCTCGTGGCGTTTTGATCAACATCACCGGCGGTATGGACCTGACCCTGTACGAGGTGGACGAGGCCGCAAACCGGGTCCGCCAGGAGGTGGATCCAAGCGCCAATATAATCGTCGGCTCGGCGCTGGAGGACAGCCTGAATGGACGCATGCGGGTCTCTGTCGTGGCGACTGGGATCGAGATCGAGGCAGGCGCCCAGCGCCCGTTGATCACACCGCCACGCCTGGCCGCCGTATCCGGACGCCCCATACCGAGCGAGACGGATACTGCGCCCACGGAGGCCACGCCAGTCGCCGCGGCAGCTGAATCGCCGGCCCCGCCGACCGCCGAAACCGAGGTGGCGGCGGACACGGCCGCGGTAGACGGGATGCCTGAGAGCCTGCCTGAAACGGCCATGCAAATGGTGCCGGCCGAGACGGAAATGCCGCCGGTTTTGCCCTTGAGCTTTGGCCAGGGCGTCCCGGCGCCGAAGCCGCCCCAGGCGGAGCCCGAGCCAATGGCGCCTGTGGCCCAACCGATGACCGACGCCAATATGGAGGAGGGGCCATTTATCGCGCCCCCTGCCAGCCGGCCGGAAAAAGATCGCAGCTTGTTGCAACAACCGGACCCTCTGGCGGAAGCAGAAGCATTGAACCCAACCGATCAGCCGGCGAAACGTAAAGGCCGGGGCTTTTCGCTGTTCCGGCGGAAACCTGTGTCGAAGCCGGCTTCTCCAACGGTGTCGGTCAAGGCACAGCCGCGGTTCGAATCGCCCAGCCCGGAAAGAATGCGCCGGGCGATAGCCCCTGATGTCAATGTGGAAACCCCACCGCCGGCCATGCCAGCAGCCGACGATCAAGCCAAGGCCAGCGCGCCGGAACAAACACCGCCGGAGCCGTCCCGGCCCCTGGCCCCGCCGCAAACCGAAGAGGATCTGCTTGAAATTCCGTCATTTTTGCGGCGGCAGGCCAATTAGGGCGATGGCGGTGCCAACCCGCTGCATTAACCATGTTTCAATGGATTGGCGTCGTAATGAAATGTAATAAAGTTTGATTTGAGCACCTTGGGATCGCTTGCTAATAACATGCCCCAAGGTGCTCTCTTTTAAGGATAATTCCATTTCACGCATATAACCGACAGCGCGGTGTGGCGATTGCGGGCGCGGAAGATGGCGCGAAGTGTGCAAAGGACGACAGAGTAGAACGCTTAACAGTCTGCGAGTATTCAAATTTCGAGAATATTCGAGAAGCATGAAGCAAATATTCGGACCGGACGGTAGGTTTAAGGCGGAATTGTAAACGTGGATCCCAAGCAGCAACATACGCTGAAAAATGCAATCAATTGTTCGGGCGTCGGCCTGCACAGCGGCATTAAGGTTGCCATGTGTTTGCGTCCGGCTCCTGCTAACTCGGGAATAGTCTTTCACCGTACGGATATTCGGCAGTCTGCCTTGGCTGCCCCCGAGGATACAGTGGCGAATGCCGCTGCCGACGTGCGGGCGGACTGGGATACGGTCAGCGATACGGTCATGTCGACTACCGTGCAAAATGCCGCCGGCGTGAAGGTGAGTACCATTGAACATTTGATGGCGGCGTTGGCCGGGTGCGGCATCGATAATGTCCGGGTTGAATTGGATGGTCCGGAAGTGCCCATCATGGATGGATCTTCGGCGCCGTTCGTCTTCTTGATTGAATGTGCTGGTCTGGCGCCGCAACAGGCGCGGCGTCGTTGGATCCGTGTTCTGCGCCGGGTGGAGATCGAGGATGGCAAACGTCGGGCCGCATTGGTGCCATCCGACGGGTTCTCGGTTTCGCTGGAGATTGATTTCGACAGTCCGGCGATCGCAGAGAAATCCGGCTTTTACGATTTGCATAACGGCGGCTTCAAACGGGACATTTGCCGTGCCCGTACTTTCGGTTTCGAGCACGACGTTAACCGGCTGATGGATCTGGGTTTGGGTCAAGGCGGTTCTCTGGATAATGTCGTGGTGGTCGGTCGGGACAACGAAATCCTGAACGAAGGTGGTTTGCGCTATGGCGATGAATTCGTCCGCCACAAGGTATTGGACTGCGTTGGTGATTTCTATCTCGCGGGCGGACCGATGTTGGCGCATTTCGCAGGTCAATGTACTGGCCATAGCAGCAATAATCAGCTTTTGCGGAAACTGTTTTCTGATCCGTTGAACTGGGAGTACAGCTACGAACGGGCATTGCCGACCAGCAGTCCTATCGAGGTTTGGTCGCAACCGCTAATTACCTCCGACAGTACCGCCGACAATACGGCTGACAGTGCCTCTGAGGACGCCGAAACCGTGATCGCGGCTACAGCCTAAACCGATCCCAGCAGGTCATGGCCGGCTCGGCGACGGCCGCCTCCATTACTTATTTCGTCAAATATCTGGAATTTTTCAGGAGCTTCCCTTGCCTCTAAGCGATCCCGCGCCGCGCGCCTTATCCCATACCCGTAATCTTGAATTACGGGCTTACGAACGCCAGGACCGCCTATGGGATATTGAAGGCCATATCACCGACGTTAAGGAAGACGACTACAGCATGCTGGACAGCGAGCGCACGGCGGATCAGCCGGTGCACGATATGTGGCTGCGCCTGACCATCGACACGGATCTGGTGGTCAGGGCGGCGGAAGCCCAGATGGATGTGGGCGCGCATGGTCCCTGTCCCAAGGCAGCGCCAAATTATAGCCGTCTGCAGGGACTGAAGATTGGACCTGGCTGGAATCGTGCAGTTCGCGAGCGTTTGGGCGGAGTGGCGGGCTGCACTCATTTGAACGAAATGCTGGCGCAGATGGCGACCACGGCCATGCAGTCCCTGTTCGAGGTCGTGGAAAACATGGACCCCAATGACAGCGGCCGACGCTCCCTCAGTCCCGGTCTGCGTAATTCGTGCTTTGCTTACGCCCTGAACAGTAGCTATGTGCGCGACTTTTTCCCGGACGATTATCAGGCTGACGGCTAGAGCCCGTCGGGGTCCTGGGTCCCTGATGCTACGCACTTCCGGTCGGGGCTACCAATGCGCCTTTGGCCTAGGCCGGCCGGACGGCATATGCCAGATAATTCACCCCGGTATCACGCGATAATCGCCATTCCCCTTGGCGCGGTTGATAGCGCATGCCGGTGACATCCCGCAAATTCGCGCCGGCCTGGCGCAAATGCCGGGCCAGTTCTGCTGGCTTGCGGAAGCGCCGCCATTCGTGGGTGCCCACCGGCAACCAGCGCAGCACATACTCGGCGCCCAGGATGGCTGTAAGAAAGGATTGCGGTGTCCGGTTCAACGTTGCCAACAATAATGCGCCGCCAGGCCGGGTCAGATCGACCAGGGCAGCAATGAAGGCGGCAACGTCGGCGACGTGTTCGATCACCTCCATGCTGACGACGGCATCGAATTGTGCGCCGGATGCGGCCAAATCCTCCGCCGCCATGGCCTGGTAGTCCACCTCGACCCCCAAAGCTTTGGCGTGTACAGCAGCGGCAGCGACATTTTCGCCACCCGCGTCGATGCCCATGACCGTTGCTCCCATGCGGGCGAACGGTTCCGACAGAAGACCGCCGCCACAGCCTACATCCAAGAGCCGCAGTCCGGTTAGGGGTCGACGAGCGTCGGCGTCCAGGTTGAAATGGCCGCATAGCTGCGCCCGGCTGTATTGCAAACGGGTTGGATTGAGACGATGCAAAGGCGCCATTGGCCCATCAGCATCCCACCATTGCGCCGCCATCCGCTCGAAGCGATCGATTTCAGCCGGGTCGATGCTTGCCGCGGGGCCCATATTTCCTGCTTTCTGCATTTGGTTATTGTACTATCCGAGGACGATAGACAGCGCAAGCCAGGGAGAACGTATTGATGGCGGCGGCGGAAGAGGCTTTGATCCTGGATCTCGTCGAATGGGTCTCGGTTCAGCCTAGAAGCTATGACGACGTAATGGCGGCATGGCGGACGTCCTGCCCCCGGCTTACCATTTGGGAAGATGCAATTGACCGGAAACTGCTGAGCCGCGAACATCGGCAAGGCATCGGGGCGATGGTGCATGTTACCCCGGCGGGCCAGGCATTGCTGACGGCGGCGGGGCGGTTGCCGAAATTTGCCAATCCCTTGAACGCGGCGACCATACCACCCTGAATGGCAGATTTTCGGTCTAAACCGATCTTGGGTGATAAACAATTCCATGCCAGGCCGCTGTCTCCGTCCCTTGTAAGCGTCAAGACCTTTGAGTATGTATAGCCGCCCCACCGAAGACACTGATTTGGTGGGTGGGCGGCAGTGGGCGGCTGGAGCCGCCAGGTGAGGGTATGGCACGTATTGTAATGAAATTCGGCGGCACGTCAGTGGCTGATGTGGCGCACCTGCTTAACGTTGCAGAAACGGTGTCCAAAGTGGCCGCCGCCGGCAATCAGGTCGCGGTGGTTTTATCGGCCATGGCCGGCACCACCAATCAATTGATTGAATGGACCCAGGCCATGAGCAACCTGCATGACGCGCGGGAATATGATGCCGTGGTTTCCTCCGGCGAACAGGTCACCGCCGGCCTGTTGGCCATGGCGTTGCAGAAAAAGGGCATACCAGCCCGTTCCTGGCTGGGCTGGCAGATACCGATCCGCACTGACGGCGTGCATGGCAGCGCCCGTATCGAAGGCATTGACGGTGCTGATATTATCCGCCGCATGGAGACGGGAGAGGTTGCTGTCATCGCTGGCTTCCAGGGTTTGGCCGCAGACAATCGCATCACCACATTGGGGCGCAGTGGTTCCGACACCACGGCGGTGGCCATGGCCGCCGCAATTCAAGCGGATCGCTGTGACATCTACACGGATGTCGATGGGGTATACACCGCCGACCCCCGCATCGTGACGGCGGCCCGGAAGCTTGATAGAGTGACCTACGAAGAAATGCTCGAAATGGCGTCCCAGGGCGCCAAGGTGCTGCAAACCCGATCGGTCGAACTGGCCATGAACCACCGGGTGCGGGTGCAGGTGCTTTCCAGTTTTAACAATACTCCCGGTACTTTAGTTGTTGACGAGGATGAAATCGTGGAACAAGCGGTGGTCAGTGGTATTACTTATGCCAGCGACGAGGCCAAGGTAACCCTTTTGCATGTGTCGGACCGGCCAGGGGTGGCGGCGGCAGTTTTTGGCCCCTTGGCCGAGGCCAATGTCAATGTTGACATGATCGTTCAAAGTGCCTCGCCCGATGGTTCTCGCACCGATATTACCTTTACCGTGACGCGGGGCGATCTGCCCCGGGTTGAGGCAATTTTGGTCCAGCATCAGGCAGCTATCGGCTTTCAGGAAATCATTTCCGATGGCGATGTCGTCAAGGTTTCCGTAATCGGCGTCGGCATGCGCAGCCACGCCGGCGTGGCCCAGCGGATGTTCGCGGCGCTGTCTGACAAGGGCATCAATATCCATGCCATCTCAACCTCCGAAATTAAGATCTCGGTTCTGATCGGAGCTGAATATACCGAGCTGGCCGTGCGTAGCCTGCATTCTGCATATGGGTTGGACGCCGTTTGAGCACGCCTACGAATATCACCCTGATCCCCGTGGCGGATAGAATTCGGCGGGAGCCGCTGACGTGAACGCCGCCGGTCCAGTGGCACCATCGGGGCCGCGCATCCTGTTGCGCCGGCTGCGCCAGGTCATGGCCGGTCCAGGCACGGCCCAGGAACGGATGGATCAATTGGTCGTCACCATCGCCGCCAATATGGTGGCCGAGGTCTGCTCGATCTATCTATTGCGCGACGGTGCGTTGGAACTGTTTGCCACCGAAGGCTTGAAGCGGAGCGCAATTCACGAAACCACCTTACGGGTCGGCGAAGGCTTGGTTGGCCAGATCGCTCAACTGGCCAGGCCCGTTGCCTTGTCCGAGGCCCGCTCTCACCCCAATTTCGCAGCCCGCCCGGAAACAGGCGAAGAGGATTATCATTCCCTGATGGGGGTGCCGGTGCTGCGTGGCGGCCGGGTCGTCGGCGTCCTTGTCCTGCAAAACCGCACAAACCGCTCCTACTCCAATGACGAGGTCGAGGTGATGCAGACCATCGCCATGGTCCTGGCGGAAATGGTGGGCGGCGCCTTGCAGGAAGAGATTCCAGGCGCCGGAGTGTTGGGTGCGGATGGCCTGCCGAGGCGCATCGCCGGCTTGGCCCTGAACGAAGGCTTGGCCCGTGGCGTTGCGGTGTTGCACGAACCCCGTATTGTCGTGGAACAGCACGTTGCCGATGATATCGATGTCGAGGCGGCGCGCCTGAACACCGCCGTGGCAGAGCTTCGCATTCAGGTCGACGGCATGTTGCAGGCGGCCATCGCGGAACCTGGCGGTGAATCCCGTGATATTCTTGAAACCTACCGGATGTTCGCGCACGACAAGGGCTGGATGGCCCGGATGCACGAAGCGGTTCAAAGCGGCCTGACGGCCGAGGCGGCGGTGGAACGGGTTCAGGTTGAAAATCGTGCCCGGATGTCGGAAATCGGCGATGCCTATCTGCGTGAACGGCTGCATGATCTGGAAGATTTGTCCAATCGGCTGATGCGTCACCTGACCGTCAGCGGCGGCCAGATGGCCGATGACGATTTGCCGGATCAGGCCGTGGTGGTGGCCTGGAACATGGGCCCAGCTGAATTGCTGGACTACGATGTCGGCCGGGTTAAGGCTTTAGTGCTGGAAGAGGGTTCGCCGACCTCGCACGTCGCCATTGTTGCCCGGGCTTTGCAAATCCCGGTCATTGGTCGGTTGGACCAACTGCTCGACATTGTGGAAAGCGGTGACGACCTGGTCGTCGACGGTGACAACGGACAATTATTCGTGCGCCCGGGCACAGATGCATTGGAAGCCTTCGGCGCTAATCTGGAACTGCGTCAGGCTAAGGCGGCGCAATATGCCGCGTTGCGTGACCAACCCGCGGTCAGCAAGGATGGAACCCGCATCCAGCTTAACTTGAACGCGGGATTGTTGGCGGATTTACCTCATTTAGATGAGACCGGGGCCGATGGGATCGGCCTGTACCGGACCGAGCTGCATTTCATGGTCCGGGCTACTCTGCCCACGGTGTCCGTACAGACCGAGTTCTATAGCCGGGTGCTGGATCAGGCCCGGGGACGGCCCGTGCTTTTTCGTACACTTGATGTGGGTGGCGACAAGATGTTGCCCTACTTGACCCGCTATGACGACGAACAGAACCCGGCCATGGGGTGGCGCGCGATCCGCCTGTCCCTGGATCGACCGGTCCTGCTGCGCATGCAGATTAGGGCTTTGCTGAAAGCGGCGGCGGACCGGCCCCTGGCGATTATGTTTCCCATGATCGCCGAAGTTTCCGAATTCAGGGCGGCGCGCGGCTTGCTGGAACGCGAAGTCGAGCGGCAGCACCGCATGGGTGAAGTTGGCCCGTCGTCGCTTCAGGTCGGTACCATGTTGGAGGTGCCCAGCCTGGCTTGGCAATTGGGCGCCCTATTGCCGATGGTCGATTTCGTTTCTATCGGCAGCAACGATTTGATGCAGTTTCTCTTCGCTTCGGATCGGGGCAATCCACGGCTGGCTAACCGCTACGACGAATTAAGCCCGGCGGCCCTGTCGATTGTGCGCGATATTGTGCGGCGTTGCAGTGCCGCCGGGGTGCCGGTCAGCCTATGTGGCGAGGCCGCGGGCCGGCCCATCGATGCCATGGCCCTGATTGGTCTGGGCCTGCGCAGTATTTCCATGCGCGCGGCCTCCATTGGCGCAGTGAAGATGATGGTCCGCAGCCTGGATTTAGCCGCGTTGCAGGCATTTATGGAGGATTTTTATGATTCCCCCGAACATAGCCTGCGCGAGGCCTTGACGAAGTTCGCGGAAGACCATGGCGTCGCCATATAAACTATTGCGTTTGCTTGAGTTTTTTTTAACTGTTAGAAGTTATAGTGAAGTTATCCACAGGGGCTTGCCGCGGCAATAACCGGCGGTGCGCGGACCCTGGGCGGCGGCATTTATGTCTCCGCCAGCAAGATTTGATCTGAAAGAAGCTGCCATGACTGATCGAAAGATTATGGATGAATGGCCTGAAAATGAACCACGGGACGGCAAGGATGGCTGGCGGCGAGGGAACGCACGCGGCCTGCACTTGCAACAGATCGTGGAACCGGGCGAAGAGGAGGTCTACGGCGGCGTCGGCACTGAATTGCAGGCCGAAAGGCAGCGGCAGAAGCTTTCCCTGGCGGATATTGCCAGCACCTTGAGGATTCAACGGACGCACTTGCAGGCGTTGGAAGAGGGCCGTACCGATGCTTTGCCGGGGCCGGCATATGCAATTGGTTTTCTTCGTACTTACAGCGAATTTCTAAATCTTGATGGCGATGAAATCATCCGCCAGTTCAAGCGTGAGGCGACCCTTGTACCGGTGGAGCGCCGCTTAGTTATACCCGAACCCCTGGATGAGGCACGCCGCCCGGGCCTGCGATTGGCAATGGTGTCATTGTTAGTGGCGGGCGCGGTTTATGGCGGTTGGATTTTTCTGGAGCAGCAGGGGCTTGTGCCGATTGAAGCGGTGGCCGAACCGCCGCAACGCCTGGCACCCTATCAGGCGGCGACGGATACTACGGACAGCGCGAAAACGGCGAATACAGCGGATGCGGTCCCGGCGCCGCCCCCGCGCGAGCCGGTTGCTGATGCTGCTGCCGGTAAAGATATGGCGGCGGCGATGCCGAGTATCGAGCCCGTAGCAAACATGGCCGACACAAGGGCTGGCGAACCACAGGCAAATGCGCCGGATGTCACCGGTGCTCCGGTTGATGCAGAGGCGCCGGCGGTCCCGTCTAGCGTAGCGGATGGGGCGCCAGCCGATGCCACAGCCGAGATTACGCCTCAGCAGCCAATGCAAGCGGCGGCACCGTTTATTGACTCTGGGACAGTAGGCCAGGCCGCGATGACGGCGAAACCTGACTCCGACGGGGACGGGAGTGCCGCCGACGTGGATACTGGCCTCCCGGCCAGTACCGCAGAGACCCAGGCCAGTTCGACCGAGACATCTGTCAGCACGGCCGAGACACCCGCCGCGACGGCGATGGCCGGAACCGGCGTCAGCATCGGGGATATGCCGGCCTCTGCAAATTTGGCGGCGAGAGTTGATAATCCGCTGTCTCCGGTTTATCCGGCTGTCGTGGATCAGGCGCGCCAGCCGTTGCCTGAGGATATAGCGGTACCCGCCACGACCACGGAAGACGCCGCGCGGAGCCAGCCGGCCGCGCCGCAACCAACCGCGCCGCAACCAGCCGCGCTGCAATCCGCCGCGCCACAGCCTGACACCGCCTCGCAAGGGGCTGGCAATCTTGAAGCGGCCCCGGCCACGCCGGCGGTCCAGGCCGCCATTGACCCGCCGCCGCCGCCCGCCGCACCGTCGACGTCACCCCGTACGCTGCCCGAAAAGGCCGGGGAAAGCCCATCCGACGGCGAGGCCACCGGGACATTCAAGCCGGTGGCAACAGACGGTCTGGGCAATCGTCCGCAGGCTTATGGCGCCTCTAACCGCAATGTCCGGGTGGTGCTGCGCGCACGCGCCGAGTCCTGGGTCCAGGTCCAGGGCGCGAACAATGAACTACTTCTGACCCGCATGTTGCGGGCCGGCGATAGCTATCACGCCCCGAACCGCGACGATTTGATACTGATGACGGGCAATGCCGGGGCGATCGAGATCATAGTGGATGGTGAGCCGTTGGGTGCTCTGGGGCCGGTCGGCCAGGTTCGCCGCAACATACGATTGAATGCCGAATTTCTACGGCTGGAAATGAGATCCACGACCGAATCCAGCCCCTAATGTCCTGACGATGCATTTTCCGTCTGTTATTACCCGCCGTGGGGCTTGATCTTACCTGTTATTGGCGACAATTAATTGCTATTGCATTGATCGGGCCGGCCCGCACCGAGTTGTCCGGTCGTATATCGTACACCCCTGAATTATTCACCCTGTTTCCGGGAACAGATCATGAGCCTACGTCCCTATCGCGATATCGACCGAAGGGCCTGCCGTCAGGTTCAGGTCGGAAACGTTGCCGTCGGCGGCGGCGCCCCGATCTCCGTGCAATCTATGACCACGACGCCAACCCATGATGTTGCCGCGACGGTGGCTCAGATCAAGGCATTGGAAGCGGCCGGCGCGGATATCGTCCGGGTTTCCTGCCCGGATGAAGCTTCGTCGGCAGCCTTGCGCGACATTGTCGATCAGGTCAGCGTGCCGATCATCGCCGACATTCATTTCCATTATCGCCGGGCCTTGGAAGCAGCTGACAATGGCGCCGCTTGTTTGCGTATCAATCCCGGTAATATCGGCGCTGAAAGCAGGGTTCGGGAGGTGGTCCAGGCGGCCCGGTCCAATGGATGTTCCATGCGCATCGGCGTCAACGCGGGTAGCCTGGAACGCGATTTGCTGGAGCGTTACGGCGAACCTTGCCCGGAAGCGATGGTGGAAAGCGCCTTGAACCATGCCCGGTTGCTGGAAGACAATAATTTCGGAGACTTCAAGATTTCGGTCAAAGCATCGGACGTGTTTCTTTGTGTTGCCGCCTATCACGCCTTGGCCGAGGCCTGCGATTATCCCCTGCACCTGGGCGTTACCGAGGCCGGCGCTTTGCGGAGCGGCACCGTCAAGTCGTCCATCGGTCTTGGCAGTCTGTTGTGGGCCGGTATTGGCGACACCATCCGGGTTTCATTGTCCGCCGACCCGGTCGAGGAAGTCCACGCCGGTTTCGAGATTCTGAAGGCCCTGGGCCTGCGCCATCGCGGGGTCTCCATTGTCAGTTGTCCATCCTGCGCGCGCCAGGCTTTTCCCGTGATTAAGACGGTGGAAACTCTGGAACAACGACTGGCCCATATCTCCACCCCTCTGACCCTGTCCATCATGGGCTGTGTCGTAAATGGCCCGGGCGAGGCGAGGGAAACGGATATCGGTGTCACGGGGGGCGGCCACGGCACCCATTTGGTGTATCTGCGCGGCGTTGCCGACCACAAGATCGGCGATGAAGGCTTTGTCGATCATGTGGTTGAATTGGTCGAGGCCAAGGTGGCGGAAATGCAAGCCGCTGGCGATCGAGTTGCCGTAGCCCAGGCGGAGTAGGACGAGCATGGCAAATATTCAATCGGTGCGCGGCACCCATGACATTGTCGGTGCGGCTATGGCGGGCCACCGCCATGTGGTGGAGGTGGCGCTGAACTGCGCCCACCGTTATGCCTTTGCTGACATTGATACACCGATCTTTGAATTCACGCCGGTCTTTGCCCGAACCATGGGCGAAGGCTCGGACGTGGTGCGCAAGGAGATGTATTCATTCACCGATCGCGGTGGCGAGGATATTACCCTGCGCCCGGAATTTACCGCCGGCATTTGCCGCGCCTTCATATCGGGTGGGATGCAGCAGAACTTGCCTTTGAAGTTTTTCGCCCATGGCCCGGCCTTCCGTTATGAGCGCCCGCAGAAAGGCCGTTTGCGCCAGTTCCACCAGATCGACGCCGAGATCCTGGGCGTAGAAGGCCCCGGCGCCGATATCGAGATCATCGCCCTGGGCGCCGAAGTTCTGCACGAACTCGGGGTTCTGGACCGCTGTGTGCTGGAACTCAACACCTTGGGTGACCCGGACAGCCGGCAGGCCTATCGCGAGGCCCTGGTGACATATTTTTCCGACCATCGGGACCGACTTTCCAAAGACAGCGTCGACCGGCTGGCACGTAATCCATTGCGCATCCTGGATTCCAAGGACGAAGGAGACCGGGCGATTATCGTTGAAGCCCCTTTGATGGCTGATTATTTGAACCAGAAATCGCAGGAATTCTTCGCCGCCGTACGCGAAGGACTGGATGTTCTGGGTATTGCCTGGAAGCTGAATCAACGCCTGGTGCGCGGGCTGGATTATTATACCCACACCGCCTTTGAATTCATCACCGATGCTTTGGGTGCCCAAGGCGCGGTCATCGCGGGTGGCCGTTATGACGGTCTCATCGGGATGCTGGGCGGGCCCGCCACGCCGGGTATCGGATGGGCCGGAGGCATCGAACGCCTGGCCATGCTGGCCGCGGATACGCCGCAGCCGGCCCGGCCCATTGCCCTGGTGCCCATGGGGGCCGAGGCCGAGGCGATGGCCCTGCGCCTGTGCCATGCC
>JAJFGG010000021.1 GCA_021776235.1 Alphaproteobacteria bacterium | reverse complement strand
ATGTTTGGCCCAGCGCATCCCAGACATCAAAGCCCTTGAACAACACGTCCGGGCGTGGCTGAAAAGGCGCAACAAACATAACGTCAAAGCAGATTGGCGGTTTACAACCGACGATGCCCGCATCAAGTTGAAAAACCTATTCCCTATGCTTTAGTTGATTCAGACCACTAGTGTCCTGGTCAGAAGTACGTCGCGTTTAGGACGGTCATACAGGTCCCTCGGCGAGGAGCGTGGCCCGCCGTGATGTGGTGCATCATTAGGACCGCGCAACGACGTCCGAGGGGCCTGTATGGCCGCCAACTTGGTCGTTTTTCCGGGTCTCCGGATGGCGTCGGCGCCGCTTGACGATGTCCCGCATCGCCGGCGCGGCGCCTCCTACCCGGAGGCCCGGAAAAACGATCCTAAACATGACGTATTTCTGACCCAGGACACTAGGCGTCGGCCGCCTCGGTCGCCGCCTTGTCGGCCGCCTCTTTCGCCAGGCGAAGGGCCCGCAGCTTTGCCTGATGATCGGCGCGTTCCTGCTGGGCAATTTCTTTTTCTCTTAAGGCCTGCCTGTCCTTCTTCTGGGTTGCGGCGAACTGTTCTTCGGCTCTTGATTTTGCTGACTTTGACATTTCGGCAATCCTCTGTTTCGGGTCGGATCGGCGCAAGCAGTGCCGCTCATCGTCTGCACGGGCTAGTGTTCAAGGCAGCTCATAGCGCTGCACTGCGCCATTTATCGGCTTAGTCACTACTAATTATCGTCGACGAGGGCTGACCGTGATTGGGCCATTCTTTTCCACCGACCGCCTAGCAGCCGTCGCGGGCCGCACCGCGGCGCGCGGTCATCGCCTCCAACGGGTGTCGGAGGCGATGCCTAGCGTATCTAGTCGACTACGGACAGATTCTCGGCGGAAGATTTGCCGTTCTGTCCCGGCTGAAGCTCGTAGGAGACCTTCTGCCCTTCGTTAAGCGAACTCAATCCGGCGCGCTCGACGGCGGAAATGTGAACAAAAGCGTCTTTTGAGCCGTCTTCCGGCTCAATGAACCCGTACCCCTTAGCGGAGTTGAACCATTTTACGGTACCAGTGGTCATAGCTAATTCCTTTAACAGTGGTATTTATTCCGCGCCTCACGCCATGCGACGGCGCGGTCAATTTAACGTCCACATTGTCAGG
Organism: Alphaproteobacteria bacterium; assembly: GCA_021776235.1. Classification (GTDB taxonomy): domain Bacteria; phylum Pseudomonadota; class Alphaproteobacteria. Next base: position 50,897 of record JAJFGG010000021.1, on the reverse strand, counting down.
GGATAACTTAGCTAAACGGCGTACCGGTTAATCAGGTCGCACCAAACCAATGCAATACGTATGGGGCGTACATAGATGATATCTCGGATAAGTCAATGACGCGCGGTTATGGCTGATAGCCGTTTGGCTGCCGCCTGAATGTACCGGTGGGCGCAAGTTGCGGCCGGATCCTGCCTCTACTGGGCGTTGAAAACAGTCTGTCTCGCGGGCCCTTGTTCCGAGGCGAAGGCAGCACCGCGCCAGGTCGCGGTAAGGAATATTTACATGTGCGAGGGGTATGTTTGACGCGACGCCGTGACTTGGACCGTTGTGGTTCAATTTTCTTGTCCCAGCAAATTCTGTACTGCATAAGCAACCGGGACCAGCACTAATTCAGAAAGTAGAATGAATTGTTTCAGGTAATCTCCAACAGTTGGGCTTTGTTCTTGGGCTTGGGGCTGATCATGCTTGGCAATGGCTTGCAGGGATCGCTTCTGGGGCTTAGGGCTTCGCTGGAGGGTTTTGGCGTCACGGCCACCGGGCTCATCATGTCCGGTTACTTTGTCGGCCTGCTGATTGGTGCCGCCGCGGTGCCCAAATTTGTCACGCGTGTCGGTCACATCCGCAGTTTTGGCGCCATGGCGTCACTCGCGTCGACGTCGATCCTGGTGCATATCGTAATTATCGATCCCTGGATCTGGTGGACCATGCGTTTTGTCACGGGCTTCGCCTACGCCGGCCTCTATATTGTCGCCGAAAGCTGGCTCAACGATGCCTCGGAGAATGATACCAGAGGGCAATTGCTCAGTTTCTATATGCTGATCTCTCTGGGCAGCATGGCCGGCGGTCAGTTCATGTTGAACATTGCCAGCCCGTCTAGTTATGAATTGTTTGTCCTGATCTCCGTGCTGGTCAGCATTGCCGTCATCCCCATTCTGTTGTCGGTTAGCAAGGCGCCGGATTTTGTCACCGCGGAATCCGTCAGCGTTTACCAGCTTTACCGCGTGTCGCCGCTTGGTGTTATGGGCGTCCTCGTCAATGGCGTGATTATGGGAGCGGTCTTCGGCATGGGCGCCGTATATGCCGCCAACATCGGCCTGTCGGTGCGGCAGATATCCTTTTTTATGGGGAGTCTGGTACTGGGCGGCGCCGTCCTGCAATACCCGATCGGCAGACTGTCGGATGTTTTGGGCCGCCGCCAGGTTATCATCGGCACCTGCGCCGCCGGCGCCGCTGTTTCATTCGGCGCGGCCGGTTTCGAGACTAGCAGCTGGATGCATTATCTGGTGATTGCGCTGCTCGGCGGTTTTTCGATGCCGCTGTACGCGCTGTGCATCGCCCACACAAATGATCACCTCAGTCCAAGCCAAATGGTGGCGGCAAGCGGAACCCTGGTCTTGGCCGCATCCCTTGGGTCGAGTCTTGGCGCCCCAATTACGGCGTTTGCAATGGAACACCTGGGCTCGCAAGCGTTTTTTCACACGATCGCGGTCTCCATGGCCCTGATTTGCCTCTTTGCCCTGTGGCGATCCACGCAACGGGAGGCCATCGCCAGCGAAGAGGTCTCTGATTTTGTCATCATGGCGCCAACCCCCATGAGTGCCGCCTTGAATTCGGAGTTTGAACTGGACGAAATTGTGACTGCCAGCGAGATGGACGCCGAGGCCGTTCAGGAGAGCTTTGAGGAGTTGGTAAACGATCTCGAGAACCCGGAATAGGGAGTTATACCAACCTGCGTTGATAGCTAATCGAAGGGACCGACAAGCCGCGTCCGCAGGCCGAGGCCGGTCAACGCTGGTTCAAAGCCCGGCCACCGCCCGTGCCCCGACCTTCTTTGGTCGACGGCTGATCAACGTCAGCCTGGCATCGTCGGGACGACCGGCCTTAAGGAGGGCTGCGACCAGGGAGAATTCGAGCAGATCACGTTGTGCCCGGCTGCCGCCGATGCGCTCGTGCGTGGCCATCACGGGGGCTAACAAGGCAATGCTTTCTGTCCAATCCTGACGGGCGAATGCCGCAAAAACCTGGGCCAACGCCGCCACGACCTCGCCGGCCGGACCGACCGGCTCGGCGATCAATTTGGCCAATGCGTCGGTCTCCCCCGACATTGCATGAGCCAGCGCGGCGTGCACATCGGCAAAGGCGATGCCGGGCTTCGGGAAGAGTTGCCGCGCAAACTCACTGACCTCGCGCCAACGCTCCGGCTGGGGCGCCCCGCCCATCAACTCCGCCCGGTGCAGGAAAGAAGCCGTATCGGTGAGCACATTGAGCGGCGGACCCCATACCTTGCCCGGACGAACACAGTCATCAATAATCCGCCAAGCGGCCGCCGCGTCGCCACGCTCCAGCATCCAGAGGGCGACATGCCAGCTGATGTGGCAATACAGCACGCCCCGGCGCTGGTAATCCCGCCGCCATTCACCCAGGTAAGCGAGGCCGGCCTCGGTTTCTCCTCGTTCATAATGAATGTGGGCGCGGACATGGGCACCATGGGCGCTGCACGGATTTCGCTCCAGCGCACATTCGATGGTCTGCAATGCCCGATCCGCCTGGCCGACCTCGATCTGCGCAAAGGCGAATTGCGTTCCAAACCACCAATCCTCGCCATAATGCGGCGCGAGTTGAGCCAGGAACGCAAGTTGTTCGGCCTCGCGTCCCGACAAGCCGCTGAACCCGATCAAGCCGAAGACTCCGGTGAGAGGCTGGGCGATCAACGCGTCGCGCGGAAAAGCGGCAAGATGGTCAAGCGCCGCTGCGTAGGCCAAAGCGCCGTCACCATCAATTAAGTGCCCGAGCATGTTGATATGCCCTCGCTCCCGGCCGGAGATCCCGGCGGCCAACGCACGGGCCTTTGTTATCGCCGCCACCGCTTCCGCACCCCGTGCTGAAATCTGCAGGGCCCTTGCCAATGCCGCATGCGCCAGCGCAAAGCTGTCATCCGCCTGAACTGCCCCTTGCAGCAACCCGATACCGTCCCCGTTAGCTGACAAGATGGAGTCCACACCTTCGACATAAGCATCACGTGCGGATTGAGACCTGGTCGTTAGCGGGTTGTCATAGCGGTCGTTAAGCATGGGACTTCCTTTTGGATCGGCCACGGCCGCATTGTTATCGGCGGTTAGGCTGCGCGAGCTCGGTCGATGCGGTCCCGCAGAGCGTAATAGCTGGAAACGATCGGCAAGAACCAGGGCTGTCCCGTATAAAACGGCTGGCTGGGAAAAGGTAACTCATCGAACGGGCAGGGTCGATTTGCCTTATCCAGAATCTTCAGCGCTGTCTGGGTACCCAGATAGGTCATCATGGCCACGCCGGCGCCGTTGCAGCCAGCCATATAGTGTACGCCCTTCCGCCGGCCCATATGGGGCAGAAAATCAAAGGTGAAGGCGATGCCTCCCGTCCAGGCATGGCTGATACGGATGCCGGCGAGTTGTGGGAAAACATCGAGCAACTGGCGCTGCAGTATTCCGGCGCAGGCGCGGGGGTCACCTTGCGACAGGCGCGCACGGCCGCCGAACAGAACCCGCCGGCCGTCGGGAGAGAGACGGTAGTAATTCAGGACCCTCTTGGAATCCGCCATGGTGCGGTTGTTGGGAATCAAGGCCCTGATTTCTTCCTCGGGCCGTTCCTCCGTCGCGATGATATAGCTGGCCGCCGGGATCAGGCGCCGGCGCAGCCATGGCGTTGCCTTGCCGGTATAGCCATTGGTGCCCACCACCACTTCCCGCGCCTTGATGACGCCGGCGCTGGTCGCCACCAGAAAGCCGTCGCCCTCGCGGCTGATCCCCTGCATAGGCGTGTTGGCGCACAAGGTAACGCCTCGTTCCTGGCAGCGGGCCAACAGGCCCATCTGCAACATGGCGGGGTGGACACTGCCCGCGCGATCCACCGTCATGCCTCCGAAATAGAAATCCGTGGCGATCTCGCGGCGTTGTTCGGCACGCGGCAACAGCGCGGCGCCGGCATCCCCTGCCGCATTCAATTGCGCCACCTTGGCCGCCATGCCGTCATAGTGGGCCGGCGTATAGGCACCAACAAACCGGCCGCAACGGACATAGTGGCAATCCAGGTTTTCCCGCTCGATCATGTTTTCAAGATTTGCCATGGACTCGGCCCCGCCCACCAGCAACTGGCGCATGCGCTCCTTGCCCAAAGCGCGCTCCACCGGTGACGTGGCGCCGGCAGTTGGCCCCTTGCCCACATTTGTGCCGCTAACCCCGCCGCCATTGCGGGACGAAGCGCCATGGCCAAACGCTTCCGCTTCCAGCACCAAGACATCGGCGCCGTTGCGTGCCAGTTCCAATGCCGTCGACAGGCCCGCATAACCGCCACCAACCACGGCCACGTCCGCGCTATCGGGTATTGGATCGTTGATTAGTCGCGGCGGGGCGGCCTCCCACCAAAAGGGCGTCACCTTGGAATCCTCGGTGAAAAATTCGTCAGTCATGCGGCAGGGCTCCCAGATCCGGTATAGAATTTTTGGAACCATAGCACAGGGTTTTCACGACAAATTGTGGATAATTTGCGGCGCAACCGCCGTATAGAAGTACCCATGCGCATGCTCTGTCTGGTCACCGTCCTGGTTTGGTTGGGTCCTTCACCCGCACGGGCGGATTTTGCCGCGGGATTGCAGGCCTATGACGGTGGCGACTATGCCCTGGCCCTGGCGGAATGGCAGGCGCAGGCCCAAGCTGGCGATCCGGACGCCCAGATCGCCCTGGCCGGCCTCTTCATTCAGGGCCTGGGCGTGGCCCGTGATCCAGCCATGGCGGTCTATTGGTACCGGCGCGCCGCACAGCAGGGCGCGGTTGTGGCGCAACTGAACCTGGGCGACCTTTACGCCCGCGGCCTGGGCGTCGAGCGTGACTTGGTGCGGGCCTATGCTTGGTTGGAATTGGCCGCGCGAAGGGGTCAAAAATGGGCTCGCCGCCGCCGCGACGAAATTGCCAAACGCCTTACGCCAGAGCGGATCGCCGCAGCGTTGACATTGGTGGACCACCCGCACGCTATGCGATAAGGCGTACGCCATCAATATTAAGGCAAATTTTTCAAGAGTATGATATTGGAGTGAAACTGGAGTATTTTTCGCGCGATATCAGTATATACTGGCCAAGTAATTGGAAATACTTGGAAGTGGTATTTGCAAATTGCGCGGCATAGTGTTGTTTTTTATTAATAAGCATACAGTGTACTCGGTATTAGAAAACATTTTTTTAGTTTTGTATGCTTAGAATAGTTTCTTTGTTAATTTTGAAGTTTGGAAATTTTGGTTCTTTGTTGGTTGCTATTTGGTTTACTTAGGCGAAAACTACAAGGGAAGGAACATCGTTTGCTTCCGGAGAATAGTTCATGGGTAACTTGAGAGTCCTGTCTGTTGATGATCACGCGATTTTTCGGGCCGGCCTGCGCCATGTTTTGCGCCAACTGGACGAAAATGTGGAGATTGTCGAGGCCAACAGTCTGGATCAGGCGCTCGGGCTGGCGCCGAAACAGCAGGAACGCTTTGATCTGGTTTTGACCGATCTGATGTTCGACGGTCTTGGCGGACCCATTGACCTGAAGGCGTTGTGCGAGGCCTATCAAGACACCACCGTCGTGGTGATGTCTGTCAATGACCGTGCCAGTGACGTGCGCAACGCCATTCAGTTGGGCGCATCAGGCTATATACCGAAATCGGCGTCCGCGGATGTCATGATCAATGCGTTACGTTTAATTTTGGCCGGTGGCGTCTATTTGCCACCAACCCTGCTGGATGCCCCATCAAGTGCGCCGCGGCCGCCGCGCGGCGATCAGTCGGAAGTATTGACGCCAAGACAGAAGGAAGTATTGGCACTTCTGGCCGAAGGCAAATCGAATAAAGCCATCGCAACCGGGCTGGGCCTGTCGCCGGGCACAGTGAAGGTTCACATGACCCGCATTTTCAAAAGCCTTGGGGTCAGCAACCGGACCGAAGCGGTTATTGCAAGTTCGGCTCTAATCGACAAAAAAAATTCAAACGATAGCGGTATTGCCTGATTTCGATTTAAGGGACTGAAGCCACAGGATTGGTTTCGCCTGGCAGACCTGGTGGACCCGCGCGGCGCAGCGCATTGTTCTCTGGCAAAGCGCTCAAGACGCCGCTGCATGGTCGAGAATTGAGCGGGCGATAGCCGAACGCAACGCGTCCGGGCGGAATGGTTTCTGCAACACGGGAAAAGCATTCTTGTCGGCGCGCCGCAGGCTTTCATTGGAGAAATTGGCCGTGACGATGATGGCCGGTACGTCATAGTCCAGTTGGTCCTGAATTTGCAGCACGGTATCGACACCATTATCACCGTGTTCCAGTTGATAATCGGCAATTATGAGGTCAAACATGGCCGTTTCGTCGGCTATCACATTCATCGCCTCGCCGCGGTTTGCCGCCAATGAAACAGTACACCCCCAACGTTCCAGCAGGGTTTTGGTTGCCCGTTGAATGCTTGGATCATCTTCCAAAATCAGCATGCGAAGACCGACTAAGAATTCCGGCTTGACTGAATCTGCTACCAGAACCGGGTTATGTTTTTCCGTGGCCTTGATAAAGGGCACCTCGATTGAAAAAGTCGATCCCCGCCCCGGTTTTGTCGCCACCCGCACCTCGTGTTGCAACAAGCTTGCCTGAGCCTTGACGATGGCAAGGCCAAGACCAAGGCCCTTATCGCGATCGCGGCTGACCGTTTCAAGCTGGTGAAATTCTTCAAAAATTGAATGCAGATGTTTGCTGTCTATGCCCGGCCCGGTATCCCAAACTTCGATCCGCAGCGCATTGCCGTGTCGCCGGCAGCCCAACAGCAAGCGCCCTTTCTCAGTGTAGCGCACTGCATTCGAAAGAAAATTGCTAACGATAAGGGAAAGCAATACAGGGTCGCTTCGGATCACCGCGTCAGACGGTACAATCCGTAACTCCAGGCCGGCATTTTCGGCCTGAGAACGGAATCGCACGTCCATATCCCGCAGCAGCGATGCAATGGAAAAGTCCTTAATTTCGGGCTGCACCATGCCCGCTTCCAGGCGGGAAAAATCCAATAACGGGTTCAACAGACCGGCCGCTATATTGGCGGCCTGGGCAATATCCGAAACCAGTTCCTGTTGCGCCGGCTCTTGGACAATGCGGGCCAAGATTTCCAGCATCAACTCCATTGAATGCAGCGGTTGGCGCAAATCATGGCTGGCCGCCGCCAAAAATCTGGTTTTGGCGTCATTGGACTTTTCAGCTTCCTCCATCTGACGCTGCAAAAGATTTTCGGCCTGCTTGCGGTCGGAAATGTCGGAAACGATGGTGCCCAACCCCGCCAACGCCCCGGCCGGACCCAATATCGGAAATTTCGTAACCCAAAAAGTACGGTGTGCGTTTTCAGCTTCACCAGCAATTTCATAACTGACGATCCGCCCGTCATTCAAGACCTCAAGGTCCCTTCTTCGTTCGCGCTTGCCGGCGGCCTGGGGATGAATGGCATCGGGAAATCGCCCGGCTACTGCATCGATGGTTGTCCCCAACCATTCTTCGCCTTTGCGATTCATCGAGACATAGCGCCCCTCGCCGTCCTTAAGAACAATGGAAAAGGGCGCATTTTCGATGATCGCCTTTAGGCGCGCTTCTGCTTCGGCCCGCTCCTCGGCGGCGCGATGCCTTTCGGTGATGTCCAGCAAGGTACTTTGCACCGCCGGATTTCCGTCCCATTCGATCCGCCGGGCCAAAATACGCACGCAAATAGGGGCGCCATCCTCGCGCCGGCCTTCGAATTCCTGTTCGATCTCTACACTTTCGCCGTCGAGAATTTGCCGCCACCAGGCGCAGAATCGTGGCAATTCATGGGCTGCCACCATCCGCCGATAGCTGCCAAGCGCCTTCAGTTCATTTGGCCCGTCGTAGCCGAACATGCGGACGGCCATCCGATTGACGAACAGGGGCCGCATCCACTCGTCGGAAATCAATATGCCTTCCAGCGAGCCCTCGATCAGATTGCGAAAACGCATCTCGCTTTCCAGGCGCGCCCGTTCGGTATCGTTGCGTTTTTTGACATCGCGCATTAGCACGACGACGCGACTACCCGCCGGCGTCCGGTCTACCGTCGCCGCAACCACAACCTCGCGCCGAACGCCATGGCGGTCGATCAACATGGTCTCATACTCGTCGACGGTGCCCTGCCGCAATAAATTAGACAAAGCCAGCCTGTTGACAGCCCGGGCGCTGGGATCGATCCATCGCGTCATTTCGCTGCCGACTATATCCGCCCCGCTTGGAAAATCAGCCCAGTTGGCAAATGTGTTATTGGCGAATATGATCTGGCCCGAGGCATCTGTAACAACATGGGCCGTGCCCGTACCATCAACCAGTCTTTCGAGCCGTGCGCCACCGGCAGATTCACTGAATAGCGCGAATTCCGCACCGACCCGCCGGCCAATCAGATCGAAGAGTTCCCAGGCTTCTTTCGCCCTTGTTACGGCGCGGTCGTCAAGAATAAAAATATGTCCGGCCGGCCGGCCGTCGGGCCGCCGAAAAAGGCCCGCGCTGTAACGATGCAGGGCAACGCCGTGCATCTCCCGCCATTCCGGAAAACGCGTAGTTAAATCATCGACGATATGCAGTTCACCGGACCGCGGTTCGGCATAGAGCCGTTCCGCGGGCGTGCCCTGCAACGGGAAACGCTCTCGCTCGATCGGCGGCGCGTCTCCCGCCATGGCCAAAACCCTGACCGATTTGCCGTCGTCGGCAAGGCTGCATATACCGGCCCATCGACAACCAAGGCCCTCGACCATGGCCGATGCGGCGACTTCGAAGAAACCATCGCCGACGGAGTTCCCACCGGCCAACATGTTTAGGGCCTTTGCAATATTAGCCATGGCGCAAGCCTACTTCCCACGACGGTATAGTTGAATAACCAATTGTTTGTCGGCGGCTCACGAACCGCCTATTTACAACATCCCGAAGACCGGCCTCTTTGTCGCATCAAAGACACCAAAGTATCAATGGCAAGCGAATAGCTTGGCGCGGCAGCCTGTCACGGCCTCAGAGGCGTTGTTCGCGCAGGGCCTGCCGGCGGACCTTGCCCGCGTCGTCGCGCAACGGTTCCGATACGAACTCAAAGGTCCGGGGAATCTTGTAGCGCACCAGATGCTGGTTCAGATGGGCCAGTAATGCCTCGGTTTCCAGGCCCTGGTCGGGAACGTCGACGATGGCATGGACTAGGTTGCCCATGTCTTCGTCCGGCAGGCCGATCACGGCCGAGGAACGGACGCCCGGATGCAGATCGATCGCCGCCTCTACTTCAGCGGGATAAATATTGGCGCCACCCGACAGGATCATGTCGCTACGCCGGTCCGTCAGATACAGATAACCCTCGGCATCCAGGTAGCCTAGATCGCCCAGGGATTCCCAACCGCCAGCCGCCGCCTTGGCACTCGCCCCGATATAATAATAAGTGGCGCCCTGCCCGGCATCGGGCAGCATAAAAACCTCGCCGATTTCACCGTTTGGCAGGCTGTTACCCGCATCGTCCACCACCTTCATGCGAAAGCCCGCCTGCGGCTTACCGACCGAGCCGCGATGGTTCAACCATTCGGTGCCGGAGATGGTCGTAAAACCCTGCGCCTCGGTGCCGCCGTACAATTCCATCAGGACATCGCCGCCGAACCATTCGATAAAGGCTTCTTTCAGCCAGGCCGGGCAAGGTGCCGCCATATGCCAGACCAGCCGTAGCGAGTCGACGTCATAGCCGGCCCGCTGGCCGGCAGGCAAACGCCACATACGCTGCATCATGGTGGGCACCAGATACAACACCCGCACTTCATGGCGGTCGATCAACTCCAGGGTTTCGGCCGCATCAAAGCGAGAGGTGATGATCAGATGATGCCCTTTATGCAGGGCCATCATGCCCAGACTAAAGGGTCCATTATGATACAGCGGGCCCGGCACCAGCGTGACCAGTTCCGGTGCCAGAACAAAATCCACTTCCAGAGGGTCGGTTGTCGCAGGAGTCTTCGAGACGATCAGTTTTGGCCGGCCCGTTGAACCGCCGGAGGTCATGGCCTTCCAGTTTTTGGCCGTGACCTCGGCCAGCGGCGCATCGGACAGGGCCGCATCCGGGCGATAGCCGGGCGCCACACAGGCCGTACCGGGATTTTGCTCGGGCGCTATTCCAACCACCAGGCTGGGTTTTGCCAGTTCGACAATCTGGGAGCGTTCGCCGTCCGGCAGGCGGTGAGACACCGGCTGCGGTGTCGCCCCCAGTTTCCAGGTAGCGAAAACCGCCGCCACGAACTCGACGCCGTTAGGCAGCGCAATGGTGACATAGTCACCTTCCTTGACGCCCAGTTGCCGGTAAGCCCTGGCCAGGCGATTACTGGACGCCTCCAGTTGGGCCCGGCTCAAGGTCCTGCCTTCATGGGTCAGAACGGGTTTGTCAGGGTCCCGGTCGGCCCAGTAGCTTAAAATTCGGGATAGGGAAACTTCACTCATGAAACTACCATGAATTCAGTACTTGCCTTCGCCCGGGCCTGGTTTCTGCCGTCCCACCCGGCGATAATATTCTTCCGGGATATCCTCTGCCCGCTTATAGAATTTCCACGAACAGGGTTTTTGCGGATCAGCGTCATAGCCGGTGACCCAAAGCGGATGGCCGCCCCATTCCATGGGCAGAATTTCGTTCATGGCGCAATGCAGACAATAATACGGCACACCGGCCTGACCCCAGGACCAATCATAAGCCTCCCTGGTCGCACCAAAATTATACGGCGGTCCTTGTCTTGACGGGGTGCCGTCCACAACATCGCCACGCCGCATGCGGCCGCCGGAACCACAGGGGTCCATGCCGATGGAATAGTGGTCGCCCTCGTCCGTCACCGCAAGGCCGCCATCCTGGTCCGGGCCGCAACGGTGGGCCCGCATGATCTCGGCCGACAGATAGACCCGTTCCTCCACGCTGAGATTAAGGAAGCCGCGCCACGTGCGTTTCATCATCCAGCCGCCCTGGGTCTGGCGCAGGGTTTGATACAATTCTTCCTCGCCATGGCGTTCGGCGATGTTGGTAAACAGGTCCCACAACCAATCGCAAAACAGATCGTGCAGGGCTTTGCCCTCGGGGATGGTGTATAGGGCCAATGCCTTGGCCTCGTCGCCCTGACCATTGTCGATGGCGTCCACGACAGCCCCCTGGGTGGCTTTGCCCAACTCCTGCCAATCATCCTGGCGTACATTTCGCCCGACCTTGGCCATATCGCTTAGTTTCAGCATACCGATCTCCCTGGCTTCGGTGAAATCCTGCACAGGTTACCGCCAAATCGGCCATTGGGGATGCAAAATCTGGTTGTCGCCCTATTATCCTCCTGGACGCAGTCAGCAATATACCGGCGCATCGGTAAAGCAACATGAAGGCTCACAGCATGGTCACGAACCAACCGCATCAGGCAGGCCGCCATTTTCTACAAATTCCGGGTCCGACCAATGTGCCTGATCGCATCCTGCGGGCCATAGACGGCGCCACCATCGATCACCGCGGCCCTGCGTTCGAGGCTATGGCGCGCCGGGTGCTGGACGGTTTAAAGCCGATTTTTCAGACCAAGGATGCCGTGGTGATCTATCCGGCGTCGGGTACTGGCGCATGGGAAGCAGCCCTGGTGAACACCCTGTCCCCCGGCGACCGGGTATTGATGGCCGAGACAGGCCAGTTCGCCAGCCTGTGGCGTGGATTAGCCGAGCGTTTGGGCCTGGACGTGCAATTTCTGCCTGGGGATTGGCGCCATGGGGTGCAGCCCGAACTGATCGCTGCCGCGCTGGCCGAAGACAAGGATCAGCGCATCAAGGCGGTCTGTTGCGTGCACAACGAAACCTCCACCGGGGTTACCTCGGATATCGCCGGGGTCCGCCGGGCCATGGACGATGTCGGACATCCGGCCTTGTTGATTGTCGACACCATCTCGTCCCTGGCTTCGATTGATTACCGCCATGACGAATGGGGCGTCGATGTGACGATTGGCGGCTCGCAAAAAGGCCTCATGCTGCCGCCGGGCCTTAGCTTCAACGCCGTGAGCGCAAAAGCCCTGAAAGCGCAGGAAAGTGCCGGCATGATCAGGTCCTACTGGGACTGGTCAGCAATGTTGCAGGCCAACAAAAGCGGCGCCTTCCCCTATACGCCGGCGACCAATCTGCTGTACGGCCTGGATGAAGCCATTGTCATGCTGCAGGAGGAAGGCTTGCCGAACGTCTTCCAACGCCATGCCCGCCTGGCGGAAGCGACGCGCCGCGCCGTCCAGGCCTGGGGGCTGGAAACCGTGGCCACGCGGGCGGGGGAAATGTCCAACAGCCTGACGGCCGTGATGTTGCCGGAGGGCCATGACGCCGATGCGTTCCGCGAGGTCGTGCTGCGGCGCTTCAATATGTCCCTCGGCAACGGTCTGGGCCGCCTTGCGGGCCGCGTATTCCGCATTGGCCATCTGGGTGATTTCAACGAATTGATGCTGGCTGGCACATTATCGGGCGTAGAAATGGGCCTGGCCGCCGCGGGCGTGCCCTATGAAAGGGGCGGCGTTCAGGCAGCCTTGGATTTCCTGTCGCCGGCCTAATCGGCCATGCTACGCTGCCGTAAGATCACGGCAATTAGACCCATCCACCATCGCGGCAAACGTCAAAATCCCATAGGGGCCACCTCAACCACCGCGCATCACAGTCTCCGATTTCCTGCCCTGGCACTCCTCCGACGCAGGCAGGTATCGCGCTTCATTACCCACTACCGCGCTGGCGTCCGGGAAACCTGCACAGTTTCAGGCATTTAATACAATGCGTCCGTTGCGAGGCTCTGTTCGTAGCGGTCGGCGGGCCTTATTGTGGCGGGACGTATTTGCAGCGACGCGCCGTAGGAGATGGCCAAAAAAGTAGAGAGGGTATTATGGACCCGGTGTTTCTGGCGATCGCCTTCGTGCTGGGATTCGCCGCCCGTCAGGTCGGCCTGCCGCCTTTGGTCGGATTTCTGACGGCCGGCTTCGCCCTCAACGGCTTCGGCTTCGAGAGCAGCCCCCTGCTGGGCCAGCTCGCCGACCTCGGCGTAACGCTTCTGCTGTTCTCGATAGGCCTCAAACTAAAGGCCGGGACCTTGCTAAAGCCCGAAGTCTGGGCTGGTGCGAGCCTCCACATGGCGGCCACCATTGTGGTCTTCGGCCTTGCCATTTTCGGACTCGCCGCTGCCGGGGTCCACCTGTTTGCCGGCTTCGACCTGGCGACCAGTGCGCTGCTTGCCTTCGCGCTTAGTTTTTCCAGCACCGTGTTTGCCGTCAAGACGCTGGAAGAAAAAGGCGAGCTTCAGTCCCTCCACGGCCGGGTCGCCATCGGCATCCTGATTATTCAGGACATCATAGCGGTGGTGTTCATCACCTTCTCGACCGGCCAGACGCCATCGCTTTGGGCACTGGTGCTGTTCGGCCTTATTCCGCTGCGCCCGCTTTTGTTCTCAATCATGGACCGCTGCGGCCACGGCGAGCTGATGCCCTTGTTCGGGCTGTTCGCGGCGCTGGTGTTGGGTGCTGAAGCTTTCGACCTGGTCGGCTTGAAGGCAGACCTGGGGGCGCTGATCCTGGGCGCGCTCCTGGCCAAGCATGACCGGGCCGGCGAGATATCGGACTCGTTGCTGAGTTTCAAGGACATCCTGCTAGTCGGCTTCTTCCTCGACATCGGACTGTCGGGGACCCTCAGCCTCGAGGCGGTGCTGGCGGCGCTGCTGTTCGTTCTGGTGCTGCCATTCAAGGTGGCCCTGTTCTTCGGCCTTTTGACCCGCTTCCGCTTGCGTGGGCGCAGCGCCACGCTGGCCGCGTTCAGCCTGGCCACCTACAGCGAATTTGGCCTGATCGTCAGCGCTATCGCCGTTTCCAACGGCTGGCTTGCAGCCGATTGGCTTGCGGTGGTCGCGATCGCCCTGGCAACCACCTTTGTCCTCGGTGCGCCACTCAACCTCATGGCCCACAGAATCTATGCACACTTCCACGACCGGCTGATCTTTTGGGAAAGCGCGCTCCGCCACCCGGATGACCAGCCAGTCGACCCGGGCAAGGCCCGGATCGCCGTCCTCGGCATGGGGCGGATCGGCACCGGCGCATACGACGCCATGAAGGCGCACTATGGTGACGTCATTATTGGGATAGACAGTAATGCCGACAAAGTCTCGGCCCATCAGTCGGCTGGACGCAACGTAATCCTTGGCGATGCCACCGATTCCGATTTTTGGGCGCGGACGCAGTCCGGGCGGATCCGTTTATCCATGCTCGCCCTGCCGCAGTTGAGCGCCAATCTTGACGTGGTGCGGCTATTGTCGGACAGCCCGTTCGACGGGCAGATCGCGGCGGTGGCGCTCTATTCCGACGAGGTCGATATCCTGGAGCAAGCCGGGGCCCACGTGGCCGTCGATAGCGTCATCCTGGCCGGCGAAGGATTCGCCGACCATGTGCGACAGCGTTTCCCCGCCGAACTGACTGAGCTCAGCGCGCCGGAAGCGTGAGCACACAGGCTTTCCGTTTGGGCTGGATTTTCCGCATTCAATGGCCACCACGAGGTCCTGACAATAGTGGGTCGGCTGCCGATTTTTCCGCCTTGACACAAGAACAAAACGTGAATATCGTTATAATCAACAAACCCGGCATACGGTCGGCGTTGCGGCAAGTGGCCCCGTCCCTGCCCCGGCAGCCAAACCCTGTAGCCGGGTTTCGTTATTTTGCCCAAACAAATATTGGCACATGGTTTGGTAATGGCAGCATGACTATATATCCTTTGCATTGATTCGTTTTATCGCGCCGGTCGGCGAACCGGATGCGCAAAAACCAGGATCGGCGCAAACAAAGGGACGATAGATCAAACAACATGAACGATCTGTTCACACAGTCAGGCGGTTCAGGGCCCAGCGAGAAGAGCTCCCGCGGGAAGAATTCCGGCGATGGGCCGCGCGGCGCTAAGGGAAGCGCCTATTCCGCCAAGGATATCGAAGTACTGGAAGGTTTGGAGCCGGTGCGCCGCCGCCCCGGCATGTATATTGGCGGTACCGACGAACGGGCCCTGCACCATCTGGCGGCCGAGATGCTGGATAACGCCATGGACGAGGCCGTCGCCGGCTTCGCCAATCGGATTGAGGTGGACTTGGGCGCCGACGGCACCTTGACCGTCACGGACAACGGCCGCGGCATCCCCATCGATGCACACCCCAAATACAAGCCGAAGTCAGCCTTGGAAGTCATTCTGACAACTTTGCATTCGGGCGGAAAGTTTTCCGACAAGGTCTATCAGACCGCTGGTGGCTTGCATGGCGTCGGCATATCCGTCGTCAACGCACTGTCCGAATCCCTTTGGGTTGAAGTGGCCCGGGATCGCCGGCTTTGGCGGCAGGACTATAGCCGCGGCGCCCCGACGACAAAATTGCAGAACCTGGGCAAGGTCGCCAACCGGCGCGGCACCACCGTCGCCTGCCGGCCCGACCCCGAAATCTTCGGAGCGGGGGCCTCGTTTCTGCCCGCGCGATTGTATCGCATGGCGCGTTCCAAGGCGTATTTGTTCCGCGGCGTGGAAATTCGTTGGACCTGCGCCGCAGGACTGATTACGGGCAAGGATCAAACGCCGGCCGAGGCGATATTACATTTCCCCAACGGCCTTGTGGATTTTCTGGCCGCCTCCCTGGGGGATGGGCCAACGGTCACACCCCAGCCCTTCGGTGGCCGCGCTGCCCTGACCGAAGCCAAGGGCGAAGTTGAATGGGCCATGCATTGGCCCGTGGAGAGCGACGGGTTTCTGCATTCCTATTGCAATACCGTACCAACCAGCGAAGGCGGTAGCCATGAGGCCGGCCTGCGGGCGGCCCTGACCAAGGGTCTAAAGGCCTATGGCGAAATGGTTGGTATGCGCAAGGCCAGCCAATTGACCGGCGACGATATTTTGGGGCCGGCGGCCGCCATGTTGTCGATCTTCATTCCCGAACCGCAATTCAGCGGTCAGACCAAGGAACGTTTGGCCAATCCGGAAGCGGCCCGCTGGGTTGAAGCCATTGTCCGCGATCATTTCGACCATTGGCTGTCGGGGGATCCGGAAAACGCCAATCGGCTGCTGGCCTGGGGTATCGAGCGGGCGGACGAGCGCCGCCGCCGCCGCGACGAGCGGGATGTCAAACGCAAGACAGCCGCGCGCCGGGTACGGCTGCCCGGCAAATTGTCCGATTGCTCGCAAAATTCCGCTGCGGGCAGCGAGATATTCATCGTTGAAGGCGACAGTGCCGGTGGTTCGGCAAAACAGGCCCGGAACCGGACCAACCAGGCAATCCTGCCTTTACGGGGAAAAATCCTCAACGTCGCCTCCGCCAGCGCGGAAAAGCTCAAGGCAAATCAGGAATTGACCGATTTGTTGCAGGCCCTGGGCTGCGCCACCGGGGTCCGCTACCGCGAGGAAGATCTGCGATACGAAAAAATTATCATTATGACCGATGCGGACGTTGACGGTGCCCATATTGCGTCATTGCTAATGACATTTTTCTTCCGCGAGTTGGCTGATCTGGTGCATCAAGGGCATCTTTATCTTGCCCTGCCGCCGCTATACCGGATTAGCCAGGGCGGCAAGACCCTGTTTGCCCGCGATGAGGGGCATCGCAAACAATTGCTGGAAACCGAATTCCAGGGCCGCGGCAAGGTAGAAACCTCCCGTTTCAAAGGATTGGGTGAAATGCCGCCCGCCCAGTTGAAACAAACGACCATGGACCCGGCTAATCGCACGTTGTTGCGGGTCGTATTACCCTCTGATAGTGGCGAAACCTCGGATCTGGTCGAGCAGTTGATGGGACGAAAGGCGGATGCACGCTATCGCTATATTCAGGACAACGCCCGTTTCGTCACCGACCTGGATGTTTAAGGGCTGAATTCCTATATATCGCAATGTGACCCTTGGCTGATGGGAGCTTTGCCGTGACAAAATTCGCCCGCATGAAAGCCTTCGCCGGTGGCGTGGTGGCTGTACTATTGCTACTCGTCCAGGGTGCCTGCACCAGCACCAGCGTCATTACCAAAGAAAACCGTTATGGTTTCTATTCCCCCGATCTGGTGCAATATGTCGCGGCCCAGGGGGACTTTCCCGTTTTGGTCATCGCCAACCCGTTTGGCGCCGGAACCGACGACGATCTATTGGCGGTCATGCAATTGCCTGGTTTTTTCCCGCCAACGCCTTTTGCGGCGACCACGGACGAGGCCCGGAAGTTTGGCCATCTGGTGTTGGTATTCAATCCTATACGTGCCTCAACCGGCTATGGCATCTGTACTGAACCCGCCACCCAGACCGCATCGGCGCCGGGCAGGGCCGGCGCCGCGGATAGAATGCGCCTGCACGCAACGTTTTGTTACAGCGACGAATTGGTCAGCGAAGCAATTTTAGAGATGCCGCGGCCGACCGGGCTTGATGACCCGGCCTTTGACGTTGCCATGTCGCAATTGATGAGCTCCGTGTTGTCCAGCCGAGGTTCGGATGACAGCGTTTGCGGCGATCCGGCAACTACCAATTGTTGATGGGTGTGCAAATTTTTTACCGTTTCAACCAATCGCGCAGAGCCTGATTAACCGCTTCGGGCCGCTCCATGGTACTCAAATGGCCGCACGCCTCGATTACGGTTAGGGTGGCATCGGGGATCGCCGCTTGCATCTCCTCGTGCCGGGCCACCGGTGTCAGCAAATCCTGACGGCCCGCCAGAACCAGCGTGGGGCAGTCGATCCCTGGCAAATCACGCCGGCTGTCGGGGCGGCCGATGATTGCGGTCTGTTGCCGTATGAAACCATCGCGCCCCACCCTCAGGGCCATCTCCTTGATGCCGTTGACCAGATCCTGATCCCCCAACCGGGCGCTGTGAATAAACTGCGGCAGCAGGCGATCGGTGACACCAAGGAAGCGGCCCAACTGCGCCTGCTTGATCACCTCGCGGCGCAGCCTGCCCCGTTCCTCTGAATCTTTTATCGCTGTAGTATTCAGCAGCGCCAGGCGGTCAACCCGGTGCGGCGCCCGGCGCATGATCTCGAACGCGATGTAGCCGCCAAAGGACAATCCGGCCAGGGCGAAATGCGGCGGCGCCGTAGCCAGAATAGCGGCCGCAATGGCACCAATATCTGTATGGCGGGTGTGTTCTGCCGTCACTGTGATCCGGGCCACGTCCGCCAGAGCATCGACCTGCGCCCGCCACAGGGCATCGGTGCATAGCAGACCTGGCACCAGGACCAGCGGAATTGAATGTTTGCCATTCATCGTGCAGAAATCGTCGCATCAGGGGTGTTCGCACCAGCGGGGGGCCGTAGGCACGGCATGAAACCCGGCATCATCGGCGCCTCACATTCAACCCAATCGTGTTCCGGTCCTCAGGCCGGTCTCGGCGGCATAATCGGCGGCCGCCATTTTTTGCCCCTCGCCGCGAACGCGTCTGACCAGAATCCGGCCGTCGCCGGCCGCGACTTCGATGCCATTCTCGCCAATCGCCATGACCTCTCCTGGGGCGCCGGCGGCGCTGTCAAGGCGGGCGCAGTCGTAAACCTGCAGGCGTTTGCCGTCATGGGTGCTCCAGGCGCCTGGTTGCGGATCGGCCCCGCGGATCAGGTTGTGGACCGTGGCCGCCGGTTGGCTCCAGTCGATGGCCACGTCGTCGGCCGTGCACCAACTTTCATAGGTCGCGTCCGCTTCATTCTGGACGGTCTTCGGTGCCTTGCCGGCCTTGACCAGATCGACGCTTTCCAACATGGCCGCGACACCCATGGGGAACAGGCTATCGAAATAAATACTGCCGAGGGTGTCCTCAGCCGTAATGTCAACGACCTTTTGCAACAGGACCGGGCCCGTATCGAGGCCATTATCGGGCCAGAAGATGGTCAAGCCGGTCTTGCTCGCGCCCTGTATAATCGGCCAGTTGATCGAACTTGGGCCACGATGCCTTGGCAGTAACGAGGGATGATATTGAATGGTGCCGTGGGTCGGCGCGTTCAGGAATTCTTCGGGCACGATCTTGGTGACATAGGCCATGACACAGAGGTCGGGCTTCAACGCCTCGAACTCGGCCCAGATTTCCGGCTTCTTGAACGAGGCCGGCTGATAAATTGGCAGACCCAGATCCAGCGCTGCCTGTTTGATCGGATCGAGGCGCCCGCCTTCGCGGTCCGGTTCGCAATAGACGGCAATGACGTCGTCACCCCGGGCCGAGAGAGCCTCGAGGACGCTTTTGCCGAAGGCCTGTTGACCGTTGACTACAATTCTCATCGTTTCACCCCTCGTACGTACATTTATGGTGCCTGGCCGCTATGATGGGCCATCGGCGGCTTGCCCGCAATTCTTTGCCGGCAGGGAATGGGATAATTCAAAAACCGCGGAGTTGCGGTTCACGCATGGCGAAAGTCGTAGCCGCCAACACCCGCCCCGTCACATATCACACAATATGGCCACAAACCGGGCCGATGCATCGCCTTAACTCGACCGACGCACCGATATGGCCTTGTAAGACTGCGTCGCGCCGGTGTCGGCTATGCGCGCCTTCCACCCGGAATTCCCACTGCAACGTTGACAGGGCGGCGGCGAGCGATTATGTCGCATTGCAGCAATCTGTGAAATGCCATACTGAAGCCGGGATTCTGGCATTTACCCATTGAGTGCTATCTGCCCCGGAAATTCGCAGAACATAATCGTAGAACATAATTGTAGTAACGGAATTTCATGCCCTTCGAAGAACTTGGTCTTAGTACTTCAATTCTTAAAGCCGTCGATGATGCTGGTTACAGCGAACCGACGCCCATTCAACGCCGCGCCATCCCATATGTCCTGCAAGGACGCGATGTCCTGGGCTGTGCCCAGACGGGCACCGGAAAGACCGCAGGCTTTACCCTGCCAATGATCGATATCCTGTCCCAGGGCCGGGCCAGGGCGCGCATGCCGCGGTCCCTGATCCTGGAACCCACTCGGGAACTGGCCGCCCAGGTTGCGGAAAATTTCGAGGTCTATGGCAAATATCATAAGCTTAACATGGCCCTTTTGATCGGCGGCGTATCCTTTGTGGATCAAAGCAAGATCATCGATCGCGGCGCGGATGTGTTGATTGCCACGCCGGGGCGCTTGTTGGATCACTTCGAACGCGGCGGCCTGTTGCTGCGCGGGGTTGACGTGCTGGTTATCGATGAGGCCGACCGGATGCTGGATATGGGCTTCATCCCGGATGTAGAGCGCATCGTGCAACTGTGTAATCCGAAGCGGCAAACTCTGTTTTTCTCGGCCACCATGCCGCCTGAAATTCGCCGCCTGGCGGACGTGTTTCTGAACGACCCGACGGAAATTGCCGTCGCGCCGCCCGCCTCGCCGGCCGAGACGGTGGATCAGACACTGACCATGGTTCAATCCAGGGACAAGGATCGGGTCCTGCAATCTTTACTGCGCTCGCAGCCGGTAAAGAACGCCCTGATCTTCTGCAATCGCAAGCGGGACGTCGACGCCGTCAGCAAAACATTGAAGAGCAGGGGCTTTGACGCATTGGCCCTGCATGGCGACATGCAGCAGAGTTACCGCATGCAGACCCTGGAAAAATTCCGCAATAACGAGGTGAAGATCCTGGTCTGCAGCGATGTGGCCGCCCGCGGACTTGATATCCAGGGGTTGAGCCATGTATTCCTCTATGACGTGCCTATCCACGCCGATGACTATGTGCACCGGATCGGGCGCACCGGCCGCGCAGGCATGCCGGGACGTGCCCTCACCTTGGCCACCTCGGAGGATCGAAAATTCCTCGCGGCGGTGGAAAAGCTGATCGGCAAACCCATTCCCCGCTTTGATCCGGATGGGCAAGCGGCACCAGGACCCGGCAACGACAATGGCGGCGACAGCCAATCCGAGGCACCGCCGATTGCCGAAGTAGCCAAAAGCACGGAACCTGAGCCTGAGGCAGCGCCTGATAACGCGCCCGATCCCGTTCCCGAAACCATGCCGGAAGCAGTCGTCGAGACGTCCGCCGAACCTGCGGACAAGCCCGCCCCGCAGGAACAGGATAAACCCAGACGCGAAGGCCGGCAGAGCAGCCGCGGCAGGGGCCGAGGGCGCGGCGGTCGGAGCCGCAGTAATAAGAACGAAACCACGGCAGCGCCTGGCGAGACCGGAACGGCGGGCGGCAAGGATGGCGAAAGAAATGCCGGCCGAGGCCGCGGCCGTGGTGGGCGCAAGCAGGGCGAAAGTAGCCAGAACGGTAATCGCGGCGGCGGAGACCGGCCCGTCGTTGGTCTGGGGGATCACATGCCAGCATTTCTATCCCGTGGCAGCACACGCAAAAAAGGGTCGGATGAATAGGGAGTTTGGGCCATGCAGACCATTTTCGTAATGGCCAAGTGCGAGTTGGGCGAAACTTATAAGGTTGCCTCGGCCGCGGTGGAGAGCACCGACCTGATTTCCGAAGTGCATTCCATTTCTGGTCAATACGACCTGATGATGAAATGCTATCTGCAGGACGGCGCCGACATCGGGCATTTCGTCACCGAGACCATCCAAACCCTGCCGGGGGTAAAGGACACTTTTACGTTAATTACTTTCAAGACTTTCTCCTAAAGAGTGCCGTAATGAGCCCAACCAGCAGTGCCGCCGCCAATATAGACGTTGCTTCGGCTATCGCCGAAGCCCAGGCTCAATTCACCGCCGCAAATCCAAAAAGCCAGGCCCAAATGGAACAGGCAGCGGCGTTTCTTCCCGGCGGCAATACCCGCACGGTCCTGTTCTATCCGCCTTTCCCGCTGACAATCACCAAAGGTCAAGGCTGTCATCTATGGGATCTCGACGGCCATCAGTATATTGATTTTCTGGGTGAATATACCGCCGGGCTTTATGGCCATTCCAACCCCATCATACGCGCCGCAATCGATGCAGCCCTCGACGACGGTATCGTCATGGGCGGTCAGAATCAGGCGGAAGCAGGACTGGCCAGCGCCATTGTTGGCCGGTTTCCGGGCATTGAGCGGGTTCGCTTTACCAACTCCGGCACCGAAGCCAACCTGATGGCCGTCTCCGCCGCACGGGCCTGGACCGAACGGCCCGGCGTCATGGTGATGTCAGGCGGCTATCACGGTGGCGTATTTTACTTTGCGCCCGGCGGCTCGCCCCTGAACGCACCATTCCCCTATGTCATGGGCAGCTACAACGATGTTGACCGTTGCCGCGCCTTGATCCGCGAGCAAGGTACGGATTTGGCTTGTGTCATTGTCGAACCCATGCAGGGCGGCGGCGGTTGCATCCAGGGCACGCCGGATTTTTTGGCCATGCTTCGCGAAGAAACCAAAAGTAGCGGCGCGCTATTGATTTTTGATGAGGTTATGACCTCGCGCCTTGGCCCGGGCGGCCTGCAGGGTTTGACCGGGATTATGCCGGACCTGACGTCCCTGGGAAAATATGTCGGTGGCGGCATGTCCTTTGGCGCCTTTGGCGGCCGGTCCGATATCATCGACCGATTTGACCCACGCCGCGACGATGCCTGGCCCCATGCGGGCACCTTCAATAACAATGTCCTGACTATGAATGCAGGTCTGGCCGGTCTGAGCCAAATTTATACCCCGGAGGTGGCGGAAAGTTTCAATGCCCGCGGCGACAGCCTGCGTCAGGCCTTGAACGCCTTGGCCGACAAGCATGGGGCGGAGATGCAATTTACCGGGCGTGGCAGCATGATGACCGTGCATTTTCGACGTGGCGAAATCCGCAACGTGGATGACGCCATGGCCGGGCGGAACGAATTGCGCCCTCTACTGCACATGGATTTGGTCGCCCAGGGCATCTATCCCGCCGCCCGCGGCATGTTCACCCTGTCCCTGGCGCACGGGGAGGATTCCTTCGCCGCGTTGGAAACCGCGATGGAGGAATTCATGGTCAGTCGGGGCAGCCTTTTGGGCGGCTGATTTCAATGGTCCTTGATGCTGTGCTCTGGCGGGCCTTAGTCCAGAATGTGCTTGCGCAATTGGAGCGTAAATGATGGCGGTAGACGACGATCTGCAAAACATCCTGGAAATGATCAAGGCAGCGGCTCGCCCGCCTTATCGCGAGATGCCCGTGGCCGAGGCGCGGGCCGGATACCAGGTCATGGTCAACCTGCTCGACCCCGACAAGGAGCCTATTCACCGCACCCAGGACCGCACCATTCCGGGCCCGGCGGGCGAGATACCCGTCCGCATCTACTGGCCGCGGGAGACGGCGGCGGGAGAGAGCCTGGGCGTTTTCCTTTATCTCCACGGCGGCGGCTTCGTGATCGGTGATCTGGACACCCACGACCCCTTGTGTCGGCGCTTATCCAATCGTGGCGACTGTATAGTGGTTTCAGTGGATTACCGCCTGGCGCCGGAACATGCCTTCCCCGCCAGCGGTGAAGATTGCGTCGCCGCCATGCAGTGGTGCGCCGCGAACGCGATCGAATTCGGTGGCGATAACCGGCGTCTCGCCATTGGCGGTGATAGCGCCGGGGGCAATTTGTCCGCCGTCTGCGCCCTACACGCACGTGACAACGGCGGCCCCGAATTGAGTTTGCAGTTGCTGATCTATCCAGGCGTGGCACCGCGCATGGACAGCCCCAGCCATGAGGCCTTCGGGGAAGGCTATTTACTGACCCGGGAAAACATGGACTGGTTTATGGAGCAATATATCGGCAACCGTGATTTGAGCGATGATCCCGGATTTGCCCCCTTGATCGCCGGCGATCACAGCAACCTGCCGCCAGCGGAGATTATCGTGGCTGGCTATGATCCGTTGCGTGACGAGGGCATGGCCTACGCGGAAGTTCTTGGCGCTGCCGGCGTGCCGGTAAATCTGGTCAATTATGAGGGCGCGGTGCATGCCTTCATGCAGTTTCACAGTACTTCCGCTGCCTGCCGGGACGCAGTGGAACATTGCGGCAAGGTGCTGAAACAGGCACTGGCGTGAACGCAAAATGCCGGAGCGATTGGACCGGGGTTGAAACGGGACCGGCTACGTCTCAGGTATCAGGCTGGCCTGCTTGGCCCGCGTTTTCGACTATCGTTTCAGCAGCAGCTTGATCAATCCCTTGGCCCGGGCGCCATAGGGAGGGTGTAAAAGCCACATGCCGTTCAGACGACTTTGATACATCACCGGCTTCAACTTGGAAAAAGTCTCGAAACCTTCACTGCCATGATATTGGCCCATGCCCGACAGCCCGACCCCGCCAAAAGGCAAATTCTCGACACCGGCATGCAATAGACAGTCATTGACGACAGCCCCGCCGGAAACCGTCTCCGCCAGCACCCGTTCCACATTGCCCTGGTTACGGTCGTAGACATACAGGGCCAAGGGCCGGTCGCCACTGTTGACATGGGCGATGGCCGCGCCCAGGTCGGCATAAGGAATAACCGGCAGCAGCGGTCCGAAAATTTCTTGCCGCCGCACTGCCATGCTTTCCGTGGTCTCCAGCAGCACGGTCAGCGGCATTTTCCGGCCCGATCCGCTGCCCGCCGCCAGAACCCGGGCGCCTTGCGCTTCGGCTTCCGCCAACATGGATTGCAGCCGGTCGTACTGGGCCTGGTTTACGATCGCGCTATAATCCCTATTGTCGGCCAGGTCGGGGTAAAACTCAGCGGCCATGGCCAGGGCCTTTTCGACGAAGACGCCAACCCGGTCCTTTGGCACCAAGACATAATCAGGCGCCACGCAGGTCTGCCCGGCGTTGAACAACTTGCCCCGGACAATCGAAGTCACGGTCGCATCCATGGCCGCATCGGGGCCAACGATGGCCGGCGACTTGCCGCCCAGTTCCAGGGTAACCGGGGTCAAATTCTCCGCCGCCGCCGCCATCACCTTTCGGCCAACGTTGGTCGATCCCGTATAAAGCAAATGGTCAAACGGCAATTTGGCGAAGGCCGCTCCCACCGCCGGCCCACCCTGTACCACGGCCACCTCGTCGGCGGCGAAATGTTGCGCCATCATTTCGGCCAGTAAAGCGGCTGTCCGTGGGGTAAATTCAGACGGCTTCAACATAATCCTGTTGCCGGCAGCCAGGGCGCCGACCAAGGGCGACAGGGCCAGGAACAGGGGATAGTTCCACGGTGAAATTATCCCTGCCACGCCCAGGGGCTGGGGCAGCAGACGGGCGCGGGCCGGCTTGAAGGCCAGGTCCATGGCGCGGCGGCGCGGACGCATCCATTTACCCAATTGACCTTTGGCATGATGCACGCTGGACAGGGTGGTGAAGATTTCCGCCAACAGGGTTTCTTCCCGCGACCTGCCGCCAAAGTCGGCATCGACCGCGGCGATAATTGCGTCCTGGTTCTCTCTCACCATGGCCGCGATCCGGCCCAGCCACTCCAAGCGCTGCGCCCGGTCAGGGGCGCCATCGCGCGAGTTAGCGGCTCGCAGGGCGTCCAACTGGTATCGCAACCCAGCATCGGGCGACTGGTCCGCCCCGGTAGAAATATCCGCAACACTCATCAGTCTGTTTCCTCAGTGGCTGGTCTGATTGTAGCACCGTCGCCGGAACGCGTATGCCTTGCCCAAATATCAGATTTATTTTAGGCTTAAAACAAATATATGGATGGACCATGCCAACAGTGACAGCCACCCAAGCAACTGACGATGAGACGCCTGCGCCGCGCCCTCTGGCGGGGCGGCACGCCCTGATCACCGGCGGCAATCGGGGCATCGGCGCCGCGATCGCCACGGCATTGGCAGATTTAGGCGCCAATATTACCCTGGCAGCCCGGAACGAAGGCGCCCTTCGGACACAGCAGGACATATTGTCCCGGCGCGGCGACATCGCCGTTGCCTCCCAGCGCATGGATCTGCGCGATCCGGACTCAATCTCGCAAGGGGCGGCCGCGGCGCGGGAAAACCTGGGCCCGATCGCCATCTTGATCAACAATGCCGGCGTGGCCCCGGCCGCGCCGCTGGCCAAACTCGAACTGAATAGCTGGCGCGAAACGTTTGACATCAATGTTCAGGCGGCATTTTTGCTGTCTCAGGCGCTGGTGGATGACATGCAGGAGCA
Organism: Alphaproteobacteria bacterium; assembly: GCA_021776235.1. Lineage (GTDB taxonomy): Bacteria > Pseudomonadota > Alphaproteobacteria. The sequence goes on along the minus strand of JAJFGG010000021.1, from coordinate 24,921 downwards.
GGGTTTTGGCCGCATCGTCAATATTGCCTCTACCGCCGGTTTGCGCGGCTATCCTTTTGTCGCCGCCTATGTCGCGTCGAAACACGCCTTGATTGGCCTGACCCGCGCCCTCGCTCTGGAACTGGCCAAGGGTCCGATCACTGTCAATGCGGTCTGTCCAGGCTATACAGAGACCGAGATGGCCCACAACGCCATCACCAACATACAACAATCCGGCAAATCGGAAGCGGAGGCCCGCGCCATCCTGACCCGTAGCAACCCCCAGGGCCGCCTGATCCAACCGGATCAGGTCGCGGCGGCTGCCGGCTGGTTATGCCTGCCATCCTCCGCCGCCATTACCGGTCAGGCCATCGCCGTTGCCGGCGGAGAGGTGATGTAGCGCATGCCCGCTAGCAGCGACCTGGAATCCAATCTGGACCGCCGTGACAAACCGGAATTGCGCCTGTGGCTGCGTCTGTTGACCTGCACCAATCTGCTGGAAGGGGCCATCCGGCGCCGTCTGCGCCAGGATTTTGCCACCACATTGCCGCGCTTCGACCTGTTGGCGCAGTTGGACCGCAGCCCCGGCGGCCTGACCATGACCGAACTGTCCAACCGCATGATGGTATCGAACGGCAATCTGACCGGCCTGGTCGATCGTCTGGTCAGCGACGGTCTGGTGGAACGCCGTCCCGATCCGGATGATCGGCGCAGTACCCGCGTCGCCCTGACGGCGCTGGGCAAGGCACGCTTCGATGCCATGACGCCGGCCCACGAAGCCTGGGTGAACGGCATGCTGGACGGACTGGATGACGAGGATATACAGCATCTGCACGAACTGTTGGGCAAGCTGAAGTATTCCGCCGCCGCCGCCGGACTGGAGGGGGCTGGCCAATGACCGCTGCCATGCGGCTTCTGCAACCACTGAATATCAACGGCATGGTGTTGCCAAACCGGGTTGTGGTACCGGCCATGGTGACCCGCCTGTCGGGCGAGGATGGCCTAGTCCAGGGCGATGTCGTTGACCGCTATGTGCGTTATGCCGCCGGCCGGGTCGGCCTGATCGTGGTGGAAGCGACCGCGGTCCATGGCACGAAGTCGGGGCCGCTGCTGCGCCTGTCCGATGATGCATTTATTCCAGGCCACCGGGAATTGGCCCAGCGGGTGCACGAGACGTCTGATTCCAAGGTTGTGCCGCAGATTATTCATTTTATGAAGGTCGCGCGCTCGGGTTGGCGTCAAACCATCGAGATGCTGGAGATCGCCGATATCAAGGGCATTATTCGAGATTTTGGCCTGGCCGCGTTGCGGGCGCGAGAGGCCGGCTACGATGGCGTGGAACTGCACTCGGCGCATGCCTATACCCTGTCCTCGTTTCTCTCCCGGCGCAACCGCCGCCGGGACCGTTATGGCGGCCATACCCTGGAGGGGCGTCTGGCCCTGTTTGGAGAGGTTTTCGCCGAAGTGCGCCGCCGTGTGGGGAAAGATTTTCCGGTCGGCGTCCGTTTTCTGGCCGAGGAAGCCATCAAAGGGGGCTATGCCCTGCCAGAGGCGCAACAGATCGCCCTGCGCATGGCTGAATTGGGCGTTGACTACATTTCCCTGTCCGTGGGCGGCAAATTCGAGGATGCGGAACACCGCCCCGGCCAACCCCTGTATCCTTACACAGGTTACTCCGGCGACCGCTGCATGCCGGGTGACTGGTATCCAGCGCAACCTCATACCCACCTGGCCTCCGGCATCAAAGGCTATTTGAACGAACGTGGGCACTCGACCCCGGTGATCTCGGTGGGCAAAATTGCCGAGCCGGAACGGGCAGAGGCGCTGCTGCGCGATGGACAGGCTGACCTGATTGGCATGGCGCGGCAGCTTTTGGCGGATCCGGACTGGCCCTTGAAGGTCATGCAGGGACGCAGCAATGAGATCATCCGCTGTGTCTATTGCAATGTTTGCAAGGACCTGGATGAACGTTTCAAAAAGGTCAACTGTTTCCTCTGGCCCAAGGGCCAGATACAGGCCCCCGATGACCGGGCCAACGGCCCGTCGCCTTGTTGGCCCAGGGAAGGCGCCTCACTATCCGGCGCGGGCGCCGACGGCCGCATCAAACTGTCCTGGGCGCCGGCCCATGGGCGCGGCGCCGAAATTGCCGGCTATGACATCTACCGCGCCGATGCCCTTGGCGCCGTGCAATGCGTAGAGGCCGTCAAGGGCCGCCGTTTTGTTGACCGCCTGGCTTTGAGTGGGCAACAATACCGTTATTTTGTGCGCGCCTTCGACCGCAATGGCCGGACCAGTCCGCCGTCGGAAACCGTTGCCATCACAATGGCAATGGCAGATTATGGACGTGATTAGCAGGGGAACCATAAGCGAGGACTATTGCTACAATGTCTGAACCATGGGCCCCGGGTGGCAGCACCGCCCATGTCGATCATTTCGCGGCGGAAAACCTGCCGCCGAAATCAAGCTGGGCAGAAATCGATTTTACGCGTCTGCCGGAACTGGCCGCCCTGACGGATCGGATCAACTGCGCCACGGAACTGTTGGACCGCAAGGCGGCTGCCCATCCCGACCGTGTGGCTTTGCGCGATAGCGAAACCTCCTGGAACTACGGCGAGTTGTTGGCTCAGGCCAACCGTATCGCCCATGTTCTGACCGACGATCTCGACATACGGCCTGGCAACCGGGTGCTGATACGCTCGGGCAACAACCCTATGTATGCCGCCTGCTGGTTCGCGATCATGAAGGTCGGCGCCATTGCCGTTGCCACCATGCCGCTGTTGCGGGCCCGGGAGTTGTCCTACATGGCCGATTTTGCGCGGATCGAAGTTGCCCTGTGCGACAGCAAGCTTGCCGATGAGTTGCATCAGGCGCGTTCAGGTTCGGAACACCTGCGCGAAATTGTCTGTTTCCATGCTGATGGAGAGGACGGCCTGGAAGCACGGATGGCGGGCAAACCAGATTTATTCGACAATGTGGATACCGCCGCGGACGATGTCTGCATCATCGCCTTTACCTCCGGCACCACGGGCCAGCCCAAGGCTTGTATGCACTTCCACCGTGACGTGATGGCGGTTTGCCTGACTTCGTGCGGGCAAATTGTGCAGCCCAGAGCCGACGATATCTTCGCTGGTACGCCACCCCTGGCGTTTACCTATGGCCTGGGCGGCTTGTTGCTGTTTCCCATGCACGCAGGCGCCTCAGTGCTGCTGTTGGAAGGCTATACGCCGGAAGGCCTGATCAGCGCGATCAACAAGCATAACGTCACGGTGCTGTTCACTGCCCCAACCATGTACCGCACCTTGACCCCATTGCTGGACGAGACCACTTTACCCAGTCTGCGGCTCTGCAATTCAGCCGGGGAAGTTTTGCCAAAAGCAACATGGGATGCCTGGCATGAGGCGACGGGATTGAGCATTCATGACGGCATCGGCGCCACCGAAATGCTGCACACCTTCATCGCTGGCCGGGGCAAAGGCATCCGCCCCGGCGCCACCGGCAAGACCATTCCCGGATTCGAAGCAACGGTTCTGGACGAAAAGGGCGAAACGGCGCCCCCGGGCGTGATCGGGCGCCTGGCGGTGCGCGGGCCCACGGGTTGCCGCTACATGGCCAACCCGGAGCGTCAGGCCGGCTATGTGTTGCATGGCTGGAACCTGACCGGCGATAGTTATTTGCGCGATGAAGATGGTTACTTCTGGTATCAATCCCGGACCGACGATCTGATCGTTTCCGCCGGCTACAATATTTCCGGCCCCGAAATCGAGGCGATTTTGCTGGAGTTTCCCGGCGTTGCCGATTGCGCCGTGATTGGCAGCCCGGATGCCCGGCGCGGCCAGATCGTCAAAGCCTTTGTCGTATTGAGAAATCCCGAACAGGCCGGACCCGGTCTGGTCAAGGCATTGCAGGAGCATGTGAAGGCGACCATAGCGCCTTACAAATATCCCCGCGCCGTTGAGTTCGTCGACGACCTGCCACGAACCGCCACGGGCAAGGTCCAGCGGTTCGCCCTGCGCGACCGCGAAGCGTCGTCTTGCTAACGCATTCTAGCCTGATCAGCCGATAACAGACTTGATCAGTTCGTTGTGCTTGCCGCGGATACCGGCAAGAGCCGAGGATATCTCGTTGGCGGCGTCGGCACTATCACCGCCAAGCTGCGAGGCAACCCGAAGCGCCAGAGCGCTTCTTTCCAGCAATTCAAGGTCCTTTTCGCTGGGTGTTTCCGTGCGCAGGCGGTTGGCGGTTTGCATCACCGTATCGCATAAACTGCCCAGCTGTTCGACCTCACGCGGCTGTATCGATTCGTGAAGCTTGCGCCCCGATTTGAGGATTTGCAGCAGGTCGCGCTCAATCCAGTCCGGCAAGGACGGATCATTGTGCGCCTTGTACAGAACATCCGCCATGGCCCAAATGCGGCGGGCAATGTTGCGCATCTTGACCAGGCGCAGCTGGCTCAAACTGGACTCAATAAAATCGGAACTGGGTCCCAGTTCCGGCCGTCCCTCGACCCGGGCCTGCAGAGCATTGGGCACCTCAACCGAACCAGCGTCGTTGCCGCGGGCATCGGCGGTCCGGCGGTCGGGGCCGAAGTATTCCTCGCTCACGATAAAGGGTTTGCGGTTTGAGACGATGGCATAGATTCGATCCGCCAGGTCGGTCGTGGAAAATGGGTGCGCCAGAAAATCGTCAGCGCCAGCATCTATGATCGAACGGACAAGGCCCAGCCTAGCATCCCAACTGGACAGTATGATGGGCAGAAAAGGATCGTCGCCACAGCGAAAGCGCCGAACATCGCTGACCAACCCGGATACACCGTCGTCACGGTCGAGGACCGCGAAAATCGCCAGGTCGAAACGGCGACTGCTGAGAGCGAGCCGGACATCATCAACGCTTTCGCATTCTTCGATCTTCCAGAATCCGACGATATTCAGGATCGAGCGCGTTTGCTTCCGGACATACAGCTTGGTGTCGAAAAGCAAAACTGTCGAATTCGCAAAAGGTTCTTTTTCCATTAGTTTATAATCCGCAACCTAACCAAGAACGGCATTTCAAATGCAAACAACGTCCCACAACGCCGCATGATTTGGGCGCTCGGGGTTGGAATAGGTTGCCTGTAAATGTTTAAAGATCTGTTATTACGCCCGGCAATTGCGCCCACATGGACGCCGACGACAAGGCGTCTGCCGGGAGATCAAATCGCCGTTGAAAGTCTACCCGCCTAATGGGTGGTGCCATTGGCGGTTTTCGCATTCATCTCAATTGCCACCCGCAGGTCCCTGGAGGCCTGTTCCAGCAAAGCCAAACCCTTGCCATCCAACCCAGGCGATGATCGGCTCAGCTGCAGCGCAACCTTTTCCACCGAGTCACAATACGGCTGCTTGTGATCCTGCTCGACTGCCGACAACGCCTTGCGGATGACGGCAAGAGATTTTTGAATGGCCTCCAATTCCGCGGTCGCCCGGTGCGGATGAAACCCGACATCGTCATGATGCTGCCGTAACACCTTCGCGGTCGAACAAATGCGTTTGGCAACATTGTCAATCTTGACAAATTCCAAACTGGACCTGGCGGCCTGGATCGCCACCGCACTGGGCGCCAGGTCGGGACGTCCCTCTACCCTGGCCCGCAAGGCATTGGGTACTTCAACCGAATTGGAACGGGTGCGCCGTTCCAACGAGCCACGTCGTTCCGGGCCCAGATAGTCCTCGGTCTCGATGAAGGGTTTTCGCGCTGAAACCAAGGCGTCAACACGGGCACCAAGCTGCCGCGGCGAAAACGGCCACAGCAACAGCTGGTCGGTACCTGTATTCAGGGCCTTGCGCACCATTTCCGAGGCGCCATTCCAGCTCACCATAATCATCGGCGTATAGGGATCGGAAGACTTGTCATATTGCCGGGTCTGGCTCACCAGGTCCATGGATCCGGACACCGCCGCATCATTGCCATAGACCGCCAACTCAAACTGCCGCGAGCGCATCAGTTTGCAGAGATCCTCTGCATTATCCACGTTTGCTATGCGGCGAAAGCCCAGTTCTGCCAGGGCCGCACAGGTCCGTCTTCCGACTTGTCGCCGGGCGTCGTAATGCAATATCGATGCGTTCGTATATTGTACTCTACGCATAATCCACCGTCAGTCATGGTTTCTCCGTGTTTCCCGACCCGGACAACCGCACCGATTGTGAATTTGGCCAATTGTGTCTTTAAAGAGTTAAGGAACGCCTATAATTATTCCTTAATAGCCTTTTAGGAATAAATATCCGGAATGCTATGCTTCCCCTGGCTCAGCGAACTTCCGAACGCCTTATAGCCGTTCCACATCCGCTTCAGTAAAAGCCCATTCCGAGGCATTATTCATCTGGCGCGTGAACAGAACTTCGGCAGCGGCCATGGCGGCGTCTTCGTTTTCGGCCGTCACTTCAGCGACCCAGTACAGATCACCGTCTGACAGGCTCGATTTCAGGGTCACATGATATTTGGCCATGGCGATCAAGCCTACGGTTGCTTGGGGCGACGTTGAATGACGGTAATGAAGGGCAATAGCATTTTCTGCGGCGATCTGGAAGTCAGTGATGATTTGCAGCTTCCGCCGCAAAAACTGACAATGGCGCCGAGGTGCCGCCCAAATACTACGGGGCGCATCCCCACGAACGCGCCCCGAATTTGCGAGCTAGTATATCAAGGTCCGCGGAGCCGGCCGCAACGCTGATTAGAGCTTGCCGCCCAGGGCCGTTTCCGGATCGTTGTCGCCTTCATCCGCGGCATCCGCGGCATCCGCCGATGGAATTGGCTCGCCAATAATGGCCTCGGCGATCAGGCCGGCGTTGGCGCGGATCCTGTGTTCGATTTCATCGGCGATATCGGTATTTTCCGAGAGAAATTGTTTGGCGTTTTCCCGGCCCTGGCCAATTCTCTGATCACCATATGAAAACCAGGAACCGGATTTCTCAACCGCACCGGCCTTGACGCCCAAGTCCAGCAGTTCGCCCGTCTTGGAAATGCCCTGACCGTACATGATATCGAATTCCACCACTTTGAAGGGAGGCGCCACCTTGTTCTTGACCACCTTCACGCGGGTCTGATTGCCAACAATTTCATCCCGGTCCTTCAAGGCGCCAATCCGCCTGATATCCAGGCGAACAGAAGCATAAAACTTCAAGGCATTGCCGCCCGACGTGGTCTCCGGACTGCCAAACATGACACCGATCTTCATACGGATTTGATTGATGAAGATCACCATGCAGCCGGATTTAGAGATGGAGCCGGTCAGTTTGCGCAGGGCCTGGCTCATCAAGCGCGCCTGCAGGCCGACATGAGTATCGCCCATTTCGCCTTCCAACTCCGCCCGTGGTGTCAGAGCGGCAACGGAATCGATGACCAACACATCGATTGCTCCTGACCGGACCAGGGTATCGGCAATTTCAAGTGCCTGTTCACCAGTATCAGGTTGCGAAATCAACAATTCGTCCACATCAACGCCCAACTTCCGGGCATAAGCGGGGTCGAGCGCATGTTCAGCATCGACAAAGGCGCAAATTCCACCCTTCTTTTGTGCCTCCGCCACCACATGCAGGGTCAACGTGGTCTTGCCGGAACTTTCCGGTCCATAGACCTCGACCACCCGGCCCTTTGGTAAACCACCGATGCCCAGCGCGATATCAAGGCCCAATGAACCGGTGGAAATTGCGCCAATCTCAACGGCCGTAGTATTCTGGCCAAGCTTCATTACCGAGCCTTTGCCGAAGGCGCGGTCAATGTGCGCCAAGGCCTGTTCCAACGCCTTTTCCTTATCCATCTGGTTCTGCTCCACCAAGCGTAAATTTCCAGCCGACATAGCCTGCTCCCTTATCCCATAACAGCCCCCCAGGTTCAATTTAGGGGCAAAGGTTGAATCTCTGCGACCCCTGCAATGTACTCTTTTTGTTCTAATCTGGCAATAGGCAATTAACACTTTGTATTTGTTTCGGTTTTTGAGTTGTGTTCGAAATTTGTTCCCGCCGGATAAGGGACCGGTTCAAAGTAATGTATTTGACCTGGCCAGGCACATGGCCATATGAAGGGACGGGGGGGAATCGCCCATGACGGTAGATCCAAAGAGCAACAGTCACTATCAGATCGAAGCGCATGGCAACCTCGATTGCGCCCATTGGGCCGACGGCCCCTTTTGCCCCCATTGCGGCGAACGCGAAGCGATCCGCACCATTCACGGCCAAACCACGCGTCCGGGCATCTATCACTGCCTGACTTGCCGCAAACGCTTTGCCGGCGTTCTCGACATCTTGTTTCAGAACGCCAAAGTACGCGCGAACCGGGCGGAACCTGATGGCTGGCTACCCGGCAGGCGTTATGATGGAACGGGCGGGCGGCTATTAGGCGCGGGCTATCACGCCATTTGGTACCTGGCCCATATTATCCGCCAGATCATCATCGGCAGTGACGCGAGGCCGCCAAAGCAACCCTGAGTTCTTCGGATTGGCATGTCGGTCGCCGCACCGCGCCTGCCCCCGTGGCAAGCCGTGCGTCATGGCACACGTGCGTGAGCGGATGAAGTTGATGCAGACGCGAGGCGGATTGCAACCAAGCCAATGCCCCGGAGCTGAACTAACTAGAATTCCATTTCCAGAGCGATAAACAGTTCCAGAGCGATAAATCAGTGCACTAGGCCCCAATCACGTCCTTGACCCGGCCCGCCAGCTGTTTCAAGGAAAATGGCTTGGGCAGCAGTTCAAACTCGCTGTTGGGATCCAGATTGCGGCGGAATGCTTCTTCGGCATAGCCGGAGATAAAAATTACTTTCAGATCGGGGCGTTGCTTGCGCACTTCGCGAATCAGCGTGGGGCCGTCCATCTGCGGCATGACCACGTCCGAGATCAGCAAATCGAAATCTCCCTCCTGTTCGTTGAATTGTGTCAGTGCGGCCTCGCCGCAATCAGCCTCCATCACCGTATAACCCTTGTTGCGCAGGGCACGGGCGGCAAACATGCGCACCGCCTCCTCATCCTCCACCAACAGAATTTTGCCCTTGCCGGTCAGATCCTTGGGCCGCTCGTCATCTTCATCGCGGCTGGCGGCGGCGGCATCGTCCACGGTCGGGATATATCGGGGCAGATAGATGGAGAAGGTCGTGCCGATGTCGGTATCGCTTTCCGGGAAAATATAGCCGCCGGTCTGTTTGACGATGCCGAACACCGTCGACAGTCCCAGGCCGGTGCCCGAACCCGCGCCGGTGCCCGGTTGCTTGGTGGTAAAGAACGGTTCGAAGATCCGGCCCATGTCTTCTTTTTTGATGCCTTTACCGGTGTCCTTGACCTGCACCTTGATATATTCGTCCGGTTTAATCAGGTCGTTACCCAGATTGCGTGATTCCTGCCATGATACATTGGCGGTGCTGATTTGCAGTATGCCACCCCCGGTCATGGCGTCGCGGGCGTTGACGGCCAGGTTAATGACGACCTGTTCGAATTGCCCCTGGTCGACCTTGACCAAACCAAGGTCGCGGCCATGTTCGATCCGCAGCTCGATATTTTCGCCGATCAGGCGGCGCACCAGATGGGTCAATTCCGCCAGGACATCGGTCAGGGACAGAACCTTCGGCCGCAAGGTCTGTTGGCGGGAAAACGCCAGCAACTGGCGCACCAAATTGGCGGCCCGGTTGGCGTTTTGTTTTACCTGCATGATATCGGGGAAGGTCTCGTCACCCGGCCGCGCGCGCAACAGCAACAAATCACAATGGCCGATCATGGCGGTCAGCAGGTTGTTGAAATCATGCGCCACGCCACCGGCCAACTGGCCCACGGCCTGCATCTTTTGCGACTGGGCGAACTGCAATTCCAGATTTCGTTGTGTGGTGTTGTCAATCAGGTGCAGCAATATGCCGGAAACGCCGCCCTCGGCATCCGTCATGCCAGAGGCATAAAGTTCCATCTGCCGTTGTTGCGGACCCGCGAACAAGGCCACCTCCAAAGGCCCGCTGGAGGGCTCGTTGGCCCAGGCCGCCTGCAATTGCCGGTCCACATATTTGCGGTCATCTTCGTTGACGAAATCGAACAACGACCGCTCGGCTGCCGTTTCCCCCTCGGGCAACAGCGCCGCGAAGGTGACATTCGCCTCCAGAATGACCGCTTCGGCGTCCAGCAACAGTACCGCCACCGGGGCATGGTCGAAAAACTCGCGGAATCGGCGCTCCGCCGTCTGCAGGGCGCTACGGCGCTCGCGTTCCAATGACAGGTTGCGCACCACCGAGCGGGTCCGCGCCTCACCCTTGGCGGCATCGCCGACCACCGATTGTGTCACCTGGGCCTGGAAGGTATCACCGTTTCGGGCCTGAAACGTGACGTCCCAATACCGGTTCGAAAGACCCACGCCTTCAGCTTCACCCTGCGCGGCACCCTGACCCGGCAGCAGCGTGGCGCTGTCATTGGCCACGACGCTGCGCAGATCCTGCCCCGCCGCCAGTTCGTCCGGCCGGTAGCCCAGCCAGTTTGCAAGGGTATTATTGGACAGGATAAATTGCCCTTCCTGATCCACCGAGTAAAAGCCGACCGGAGCATTATCCAGAAAATCCGTCAACAGAGCCTGCTCGTTGCGCAGCACTTCCCGCAACTCCTGCCGCGCCGTGGCCTCGGCCAGGTACCAAGCCACCTTGTCAGCAGGATTGCCGATGGGATGGACCCGCAATTCCAGGCCATGAATTTCGCCATTCGGCAGCATCAGGCGAAATTCATCCTGGCTGCTGGCCCCGGACAGGGCATCCGATTGCAGGCGTCCCAGGGTCTGGGCAACCGTGCCGTCGCCGCCCGCAAGCCGGTCCAGATTGCCGTCCGGCACGGCCGCACCAAAAAAGCCCTCCGCCGCCTTGTTCATGTACAACACCCGGCCAGCACGGTCCGTGACCATCTGACCTTCGCCGCTTTGCCCCATCATTTCGGACAATAGATGGACCTGGGCATCGCGGGCGTCCGGCATCAGGGCCGCCAACGCCAGGCCGGCATTGGCCACCAACGCGAATGCCGCGGCGGATAGAATGATGCCATCCTGGACATCGTTCCAGACCAGCAACAGCAACAGGCACGTGGCGCCGGCCAGCAAGGCCAGCACCGCCATGAGCCAACGTAACAAACGCAGGGGCCGGACCTTGGGCAGGATCGCCTCTTGTTCCGCCTGATGTTCGTCGGTGATAACCGCCATCTGCCTCTATCTGCCCTGTCAAAGATTTATACTTAACGAGCTTACGTCCATCTGCCGTTCAGGCCAACCTAGAGCACATTTGAAGCAAATGTGCTCAGACTCTTTAAGATAGAGCAATTAAACCAATTACTTAGGTCGCGCAAGCGACCACGATAAATTGAAAATCGCTCTAGTGATACCAATGGTCATCCATCCGACCTTTTCAAAGGCCCATCAGGGACCGCCGCGTCCGGCGGCACCGGGCCGCCGGGCCAATTTACCTTGCAAGCGCATGACATAGCCGATCACTTCCGCCACTGCCTTGAAGAATTCGGCGGGGATTTCCCGATCCAGCTCCGCCGAGGCAAACAGGCCGCGGGCAAGGGGTGGGTTTTCCACGATGGGGACATTGTTTTCCTCGGCCACCTCGCGAATGCGCAAGGCAATATTGTCCTGCCCCAGGGCCACCACCTTGGGTGCCCCCATGCTCTCGGCCTCATATTTCAGGGCGACGGCAAAATGGGTCGGGTTGGTGATCACAACGTCCGCGTCGGGCACCGCCGCCATCATGCGGGTGCGGGCCCGTTCGCCGCGCAACTGCCTGATCTTCGCCTTGACGTGTGGATCCCCTTCCGATTGTTTGCTTTCGTCTTTCAGATCCTTGACGCTCATACGCAGATTCTCGAACCAGTCATAGCGCTGATAAAAGGTGTCGCCGATCGCCACCACCGCCATCACCGCCAGAACCGCCATGGCGATCTTCAGGGCTTCGTGCCGGATGAAGGCCACGACCGACGTCAATTCCAAGGTCGGCGCATGGCGCAGATCGGCCATATCCGGCCAAACGATGCTGACCACAAGGCCGCCTATCACAACAATTTTAGCGGTCGCCTTGAGCAGGTCGATCGCGCCCTTGGTGCCGAATATTTTTTTCGCCCCTTTCAAAGGCGATAGCTTGGACAGCTCCGGCACCATCTTGTTGGCTGAGAAAACCAGGCGATGCTGCAACAGGTTTCCGGCCAGCGCGGCGCCTACCAGAACCAGCAATGGCAGGGCCAGAAAACCAATCACCTTGAAGCCCAGGCTTTCTGCCAGTTGCAGCAATTGTCCCGCGTCAGTCGAGATCGCATGCGGCGCGGCCAGAAACTGGGTGAAATTGGCGATTACGCCATCGACTATATCGGAGGTAAACAGACCAAGCACCGCCGTACCGCCAGCCAACATGAACCAATGGTTGACTTCCTGGCTTTTCGGCACCGTACCTTTCTTGAAGGCTTCGTCTATGCGCTTCGTCGTCGGCTCTTCCGTTTTCTCCGATTTATCCTGATCGTCTGACATATCCTAGGGTCCCGCCGTAAAAAGAATGGCGTTTTCCTCGAAATAACGCAGGAAAACCATCAAGGACGACGACAGCACCAAGGTAATCATCAGAAACGCCATCATCATCTGCGCCGGCACGGCAATGAAGAACAACTGCACCTGGGGGATCAGGCGCTGCAGAACGCCCAGGCCGATATAGAAGACCAGGCCATAAACGATAAAAGGCGCGGCCATCTTCAAACCGATGGTGAATGACGACGAGACCAAATGCACCACCAACTGGGTGAAATCGGCGATGGGAGGCGGCTGTCCGGCGGGGAACATTGAATAGCTGTCGCGGATGCCGGCGAATAACAGCATATGCATGCCGGAAACGAAAATCAGGACCACGCCGGTGATGGTCAATAGGGCGCTCACGACCGCGCCCTGGGTACCCTGATTGGGATCAACTGTCTGGGCAAATGCCAAGCTGCTTTGAAAGGCGATGACGACGCCGCCGACATGCAGGCTCGAAATCAAGAGGCGCGAGGCGCCGCCGATGAAAAGACCGATGATGACTTCCCCGATGACCAGGATGAACAAGGCCAGGGGAGAATGTGGCATGGCCGGCAATTCGCCGCGGACCAGGGGGTACATCACCAGGGTAAGGGCCAAGGCCAGGGCCAGTCGAACGCGGGAATAGACATAGTTCTCGCCGATGCCGGGCAGCAGCATCACGGCCGAACCGAGACGCGCAAATACCAGAATGAACGCAAATACCTCCGCCGGTACCACTTGCCCCAACATCGCCGCCGCCTAAAACCCGTTGTCAGGGAAGGCCGGCGCGTCTGATCCTGTGGTCGGGCCGTGCAGGCCGTGCGGGCCGGCGGGGTCGGGTGCGCCTGGCGCCACGCCGACAGCGCGGTGCGCCAACTTTGTTGCCGAAATAGCCTGCAAGACCGTCATGCGAACCATCCTGTCGTGACCATGCGTCCTAAGACAAACTGACGATGCGCTGGGCGATCCGGTCCATGAAAGAGGTCAAATTTTGAATCATGTAGGGCATGAAAACCAGCAGCGCCAAGAAAATTGCGAATATCTTCGGCACGAATACCAGGGTCATTTCCTGGATCGACGTCAGGGCCTGGACCAAGGCAATGATCAGGCCAACCACCAAGCCAACCCCCATAATGGGCGAGGCGATCAGCAGCAAAGTAAAGATCGCATCGCGTGCGATGTCGAGAACTTCCGGCACACCCATGATTACACCCTCAAGCGGCCCTATATGGGCATACGCAGAATATCCTGATAGGCCTGGACGACCCGGTCGCGCACCGCAACGACGGACTCCAGGGCCATCTCGGCGTTGGAAACCGCCGTCACCACATCGGTGATGTTGGCTTGCTTCGCGGCGGCCTGGATACTCACTGTCTCGGCCCCCTTGACGGCGGCGGTCGTATCCGTGATCGTTTCCCGCAGCATATCGGCAAAGCCCGACCCCGCTTCGGCGCCATCCTGTGGTGCGGCGGCGCCGGCATCCATGGTCCGTTTCAGCGCCTCGACATAAGCGATCGAGGCATTTACGACCTTGGCATCCATTCCCTTATTCTCCTTCAGCTCTGGTACGAGGCGTCATAGCCGCGCGCGGCGGCAAGCGGCGCCACCATGGCGGCGTCTATTTCAGCATATCGATGGTGCGCATCATCATGCGCTTGGCTGCCTCGATCACTTTGATGTTGGCCTTATAGCTACGCTGCGCTTCACGCATATCCATCATCTCGATCATGCCATTGACATTGGGGATCTTCACATAGCCTTCCCGGTCGGCGCCCGGATGGCCTGGTTCGAAACGCTTGGTAAATTCTGTGGTGTCTTTGGTGATGCCATCGACAGCGACCATATGGACACCTAGGTTATGGTCCAGTTCATTCTTGAAGCTGATTAACTTGCGGCGGTAGGGGTCCTGATCCGGCGCCAATGGTTTGGTCGAAGCATTCGCGATGTTTTCCGCGATGATGCGCATGCGGACGCCCTGCGCCCGCAAGCCTGCGGCGGAAATCTGTATTGTCTTGTCAAAATCCATGCGCCGGTTACTCCCAAACCAAACCACTGCCAGATGCCGCCGACATCCGTGCATCAACCCCGCGACGGCCGGCTAAGGGCAATCCGCATCAAATCCATGCCCTTCTTGTACAGATTGGACATCAATTCGTGATCGGCCACCGACTGTGAAACCTTCATCATCTCGGCTTCCAGGGTGACGCTGTTGCCGGATTTGTCCGCCTGCGCATTGGATTCCAGGACCTTGAATTTGGTGGCACCGGCATCCTGCACGCCCTGAATGTGCTTGCCGGCGGTCCTGGCCATGGCGACCGGGGCCGCGCTTTTGCGCAGCAGATCGCGAAAATTCGGTTCCGCGAGGTCCTTGGCCAGGAATCCTGGCGTGTTGGCGTTGGCAACATTTTCGGCCAACATCCGCTGACGCTGGTTCAGCCAGCTCATGCGCGTGTTCAGCGCCTGAAAATAGTTCATGTCACCTAGTGTCATGGCACCTTGATCCTTGCCGCCAGCAGCATCCGCGCCGCCTTTCGGTGGGTCTGCCATTGTCGCCCTATAGCCTTTAACAAAGCCTTAACCGCAAACGCTGCGGTGCAATCGCGGCCGGACGTTATCCAGGCAGCCATTCAGCCTTTGTTAAGCATAAAGCGCGATAACAGGGTCAGCTCAGGTCGGCGGCAGCGCCACGGGCACTTGGGGGCGCGAACCGGTCCCGCTTCGCCCGGGCTGCGCCAGGACTATGCCTGAACCGTGCCAGGGCAGAATTTGGCAAGAACCGGACAGTACAGGGAAATGACATTCTGCAATGGCCAGCGCACCACAACCCGAACAGGAACTGAACCGTATTCGCAACGCGATCATTGCGGCCCGGGAAAAGCTGAACCGCGAGGCCAGCTTCGACGTGGCACCCTTGACCGGTGCTCTTGAAGGCTTGTGCGAACAAATTGCCGCCCTGCCAATGGAAACAGCCCGCGGTTATGCGCCCGGCCTGCAAGCGACCTTGCAACTTCTGGAGGCCCTGGAAGAAGACATCGCCATGGCCCGGGACGAATTGCAACGGCGGATGGATAATCTCGCCGGACCTGAAGCCGCCGGCGGCGAAGGCGTCGATTGATGGAATGGTCCAGCTATCTGCGCTTTGTCCTGGCTCTGCTGGTTGTCCTGGCCTTGATCGGCACCTTTGCCTGGTTGGCCCGGCGCTGGGGCTTTGGCGGCGTGCAGACCAGCAGGCGTGACCGTTCAGAACGGTTGGAGGTGATCGAGGCGGTAAGCGTTGATGCCCGACGCCGCCTGGTATTGATCCGCCGCGATGACCGCGAGCATCTGATTTTGCTGGGGCAGGACAGCGAACTGGTCATTGAAACGGGCATCACGCGGGTTGGCGGTTCCCGGCCATGACGGCCAGGGCTCACCCTTGCCTTTGGACCGCGAGCACCGCCACGGTACTGCGTTTCCGCCTCCTGGCGCCGGCGGGCCTCATGGCGCTAGTGGCCCTGCTGGCCGTGGCGGTTCTGTTCCTGCCCTCGGCGGCCATGGCGCAAGCCCTGAACCTGGATCTGGGCGGCGACGGAGAGCTCACCTCCCGGGTCATACAATTTATCGCCCTGCTGACGGTTCTCAGCCTGGCGCCCTCGATCCTGGTCATGGTGACCTCTTTCACCAGAATTGTCATCGTGCTGTCCCTGTTGCGCAGCGCCTTGGGGGTGCAACAGACGCCACCCAACACGGTGCTGATCAGCCTGGCCATGTTCCTGACCTTTTTCATCATGTCACCGGTGTTTGAAGAAGCCTATGAAACCGGCATCAGCCCCCTGATGAACCAGGAAATCGACGAGTTCGAGGCCTTCGAGCGGGCCATGAAACCTTTTCGCGGTTTCATGATCCAGCACGTCCGGGAAAAGGATCTGTCGGTGTTCATAAACATGACGAAATACCCAATTCCCGATAATGTGGCCGATACGCCCCTGCAGGTTCTGGTGCCCGCCTTCATTGTCAGCGAATTGCGGCGGGCCTTTGAAATCGGCTTTCTGATATTCATCCCCTTTATCGTCATCGACATGGTGGTGGCCAGCGTGCTGATGTCCATGGGTATGATGATGCTACCGCCGATTATGATCGCCCTGCCCTTTAAATTGATCTTTTTCGTCCTGGTCGATGGCTGGACTCTTATTGCCTCCAGCCTGGTGAAAAGCTTCGGCTGACGAAGCCGGCCTGCCATCCGCCGTGGGCCTGCCATATGATCTTGAACGATGCCAGGTTATGACCATGGCGGCGGCCAACTGCATGCCCACCAACAACAAAAAAGACGGCATGTAACTGCCTGTAATATCGCGCAATATTCCCACCGTGGCGGTCGTTATGCTGGCCCCGAGGAACATAATGGCGCTGATCAGGCCATAGGCCGTGCCGTAACCATTGGCGCCGAATTTAGCACTCAGCAACAAGGGCGGCAGCATAACGATACAACCGACCACAGCACCAGCCAACGCCGAACCGCCATAAAGCAGGATCGGGCCCTGGCCGAAAATGATGGCAATCAAACCCGCCGCCTGGATCAGATAACAGGCGGCCGCCAGACGCGGCAGGGAAATCCGGGCGCTGAGACCGCCCAGCACGAAACGGCCAAGCACGGCGCTGCCGGCCACCACGCTGACCGCGAAGGCGGCAGTCGAAATGCCCAGCTCCGCCTCCAGGGCGGGCAATTGATGCATCAGGAAGCCAACCTGTGCGGCCAGGGCCAGGGTAGAAGCAGCGGCGATGCGCCAGAACGCCCCCGAGGTGATGAAATCCCTCATGCCGGGTGGTGCCGCGCTATCCGCATGCCCGGCCGGGCGATCGCGCTCGCCGGCGGTTTCCGCTCCGTTTCGGGGCCGGCGCAGGACAAACAGCGCCAGGGGGCTTACCAGCAGCAATATAGCGATGCCCACGGCCGCCAACGCCGCATCGAAGCCATGGGCCGATGATAGCCAGACCAGGGCGGGCGGCATCAGGACACCTCCCGCCGAAGCCCCGGACAGGGCAAGCCCCAGGGCAAGGCCCAGACGGCGGCCGAACCAGGGCACCAGCGCGGCACTGATCGCGGCCGTCGCCAATGCAGGATAGGCCGATCCCATGATCATGAACAGCGCGAAGACCTGCCAGATTTCCCTCGCCTGGCCAACCAATATGGTGCCGCCGCCCATGGCCACGGCACCGTACAGGACGATCCAGCGCGGCCCATGCTGGTCCAGCAACCGTCCGGCGAGCAGGGCCGCGGGGACCCCGACGAGCCAGAACGATGCCACCGCGCCGGACAACAGGCCCGTAGACCAGTCCCGTTCGGCCCGCAGGGCGGCAATGAAGAAGCCGTGGCCATAAAAGCCCAGGCCCCAGGCAAAGAAAGCCATGACAAAGCAGGCCGCCACCATGATCCAGCCGGGATAAATCCCGGACGGGGCGGACGCGGGATTGTCGGCGGGCGGATCGGCGGACATGCCGCCACCATAACGCAATTGGTCACAATCGGCAGCACCCCCGGACCGGCGTTACACCAAGTATTATTGGCGGGAATTTGTGTCATTGCGCTAGAATTGGAGCATGCCAAAGTTCCTTTTCGCGGTTGCCGCGCACATTCGGTCTGCGCCCGTACTGGGTTTCAGCCTCGCGGTTGCCGCTTTCATGACAGCGACCCCGGGCGCGGCCGCCGCGTCGGACATTCGGCTGTCTTTGCCCGTGGCTTGTAAAATCGGTGCCGTCTGCAGCATCCAGAACTATGTCGACCGGGATCCCGGACCCGGCGCCAGGGACTATACCTGCGGCCGGCTGGTCTACGATGGCCACAAGGGCACGGACTTTCGCCTGCCCCATGTGGGCTGGCTGCGGCGCGACATCCCGGTGCTGGCGGCGGCGCCGGGAACGGTAAGTGGCGCCCGCAATGACGTTCCCGACCATGCGCCCGGCGTCTACCAGCCGGGCCGGAACAAGGGCCGCGAATGCGGCAACGGCGTCGTCATAGAGCACGGCGGCGGCTGGCAGACCCAATATTGCCATATGCGCCAGGGTAGCGTCCGGGTGCGCCAGGGCGATCGGGTCAGCCGGCAGCAACCCCTGGGCAGCATCGGGCTGTCCGGCAGAACCCAGTTTCCGCACCTGCACCTGGGCGTCAGGTACCAAGGCCAGGTGGTTGATCCCTTTCTTGGCGCCGGGGCGAAAACCGGCTGCGGCGTCGAGGGCAAGCCCCTGTGGGCGCCCGATCTGCTGGCCGAGCTGGCCTATCGCCCCAGCGGCGTCCTGGCCGCCGGCTTCACGGACCAGGTGCCCAGCCGCGACCAGGTCACCGCGGGCGGGCACCGCCATGAGCGGCTTGCCCGCCATGCCCCCAACCTGGTCTTCTGGGTGCTGATTTTCGGGCTGCAGCCAGGCGACGAGGAAGTCCTGCGGGTCATTGCCCCCGATGGCACCGTGCTGGTGGTGAAACAGGGCCCGGCGGCCAAGGCGCACAAGGCCCGCTGGTTCAGCTATAGCGGCAAACGGGCCCGGCGCCCCTGGCCGCCGGGCACCTACAAGGGCGAATACCAGCTCCTTAGAACCACGGCAGGCCGCCGGCAGGTGGCCCTGAGTACGACAGCAATGGTCCGGATAGAGTAGATGCCTTCTCCTTAACGCCACTGAGCGAACCCTTGCCCCGCCAAACCCATACCAAGGCGCAACAAATTGGCAATTTTGTATGCTGTCCCCACGATTGACGTCGCATCACGCCGACTATCGATATTGCCCCAGGATCGAGCGTACGCGCATCATCCTCGCCCATCAATCAAGAATAACCAACCACATCAGCGGCCAGAATTGCGGCGAGTTTGCGGGTTGGGGTGCTCATTCTTCCGGCAATCCGGCAGAGACCAGTCTATCGCCCCAGCCTTCTTGAAAAGCGCTCCAAACATGTTGTGACCGAGAACGCAGGGCAGCGATACTTAGTTCCGGATGCGCGCCGGCCAAGTCGCTCATCAACGCACGCGCTTCTTCTTGCCGTCCTCGTCTAACAAGAAAATCGATCAATGTGATATTCGGAGTCACAATTGATACATGGTGGTTAAGGGCGACGGCTTCGCGATAGGCCGCTTCAGCCGCACCCGTTTGACCGAGCGCATCATGGTTATGTCCCTTGAACCGGAGAAACAGAAACCGTAGCGTATCGCGCGGGCTCAATCGGAGGGCGACTTCAATCGTTTCCAGCGCCTCCTGGTGATGTCCGGCCCGGCCAAGCGCTTCGCCCAAGCCCCAGGCGGCGAAGGAAAAATTCGGGTTAAGCTGTACGGCAAGACGTTGCTCGCGGATACCGCCCGTAAGGTCGCCGGCCATAGTCATGACCCGACCAAGGGCGAAATGAGTGAGCGCGTCCCGGTCATCCTTTAACACGCCGGTCCGTCCGATTTCCAAACCCTTGCCCAACTGCACTTCTGTATCCGTCCGGAAGCCATAAACCACGGCATTGTGCAGCAGCCAGGCATGCATGGCGTAGGCGGGAGCGAAAGATGGATCAAGCGCCACCACTTTTTCGTATAATGGTTCCGCAAAATCGGTAGCTTCAAGCGAACGCTGATTGAAATGCCAGTTTGCTTGTTGAAAGAGGTCCCAGGCATCAAGCATTTGTGGCGCCTTTTTGACGGCACGATCCATCTCCGCACCGGCCATTTCCGGTTCTACCGCAGCCACGATGGCCTGCTGCATCTCGTCCTGCAAATCGAAGATGTCGTCCAGTTGACGATCATAACGTTCGGCCCAGATGTGATTGCCCGTCGCCGCCTCGATCAGCTGCGCTGTGATGCGGATACGGCTGCCTGCTTTGCGCACGCTGCCTTCCAAAACATAGCGCACGCCCAGTTCGCGCCCGACCTGCTTGATATCGATTGCGGCGCCCTTGTAGGTAAACGTAGAATTGCGGGCTGTAACGAAGAACCAGCGGAATTTGGACAACGCCGTGATGATGTCCTCGGCAATGCCGTCGGAGAAATATTCCTGCTCCGGATCGCCCGACATGTTCTCGAACGGCAGTACCGCGATGGAGGGTTTATCGGATAGAGACAAAGCCTCTTCGGTCTCCGCCTGTATCGCCTGTTGCGTTCCGGCAGATGACCAACGCCAAACCTGAACAGGACGCGCAATGTTCTTCAAATCCTGGCTATCGCCATCGCTGAATTGCCGCACCGACTTTTCATCCAGGCTGTTGTGCACGGTGTCGGAGATCAGCACTTCACCCGGCTCGGCCAGTTCTTCCAACCGCGCGGCCACGTTGACGCCTTCACCGAAGACGTCCTCATCCTCGAACACCACTTCGCCGATATGAATGCCCGTGCGCAAGCGAATGATTTCGTGGTCCGCCAGGCCAAGCTGAAAGCGCATGGCGCAATCGACCGCATCCGATACGCTGGCGAATTCGACGATCCAGCCATCGCCCATGCGCTTGACCACGTTACCGCGGAATTCCTCAACAACCGGCTCGAACAGTTCCTTGCGCAACTGGCGCAAGGCATCGAGCGTGCGCGCCTGATCCTCGCCCATCAAACGGGAATAACCGACCACGTCGGCGGCCAGGATAGCGGCGAGTTTTCGGGTTGGCGTACTCATTCCGGTAGTCCGGCCTTGCGTAGGGCCGCAATGCGCGGTTCCAGAAACTCTGCGTTGGCGTGACGCACGATATGGCGAAAAACAGAAATGGTTAGATCGGGCCGCGCGCGCCGTGCCGCATCGATGGCTGCCCTGGCTTCGGTCAGCCGGTCGAGCCCAACAAGTGCCGTTGCCAAATATATCTGACCTTGGAAGAGGTCGGGACGCACATTCACCGCCCGGCGAGCCCATTCCTCGGCTTCATCATATTTTTCAAGGCTGAAGCAACAAGATGCCCGCATTCCTTGCATGGCCCAGAGCATCGGATCCTGCGGGCTTAGTCGCATGGACATGTCCAACGCCACAATACCTTCCGCCGCCCGGCCTTGCCAAACAAGAGCCGCTGCGAGACCGAAGTAGCCGTGCGCGAAGCTCGAATTGAGGGCGATCGACTTTTCCAGTTCGGCGATGGCACGCTCGCCTTGCCCCGTACGGTGCAGCATACGGCCGAGAACGTGATGGGCGAAACCGTCCTTGTCGTCCAAGGCAACGGCACGCTCGCCGGCGGCGAGCCCTTGATCCAGGACCTCATCATAGGCGATGTCATAGCCTTGAAATACTTCGAAGTAACAGACATACGCGATGCCCGCGCGCGGCAGGGCGAAATCAGGATCGCGCGCTATCGCCTTGTCGAACAGTGCCCGCGCCGAATTGAGATCGTCTTTCGTGAGTTTATAAAAGTGCCACATGCCGCGTTGATAGAGTTCCCAGGCATCCAGACTTTCTGGCGGCTTGCGCCGGGCGCGTTCGCGCTCGTGGGCCTCGATCTCGGGCGCCGTCGCGAACACGATCCGTTCGGTGATTTGGTCCTGTAGTTCAAATACATCGTCCAAGTTGCCGTCGAAGCGATCCGCCCAGAGATGGTTGCCGCTCGCCGCGTCAATCAACTGTGCCGTTATTCGAACGCGGTTCCCGGCTTTGCGGACACTGCCTTCCACCACATACCGGACGCCCAGATCGCGGGCGACCCGGGTAACATCGACTGCACTTCCTTTGTAGGTGAATGAAGAATTGCGGGCGATCACAAACAAAGAACGAAAGCGAGAGAGCGCCGTAATGACATCCTCAGCAATACCATCGGCGAAATAGTCCTGCTCAGGATCGCCCGACATATTGTCGAAGGGCAGCACGGCTATGGAGGGTTTGTCAGGGAGGGACAAAGGAACATCAACACTCGGCGATTGGTCAAATTGACCATCGCCAGTCACGAAAACCCGTACCGCCTCAGCAATATTCTTCAGC
Organism: Alphaproteobacteria bacterium; assembly: GCA_021776235.1. GTDB lineage: Bacteria > Pseudomonadota > Alphaproteobacteria. Next base: position 2,541 of record JAJFGG010000021.1, on the reverse strand, counting down.
CGTTTCTCACCAGCATCGCGAAAACCGTTGGCGAGCTTGCTATCAAGAAAATCCCTCGTGCGACCCGACAACGCAACACCACCTGGATTGGCAATCTCCTGCAACCGAGCGGCAATGTTCACGCCATCGCCGTAGATGTCCTCGTCTTCGTGAACGATGTCACCGATGTGGATGCCAATGCGGAGTTTGATGATCTTGTGATTTACAAGATTTTCTTGGACTTGAAGGGCGCAGTTGACCGCATCGACGACGGAGGCGAACTCGACCAGCCAACCGTCGCCCATACTCTTGACGACTTCGCCGCGATGCTCTTCAACTGTCGGACGCAACAGGTCTTGGCGCAGTTTACGCAACGCCGCCAGCGCGCCGGTTTCGTCTTCGCCCATAAGCTTAGAGTAGCCGGCAACATCGGCGGCCAGAATGGCTGCGAGTTTGCGGGTTGGCGCGCTCATTCTTCCGGCAGCCCGGCTGCTCGTAAGTTCTTGAGCAAGTCGTCGCCGTGCATCAGGTAGTAGGGATTAACGACATTGCGCAAACTCGAAATGCTGAGATCGGGGCGCTGCTCAAGGGCGTTTTCCACGGCCTTTCGTGCTTCCGCCATGCGGCCGTGCCGAGCATAATAATCGGCGATGAACATTATTGTCATGTCGGGTCTCAAACTGTCGCCGCGAAGCAAGGCCTGCTCCGCTTCGGCTAATCGATCAAGCCCCTCCAGGCATATGCCTTTGATAGTCTCGAATAGGAACATCATTGGATCCCGCGGGCTGAGCCTTATGGCGACGTCGACATGGGCCAACCCTTCTTCGTTACGGCCGGCTATCCAGAATGCTTCCGCCAGTCCAAAATGGGTGTAGGCCGAGTTGGGATTGAGCTTCATCGCGATCTGGTGTTCGCGAATGGCATTCTCCGCCTCGTTGAGAAAGTTGAAAACTCGGCCCAGGGCATCATGATTGAACGGGTCGCCATCGTCTTTCCTGATTGCCTCCAGCGCCAGATCCTTGGCTTTGCGTAAATGCTCTTGCGGACTTGCACTCCAGCCGTACCCGGTCTGGTTGACCAACGCACGGGAATAGCCGGCATAGGCGCGGGCCATGGACGGATCACGGGCGATTGCCGACTCGAACAAAGCCACAGCACATTCGGTGTCTGAAATGGTGCGTTGGTTCAGGTGCCACATGGCCTGCTGCAACAGGTCCCAGGCCGCCAGATCGCTGGAGGTCTTGCTGCTCGACCTTTGGTATTCGGCGCTGACCAGCTCTGGTTCAACCGCGGTGACGATGGCCTGCTGGATTTCGTCCTGCAGATCGAAGATGTCCTCGAGGTCACGGTCGTAGCGTTCGGCCCAGATGTGATTGCCCGTTGCCGTGTCGATCAACTGCGCCGTGATGCGGATGCGGTTGCCGGCCTTGCGGACGCTGCCTTCGAGGACATAACGGACGTTAAGTTCGCGCCCGATCTGCTTGATGTCGATCACGGCGCCCTTGTACGCAAAGCTTGAGTTTCGTGCGCTGACGAAGAACCAGCGGAACTTGGACAGTGCCGTGATGATGTCCTCGGTCATGCCGTCGGAGAAATACTCCTGTTCCGGATCGCCCGACATGTTTTCGAACGCCAGCACGGCGATGGATGGCTTGTCCGAAAGGGCCAACACCTCTCTGGTCGTCGGCATTTGCGAAGCCGTGGGCGTCCATTGCCAAACCCGGACTGGACGGGAGATGTTCTTCAGTTGCTGCTCGCCGGCATCGATAAATCCGACCTCAATACGACCGGCAATATTCTCATGCGCGGTGCCGGAAATAGCGACGCCACCGACTTCACAAATGGCCTCAAGCCGAGCGGCGATATTGATGCCGTCACCGAAAATGTCGTCACCTTCAACAACCAAATCGCCCAGGTGAACGCCGATACGGAAGACGATGCGTTTGTCCTCATCAACCGCTTCGTTCCGTCTTGCCATGGCCTGTTGCACGTCGATGACGCACTGGGTGGCATCAACGACGGATGGGAACTCCAACAGCAGGCCATCGCCCATGGTCTTGACGATACGGCCGCCGTGTTCGGCAATCTTGTCATCGATCAGTTCCGCCCGATGGCTCCGCAACGCAGCAAGCGTGCCGGCTTCATTCACACCCATCAGGCGCGAATAACCAACAACATCAGCGGCTACGATAGCCGCCAGCCTACGTTGAGTTCCTTCCGACATGGCGCGAGTTTAACGACAGCTGTTCGGCGACGCTATGAAAGTTAACATGAAGGTGGGCAGGCCATCGTAGGCGGCGTCAAGGGCGGAGGCGGCGTCAGCTATGACCTCGGCGCCGAACCGGCGGCCAGGGCCCTGGCGGGGCCCTGGGAAGGTTCGGAGCGGTCTAATTCAGGGCGCTGAGGCCGCCGTTTTTGAGTTTGTCGCGGTACGAGGCCATGAAGGCCTCCAGGTCGGCGACGCGGGCGATCTGGGCGGCCCGGACGCCGTCCTTTGTTTTGGTGGGATCGAAGGTGTTGGTGAAGGCCCGGAAGGTTTAGGGGGGGGGCCCCAGGGGCCTC
>JAJFGG010000003.1 GCA_021776235.1 Alphaproteobacteria bacterium | reverse complement strand
TCCTGGCCACCATCGGGCGACTGTCCGAGTTCACGGGCAAGTCCCTGGCCGCCGTAGTGACGCCGCCTTTCTATTGGCGCCTGTGCCTGCAGCAGATGATGACCATCGGCTATTATTCACTGCCCGTGGTTGGCATGACGGCGCTGTTCACCGGCGCCGTGCTGGCCTTGCAGATTTATCTCGGTTCCGCCCGTTTTGGCGCGGAAAGCGCGGTGCCCAACATCGTGGTGGTTGGCCTGACCCGTGAATTGGGCCCGGTGCTGGCGGGCCTGATGCTGGGCGGCCGGGTCGGTGCCGCGATAGCGGCGGAACTGGGCACCATGAAGGTGACGGAACAACTGGATGCCCTGATCACCTTGCAGACCAATCCCTTCCGCTATCTGGTGGTGCCGCGGCTGGTCGCGGCCACCGTGACCACGCCGATCCTGGTGCTGATCGCCGATATTATCGGTGTCATGGGCGGCTATCTGGTCGGCATTCACCGCCTCGACTTCAACTCCGCCGTCTATCTGAAGAATACTTACGATTTTCTCGAGACCATGGACGTTGCGTCCGGTCTGGTGAAAGCGGCTGTGTTTGGTTTCCTGATCGCCCTGATGGGTTGCTATCATGGCTTCAACTCCAAGGGCGGAGCCCAGGGCGTGGGGCGGGCGACGACGGATGCGGTGGTGTCTTCGTTGATTTTGATACTGATTTCGAACTATTTCGTCACCGAAGCCTTCTTTTCACAGTGATGCCTTCACCATGAGCGACACGCCCCGCCTGGAACTCTCTGATGTGCACAAGTCGTTTGGCCCAAAGGTGGTGCTGAACGGACTGAACCTGTCTCTCACCAAAGGTGAATCGGTGGTGGTGATCGGCGGTTCGGGTACGGGCAAATCGGTCCTGTTGAAATGTATTCTGGGCTTGTTGCGACCGGAGCGGGGCAGCATCCGCATTGATGGGGAGGAGACCGTCGGCCTGCGCGGCGCGGCGCGGGAACGGATACTGACCAAATTCGGCATGCTGTTCCAGTCGGCGGCCTTGTTCGATTCAATGTCGATTTGGGAGAATGTCGCCTTTGGCCTGATCGAAGGGGCCGGCATGGAGCGGGAAAAGGCGCGGATGATTGCAATCGAAAAGCTGGCCAAGGTCGGACTGGACGAAGCCATGGCGAACAGCGATCCGTCCGCTCTTTCGGGGGGTATGCGCAAACGGGTCGGCCTCGCCCGGGCCATCGCCACCGAACCGGATATCATCTTTTTTGACGAACCGACCACCGGCCTGGACCCGATCATGGGCGACGTGATCAATAATCTGATCACCGAATGCGTACGCGACCTGGGCGCCACGACCGTAACCATTACCCACGATATGTCGTCGGCCCGCACCATCGCCGACCGGGTTGCCATGCTTTACGGCGGACAGATCATCTGGGCCGGCGCCGTCGATGACATCGACCAATGCGATAATCCCTTTGTCGATCAGTTTATCCACGGACTCGAAGAGGGTCCTTTCGCGCTGGATGTAACCTAAATTCAATGGCCATTGATAAAGGGTAAAAGCGGTGGCCAGGGCAGTTGAACAATTTGTTTGTCAAAGCTGTGGCGCGACGCATGGTAAGTGGTCCGGCCGCTGCGCAGCCTGCGGGGAATGGAATACCATTGCCGAAGAAGCGCAGCGCGAGGCGCCGCCGCGCGGCCTGGGCACGGGCCGGGGACAGCCCAGAGGCCGCGTTCTGGACTTTCGCAAATTGGACAAGCATGGCGAGATAGAGGGGCCGCGTACGGCCTCGGGTCTGGGCGAATTCGACCGCGTCTGCGGCGGCGGCCTGGTGCCGGGTTCGGCCATCCTGATCGGTGGCGATCCGGGCATCGGAAAATCCACGCTTTTGTTGCAGGTCGTGGCGCGGTTGGCCCGGCAGGGTGTCGCCTGCGCCTATATTTCGGGCGAGGAAGCACCGGCGCAGGTGCGCCTGCGGGCCCGGCGTCTGGGCCTGGAAGACGCGCCCCTGGATCTGGCCGCCGCCACGTCCGTCCGGGATATCGTCGCCACCCTGGAGGCCCCAGAGGCGCCCCATGTGGTGGTCATCGATTCGATCCAGACGATGTATGTGGACAGCGTGGAGGCCGCCCCCGGTACGGTCAGCCAGGTCCGCGCCTCGGCCCAGGAGCTGATCCGGGCCGCCAAGCGGCGTGATATCTGTTTGCTGCTGGTCGGCCACGTGACCAAGGACGGACAGATCGCCGGGCCCCGGGTTTTGGAGCATATGGTCGACTGCGTGCTGTATTTCGAGGGCGAACGCGGCCACCAGTTCCGTATTCTTCGCGCCGTGAAGAACCGCTATGGCCCAACAGACGAAATCGGCGTCTTCGAGATGAGCGATGCCGGCCTGATGGAAGTTACCAACCCCTCCGCCCTGTTTCTGGCCAACCGGGGGGCCGGTGGCGACATCAGCGGCAGCGCCGTATTTGCCGGCCTGGAAGGCAGCCGGCCGGTCCTGGTGGAAATCCAGGCCCTGGTCGCCCCCTCGCCGCCGGGTACGCCGCGGCGCACGGTGGTGGGCTGGGATAGCAACCGCCTGGCCATGGTCCTGGCGGTGCTGGATGCCCGCTGTGGCCTGGGCATGGCGGGGCACGATATTTATCTGAACGTCGCCGGTGGGCTGCGTATTGCCGAGCCGGCGGCCGATCTGGCCGTGGCGGCCGCCCTGGTGTCATCCCTCATGGAGGTACCGGTGCCGCAAGAGGCCGTATTGTTCGGCGAGATCAGTCTATCGGGCGAGGTGCGGGCGGTCGCACAGGCTGAATTACGTCTGAAGGAAGCCGCTAAACTGGGTTTCTCCCAGGCCCTGACCCCGCCCTGGCGCAAACCCCGCAAAAGCCCTCTGACGGTCCGCGAAATAGGCCGCCTGCCCGAATTGGTGGAACTGTTTGCCTCTGATGGCGTGAACGCCGTATAGAACGGCCATGTTAAGCGAATTACCCATCAACATAACCGATCTGGTGATCCTGGCCATCGTACTGATTTCAGGCCTATTGGCCTTTAGCCGCGGCTTCGTCAAAGAAGTTCTGTCCATCGGCGGCTGGGTCGTTGCCGCCATCGCCGCGCTGGAGTTGTTCCCGCTGCTGCAACCCATTGTACGGCGCTATGTGGATCAGAATCTGATCGCCGACAGCATCGCGGCGGTGGGCATTTTTGTCGTCGTCCTAACCCTGGCCTCGTTGCTGTCGACGGCCATATCCCGGCGCGTGCAACGCAGTGAAATCGGCGTCCTGGACCGCTCCCTCGGCTTTCTGTTCGGCCTGGCGCGCGGCGTCGTCGTGATCGCTCTGGCCTATCTGGTCCTGGTGCAATTCCTGGCCAGGGATGAACAGCCCGATTGGCTGCGCAGCGCCCGCGCCATGCCGGCCATCGAATATAGCGCCGATCTACTGGCCGGACTGGCGCCGGCGGATATCCGCGAAGGTTTGGCAGGGGTCGGCGAATTGAGCCGCCAGGGCGGCCGGAGCCTGAATACCACTCTCGACAAGGCGATCAATAGCGGCCGCGCGGCGGAGCGCCTGAAGGATGCCCTGCCCGGCGCAAACGGTGGCGCCGCCGAGGGCGCTGACAAAGGCCGCGAAAGCGGTTATACATCCGGCTCGCGCGACGATATGAACCGCCTCATCCAGAACCGGACCGACAATTGAAGCAGCGCTCAGAGCATGTTTCGGGCGCCAGGGCAGCAAAGGCCGCGCCATGGAACTGACCACCCACCCTTTCGCCGTGTCCCCCGCCGACAGTGACAAGTTTCACGAGGAATGCGGTGTGTTCGGCATTATCGGCAGCGCGGATGCCGCGGCCAACACGGTGCTGGGACTGCATGCCCTGCAGCATCGGGGGCAAGAAGCCGCCGGCATTGTCACCCACGATGGGGCGCAGTTTTATTCCCACCGCAGCCTTGGCCAGGTAGGTGACAATTTCAACTCCGAGGCCGTCATCAGCCGATTGCCCGGAGATGCCGCCCTGGGACACAACCGTTATGCCACATCGGGTGATACCATCCTGCGCAATGTCCAGCCCCTGTTTGCCGAATTGCAGACCGGCGGCTTTGCCATCGGGCATAACGGCAATCTGACCAACGCGGGCACCTTGCGCAGGCAATTAGTCAAGCGCGGCTGTATTTTTCAATCGACCATGGATACGGAAGTGATCATCCATCTGATCGCGACCTCGAGCTATCACGATCTGTTGGACCGGATGGTCGACGCCCTGAAGGCGGTGGTCGGGGCCTACAGCCTGGTTGCTATGACCGAGGATCAATTGATCGGTGTGCGCGATCCCATGGGCGTGCGGCCGTTGATTTTGGGCCATCTGGACGGGGCGCCGATCCTGACTTCGGAAACCTGCGCACTGGATATTATCGGCGCCGAATTTGTCCGTGAGGTCGCACCAGGGGAAATTATCGTTTGCAGCCGCGACGGGATCGAGAGTTTGATGCCCTTTCCCCCCGCTAAATCACGGGCCTGTATTTTCGAATATGTCTACTTCTCCAGGCCCGACAGCATCGCCAACGAACGCTCCATCTATACCGTACGCAAGGCTATTGGCGCCAATCTGGCGCGGGAAAGCTTCGTGCCGGCGGATGTGATCATACCGGTGCCCGATTCCGGCACGCCCGCCGCCATCGGTTACGCCGAGGAAGCCGGTATCCCGTTCGAGCTGGGCATCATCCGCAACCATTATGTGGGCCGCACATTTATCGAGCCGTCGCAGAATATCCGCAACTTCGGGGTCAAGTTGAAGCATAACGCCAACCGGGCCGAGATCGAGGGCCGGCGCGTGGTATTGATTGACGATTCGATCGTGCGCGGCACCACGTCGCAAAAAATCGTGCAGATGGTGCGCGAAGCCGGCGCCACCGAGGTACATATGCGCATCGCCTCGCCACCAACGGCCAACCCCTGCTATTACGGCATTGATACGCCCAGCCGCGAGGAACTGCTGGCCGCCAGCATGGATGTGGACGCCATGGCGCGGGAGATCGGCGTTGATAGCCTAGCTTTCATTTCCGTCAATGGCCTGTACCAGGCGGTGGGCGGCGTCAACCGGAATAACGATCAGCCGCAATATTGCGATGCCTGTTTTACCAACGAGTATCCCGTACCATTGGTCGACCTGGCGCAGGGCTGGGCGCCGGCGCAGCTGTCGCTGCTGGCGGAACACAGTTGATGCATTGGTCATGAGCCAGCGTCTGAAAGACCGCCTCGCCCTGATCACCGGCGCTTCGCGCGGGGTCGGCCGGGCCGTGGCCAAGGCCTATGCCGCCGAGGGCGCGCATGTCATTTTGGTCGCACGGACCAGTGGCGCCCTGGAGGAAATCGATGACGAGATCAAGGCCCAGGGTGACAAGACAGGGGGCGGCAAGGCAACCCTGGTACCCATGGATTTATGCGACTTTGCCGCCATCGACGATCTGGGCCGGCAGATATTTGAACGCTGGGGCCGATTGGATATTTTGGTGGGCAACGCCGCCGCGTTGGGCGATTTGTCGCCCGTGGGCCATATTCGGCCCGAAGTTTGGCAGCGCACCTACGACCTGAACGTCACGGCCAACTACCGGCTGATCCGGTCCCTGGATCCGTTGTTGCGGCAATCCGATGCCGGGCGAGCCATTTTTATTACCTCCGGCGCCGGGCGCGCCTTGCCGCCCTATTGGGCCCTGTATGCTTCGACCAAGGCGGCCCTGGACGCCATAGCGCAGATCTATGCCCGGGAAACAGAGAAGACCAATGTGCGGGTCAATCTGGTCAATCCCGGCCCGACGCGGACAGCAATGCGGGCAGCCGCCTTTCCTGGCGAAGACCCCGGCGAACTGCCGCCGGCCGAACATGTGGCGGAAACCCTGATCCGTCTGGCCCAGCCTGATTTCAGGGAAACCGGCCTATGGGTGGCGGCGGATGCCCGGCCCGCCGCGTCGGCATCAGATGGGTCCGTACATTAGCCCGGAATTGCTCTAGGACTTCGCCTCGACACCGGCCTCCCGCAGTAACCGTTCCAGCATTTCATAAGGTTGCGCCCCGACCACGCCCTGGCTGCCGGCGACAAAGGTCGGCACGCCGGTTACGCCGTATTGCCGTGATTTATCCCAGTCTGCATCGACCGCGTCCTTGAAGCTGCGGTTTTCCAGCACCTCACGCGCCGCCGCAACGTCCAGGCCCACCGCCTGGGCCACCTCAAGCAGGGCGTCCACATCGCCCACGTTCACCCCGTCAACGAAATAGGCCCGGTACAAGGCATCATGAATGGCCTCGCCGCCCGGTTGGGTGTCGGCCCACTTGCCCAATTCCTGGGCCAGGCGGCTGTTGTAGGTATGGGTACGGTGGCTATAGGGCAGCCCCTCGTCGTCCATCAACCCCTTCATCCGGGTGTACATGGCATCCAGATCCATATCCCGGCCCGCGAACAGGTCTTCCAGGCTGCGGCCTTCCTGGGGCGTTTCCGGATGCAGGGGAAAATGCACCCATTTCGCCTCGATATCGAAATTCCGCTTCAGTTTTTCAATACGCCCGGTACTGAGGTAACACCACGGTCAAACGTAATCGGTGAATATTTCCAATACGATAGGGTCAGACATTCTTTCAGAACTCCTTCCAGTAAACGCCCCGGAAAACGATCCGGCATCTTGTAATACATAGGTCCAGCTTGACCCGACGTCTACCACAGAACTTTTGCCATGCGGAGAACGATGCCTTTGCAGGTTGAGACCAATCTGATGGCACTGTCAATATGGGCCGGCAACCCGAGACCCTGCTCCCGCCCCGGATGGCGACGAAAAGATTCAGAGTGACGCCCAGACTATGCCTAAATATCTTCAGGCTTCAGTACAATCGGCAGAGGCCTATCGGTGATATTATTATCCCGTGGCAGGCTTGCCAAAATGCCGCTATCTGAGCATACAATTAGCTCCCGTCATCAAAAAAAGGATGGTCTCCATGGCCCTTGCCATCCAACCTATCGGTGCTGCCTTCGTTGGCGAAGTCACCGGCGTTGATTGCCGCAAGCCGCTATCACCCGAAACAGTCGCGGCGATCGAGGCCGGCATGGACCAGTACGCTGCGTTGGTTTATCGCGGCCAGAAGCTAACCGACGAGGAACAACTCGCATTCACTTTACATTTCGGTGAGATCGAGAAGAAGGGAGCTGGTAGCGGCAAGGGGCGCATCCATTTTCGAAGCGAAGAACAGGCCCGCGCCCTGGCTCGTGGCATCGGCGATTTCTCCAATGTTGACGGCGCCGGCAAACCACTGCTGTCCGGCACCCGCGCCTACCAGTTCAAGTTGGCCGACCGATTGTGGCACTCCGACAGTTCATTCCGCGCCATACCCGCCAAGTATTCGCTGCTGTCGGGCCGTGCCGTGCCATCCTGGGGCGGCAACACCGAATTCGCCGACATGCGTGCGGCCTATGACGCGCTGGACGACCGTAGCAGGCACGAGGTCGAGGACCTGGTCTGTCTCCACTCGCAGATCTATTCGCGAGAAATTGTTGGGTTCAGTGAAATGACCGACGAGGAACGAGACGCCTTCAAGCCGGTTCGTCAGCGCCTGGTGCGGCGCCACCCGGTCACCGGGCGAAAATCGCTGTTTCTGTCATCCCACGCCGGCGCCATCGAGGGTTGGACAATCCCGGAATCCCGCATGTACCTGCGGGACCTCATCGAATTCGCCACTCAGCCGCGCTTCGTTTACTCGCATGTCTGGCGACTGCACGACTTCGTGGTCTGGGACAATCGTGCCACCATGCATCGCGGTCGGCGCTTCGACCCTGCCGAGGCACGCGACGTGCGGCAAACCCGCCTGGTCGGCGACGTTGTCACGATCGAGCAATCCGCCTAGAGCAACCTGCGTTCATTTGAACGCAGACAAGTTGCTCTAGCTCTTAAAAATGGATCAAATTATCAGTCCAAAAATGATTCTATTTTTGGGCTGTTTGATCTAAGCCGGTCGATACTAGTGCACCTCGGGGCTTTTCTGGGATGCGTTCAGCAGAAACGCCCGCACCAACAGGTTAAAGCGGTCGGGATGTTCCAGTGAGGACAGGTGACGCGCCGGCTCCAGCCATGCCAGCGTGGCGTTGGGTATGAGGTTCGCCATTTTTTCCGATACCTCACGCGGCGCACCGGGATCGTCCGGCGTCGCGACGATCAGGGTTGGCGCGGTGATTTCCCCCAAGCGCTCGGTGGTGCGAAGCCCGCACATCGCCTCGGACGCCGCCTGGAAGCTTTCGGGTGAAAATTTGCGGATCGCCTCTTCCATGTAACGGTAACCTGGTATGCGCCGGTGTCCGGCTTGGGCGGTAAACCAGCGCGCCATCAATGGCCCATGAACGGCTTCGATACCGCCTTCAAGCGCCTGCCGGGCGCGGGCTCGCCACATCGCCACCTGATCGTCCGTGTATTCGCATGTGGTGTTCACCAGGATCAGCGATGCGAGGCGTTCCGGATAGGCAAGCGCGAAGGTTTGCGCAATCTGCCCGCCCAACGATACCCCGCAAAAATGTACTTTTTCAATTCCGAGCGCATCCTGTAAACCCGCCGCGTCCGCGGCAAGGGTCTCCAGCGTGTAGGGTCCCTGAGGGGCATCGCTGCCACCGTGCCCGCGGGTATCGTAACGCAAGACCCTGAAGCCCTCGAAGGCGGGCAAGTGCGGTTCCCAGTAACCGAGCCCAGAGGCGAAGCAGTGGTTCAGGCAGACCACCGGCGCGCCTGCCGGGCCGCTCAATTCGTAGGCCATCACGATATTGCCGTTATCGATGCGCTCGATTGTCATTGCCCAGCCGTTCCTCTAGTGTCCTGAGAGCGAGCAATACACGCCCTCTGGAATCTGCCGCCGATGCCCGAATTCCCTCGAACCAATCGACGCTTCGTCCTATGCTCTCGACCCATCGGCCTGCCCGACGACGACAGTTTCGAGATCGAGACGATAGAGGTCGCACCGCCAAGCGGAGAAGAGCTTCTTATCCGCGTGCTTATCGTCGCGCTATCGCCGTGGCAGAACCAGCGCCTGAAGGACTTCAAGAACTATACCAATCCCTTTCGCATTGGCGAACTGATCGACTGCGATGTCCTTGGACAGGTGATCGCGGGCACGGCTGGCAATTTCGCACCCGGCATCCTGGTAACCGGGCGGCTTGGCTGGCAGGAGTTCGCCATCGCCAGGCCTGAACAGCTGACCGCCGTGACCGGAGAGTTTGCCGACACCCTGTGGCTTACCGCGCTCAGTTCTCCGGGCCTTACGGCTTACTGCGCGATGGACCTGTTCGGCAGGCCGATGCCGGGCCAGACTCTTGTCGTTACCTCCGCGGCCGGCGCGGTTGGCGGCTATGCCGTGCAACTAGGCAAAATGGCCGGTATGCGCGTCGTCGGCATTGCCGGAGGCAGGGAGAAATGTGCGTTGGTAACAGAACGCCTCGGGGCCCATATCTGTCTCGACCATCGCCAGCCCGTCCTCAGCGAACGCCTTGGCGAAGCCTGCCCGGAAGGCGTCCATCTGCTCTTCGACACCGTGGGCGGCAGGACCGCCGACACGGTGTTTGAGCATCTGGCAAAACATGCAACCGTTCTGATCATTGGCCGCACCGCTGCCAACAACAGCGACCGGCCAGATCTCGACCCGGTGAACATGCGGCAGTTATGGGCGCGGGAAGCGAGCATCCATTGTTTTTCCCGCTATTCCTATCCGGAGCGCTGGGCCTTCGCGCGGGAGCGGATGATGCAGCTTTGCCGCGACGGAGCCATCCACGCCGTCGAACAGTTGGTAGAAGGATTCGAACGCACACCGTCGGCGCTCAGGGACATGTTGGCCGGCAAGTATATGGGCAAGGTGTTGGTGCGATACGCGCATGCGGACAAATAACCCGGGCGGAAAGCAATGACGGTTGAAATGATACGTGCCGGTGACATCGATATGGCCTACCGTTGGGACGGCACGGCGAACGGCCCTGTCGTAATGATGGCGCATGCCATGGGCACTTCTCACCGCATCTGGGACTTGCAGGTCCCAGCGCTCGCCGACCGCTACCGGCTCTTGCGATACGATTGGCGCGGTCACGGCTTCAGCAGCGCGCCGGCGGGTCCCTATACGCTGGATCAGTTCGTCGCCGATGCCCGCGGCCTGATGGAGGCGCTGGATCTTGAGAAAGTGCATTGGGTCGGCATTTCCACGGGCGGCATGATCGGGCAAGGCTTGGCAATTCATCATCCCGAGCGGCTAAGCTCCCTGACGTTGTGCAATACGACCTCGCTGTCGACGCCGTGGTACCGCGACCGGGTCGCCGAACGCCAAGCGCTGGCGCGGCGCGAGGGCATGGATCCGGCATGGGACGCAACCAAGCGGTTGTGGTTTACGGACGACTACGTGGACGCGGAGGGCGCGGATTACATTGCCATACGCGAGGTTTTCGTTCGCACCCCGGTCGCCGGATATCTCGGCGGCACTTCCGCCGTGGCGGACCTCGCTTACCGTGACCTGCTGCCCCGGATCGTGACGCCGACCCGGATTATCGCGGCCGGGGCCGACCCGGTGACCCCGATCGAATGCGCGCGGGAGATTCACGAACGGATTGGCGGATCGCAGCTCTATGTCATTGCAGGACAGCGGCATTTTTCCAACGTCGAAGTGCCGGGGAAATTCAACGCCCTCCTGCGCAGCGGCCTCGACGCATTTACGGGCGACTGACCGAACTCAAATCGCCATTTCCGCAACACTCCCATAACAACCCAAGACGCTCGAAACGGCAATCTTCGAAACAATTGCAGTGACGGCTTATGGCGCCGACTATCCGCTAATTCTTCTCGTCGTCCAGGCCAATCGCTGGTGATGGGGAAGCAACCAGGTCCGCCAGTTCGGGCCAGACTTCAAGGCATGCCCTGATCTCTTTGAACGAATGGGCGCAAAGGCGGCCGTGCTCCCAAAGGTTGATGCCATCCACCGATAAAGTGTGGTCGATCAAAATCCAGCATATTTCGCCCGGCGCCTGGGTGCCGCAGGTATGAAAATGAAGAACGCGGGGATTGGTGAATATGGAATTCGACCAACGGTCCGGATCGTCCGCGGCCAGTTTTGAATAGGTGCTTCCGGGGTGAATGCCGGCATGGAATGAATGCACAGCATTGCCATCAAGGTTGAATTTGTTGGCCACCATTCCGTGGTGTTGTCTTATGCGGGCCACCATCGCGGCCTCCCCCTGCAGTTCAACAATGCGCCCGGCACCAATTTCAGCCATGACGACGCCGTCGATGGCCAAAGACGGGGGGTCATATGTTCTTGATCCTGTCGGCGTCAGATAGCGTGAGAGCGCGACGCGTCCCGACATGCCGGCGGCTTCAAGTGGTTGCGGCACGCCCAATGGAAAACGGCGAACCGAGACGTCTGCCGGGCTCTCCCGGTCGCTGTCCGAGGTATCCCCGGCAAGATCCGTACCTTGCGGACAGGTGATATGGATTCTTTTGGCGCCAAGCAGAATATCATTCACCGCCTGCTTTAACTGGACGAAGGCCCGGTGATCGCAACGTCCATAGGGCGAGGCGAGTTCCTCGGCGCTGCGGGCATAGCTCATGATGGTCTTTTTACCCGGCACGGGATCGGCAAAGCGGTCCTGATCGCCGATCCGCGCCAGGAAGACCGTGCAGTCATGGGTCGCCATGGCCTCGGCAACCCGTGGATCACGATCATTGTCGGGGGCGCCGACCATTATCGCCGTTGGGGCAATACCCATGTCCCTGGCCGCCGCGGTTATGGCCGCGGCTGCCGCCGCGTCATACCAACCCAATGATGGCGGTTCACTGACGATCAACAATGTTTCGCCTGCCGCCAATTCAGCACAATTAAGCAGCAGGTTCTTTGCCCCCGCCGCGAGATTCTCGGAGTTTATGGCCACCATCTTTTCGCCCGGCCCTATTCCTGGAAACCTATATGCATTAGCGATACGAAAACGCTTTCTTGAAACGCCAGACAAGGTAATCACCGCACGTAATGGCGTCCTCGGCCGGCTCATAGTTGCCGCCGTAAACCTCGCGGGCATCAATCATGGTTCCCGGGTCGGGATCAAATGCCAGCACCAAAGACAAACGTTCCTGCCCGGAATTATTGACAACCCGATGCGGGGTCGACCTGTAGGCGCCGTCGGTCCAGCGGGACAAAAGGTCGCCCACATTGACCACAAGCGCACCCGCAATCGGCGGTGCGTGCACCCAGTCACCGTTAAGATCTTCAACCTGCAGGCCGCCCAGGGCGTCCTGGCACAACACCGTCAGGACACCAAAATCCGTGTGTGGACCAACGCCAAACTGATCCTCGCCTAGGTCTTCGTCTTGATTGGGATAATAGACATAGGAGGCCCGGCTGAGAGGTGCTGCGGCCGTACGCAGAAAAAAGCCTTCGTCGAGCCCCAGTCCAAGGGCGAAGCCACGCATCAAATGTTGCGCAACCTCGTGCACCTTCTCGAAATATTCCATCGATGCCTTTTGCATCCCAGGCACAAAATCCGGCCATTGGTTCGGACCACGCAAGGGATGGGCGTCGGCGGCAACCCTGGCGGCGCTTTCCCGCCCCCAGATAAAACTCTCCTTCAAATCGGCCTTTGCATCGTCCTGCATTCTGGCGCCGTTCCGCCCCAACCAGCCGCGGTGATGGGGGGAAACCATGACGGCGGCTTTTTGCGCCGGGTCCGAACGAAAGAACCTCAGCGCGCAGGCCCGCGCCGCGTCGATTGCAGCCTCGGGAATACCGTGACCGTTGATATAGATAAAGCCGAGGTTCTGACTTGCCCTGTGCAGGGCGTGCGCCACGCGAGCCGGGTCGCTGCCGTCACGCAGGGTGGTAATGTCGACGATGGGAATTAGATCCGCATCAAATTTCTTTGCCTCGGCATAGGCCATACGGGCTGCTCCCAGGTTCAGGTTTCCGAGTAGTACCCGACAATATCGCCCTCGGTCGTGACGCCAAGACCATTCAGGCATCGATTGACATAGTTGAAATAACCGATGATCTGATTGGCTTCGAGGATCTGGCCGTCATCAACGCCCTCGGCCCGCAATGCCTCGACATCACCCGGCACCATTCTACCGGGAGATATGGTCAACTTTTCCGCATAACGCAGCAGCGCCAATTCCGCCCCCTCGAAGGCAAGTTCCGGCCGGCGGCCACGCAGGGCCGCCTCGATCTTTTCGGCGCGGGCGGCATCGCCAATCAAGTGGCGGGCGTTGGCCCAATGATTGGCCAACGAATAGGGGCAGTCATTCAGGATAGAGACATATGAGCTGATGGTCTCCTGCAACCATTCCGGCAGCGTGTTGGCGTCGTCATGCAGGGCGGCGCGGTAAAGCACTACGTGTCCCCGCATTGTATTGGGGCGCAGGGAATGAACCCGCATGACATTGTCAACCGTGCCATGCGGGGTCCGCGCCAGCTTCAGGACATCAAGCAGTTCCGCGTCCGCTTCATCGTCCGAAATCATCTTAATCCAGGCACCCACGATCAAACTCCCTATTTGCCATCGTTCATGTGCGTTGATCCGGTTGCATACGACGTTCCAGCCAGCGCACGCCGGCCGAGACAATGAGGATCAGAACCAGATATTCCAGCACCAGAATAGTATAGACTTCCAGCGGCCGATATTCCGTCACCACAAGTTCGTTGGCCTTGCGGGTCAATTCCTGCATCCCGATGACGGAGACCAGCGATGACATCTTCAGCATGTAAACCAGTTGATTGCCCAATGCCGGCAATACACGCCGTATTGCCTGGGGCAGGATCACAAAGCGCATGGTATCGGCATAATTGAGCGATATGGTATGGGCAGCTTCGTACTGGCCCCGATCGACGGACTGAATACCGGCCCGGAAAATCTCCGCTTCAAAGGCGCTGTCGGACAGGGCCAAGGCAATGACGCCGGCCCAAAAGACACCGATCGACAAACCCGCCAACTGCGGCATGCCGTAATAGACCCACAGTATGAGGACCAGGATCGGCACGGCGCGGACCAATTCGACATAGAAGCGGTTGATACCCCTGAGGTATCGATTGCGGGCCAGGCCGGGAAGCGCGATGACCAGGCCGAAAACAATAGAGAACGAAATTGCCGTTACCGACAACAGGATGGTGTAGTACAGACCGCTCAGCAGGAACTTCAGATTAAGGAAACCGGAATCCGTCATCGGATTGACGACATACCAGCCCCAGTTTCCGGAACAGCCCGCGAGCAGCAGTGAAGCGAAGGCGGCGACAAGAAACTTGTTCATGACACCCCTAGTGATGCAGAATCTTGTCGAGGAAGTCGCGGCAGCGTTGGCTATCGGGTGCCGTGAAAAACTTGTCCGGGTCCGCCGCTTCAACAATTTCCCCCTGATCCATGAAAACCATCTTGTCGGCGACCCGTCTGGCAAATCCGGTTTCGTGGGTGACGCAGATCATGGTCATGCCACTGGTCGCCAGTTCGGTCATGACTTCCAAGACTTCGTTGATCATCTCCGGATCCAGGGCCGAGGTCGGTTCGTCAAACAGCATAATGCTGGGTTCCATGCACAAGGCGCGTGCAATAGCCACCCGTTGCTGCTGGCCGCCGGACAGATTGGCCGGATACTTGTTTGCCTGTTCGGGGATGCGAACCCGTTCCAGATACCGCGTGGCCAGATCACGGGCATCCGCCTTTGCCATGCCGCGGGCCCGGGTGGGGCCAAGCACCAAATTCTCCAACACGGTTAAATGCGGAAACAGATTGAATTGCTGAAATACCATGCCGACCTTGACCTTGATCGATTTCAGACTGCCCGCGCTGTGGTCCAGGGTCACGCCGTCCACACGAATGGATCCGGATTGGTGCTGTTCCAATCCGTTGATGCAACGGATCAAGGTCGATTTGCCCGACCCCGAAGGCCCGCAGACCACGACCCGTTCCCCCAGGGTAACGTCGAGCGAGACGTCCTTTAATGCTTGAAAATCGCCAAAATGCTTGGACACATTATCAATCTGGATAATCGGCCGTGCTCCACCCGATGGCATTCTTTTTCCTGACTCCGCGCCGGCAACCGAATTGACCACCACTAATGATCATATTGTCGGCCGCTATGCAACAAGCGGAATTCATTGCAATTCAATATGTTGGCGTCAATAATCCGCTTTAAACAAGCACCAGGGGAGAGCTTCAGTGAAGAAACTAAAATTACTTACGACGGTATGCCTGATTGCCGCCATGTCACTACTGACCGCTACGGCGTCCCAAGCGCAGTCGGCCTTGCAGGACATTCTCAATGGGGGCGTTTTGAAGGTGGGGACCACCGGCGATTGGAACCCCATGACCATGAAGAACCCCGCGACAAATTCATACACCGGCTATGATATCGACGTGATGACGGCTCTGGCCAAGGATTTAGGCGTCAAAGTCGAATTCGTTCCCACCGACTGGAAAACACTGGTCAGCGGCGTGACGTCCGGCAAATACCACATGACCGGATCGGCTTCGATTTCGCCGGCGCGGGCCAAGGCGACTGGCTATTCCATCAGCTATTTCTCGCTTGCCACGGTGCCGTTGACGTTGACGAAGAATGCTGAAAAATACAAGGACTGGGCAGATCTGAACAAGGCTGGCGTGACGGTGGCAGCAACCCTTGGCACGACCCAGGAAAAACAGGTCAAGATGTTCTTCCCCAACGCCGAGCACAAGATCGTTGAGGCCCCTGCCCGCGATTTTCAGGAGGTTCTGGCCGGCCGCGCGGATGCCCATATCACCTCCAACGTGGAAGCCTATAAGCTGGTGGAGAAATACCCGCAGATGATGGTCGTCCCGGTCTCGGCGCCAAAGGCGCGGACGCCGATTGCCATGTTGCTGCCCCAGGCTGACCAGGTCTGGATCAACTATATCAATACCTGGATCACCTTGAAGACCGAACGGGGCTTCTTTGCCGATCTTGGCAGAAAGTGGAAGCTGCAAAACTAGAAAGGCGGGGGCGCCGCGGAACAACGCGATACCGCGGCGCCTTGTGTGTTCCATGCTTACGGTTTACGCAATTCCAGTCAGCCTCTATTGCGCCAAGCTGCGTATTCTGTTGCGGCATAAGAAACTGCAATGGCAGGAAATCCCGCCGCCGGGCGGCTATGGCTCGGAACGCTATAAGACGGTCATCGCCTCCGGCAATCTGCCGGCGCTATTGGATGGTGATCTCGTGCTCTCCGATTCCGAGGCTATCGCTGAATACCTCAACGAAAAATACCCCGATCCGCCCATGCTACCGAAAGACGCCGGCGAGCGCGCGAAAGTGCGGGAGCGTTCTCGATTTCACGACACACGGCTGGAGCCCGCCCTTAGAACACTTTTTGCGCATATGGGGCCCGCGGTTCGTGACCTGGACTTGAACCAACGACAATCCATCGAGCTTTCCGCGCGTCTGGGCCAACTCGGCAAATTTCTCGAGGAGAGTAGCGAGGCCGGCCAACCGGGTCTCCTGAGTCTGGGCGATTGCGGTTTTCCGATCAGCTTTGCCTGGATCGACCTGTTGTCGCCGGTTCTGGAGCTGCAGATTACCTGGCCCGATGCGGTTTCCGCCTACCGGGAGAAGGTCGAGGCGATTGAGGCCGTCGCCACGGAAATCAAGGACTATCGACCCAAACTACAAGCCTATTTGGACCAGCTTGAGGGGTCGTAAGGCCCGATCCGGCAGCCTGTCGGGATGGCGTAACAATGACGCTTGAATACTAGCTGGGGGTCGACTTAAGCTACAATTGGTTTGAGCCGGGATGAGGAATGGAAAGATGAGCTACGAGAACATCGTCTATGAAAAGCGCGGACCGATCGCCTATGTCACGCTGGACCGGCCGGACAAACTGAACGCGCTGTCAGAGGACTTGCAGCTCGAAGTTCGTCAGGCCCTGGAGGACGCGGGCTGGGCGGACGAGGAAATCCGGGTGATCGTGCTGAAAGCGGCCGGGCGTGCGTTCAGTGCCGGCTTTGACATCACGGCCGGACAGAAGATGGATGCGGTCGAGCGGCGGGCCCAGTTCCTCAAGGGCAAGACCTTCAGCGCATCGGCGTGGTGGGACGTGTTCTGGAACAACCCGAAGCCCATTATCGCCCAGATACACGGATTCTGTATTGCCGGGGGGCTCGCTACCGCAACCTTCTGCGATCTGCGGATCTGCTCGGAAGATGCAAAATTCGGCGCGCCCGAGATCCGTACCGGCGGCCCCTACATACCGGCTGTGTGGCCGTGGGTGATCGGCATGACGAAGGCGCGCGAATTGTTGTATACCGGCAACCTGATCGACGCAGCCGAGGCGAAGCGGTTGAACCTCGTGAACGAGGTGGTGCCGGCCGAAGAGTTGGACGCGGCGGTGGAACGCCAGGCGCTGACCATCGCCAAACTGCCCGCGGCGACCGTCGAATACAACAAACAGCTCATCAACATGTCCTACGAGTTGATGGGGGTGCGTCAGGTAATGCAGCGTTCCATGGAGCTCGAAGCCATCGCGCTCGCGAGTGCGGACTCCTCGCCCGAGATCGACAAGTTCAGCAAAATTCGCGAGAAAGATGGGCTGAAGGCCGCGCTCAGCTGGAATGCCGCACGCTTCACCGACGAGGATGCCTGGTTCAAGAAGTCACGCGATCGCGGCTGAGAATTCCACATTCAGGCCCGGGTCGTTCGACCGCGATAAATACCAACCCGCGCTGACAGGCGCTCATGTTGCCTGGGAAAGCGTAATCAGGGTGATCTCCGAGGGGGCGCCAAACCGCTTGGGCGGACCCCAGTATCCGGTTCCCCGGCTTGTATAAACCCACATGCCCCCCAACCGGTGAAGACCAGCGGTATAAGGCTGCTGTAGGCGTACGAAATAATTCCACGGCCAGAACTGACCGCCATGGGTGTGGCCGGACAGCTGCAGATCGGCGCCCGCAGCCTCCACTGCCGCAGCCGAACGCGGCTGATGCGCCAGCAGTATTTTTGCCGCGCCTTCAGGGCTTTCGAATAATGCAGCCTGTGGGTCGCTGACATGGTGGTGGATTGATTTGTTGGCACTGAAATCATTTATGCCGGCAAAGACGAGATCTGCGCCATCGTGATTAAGCACGACATGGGCGTTCATCAACGGATGCAAGCCCAGGCGGCGAAAGGCGATGATCCATTCATCGGCACCATGGTAGTATTCATGGTTTCCCGTGACCAAATAGGCGCCGTGCCGGGCGCGCAACCCGGCCAGAGGCACCGCTTCCCCGGCGAGCTGTGCGACATAGCCATCCACAATGTCGCCGGTCAGGGCGATTACATCCGGGTTGAGATCGTTTACCCGCCGGACGACAGCCTGCACATAGTTGCGCCGGATCGTCGAACCAATATGGAGGTCGGAAATCTGGGCAATGGTAAATCCGTCAAGCGCGGCTGGCAGATGATCCAGGGGAATGGTGACGTGAACCACTTTTGCCAGGCGCCGGGCATTGAAAAATCCAACCATCGTCACGATGATGGAAAGCCCCAGAACGAAAACGGCGCTTTCCTGTTTCCAGGGCTCCAGATTAAGCAGGATCATGGCGCAATCGCGAATGATCGTGAAAACCAATAGCGAGGACGCCCATCCCATGGTCACGCCGCCGGCCCAGGTGAGGCGGTCAATTACTGTCTGGTTAACAAAAAAGACACGCGAGAGGGTCCCAAACGGAATAAGCAACGACGACAGAGCAAGCCCCGCGGCGCCCAAGAGCTGCAACGTCTGATCAATCGGCAAATCGGGCAGCAGGCGCCAGGCCAGATAAAGGTGAAGCAGGAAGATTATCTGAAAGGCGCGAATGGCAAACCGGCGAGAACGCGCCCGTCTCGCATGGGCGAAGGTCGGTGCGTCTTGCGCATGATCAGTTGCCATTTGTTCCATACAGCCGAGTGCTATCCATGCCGGTGATTACGGTTGCCGCCAGCCTACTTTGCGGTTCCGCCGCCAGGGACGCAGCTTAACGGCGGACGTTCTATGAATCTATCTGTGTTCACAAATGGGTTCACGAACGTGGTAACAAAGCGGCCAATGCCGGCCAGGTCACGGTCAAACCGTCTAGCCCGGATGTGACGCCCCGTGTCAGCCTCGATCAGCTGCAGCATGACACAGACGCGGCCGCCGGCCTTGCGGACACCACCTTCCAGCACGTAACGCACGCCCATATCCGCTATGCGGCAAGCCAAGCCGACTGTGTGCTGGTGCTATAGGACGAGGGAGCAATTGACTGCCGGGTCAATCGAGTTCGAAGGCGTTTTTGTAGTCCAGTTTCAGTGCTGGATCCTGCTCAGGCTTCAATAGCAGGCAATTGCCAACAACGAGAACGTCTAGATCCGAACCCATAAAGCAGCGGAAGGCATCTTCGGGCGTACAGACGATGGGTTCGCCGCGAACATTGAAGCTCGTATTGATCACTACGGGGCAGCCGGTCAGCGCTTTGAAGGCGCTGATCAGGGCATGATAGCGCGGGTTTGTAGCCGCGTGCACGGTCTGGATTCGGGCCGAGTAATCAATATGGGTCACGGCGGGAATATCGGAGCGCGCAATGTTCAGCTTGTCAATGCCGAACAGCGCCTGCTCCGCCTGAGACATGGGTTTCTGGCGTTCCGCTTTCACGTCGGCAACCATGAGCATATAGGGGCTGTCGGCGTCAAAATCGAACCAGTCGGCGACATCTTCCCGCAGCACTGATGGTGCAAAAGGGCGGAAGCTCTCCCGGTATTTGACCTTTAGGTTGAGGGTTTTTTGCATTGCCGGCGAACGTGGATCCCCAAGGATGGAGCGGGCACCCAGGGCGCGAGGGCCGAATTCCATTCGTCCTTGAAACCAGCCAACGGCATTTTCAGCGGCCAGCGCATCAGCAACCGTTGCAATGAGTTGTTCTTCATCAAGGACGCTATAGCGGGCGCCGGCAGCAGCGAGACGTGTTTCGATTTCTTCCTGCTTGAAATCCGGCCCAAGATAGCTACCGGCCATGGCGTCCACCGCGCCGCAAGATATGCGCGGCTTATCCTGGAAGCGGTGGTAGGCCAAATAGGCTGCACCGAGTGCGCCGCCCGCGTCACCGGCGGCGGGCTGTACCCAGATGTTTTTAAACGCGCCGTCGCGCAGCACCTTGCCATTGGCCACGCAATTGAGCGCCACGCCGCCGGCGAGGCAGAGATTTTTTGAACCCGTTTCAGCCGCAAGGGCTCTCGCCATACGCAGCATGACTTCTTCGGTTACCGACTGTATGGACGCGGCAAGATCCATGTGTTTTTGCGTAAGCGGCTCATCAGGATCGCGGGCCGGGCCTTCAAACAATGCGTCGAAACGGGCGTTTGTCATGCGCAGCCCAGTGCAATAGTCGAAATAGTCCAGATTGAGGCGAATTGAGCCATCGGACTTGATGTCAATCAGGTTGCTGAGAATGCGGTCGCGGTAAACCGGCTCGCCGTAGGGGGCCAGCCCCATCACCTTGTATTCCCCCGAATTAACGCGAAAGCCGGTGTAGTAGGTAAACGCCGAATACAACAGGCCAAGCGAATGCGGCCAATGGATTTCGCGAGTCATGGTAAGATTATTGCCGCGGCCCTCAGCCACAGATGCCGTCGCCCATTCTCCGACCCCATCTATGGTCAACACCACCGCTTCGTCAAAGGGCGACGGAAAATAGGCGCTTGCCGCATGACTTTGATGATGCTCGGCAAAAAGAAGTCGCGCGGCCCAATCGAAATTGGGTGCCGCTTGCTTCAACTTAGCTTCCAGCATTGACTTCTGGAACAATTTTTCTTTGATCCATACCGGAATAGCTTTGGAAAAAGATGCAAAGCCGCGCGGCGCGAAGGCAACGTATGTTTCCAGCAGGCGTTCGAATTTCAAAAACGGCTTATCGTAAAAGGCAACGTAATCGATGCGGTCCAGCGACACCCCGGCAGTACTCAGGCAGTAATCGATCGCCTGCGCTGGGTAGTCCGAATCATGCTTGATACGGCTGAAACGCTCTTCCTGGGCGGCAGCGACAATCCGGCCGTCCTCAATTAACGCCGCGGCACTGTCATGATAGTAAGCCGAAATGCCCAGGATGCGCATCTCTGGATCAGAATACCGTGTAAATGAAGGGCGCGATCGCGCTACCTTGCGACAAGACGATGAGTCCGCCAAACAGCAGCATCGCGATCATTATGGGCAGCAACCAGAATTTCTTGCGGGAACGCATGAAGGCCCAAAGTTCTATTAAAAATGCCATGGTGTCCCGCTAAAATTGTTGTTTCATCGTCTCCGGCGCCGGCCCAGGCGGCTCCCGTTTAATCCAGTAACTTGTTGCTTCGACATCAAAACCAATATCCAGTGGCCGCTTACCCAGCACACGCATCAGTAGTCCAGTTGGCGTGACCACCAAAAAGAACAGCAACGCCATGATCATAGGACTAATGACACGATGTAGCAGCAAGCCGAATTTAGCCCAAAGCCGGTTCAGCGGCGCCAAAGTCCTCGGGCGTGCCAGCGAAAGCGTTAACAGCGCGGCGGCCAAAACAAGCGCCCACAAATGGACCGTGCCGCCAGAAAAAAGCGGCACCAAACCGATTGCGGTGAATACAACGGTAAAGACAAATCCGAAGGAGCGGTCCGACGAGGATTTTTCAGGCCCTCGCGGTTGAAATTGCTCATGGATGTTTCGGCTAGACATATCCCAATCGACACCTTCTATGCACATTCAAGACGATGACGAATGCATTACATACCCACCACCCCTAAATCGACATGCCTCAGATCACTTTAGACTAGCAAAACATTTGCTCTAACCATAGTAACATTGGACTAGTGGTCCGCCGTTAGGAATGGACCTCCCTGACGAGAAGCGTGTTGCAGCCCATGAAACGCAATAGTTTTTCGGCCGTCTGCGTTTCAACCAATTTGATGGGAGGCGGAACATTTCGTTGGTCTGTTAATTGACCTTACTATTATGGGCAATCCGGCTTGTTTGGTCCGGGAAGCGCACAGATTTTATCCATTATGATATTGGCAATCTGCCGATGATTTTTAGCCGATGGGTGCCCCAATCTTCCGTCCTTTCCTTTTACAAAATACGAGCCGTATATTTCCTCGTATTCGGCCCGCTTCGGCAATTCTCGGAATAGATTGATGAGGGGGATGCCCAGGTCGGCGAGAATTGCAGTCATATGTATCGGGATCGGCAGTTTTTCATAGGACGCGCGAGTACGCTCATTCTTGAAATAGTAGGCGCCGGGGACCAAGACTACGAGCAGTTTGGCGCCAGACTTTTCTGTTTCGGCCTGCAACATGCCCAGGACCGACGCCACGCGACGGTCATTAATCTCGAAAAACGTCTTGTTGGCATTGCCCGAGTCCGACGCTGTCGCGAAGATATGATAGGTGCGCCGCAAATACTCAAACAACCGGGGGCGCCAGAGAAAATTGCTCTCGAGCTCCTCATAGACCTCTGATGGCCGCGCTATTGGTGTATTTGCGGTCAGCCACCGACCATTGCCCTGTTCTTCAAAAAACGGCTTTCTTGCTGTGAAGAAACTGAGTCCGGTTCGGATATAATCATGAGAATTCATCGCCAGAATGACGTAGTGCGGTTCGTACTTCTTACCGTGCAGCAGATATTTCAATGCGGCCTGATCAATGCCGTAAGCGCTGATACCCATGTTGAGGACTTCGAAATTGGCCGATGACTCCGATAGCGCATGTGAAAATGTTTCATTCGCCTCTATTTCATCACCCCAGGCATTTGAGTCGCCAATTGTCACCACGCGCACTATGCCTGCCGCAGCTTTTTGAGCAAACTTTGCGCCGGACCTCGTACGGCCTTTTTTGATCATTTTGTCCCAACCAAGGTCGGGGTCGTAATTTCCTTCATAAATTTTTTTGTCCAGGTTCGCTGCCAAGTATTTTTTCTCAAAGAATTGTTCGCAAAATTCGGTTGTAATGTAGGCCGTCTGGCAGACCCGGTTGTCGGGTTTATCGAGAACGCGGACAAAAATTTCACCACCAAGTAACAATGCGACAATCACCACGAGGACCGTGACGATCATGAATTTAGTTTTGACCATAAGTGCCAACTCCATCTTGCGAAATACGACGAACATGAAGGTTTGAATGCGAATCCCAGCCTTATTTGATCCAGCCCATACCCGTTGCGCTACACCGAACACTTTCAATCAAATAGCAAAACAGCCTCCCGGTTGCAATTTCTTTACCCAGTTAGCTCTTCATTGGGAACCCGCTGCAATGGTTTGACCCGTTGTTGCTCCCCAACAACGATGGTTATCCGTTTTTCATCGTCGGCTGGTGGCGGGGAATTACAACCGGATCGGCCGATAACCGAACTCGGCCTATTCCGCATCGTGAAGGATCAGGCCCAGGGTGTAGCGCTGGCCGGTGTGCAAACGGCTGACCCCGTGGCGCATGGGCGCCCGGTAATAGCCGCGCTTGCCCTGGACCGGGCGTTCCCTGACCGGGATAATAATCATCTCGCCCTGTTCCGGCGTGATCGCCTGGCCAATGGATTGGGCCCGGGGCTGCTGCTCCAACAACAGGAACTCGCCGCCCGTGAAGTCCGTCTCGCGCCGGCTTAACAGGAAAACCGCCTGCAAGGGAAAATGCACCGCGCCATAAATATCCTGATGCAGGCGATTGTAGCCACCCGCCTCATAGCGCAGTAACAAGGGCGTGGGTTTGGTCTGACCTGCAGCGCGGCAGATTTGCTGAAAAGCCTCCAAATCGGGCGGATAATGCGCCTGGCCACCTAATTTGGCCGTCATACCGTTGGCGATGGGCGCCAGGTGACGGTATAGCTCCCGGCGCAGTTCTTCGACCAGGCGGGGCAGCGGATTGTCGAAGTAACGGTACTGCCCTTCGCCAAAGCGATAACGCGCCATATCAATCGTGCTGCGAAAATGCTGAGGTTGGTCGTACAACGCGGTTAGTCCGGCGCATTCCCGGGCGCCTAGCAAAGCGCCGCTGCGGGCATACCCGATGCTGTCGATCCGCGCCGCGATTAGACCCCAATCCAGGGCGGCCAAGCGGTCTGTAATGGTGTTGTTCATGCTGCCTTGTAAACGGAGGCGCCCCAGGACGCTATCCGGAACTGGCGCCGTATCCCAGGCGACAGCGCAGCGGGTATTTCACGGCAACACGGTCGCAAGGGCGCGATCCAGCAGATGATCCAGATCATCGGGTTGGTCAAAGGCCAGGGCGACGTCGATCACGGTCACCATGGCCCGGGCGCCGGGCGGCAAGCGCACGGCGTCCTTGGCCGTGGTAACGGCCTGGGCGTCCAAATCGCGGGCCAGTTCCACCAGCTTCCAGATTTCATCTTCGCGATAGGGGTAATGGTCGGGAAAGGCCTGCTGGCCCACCAGTTCCACGCCCAACTCCCGAACCGTATGGAAGAAGCGTTGCGGGCGGCCAATCCCGGCAAAGGCCAGAACCCGGCGGCCACGCAATGCCAGGGCGTCTGGGGATGGGATCAACCGGGCCGTCAGGGGCGGCCGCGCCAGGGCGGGCAGTGGTCTGGGCGTTTCACCGGATTGCAGCAGAACCACTACATCGGCGCGGGCCAGGCCCACGCCTGCCGGCTCCCGCAAGGGGCCGGCAGGATGCACCCGGCCATTGCCCAGGCCGTAGGCCTCGTCGATAACCAGAAATGTCAGGTCCTTGACCAGGCTCGGATTCTGGAAGCCGTCGTCCATGATGATGGCTTGGGCACCGCCGGCGATGGCAGCGCGGGCGCCGGCGGCACGATCGCGGGCGATCCAGGCCGGTGCGGCAGCGGCCAGCAAAAGGGGTTCGTCGCCGACGTCGCCTGCCCGGTGCCGGTCGGGGTCTACACGAAGGGGTCCCGGCAGGCGGCCACCGTGTCCCCGGCTTAGAAAATGCAGCGCGATTCCGCGCTGCGCCAGGGCGCGTCCCAGCGCCAGGGCAGTGGGGGTCTTTCCGGCCCCGCCCGCCACCAGATTGCCAACACAGATGACCGGCACCGCCGCCCGCCAAGGCCTTGCCGCGACCCGGCGCAGCCGGCCGGCGGCGCCATATAGCCAGGCCAGGGGCTGCAGGCCGCGCGCCAGGATGCCGTCGCGGGTCCAGAATTCAGGCGCCCGCACGATAGGATCCCACGCCAGGCAGCAAAGGGTTCAATTGCCCCAATACGGCCGCCACCACGTCCTGTCCGGGATCGGCTGCGGCGGCGGCGGCGGCGGCGGCACGGCGCCCGGCTTCATCCGCATCACTCAACAGCAGGGCAACCTCGTCGGCCAGGGCATCCGTATCGGCGACCAGCCTGGCCCCGCCGCTTTCGGTCATAGCCGCCGCCTGTTCAGAAAAATTGAACATATGGGGCCCGAACAACAGGGCAGAATCCAGACGGGCGGCCTCGAGTGGGTTCTGCCCGCCATGTGCAACCAACGAGCCGCCAATGAAGACGATCGTGGCCAGGCGGTAATAGAGGCCCATCTCGCCCATGCTGTCGCCCAGATAGATATCCGTTTGTGGGCCGATGGGTTGTTCCTGACTGCGCCGGGAGACGCTTAGACCCAAGTTCGCCAGCGCCGCCGCGATCTCGTCGCCACGGGCGGCGTGCCGTGGCACCAGGATCGTCAACAGGCCGGGAAAGCGCGCGGCCAGTTGGCGGTGTACCGTGGCGATGATCGCCTCCTCACCCGGGTGGGTGGAAGCGGCCAGCCACAGGGGCCGCCCGTCAACAGCCATTTTCATCGCCTGCAGGTCTCGTGGGTCGACAGGCAGGGGCGGCGACGCCGTTTTCAAATTGCCGTGGCAGGCCACCGCGCCAGCCCCCAGGGCCACCAGTCGTTTTGCATCGGGGCCGCTTTGCGCCAGGCAAACCTGGAACGCCCCCAGCAGCGGCTTGATCAGGAAGGGCAGACGGCGCCAGCGCCGGTAGGACCTTTCCGACATGCGGGCATTGATCAAGGCCATGGGCACGCCGCGTGCGGCGGTCCGATGGATCAAATTTGGCCATAGCTCGGATTCGACCCATAGCGCCAAATCAGGCCGCCAATGATCAAGGAAGCAGTCAACGGAAGTGGGACGGTCAATCGGCACGTATTGGTGCATGGCGCGGTCCGGCAGGCGCTCGGCCATGATCCGGGCCGAGGTTACGGTACCCGAGGTCAATAAGATGTGCAGGCTTGGATCCTGGCACAATAGCCGTTCGACCAAGGGCAGCACCGAAATCGCCTCACCAACCGACGCCCCATGCACCCAGATCAGCCGGCCATCGGGCCGCGCCCGGCCCGGCTGGCCCAGGCGCTCTTCAAACCGGGCCGGGTCTTCCTTGCCCTGGCGCAAGCGGCGGTGCAAATACCAGATAGCCAGTGGGCCCAGCAGCAAAGTGGCGCCGCGGTAAAGCCCGGCGGTCATGGTACCGTCCCGCATTCGGCATGGGCCGCCGCTGTGCCGGTATTTCGGTCGGCCCGTTCGGTCACCTCCATGAGGGCGGCTTCGACCTGGCGGCGGGCCGCTTCCTGCGCCACTTCGTCAATTCTGCGCTCTATGGTAATCGGCTCGCCAAACACCATGGCGCCTTTGGAAAAGGGCAAGGCAAAATGAAATCGGTCCCAGCTGTCCAGGGTATAATAGCGCCCGGTACAGACCGCTACCGGTACAATCGGCGCGCCGGACAGGCGGGCCAGGGTGACAACCCCAGCGCTGAGCCGCATGGCCGGACCGCGGGGACCGTCAGGGGTAATGCCGACCGAATGGCCCTGTTTCAGAGATGCCAACATCTCGCGCATGGCGGCGGCACCACCCTTATCCCGCTGGCGCTCGGGACGGTGGGTGGAACCACGCACCATGATCATACCGAAATGGCTCATGGCGCGGGCGATCATCTCGCCGTCGCCGTGGCGAGATACCAACAAATGCAGCGGCGCTTTGCCGGGCCAGGCGCATGGCACCATCATCAGCCGGCCATGCCAGGTCACGAAAATGACAGCCTGCCCCCGGCCCACCAGATCGGGGACGATCCGGGCATTGATGATCCGCCATTTGGTCGTAAGGTTGACCAGGCGAACGTATTGGGCCGCTACAAAACCAAAGGCCGCCCGGCCCGGGGAAGTGCCCAAAAACCATTTCCCAAGGCGCACTGATATCAGCTCCCAATCCGCGCGGCAACTTTGCTTTTGGGGTCATCGCCATCTTCAAACTTGGCAAACTGCAGCCTGTACAGTTGGGCATAGCTGCCGTTTTGGGCCAACAGCGTCTCGTGGTCACCGCTTTCCGTTACCCTGCCATCCTCCAACACATAAATCCGATCCGCCGCCATGACGGTGGATAAACGATGCGCAATGACCAACGTGGTGCGGCCGGCCTTCAACGCTTCCAACGCCGACTGCACCTTGCGCTCGGCCTCGCTGTCGAGGGCCGATGTGGCTTCATCCAACAGCAGGATCGGGGCATTCTTCAACATCGCGCGGGCGATGGCGATGCGCTGACGCTGACCACCTGATAGACGGACACCGTTCTCGCCAACCCTGGCGTCATAGCCCAGAGGCAGGGCCATGATGAAGTCATGCGCCGCGGCTGACCGGGCAGCGGCGGTAATATCATCCAGCGTGGCGCCAGGCCGGCCATAGGCAATGTTGGCTGCCACGGTATCATCGAACAGTGTTATATCCTGGCTGACCAGCGCCGTAGCCGCCCGCAGACTAGCGATCGTAACATCCCGGACATCCTGGCCGTCGATCGTAATCTGCCCACTGTCGGCATCGTAAAAGCGCGGCAACAGGTTCATCAATGTGGTTTTGCCGGAACCGGACGGCCCGACCAGCGCAACAGTACTGCCCGCCGGGATTTGCAGGCTGACGCCGTACAGCGCGGCTGTCTCGCCATCATAGGAGAAATGCACATCCGCATAGCTGATGGCGCCCTGGTCCACGACCAGCGCTTTGGCATCGGGTTTCTCAACAATGGTTGGCGCCACATCCAGGACGGCGAAGATCCGCTGCGCTGCGGCTAAACCTTCCTGCAACGCCGTATTCAGGCTGGCCAGGCCTTTCAGGGGCTGGTAGGCCATCAGCAATGCGGCCAAGAATGACATGAACTCGCCCAGCGACAGAATTCCTTCCTGGGCCCGCCAACCGCCGTAGAATATGGCCAGGGCCACGGTAACGCCGCCCAGGGCCTCGGTCAGCGGCGCGGCGGCGGAGCGGGTGCGGATACCGCGCATGATTTCCTTGAGCCGTTGTTCGATGCGCACCCTGATCCGTTCTGTCTCGCCTGCCTCCATGCCATAGGTTTTGACCAGGCGTACGCCATCCAGCGTTTCGCTGAGCTGGCTGGCCAGTTTGCCGGTTTCCTCCTGGCTGGCCGTGGAGGCCGAGCGCATTCGCTTTCCCAGATTGCGTATGGCGATGCCGATCAGGGGAAAAATCAGCACCACGATCAAGGCCAGCTGCCAATCCTGTATGAACATCACCACCGCCAAAGCCAGGGCCGTCAAGGCGTCCTTGGCAATTCCGGTAACGGCCCGGCCTACCGCCTCCCGTAGCAGGTTGGCATCGTAAAGAAACGATGACAGCAATTGGCCCGAATGCACCGATTGCAAATAGGCCAGGTCGGCGGATATCAGATGGCGGTACATCTTGACCTGGGTCTCGGCAATGATGCGCTGGCCAACGCCGTGCATCAATATACTTTGCAGATAGGTCGCCCCGCCGCGCAAAGCAGCCAGCACAACCAGGGCAATAGGGACCAATATCAGCATGCCCGGCACCTGCTGCACAAAGACCTTGTCAATGGCCGGCTCCAGCATCCAGGCGTTCAAACCGGTCGCCGCCGCCACCACCGCCATGAACGCCGCGGCCCATAGTAACCGGCCGACATGGGGGCGGATGTAATCCTTTAACAGCCGCAGCATCAGCCGATGGCTGAGTTCAGGCGGCAGTGCGCCAGCCTGTGGTTCGGCTTGTTTGGCTGCGGTCAAATTCATACTCTCGCGCGAAACCCCAGGTGGGATTCATCGCCCCACCCTACCATGGCCGCTTTTCAACCGTCCATGACCCCATTGCACGGCCCCGTGGAATTGCCGCCTAAATTCCGCCTTACTCTGCGGCATGAATGGCCTGGGTAACATGGGCCTGGGCATCGAATTCCTCGGCCACTTTTTCATCACTGGCCAGCAGCCGGTCAACATCGAGATTGGGATCGCAGAATTCCAGCAGGCCCATTTTCTCGAACGCGGCCTGCACATTAGCCGACCACATGCCGATATCGCGAACGATCGGCACAATTCGGCTGAACAGGCGGGTACGGAACAACCGCATGCCTTCGGATTGCTCCACCCACGCCATGCATTCTTTTTCCGGCAGGCCAATGGCGCCCCAAAGCTCGTTCGAGGTAAAGCGATCCCGCATCAGCCAGCAGGCTTCGATCAGGAATTCCTCCCTCTCGGCCGTATCGCCCCTGTCGAATGATCGGCGCATCCCGGGTTTGGCCCGGGCAAACCCTACTGCTCGTTGGTCCTAATGCAGGCTAGTGCCAGCGCTTGGCAACTTCCTCCAACATGACCTCGGTGGCGCCGCCGCCGATGGCATGCAGGCGGGCGTCGCGAACCATGCGTTCAATAGCGCTCTCGCGGATGTAACCCATGCCGCCATGGAACTGCTGGCAATTGTACATCACCTCCTGCGTGACTTCGGCGCAATGGGCCTTGGCCATGGAAACCTCGGCCACACAGTCCTTCCCCTGACTATCCAGCCAGGCAGCGTGATACAGCAATTGCCGGGCCGCCAGCAGCTTGCATTGAGACATCGCCAGGCGCTGGCGGATACCCTGTTTATCGATCAGCGCGCCGCCGAAGGCCGCGCGTCCGCGGACATGCTCGATGGTCATTTCCAGCGCCTTCGCGGATTCGCTGGTGGCCATGGCGCCGATGCTCAGGCGTTCGTTCTGGAAATTCTGCATCACCGCATAGAACCCGCGGTTCTCCGCGCCCAGCATATTTTTTGCCGGCACCCTGCAGTCTTCGAAGAACAGTTCGGCGGTGTCGGAGCAATGAATGCCGAACTTCTCCAGCTTGAGGCCGATCTTGAAACCCGGTGTGCCGCGCTCGACGATGAACATGGAAATGCCGCGCGAGCCCTTGGCCTGCGGATCGGTCTTGGCGGCAACGAAATAGAGATCGCCGTAATAGCCGTTGGAGATGAACATCTTGGCGCCGTTCAATACCCAGTCATCACCATCGCGCACCGCACGGGTACGCATGCCAGCGACGTCGGAACCGGCGTCAGGTTCGCTGACCGCGATGGCGCAAATGGTCTCGCCGGAAATGATGCCGGGCAGATATTTCGCAATCTGCGCCTCTGTGCCGGCATGCACCAGATGCGGCGAGGACATGGCGCTGTGGACCATGACGGTGACGCTGACACCGCCGTAGGTGGAACGGCCCAGTTCTTCGGCCAGGACGATCATGGCAAATACGTCCATCCCGCTGCCACCGTATTTTTCCGGGAACCGCAGGCCGAAATAACCGAGCTCACCCATCTTTCGCAATATCTGACGCGGGACCATGCCGTCCCGTTCCCAGGCATCCCCTTGGGGCTTGATTTCCGTCTCGACGAAGCGGCGCACCTGATCGCGCAGCAGATTGTGCTCTTCCCTGAAATAGACCGAATCCATCAATGCGCCTCCCTATGATCAGCGCCCCGGAACAGGCGCAGGCCTGGTCGGCGAAACGGGCCATACGGTAGACCAAGCGACCGTATTATGCCGCTGCCGCATTCGATAATCGTTGATTTCGGTCAAACCATTGGCGCGGAAATTAAGTGGTGGCGCGCTGCCACAGATATCCGGCCATTTTGGCCGGGCCTGGGACCGGCGCGAAATACCTCTTGGCGGACAATTGGCGCATCACATAACATCGCCTCCGGATCTATTGTCGGAGGCCCGGATCAATGCCTTATGCGAAAATGGAGCGTCGGCTGCGGCGGGGTGGCATTGTCATTCTTGATGGCGGTACCGGCACCGAGCTCGAACGGCGCGGCGTGCCCATGGACCCGGAAGCCTGGAGCGGACCGGCCTCGTTGGAATATACCGATGTGCTTGAAGGCATTCACCGGGACTACATCGCGGCGGGGGCGGACGTCATCACGGCGAATACCTATGCCTCCTCGCGGCTGCTGCTCAACCATGCCGGTATCGGCGACCGGTTTGAAGAAATCAACCGCGCCACCGTTGGCGCGGCGCAGCGCGCGCGGAAAGCAAGTGGACGGGATGACGTATTGATCGCCGGTTCCGTGTCCCACAGGGGGCCGGTCGTCAGCGGCACGGCACGGCCGGATCTGGCGCGGGCATCTTCCGAGGCGGAGATGGCGGATGCTTTCGGAGAGCTCGCCATGTTTTTGCGGGATGAAGGCTGTGACCTTATCCTTTTGGAAATGATGTATTACCCCGAACGCATGGGCCCTGCATTCAGGGCCGCGGCGGAAACCGGCCTGCCCGTGTGGGCCGGATTCTCCGCCCGGCGTGGCACGGATGGGCAAGTCCTTAGTTTTGCGCCGGAAAGAGAAATTCCGTTTCGGGAGACTGTTCAGATGCTGAAGAGTTTCAACGTGGCGGCCGCCGGAATAATGCATACGCCGTCCAACGTAGTTGGGGATGCCCTGGATATTCTGGCGGGCGTTTTCGATGGACCTCTCCTGGCCTATCCCGATTCCGGTTACTTCAAATCACCCCTGTGGCAGTTCGAGGATGTGATCCCGCCTGACGAGTTCCATCGCTTCGCCACGGAATGGGTTGAAAGG
This sequence comes from Alphaproteobacteria bacterium, assembly GCA_021776235.1. Classification (GTDB taxonomy): domain Bacteria; phylum Pseudomonadota; class Alphaproteobacteria. Next base: position 16,666 of record JAJFGG010000003.1, on the reverse strand, counting down.
CGGGTGCAGATTGTCGGCGGCTGTTGCGGCCTTTCTCCCGGCCATATCGCGGCTCTCCGGCCACTCAGGGAGCGGCAATAACAGCTGTCACCCGCGAACCAAAAGTTGCGCGCTTGCCGATACGCCATGACCATAGCCATGCGGCCGGGCATACAATGAACGCTGAACGGGCGAATGCAATACCAGTTCCCCTATTGGGAGCTCGGTTGCTAGTATTGTGATGCGATCTGGTTTTTTGACTAATTCTGGATATTGGCAATAGATGGGGACGTTAAGATGACCACCGATCGACCGACTATCACACGACGGCAGCTTCTGCGTGGCATCGGCGCCATTGGCGGGGCGGGCGCCGTCTACACCGCGATGCATGCGATGGGTCTGCTGGGCGGTGGACGGGCGCTGGCTCGGGGACCGTCTACCACCCAGGCACTTCCCGCGCGCAGCATGACGGGCAAGCGGGTGCTGGTGATCGGCGCCGGCCTGGCGGGACTGTGCGCGGGAATGCGCCTGGCCCGCGCCGGCGCCGATGTCGAGATCCTGGAGGCGACCAACCATGTCGGTGGCCGCAGTCTGACCCTGCGCCAGGGCGACAGCTACAGCGAGTGGGATTGGAACACCCCCACCACAATGAAGTTCGAGCAGGTTGGCGACGTGCCGCCGACGGATCCGGACAACTACCTGAATGCGGGGCCCGGCCGCATTCCTCAACATCACGAGCGCCTGATCGATTATTGCCGGGAACTGGGCGTGAAGCTACAGCCCTATCTGTTTCATGACGCCGCCAACCTGATGCAGAATGACGACTGGAACGGCGGCAAGCCGGTGCAGCTCAGGCGCTTGAAGAACGATTTACGCGGCCATTTATCGGAGATGATGGCGAAGGTGCAGAACCAGGGGGCACTGGATAAATTGGTTGACCCCTCGGAGGTCGATGCCTTCCTCGGCATGCTGCAGCATTTTGGGCAGTTGAGCGCCGAGGGCGCGGAACTGGTCTATCGCGGCAGCGCCACCATCGGCTATCCCCGCGCGGGATATCGGGTTCAGCCGGGGGACGTAAAGACACCGGGCCGCCCGTGGCCCACCCTCAGCCTCGACGACGTGCTAAATTCTGACTTCTGGAATAGCGAGATGTTTAACAATCTCGAGAATTTCTGGCAGGCCACGCTGATGCAGCCAGTCGACGGCATGGACATGATCGTCAAGGGCTTCCAGCGCGCGTCGGTGCCCGGCGGCAAGACGGTCAACGATCTGGTTGTACCGGGCGAACCGGTTACCCGGATTGATGTGGTTGATGACAAGGTGTTGGTCACCGGCAAACGCCAGCGCGGTCATGCCGACTATGTAGTCGCGACCTTGTCGGCGCCGTTGCTGGCCCAACTTGAAGGCAATTTCCTGAACCCGACGGTCAAGCAGGTCCTGTCCAGCGTCTACGTCACACCCGCCTGCAAGGTCGGCTGGCAGGGCCGGTCACGGTTCTGGGAGAACGAGGATCGAATCTACGGCGGCATCAGTTGGACCAAGGACATTATCAACCAGATCTGGTACCCGTCCTACAGCTTCAACAGCCCAACCGGCGTCTTGACCGGCGCCTACAACCGGACGGCGGATGCCGCCGAGTTTCAGAAGCTGAGCCGAAGCGAGCGGATCGAGGTCGCGCTGGCCGGCGGCGAGAAGCTGCATCCTGGCTTCCGCGAGAAGGTTTTCGCTGAAAACGGGGTCACCATCGCCTGGGCCAAGATGCCCTATCAGGCCGGCGGCTGGGCCAACGATACCTTCGAAACCCAGCCGGAAGTGTTTACGCAAATGGCCGACGCCGACCCGATCAATAGAAAGGTGTTCATGGCAGGAGACTGGTTCAGTTATTGGCCCGGCTGGCAGATCGGCGCCCTGGACAGCGCCCATCTGGCGACCGACATGATGCATCGCGAGGCCGCCAATCGGGGCTAGGGACCGAAGGCGACTAACGGTGCATCGCTTTATGAATGGTCCGCCATGGGCTCAACCGCGCAGGGCCCGCAGTTGTTCCCGGTAGGGAGCGGCATCGATCCTTACATCGACCAGGCGAGGGCCGGTTTCCGTGGCCGCCGCGTTTAACGCCGGGGCCAGTTCGGCCATCTGGTTTACCTGCCAGGACCGAATGCCGAAAGCGCTGGCAACGGCCGCGAAATCGGGCGCTTTCCAGGTGAGGCCCAGGTCGGCCATCTGGCGATCCTCGCGCTTGATGTCGATTAAGGAAAGGCGGCCGTCATTGAACACAACAAAGGTTACGTTGGCCTTTGTTTCCGCGGCGGTTTTGAACTCGCCCAGACACATCAGCAAGCCGCCGTCGCCGGTCATGGCAATGGCTCCGCGGTCAGGGTCGTGCAAGGCAGCGGCAATGGCCGCCGGCACGGCGAAGCCCATGGAGGCCAGGCCGTTGGAAATCAGGATATCCCGCGGTTCCCTGCCGGGCCAAAAGGCGCAGGCGGAAAACATATGGGCGCCGGCGTCGATGCATAGTCTGGGATGACTTGAGAAGGCCTCGCAGGCCGCTTTGACCACGGCGGTGGACGACAGGCCTGGACCAGCGCCGCTTTCCATCCCGTGCAAGAAGCCGCGCCGAAGTTCAGCGATTTCAGGGCCGCGCCACTCACAGCCTCCGATTTCCGCGGCCAGCGCGTTCAAGGTCAGGGGCAATGGCGCGATAACACGGCCGGCCGGCACCAGATAGTGCGGCGCGTAGACCCGCGCGGCCAGATCAAGGACAGGCGCCTTATAGGTCCAGGGTTTGCGGATCAATTCCACCGGATCCAGACCAACCAGAATTATCAGGTCCGCCGCTTCCATGTTGCCCTGCTCAATGGCGCCGCCGGTAAAGATGCCGGCATAATGGGGATCATCATCGGCAATGCAGCCCTTGGCCATATAGGTGCATAGAACCGGGGCGCCCAGGCGGCCGGCGAAATCCCGCAGGTCGGATGTAACCGCCGGATGCGCCGCCTCCAAACCCACGACGACGACCGGCCGCCGGCTGGCCTGTAGCAATGCCATGGCGCGGTCGATATTTGGCGTCTCCGGTGCGGGCCCTGGCACCGGGTGCGGGTTTTCGGGCACCAGTTGCCTGAAATCCGCCGCCGAGGGAAACATCACCGCCGGCGCCATGCTGTCTCGATTGAGCCAGCCCTCGACGGCGCTCTGTTCCGCCGGCAATACCTCGCTCTGCCCCTGCCGCAACAATGGCGCGACCAGTTCCGTCTGCGAGAAAACCTGGTGCGAGAGGAACTCCAACTCGGTCCTTTCGAAAGTCTCGCTGATCAACAGCGCCGGCATTCGGTCAAGGGCGGCGGAGGCCAGGCCATTTGTTGCATTGGCCAGCCCGGGTCCCTTGGTGGTGAAGGCCAGGCCCGGTCCCCCGGCAAGAACACCGCTGACACCAGCCATCATGACGGCGGCGTCTTCCCGGGCCGTGATCACCGTATCGACCGACTGCCCGCGCAATGCCGCGATCAGATCAAGACTGGTGCCGCCGCCCGGCACGCCGAATGCATGTCTCAAGCCGGCCCGGCGCAAACGCCCGGCGAACCAATCGAGGAAGTTGGTTGTCGGCCCGTTCATGACGTCGCGTCCAGGATCAAATTCAGTGCCCCATCGACGCTGAGTTCAAAGCCGGCGGGCAGGACCAGCGTGGATTCGTTCTCCTCGATAATGGCCGGGCCATGAATGGTGCTGCCCGTGCCGAAATCCGAACGTTTGAATACGGGTGTTTCAACAAAGCTTTCGCCAAACCAAACCGGCCGACCGGTTCTACTGACAGGCGCTGCCTCACCCGCCGCCGCGCGCTGCCCCAGGCTATCCCCCAAAGTCGACCGCTGCCCGGTGACCGCCAGGCGCCATGACAGCAGTTCCGCCGGCATATCCTCGCTGCGGCCATAGCGATCGCGGTAGCATTCAGAGAAGCTCGCCAACAACCCATCGCGGTCGTGGTGCTCCAGCATTTCCAAAGTTACCGGGACTTCAATCTCGTAACCCTGGCCGAGATAGCGCATCATCGCGCTGAAGCGCCGCGTCACCTGGTCGTCCTCGGCGCCGGCACTGGCAACCAGGGACGCCGCTTCCGTGGTCATATCATTCAACAATTCGACAGCCTTGGTAAAATCCAAAAGCGACAGCTCGCTGGGAGCCGCCCGGCCGATCTCAAATGACTTGGCGGCAGCCAGCATGCCGATGGCCGATGCGACCCCGGCGCCAGCGGGGCAAATCAGCCGCGTGATGCTCATCTTCTGGGCCATGCTGCAGGCATGCACCGGCCCGGCCCCGCCGATGGGCAGCATAGCAAAGCGGGTCGCGTCCAGGCCACGTTCAATGGCATGAATGGTGGCGGCCTGGGCCATGTTGGCGGTGACGGTTTCATGGACGCCCCAGGCCGCCTCGATCGGTTTGATACCCAAGGGGTCGGCCAGATGTACCCGTACGGCCAGGGCGGCGGCATCACGATCTAGTTTCATCTTGCCGCCCAGAAAAGAATTTTCATCAAGATAGCCCAGCAACAAATCACAATCGGTCACGGTAGGGAACTGATTGCCCCGGCCATAACAGGCGGGCCCCGGGTCAGCGCCGGCACTATCGGGGCCAACTTGTAAGAGGCCGCGCTGGTCGACCCGCGCAATGGAGCCGCCACCGGCACCGATTTCAATCATATCGATGGCGGGAATAAGCAAGGGCAGTCCGCTGCCTTCGGCAAACCTGGTCTCGCGCGCCACTTCAAAATTCACCGTTCGCTCTGGTTCACCGTCGTGAATAAGGCAAGCCTTGGCCGTGGTGCCACCCATGTCGAAGCACAGAATATCCCGCTGCCGGGCCAGCTCACCAAACAGGCGCGCCGCCTCGGCGCCCGCGGCGGGCCCCGACTGCACCAGGCGGATGGGATATTTCACCGCGACGTCCGCCGCAATGGAACGGCCGTCGGAGAGCACCAGAAGCAGCTCGTGCTGGTATCCCAGTTCCCGCAAGGCCGCAACCAGGCGTTCCAAATAGTCGCGAAATATGGGGTGTACATAGGCATTGGCCACCGCCGTCGAGGTGCGCTCGTACTCGCCCATTTCGGCGCTGACATCTGATGACAACGATACCGCGACATCCGGCATCGTCTTTGCCAGCATGGCGCCAAGCGCTTGTTCGTGGCCAGGGTTCAAGTATGCATGCAAAAGACAAACCGCTACCGACCGCACACCCATGGCGCGGAAGTCTTCGACCAACCCGGGCATTTGATCCAGGTTGAGAGGCGTTTCCACCAGGCCCGCCGCATCAATGCGCTCGTCAATCTCCAGACGCCGGCGCCGCGGCACCAGGGGCGTTGGCATCACAATATCAAGATTGAACAGGTCATAGCGCCACTCCCGCCCAATCTCCAGCACGTCGCGGAAGCCGCGCGTCGTGATAAGTCCCGTGGCAACACCTTTTCGTTCAATCAGTGCGTTGGCAACAAGGGTGGTGCCATGCACAACTGACGTGAGTTCCTGGGCTGCGATACCAACCTGGTCCAAGGCCTGGCCAATACCGTCCAGGACGGCGCGGGATGGGTCAGCGGGGGTCGTCAGCAATTTGATCTGCACAAGATTGTCCGCGCCCTCGCGCCACAGCACAACATCCGTAAAAGTCCCGCCGATATCGACGCCAACCCGCCAGTCCGCCTTCACCGCGTCATTCATGCCCATAAGACTTCCGGCTGGCCGCGGGGGTCGTCAGGCCATTTTCGAGATCCTGTCTGATTGACGCACCATCGCGTTCCGAGGGCGCAAACAAACCGCCGCCGCCCGGTGTCTCGAAGACCACCCGGTCGCCCTTGTTTAGTTCGGTTCGGGATTTTGCCGCGATGGTCTGACCGTTGACCTGATCGATCCCGGCCCGGCCCGGTTTGCCGCCCAGCAAACCGCGCGGCGGGTAATGAATGCGTTCATGGCGGATGGTCATCGTTATGGGATTGTTGGCGCGGGCTTCGAAGACCAGGCGCTGGGCATTGCCGCCCCGAAATCTGCCTGCCCCGCCGGAATCGGCGATGAAGCATTTTTCCCGCACCAGCATGGGCACCTGATGTTCAAAGGCCTCAATGGGTTGGTTGGAGACGTTGCTGGGAAAGCTCAAACAACCTGGTCCGTCTCCGTTGGCACGGGCGCCGTGGCCGCCATTCATGAAGAACATTTTTACGAAATTTCCGCGATCATCGTCATGGCGGCCGGAAAAATAGACATTCCACAGGGGCGAACCGGATTCGGCGACAATATTATTTTGCATGATGGGCGCTAAAGCACCGAAAATCGCCGGCGGCACATAATGGCCGGACAGATGGCGGCCCCAGACCGGTGCGGGCGGCACCGCGTTCAGCAAGCAGCCTTCGGGCGCCGTAATATGGACCGGCGCCAACGAGCCGGCATTGTTGGGCGCATCAGGATCAACCAAACACTTCACGGCATAACGCGCATAAGCCTGGGTGTAGTTCAAAACACTGTTGATGGGCCAGGGCACCTGGCCGGATGTGCCGGCAAAATCAACGGTCAGCTGGTCGCCGTCGATGCTGACCATGCATTCGATGCGCAGCGGATAATCCACACCGTCAACATCAAAGCCGTCGCCATATTCACCATCGGGCAGGGCCGCAATGGCGGACCGCATGCTTTGTTCCGATCGTGCGATGATTTCATCAGCCACCGGCGATAGATCATGCAGGCTCTCTTCATCCATCAGGGCCATAAGCTTGGCGTTGCAATCACGATAAGCGGCGAACTGCGCGCGGATATCGCCCAGGGTTTCTCCTGGTTGCCGCAAATTTTCGGTCAGAAAGTCCATTACCGTCGCATTGTCTTCACCTGCCACCACGATTTTGCAGATGGGAATGCACAACCCTTCTTCAAAACAATCCCTGGCGCTGGGCGAAGGCGCGCCGCCGATATCGACCGTATGGGCCGTGCTGGCGGCGAAGGCGACCAACCGGTCGCCGCGAAAAATCGGATGCACCATGGAAATATCATTCAAGTGACCGGTGCCGATCCAGGCATTGTTCGAGATGATGACGTCGCCAGGTGCCAGTTGAGAGCGTGGGAAACGCTCCAGAACAGCAGCAAGGGTGCGGGGCAAGGTGCCCAGGAAACTAGGTATCGAACGCTTTGACTGGGTCAATTGCCGGCCCTGGGCGTCAAACAGGCTGAAGGCCATGTCGTAATTGTCCCGCACGACGACGGAAAACGCGGCCCGCAGAAAAGTCTCCGCCACCTGATCGACAATGCCGTCAAGACGGCGCCAAATGAGCCCCAGTCTGACGGCGTTCAGCTCTATTTCGCTCATCTGTAATGTCTCAATTCAGGTTGCTTCAAAAACCGGCGTAAGCCAGGTTTGATATGTCTGCTCACGGCAGCGGACGATACTGTCGTAGCGTTCCTGCAGGCGCCGCGTCAGGGGTCCGGGCGCGCCGGTTCCCACTGCCTTGCCATCAACCGACAGGATCGGCACGATTTCCTGACCGGTGCCGCAATAGAAGCATTCCTCGGCCAGATACAACTCGGTGCGTCCCACGTCCCGCTCCACCGCCGGTTGCGCCATATCGGCCGCCAGGCGCAGCAGGGTACGCCGGGTTATGCTCTCCAGTATGCCGGCGGTAACAGGCGGGGTGATCAGACGGCCCTCGCGCACGATAAACAAACAGCCCCCGGGCCCTTCGCTGACGGTGCCGTCGCGGTTCAGGATGATCCCGCCGTCGGCGCCAATCCGTTTCGCCTCCAAACCCGCCAGGCGACTGTTGAGATAATTCGCCGTCGCCTTGATCCGTGGTGGCGAGGCGTCATCGGCATTGCGCCGCCAACTGCTGACCGCGAAATGCTTGCCTGTGGCAAAGGCCTCAACCCGTGGCCGGCGTCGGCAGATGATAGAGCTGCCGACGGGTCCGGTGGCGATCATCTCGCCCCAGTCGTCAACATAGGTCTGGACCCGGATGTAACAATCTTCCCGGAAATTATTGGCGCGCAGCCCGGCGATGACCTGGCCGGTCAGTTCTTCAGTTGTCGGCGGGTTGTCCAGTTCGATGACCCGCATGGAAAACTGCAGGCGTTCCAGATGATCGTGCAGATGCAGGATATAAAGCTGTTCGTGGTCCGGGTTCCAATAGGCGCGCATGCCTTCAAAGACGGTCGCCGCGAACGTCAATCCAGGCGCCATAATGGAAATCCGCGCCTCGGCAAATGGCACGACAACGCCGTTGAGAACAGCAAATTCGGGACGGTCTGATGGCGTGGGTTGTTTACCCATGGCGAATCTCAGTCAATTTTTGGGTTGTTTTATGGATCAAACAGCGGCGCCTACATGTGTTTAATGCTAACGCCCATCGTTGCGTGCTGCAAATTTCTATTTTTTATCATTCCACGATCTCTCATCATGCGCTCTCATAGTCTCAAGGGCTTGAAAGGCTATCTCGCAGTGACGGAACGCGGCAGCGTTACGGACGGCACCGATTGGACGCATGGCCCGTCATCACCTATGTTCAGAATAGTCCAATGCTTGTGGCGGTCGAGAGCAATTTTCAATTAATTGGCGTCGCTTATGCGACGCAAGTGATTGGTTCAATTGCTCTATCTTAAAGAGTCTGAGCGCATTTAGACTAAATGTGCTCTAGGCGTGGAGGTCCCAATGCGCGGTTTCCTGTTCTTGATTGTTACCTCGGTGATCCTTCTTCATGCCGGTCCGGGCGGCGCCCTGGACGGTGGCTTCGATTGCGCCGAGGGCGCGGACGAGGACCTGGTGACGGCGGAAAGCGATACCGCCGAACCAGCGATACCGGTCGGCGACCCGCTTTCGTGAGAGCCCTGCAGGGTCCCCTTGCGATGACACAGCTCCAGAGAAGAGGCAAAGGCCGCAACAACGCCAAGGTGTCACGTTTCGGCGGATTGCTCGGCTGCCTCATGGCCGCGATGATGCTCTCCGCCAGCGGCACGGCAGGAGACGGCCGGGCATTGACAGGCTCGCCGGCCGTCAGCAAATCGGCCGGCCGGCTGCTGGTCGCTTCACCCCGCATGCGGGATCCAAGGTTCGCCGAGACTGTCATCTTTCTTGTTCGACACGATGAGCGCGGCGCTCAGGGCCTGATTGTCAATCGACTGATCGCCGTCGAGCCGGCGGCCAAAATACTGGAGCTTGTGATCGGCAAGAATCCGTTGGGTGACGGTGGTCGCGCCGTTCGCATTCAGTATGGTGGACCCGTTAGAACCAGGCAGTGGACTTTCGTTCATTCAAACGACTATGCCGGCAAAGGCACGACGGCGATAACCGGCCGGGTATCGATAACCAGCAATCCCGAAATCCTGCTGGCCTTGGCCAAGGGCGAAGGGCCGGCAAAAGGCTTCTTTGCCATCGGCTATGCCGGATGGGGTCCGGGTCAGTTGGAAAACGAGATCCGGCGTAAGGACTGGGTGACGATACCGCCCGATGACGCACTGGTGCTTGACGACGATTTGCCGTCGAAGTGGCGGCGCGCCATGGAAAAGCAGACCGTCGACCTTTGAATTCCGGCCCCGTTACCTGCCAGCCGGTCCCGACGGGTCAGACCATGACTGATCCGAACCAGGCCTAAATCTGTGGCGGTACGGGCGTGATGACCGGTTTGCCATCGAAATGGGCACGCAGATTGTCATAGACAAGGTCAGCCATGGCGCGCCGGGTTTCGTGGGTGGAACTTGCAATATGCGGCGTCAGGACCACATTTTCCATCGCCATTAGCTCGGCCGGAACCTCGGGCTCGCCGTCGAAGACGTCAAGCGCCGCCCCGGCGATGCGACCATCTTGCAGAGCCGCGAGCAAGGCCGTTTGATCGACAATCGTTCCCCGCGCAGCGTTGATCAGGAAACCAGTCGGCCCAAGCGCAGCCAACACGCCGGCATCGACCAGCCCGCGGGTGGCCTCGCCACCTTCGCAGGCGACCAGCAGGATATCCGAGGCGCCGGCAAGGTCGAGCAAGGTTGGATAGGATCGGTACGCCAGGTCGCCCATGGGCTTGATGTCGTGGTACGCAATATGCAGGCCGAACACCTCGGCGCGGCGGGCTACCGCCTTACCGATACGGCCCAGGCCCAGTATCCCGAGCCGCTTGCCGCGCACGGTCGTGCCAAGGTCCATGCGGCCCTGCAGCCACTTGCCTTGGCGGAGAAATCGCTCGGCCTCGCCAATCCGCCGCGGCGCCATGAGGATGAACGTCATGGCAAGATCGGCGACATCGCCGGTCAACACTTCCGGTGTATGGGTCACGATGACGCCGCGGGCTTGCGCCGCGACGACATCGGTTGCGTCATAGCCAACGCTGAACGAGGTAATGATCTCGAGGTTCTCCAATCGATTGATCAGATTGGCATTCGGCCCTTTCATGCCGCCAGCCAGAATGCCGCGGATGCGAGGTCCCACGTCATCGAGAAGCTGATCCGGATCGGCTGGGTTGACGAAGTCGTGCAGGGTGAAGTGCTTTTCCAACCGTTCAACCAAGAACGGTGGCAACTGTGAAATCTGCAACAGCTCAATCACGTCCGGGCACCCCGCACGTGGCCTGCCGGCAACGGGTTTTTCGCTGCGACGGGATAAAGGATCACCTGGCCGGGGCCTATGAGCATCTCTTTTCGAACCTTTCCCGGACGGCGTCACACGCTAATTTCACCGTCGGTTTGCTGCACCGTAAACGAACTGACAATCCCGGCTTAACGATGGGACTTGATCAGGGCCGTCCGCCGGTTGTCCAGCACCCGCAATACTGCCTCCAGGGTGCGGTCGAATTTCAAAACACCGCCCCGTCCCAGCAATTGATATCCGCTGCCGCGGCGGCTGTTTTTCGATCGCTTGAAAATGGAATACATGGGAACCGCCGATACCTGGCCATAAATGGCGAATACGGCGCCGGCCTCGTTCCAATCAACCGCGTAATCGAGCCAGTCGCCGGCAATGACGCCACGGCTGTAAGACTGCAAAATCTGGCGCAGTTCCTGGCGGTTAAAGAATTCGGCTTTTCCCCTGGGATTTGTGCCGCCGGCCTTGGGGTGGCGCCGACGACGGGTCTGCTCGAAGGTGACAACCTCGGTCATCAGGAATTTTCTCTCCGGCCTAGTGGCAATCGCTTGGCCCTATTCTGTCATGCAAAATGGCAAGATGCCATATGTCCGTTGTCGATTTTCCGCAATTCGGGCGCTTCCCCGGTGCAACGCGATTGCGCCTTCGGGCAACGGTCGGCGAAAGCACAGCCTGCGGCCTGCCGGGTCTGGCTGCCCACATTGCCCGGCAATGTTGTCCGCCGGCGCCGCCCGGCGCCAATACGCGGCACCGCATCGAACAGGGCCTGGGTGTAGGGATGCGCCGGTTTTGCAAACAGTTGGCGCCGGCTGGCGCGCTCGACGATCCGGCCCAGGTACATCACCGCCACCTCGTCGCAGACATAATCAACGACGCCCAGATCATGGCTGATCAACATATAGGTGACACCGAAATCCTGCTGCAGTTCCTGCATCAGGTTAAGGACCTGGGCCTGCACGGACACGTCCAGGGCCGAGACCGGTTCGTCCGCCACGATCAGGCTTGGCCGGGTCACCAGGGCCCGGGCGATGGCGATTCGCTGCCTCTGACCACCGGAAAACTCGTGGGGATATTTATCCAGGTCGTTGGCCCGCAGGCCGACTGCGTCAATAGCCAGGCCGACGGCCTCTTCACGCTCAATGCTCCGGCCACTTTTGCCGTTGCTGTTGCCGTTGCCGGGCACCAGGGCATCCATGGTTTCGCCAACAATACGGCGTACCGTATGGCGGGGATCCAACGAGCCATAGGGATCCTGAAAGACCATTTGAAACTGCGCCCGGGCCCGGCGCATCTCCCTGGCCGGCAAGCGGGCCAGATCCTGGCCCAGAATTTCCACCCGGCCGGCGGTCGGCGTATCCAGCGCCATGCACAGCCGGGCCAGGGTCGACTTGCCGCAACCGGATTCGCCCACCACGCCCAGGCTGCGGCCGCGCCGTATGCTTAGATCAACCCCGTTCAGGGCATAGACGGTTTCGGGCGCACGAAACAGGCTTTCCCGGGGCAGGGTGAAATGGCGCTGCAAACCCTCGACGCGCAGAACTGCTTCGCTGTCTTCGGGTGCGTTTAACACAGGCCCGTTCACGCTGCCGTCTCCCCATGGTGGTGACAGGCGGTGCGCTGATCGGGGCCAATTCGCTCCATGCGCGGCGCCTGGCGCCAGCAGATCTCCGTAGCCCTGGCGCAACGGTCGGCGAAGCTGCAGGCAGAGGGCAAATCCGCCAATTCTGGCACGGTGCCGGGAATGGTGCGCAAGGGGCCTGTCCGTGCCGCACCCACCTGTGGGATGGCGGCGAACAGGCCCTGGCTGTACGGGTGGGCAAAATTCGCGAAAAGGCGGTCGGTGGCCCCGTGTTCAACCACGGTGCCGCCATACATGACGGCGACGTTTTCCGTGGTCTCGCCGATCACGCCCAGATCGTGGCTGATCAGGATCAGTCCCATGCCGGTATCGTCCACCAACTCGTTGATCAGGTCCAGGATCTGGCCCTGGATGGTAACATCCAGGGCCGTGGTCGGCTCGTCCGCCAGCAGAATATCCGGGGCGCAGCTCAAGGCCATGGCGATCATCACCCGTTGCCGCTGCCCGCCAGACATTTGATGGGGATAGGCATCTATCCGCCGGGCCGGATCGGGCAGGCCAACCCGCTCCAGCAGCCGCAACACCTCGTCCCTGGCATTGGCGCCGCGCAGGCCACGGTGCAGGCGCAAAGGCTCGGCGATTTGCCGGCCGATACGATGCACCGGGTTCAGAGAGGTCATGGGTTCCTGAAAAATCATTGCGATGCGGTTGCCGCGGATCCGACAGCGGGCCTCTTCATCCAGGGCCAACAGATCGGCGCCATCCAGCTCGATCCGGCCCGTGGTCCGGGCGCCGTCCGGCAGCAAGCCCATGATCGCCAACGCGGTAACCGACTTGCCGCAGCCCGATTCACCGACCACGCCCAGGGTACCGCCTTTTTCCAGATCGAATGTAACCCCGCGCACGGCCGGCGCCATGCCCCGGCTGGTCTGTAATTCGACCGTCAGGTCGGACACGGAAAGTAATGCCATTGGCTTACCGCCGCCGCGCCAGGCGTGGATCGACAAGGTCGCGCAGACCATCACCGATCAGATTCAATCCCAGCACCGACAACACGATGGCCAGGCCCGGCCAGACCGCGATAATCGGGGCCAGAAAGATATAGCTTTGACTTTCACTCAACATCCGGCCCCAGCTTGGATTAGGAGGTTGCGACCCGACGCCCAGATAGCTCAACGCCGCCTCGGCCAGAATGGCGATCGCGAATGAGATCGTCGCCTGCACCACGATAATGGAGATAATGTTGGGCAGAACATGTTCGATGGTAATGGCCAGATTACCTTTGCCGGCGGCCCGGGCGGCAAGGACGAACTCCCGTTCCCACATGGCGATCCCGGCACCTCGTACCTGCCGGGCAAAAACCGAAATATTGTAGATACCCAGGGCGAGAATGGCATTGATTATGCCCGGTCCCCAGCCGGCAGTCAGCAGAATGGCGATCAGGATCACCGGAAACGCCAGGTTCAGATCGCTCAACCGCATGATCACGTCTTCGGTCCAGCCGCGCCGCGCGGCGGCCCACAGTCCCAGGCTGACGCCGAGCACCGCGCCCAGGCTAACCGCGATCAGACCGACGACGATCGAGGTCTGTGCCCCGGCCATGATCATGGACAGAATATCGCGGCCAAACTGATCGGTGCCAAACCAATGGCTTGCGCTGGGCAGTTTCAAGCGTTCGGCAATAACAATCTCGGTCGGCGAATGGGGCGTCCAAACCAACGAGACCAGGGCAGAAATGATCATGGCGCCGGTCAGTAGCAGGCCGATCATGAACGAGCGGTGCCCCAACGCCCGGCCCAGGAAGCCTAGCGAAGCCGTTCCCCGGCCCGTACCTTGACCGCTGCCCCGATCCGAATTTGAAACTGTCTCCGTCACCTGCAAAAAAGGCCTTCCCTGTTCTAGGTCTGAATGCGAATGCGGGGGTCGACCATCGCGTACAGAATATCGACCATGAAATTGACCACGACGACGATCGCGGCGAACAACAGCACCACATTCTTCACCACCATCAGGTCACGGTTTGAAATGGCATCGAAAATCAATTTGCCGACGCCTGGGAGGGCGAACACGTTCTCGATAACCAAAGTCCCGGTCAGCACGGTGGCCACCAAGACGCCGCCAATGGTCAGAACCGGCACCAGGGCATTGCGCAGAACATGGCGCCACAAGGCGGCCCGGCGGCTCAGCCCCTTGGCCCGGGCCGTACGGACAAAGTCTTCCCGGGCCACTTCCAGCACGGCGGAGCGGGTCACCCGGGTCATCACGGCCGTCAGGCTCAGGGACAGGGTAAAAACCGGCAGCATCAGGGATTTGACCCCGCGCCACAGGCCCTCATCCCAGCCGGGAAAACCGCCCGAGGGCAGCCAATGCAAGATCACCGCGAACAAAATGATCAACAGGATGCCAAACCAGAAGTCCGGGATAGCGAGACCCAGTTGCGAAAAGCCCATGACCCCGTAATCGCCGATCCGATTGTGGTTGGTGGCGGCAAAAATGCCCAGGGACAGGGCCGTCAAGGTGGCCACCGCCATGGACCCGATGGCCAGCGGCAGGGTGACCTGCAGACGCTGGCCGATCAATTCCGTAACCGGCACCTTGTAGACGTAGGACAGGCCCATTTCACCCTGAAACAGTCCGGCGATCCAGGCCACATAACGCACCGCCGCGGGGCGGTCCAAGCCAAGTTCCAGGCGGATGGCCGCCACCGCGCTGTCCGGCGCATCGACGCCCAGCATGGTCAGGGCCGGGTCGCCGGGCAGAACTTCCAGAAGCAGGAATATGATCACCGACGCACCGGAAATGGTGATCAGAAAAGTCAGAAACCGCCGGGCCAGAAAAACAGACATGCATCCGCTTTAACCCCGAACGTCCCGGCGCGCAAGATTGTTTGCCCAATTCCCTCTCGTGCTTTCTTGCGCTGCCGCATTTTTGCCCCGATCGCGCCCATACCTTGCCCCATTGGCCCGGCATTTTCATGCTCCGACATTCGGTCGAACAGAATGGAGTGCGCCACCATGATCATCGGTGACCTGGACCTGGACCGGGCGCAACGCGACCCTGCCTATTTGGCCCGCGTCAAAGCCTTCCTGGTGCCCGGCGATCAGGGCAACGCCCGGCTATATCCGGCATCAACGGCGTCGCCGGCTCCCAAGACCGGCACGGCCTTGGTCAGCGCCGCAGATGACATCCTCCAAAGACAGGGCGGCGTATCCGAAGTCCTGCAAGGGTGCCATTCTCTCTCATAGTTTCAGTTCGTTGGGCGTTGCGTTAAAACTTGCTCTGCGCGCAAAACGAACAACTATCATGTGTCGCCAAATTTGCTTGGCATGACGGCGAGACGGGCAGGTATCGCGGAGCGCACCAATGTACGTATTCAAGCTGGAACATTAGAAATGCCAGAGACCTGAAAACAGGGATTAAGACGAATGCCAGATCAGTCTGTTAATATCCTAGATGCGGTTCATCGACATATGGAGACGCCGTCGACAAGCTGGAGCATAGGTTCGTTTGGCGCGATCGCCGAGTTTCATTTGCATCCGGACGAAACGGTAAGGCGTGATCTATCATCGTCCGGCGGCGTCATCTCTACCCGGCGAGGCGCCATCAGCATCAATTTGCCGGCACAATGCCAAGCGGCCCCCTACGAGACCCTGCGGCGTGGCGATCATCGCTGGCTTCATGGCGTGAATTTTGGCCATCCCAAGGTTCTCGCAACACGCGCCTGCCGGCAAGGCTTAACCGAGTTGGGAGCGGACGAGTCGGCCGTCGGCCGGGAACATCGTGACGACATTCTGTTCGACATGGGTCTTGCTATTCCGCATGTGGATGTGTGTGTTCGCACCGCCGATCAGAATCTTATGACCATCCTGCGGGCCCATGCGGGCGCTGCAATTCTGACCGGCGACAACCCAGCCGTGGCGGCGATCAAGTCACATAACCCCCATCGCGTTTTCCTGTCCTGCGCGGGCCGGGTCGAGGTTTTTCAAGGCATCGGCTCCTCCGCACAGGGTATTCCGACGCCTCTTGGCCCGCACACCCATGTCCTGCCCCGCCTCTTGCAACATAGCAGAACACACGCCGCCAACATACCTATGCCCATGGGCCACTACCCCTCACTTGCCATGTTCCCGGCCAACCCAGTATCCGATGAATTGGGCGAGCTCAGAGCATTTGATGCAGGTGATCATGAGGCCTTTCAGGAACTGATGCATTTGTTCGCCAAACCGGCCATGGTCCGGTTGAAGCGACGAACCGTCGATGCCGTCCGCAAGGGCTTAAATCCATGGACCGAAGACCTTGAACGCCACGAGCGGACGGCCGTCCGGGTGGCCTTGCGCCAGCTTTACTGGATCGATGGAGACTCGAACTCCCTTGCGGTCTGGCGCGCGGCATTTGATGCCGTCGACCGCGACAGGGACGCAATGGAAGCGCACGGCCATTAGACCACGTTCACAGAACATAGACCCGTTTGACCGCACTTCCCAGCTTCGTGGCTAGGCGAAGGTTGCCGCGCGTAGT
>JAJFGG010000020.1 GCA_021776235.1 Alphaproteobacteria bacterium | reverse complement strand
TCGAAAGCTCGACGATATATTTCTTCCGTGACATTATGCACCTCGGCGAAGTTGCGAATCGATGGCCATCGAATCATCCCTGGCGAGGTCGCGCAACTCACGAAAGACTAATGCGCAAATTAGATGGTGCGGACCACTAGTCTTCATCGAACTTGTTCTCCGTCAGGGCCGCCAGGGCCGCCACCGCCGCCGCCGCATCGGTGCCAATGGCCCGCACCTCTATCTCGGTGCCAGGTGCGGCAGCCAACATCATCAGTCCCATGATGGAGCGGCCCGGCACCTCGACGTCAAGGCGGGTGACGAATATGTCAGCCTGAAAGCGTTCCGCACAATTGACAAACTTGGCCGCGGCGCGGGCATGCAGACCACGGCGGTTGATGATTTTGATGGTTTGACGGACTGTATCGTCGCTCACTTGTCACCTTGCAACAGGATGGAGGCGACATTGATGTATTTGCGGCCCGATTC
The DNA here is from genome assembly GCA_021776235.1 of Alphaproteobacteria bacterium. Classification (GTDB taxonomy): domain Bacteria; phylum Pseudomonadota; class Alphaproteobacteria. The sequence continues at coordinate 5,324 of JAJFGG010000020.1, read as the reverse complement.
CTGGGCTTTGGCGACGGCGTCTTGCAAATTATCGCCTTGTCGGACCTTGACCAGCTTGATCAGCATCGGCAGGTTCATGCCCGCGATGACCTCCACGTTGACCCTGTCCAACAGCGAAATGGCCAGATTGGATGGCGTGCCGCCGAACATGTCGGTCAGCAGAATAACGCCGCTACCCGCATCGACCTCTTCCACCGCCTGAACGATTTCCTTGCGCCGTTGTTCCATATCGTCATCCGGGCCGATACTGACGGCGCGGATGGCCTCCTGCGGTCCCACAACATGTTCGGTCGCGGCGATAAATTCATCCGCCAGGCGACCGTGGGTCACTAAAACCATGCCAATCATCTATTGCCCCTGGACATCAGTTATCAAATCAATTCACGCCTTATCCGCATCGCGATGGCGCACCTGTACCTTGTGGCCGGCCACCGACAAACGCCTCGTCAACTCCTCGGCCGTATAGACAGACCTGTGGCGGCCACCTGTACAACCGATTGCTACCGTCAAATAGCTTTTTCCTTCGCGTTGATAAAGCGGCAATAGGGTCGCGAGCATATTACTCAAGGATTCCAGAAATGGTTCGCAGGCCGGATCGGCGGCGATATAGGCGCCAACGCCCGGATCCCGGCCCGTTAATGGCCGCAGTTCATCCACGTAGTGGGGATTTGTCAGAAACCGTACATCGAAAACCAGATCGGCCTCTCGCGGCAGCCCCTGACGGTAGGAAAAGGACAAGACCAAAACCGATAGGCCGGGATCGTCGGACAGGCGAAATTGGCCGGCGACCAGGGCCCGCAGTTCGCCCACGGTAAGATTGGAGGTATCGACCACCAGATCCGCGCGATTTTTGATGGGCGCCAACAGTTGCCTCTCGCGGACAATACCGTCCATCACAGTACGGTCTTCCGCCAGAGGGTGGCGGCGCCGGGTTTCGGTAAAGCGGCGGGCCAGAACCTGGTTCTCACAATCCAGAAAAACCACTGTCAAATCGATGTCTTTGCGCGCCGCCAGGGGCGCCGTGGCCTGGTCAAAGGCCTCGGTGCTGAAATCCCGCTGCCGAAAATCCACGGCAATGGCGATGGCGTGATCGCCGCCACCCGGTCTGGTCAACGGATATAACAAGCCGTTGATCAAGGACAAAGGCAGGTTGTCAATGGCCTCATAGCCGACGTCCTCCAGCGCCTTCAGGGCCAGGGTACGCCCCGCGCCGGACAGCCCGGTGATCAGCAACAGGCGTACCGGGGGCTTTGCGGTCGCCGCCGCGCCCGCCTGATCCAGGTTTTGCTGATTGGAAGCGATTGCCATCATGAACGCAAGATATCCTCGTCCAGGGTCCGCAGCAGAAGCGCTACCTTGTCCGGTGCCGATGCTTCGAAAGAAGTACATGGATAAAGCGGCAGACTGATACCGTCAATTGTGCAACGGGCTGCGTCAGGCATGCGCGGCACTGGAACTGAACCACCCGGAGCACACAGCTCTAAAACCAGACGCAGTTGTGCCTCGGCCAGGGCCGGCATCTCCAGCACGCCAATGCCCCGGACTTCCAAAAGGCCGGCAATACGCGCCGGCGCCCGGGCCCAAAGCCCGTCCACCCGCTTTGTCAACATAACCTGATCATCGGCCACCAATTGCACGCCCAATTGTGTCCTGCCAAGCAGGCGCAGGGCCAGGTCCGATTTGCCCGACCCCGGCGCCCCGCGCAACAATACGGCTGCGCCGCCAATAGCTATGCAAGTTCCGTGCACTAAGCTCATGTCACCGGCAAGACTGCTCCCACGGGGTCCGCAAGGCAACGCTATTGCGCTCAAGCCGCCCCGTCTGCCTCATATGCGGTTTCCGTCATAAAGATGGGCGAATTTTCCAGATCGATAAAATTCAGCTCATCCTTGTACATTTCCCGGCCCGCCGCGCGGCCGTCATCGCTGCCGGTTGCGGATACGAAATGCGCCAGATCATCCCACCAGACCACGGCAACGCCATCATAATCTTCCGGCCCGCCGCGCGATTGATTGATGCGCTCCGCCTCTGGGCCTGTTTTCGTATGCCATTGTTGATACTTGCGGGCCCCGAAAGCCTTCATATTGCGGGTCATCAGGGGGCCGTGATTTTCGCGCCAGTAACGCTGAAATTCTTCCCGGCTCAACTCCGGCCGGCGGCGCAGGCAGAAAACCAAGGTCAGCATAATCTAAAAAATCCTCGATATTGATCTGTTTCACGGATCGGGCCGGCCCGCCCTGGCCAAGTGCTTGTTGTCACCGGCGCCGCCGCACCCCGCTTGAAGCAGGCCAAACAGAACCACGGCGCGCGCCAGCCTGAGGCCAGGAATTATCGTGGTGAAATGCTATGATATCAAGGGTGTTTGGCATTTTCCCATCGCGGCTTTGCAGCTACGGCACCGGCATGATAGAGCATCAGCGACAATGATCATTGCTACCGTGAACGACCGGATAGGGAAGATGTATGAAGTACTTTGAAGACATTGAATTGGGCGAGGTATGGGACCTCGGCAGCCGCGAGGTTAGCGAAGCAGAGATCGTCGCGTTCGCGACGCGATACGACCCACAACCCTTTCACATCGACGCCGCCGCCGCCGAGACGAGTTATTTTGGTGGCTTGATTGCCTCAGGTTGGCATACCTGTGCCATCTTCATGGGCCTGTTGGCCGATAGCATCAAAGCCCAGAAATTGGCCAGCCTGGGGGCCCCGGGCATTGATCATTGCCGCTGGCTGGTGCCGGTGCGGTCCGGCGATGTGCTGCGCGGACGCACCACCATCTTGGAGCTGCGGCCATCGCGCAGCAAGCCCATGGGCCTGGTGACCTGCCGCACCGAGCTGTTCAACCAGGACGGAACGAAAGTCGCACAACTGCAAGGCGTCGGCATGTATGGCCGCCGCCCGGTCGCAGCGGTCGCTGAGGATACGGAATTAGGCGTTTCGGCATGACCTACCTGGAGGATCTAGTTGTTGGTGAAGAGCGTCAATTCGGCCGCTATGAAGTGACTGAAGAAGAAATCATGGATTTCGCCAGACGCTACGACAATCAACCGTTTCATACCGATAAGGAGGCCGCCAAGAACAGCATGTACGGCGGCTTGATTGCCTCGGGCTGGCACACTTGCGCCATGTTCATGCGGATGGCCTGTGATGCCCAGGCCGGGCAAAACAGAATGGCCATGATGGGATCGCCTGGCTTTGACGATCTGAAATGGCTGCGACCGGTCCGTCCCGGCGATGTTCTGTCCGCGCGCAGCAAGATTGTGTCCGCCACGCCATCCGAGAACAAGCCAGACCGCGGCACGGCGCGGGTGCAAATCTGGGTTCTGAACCAAAACGGTGAAATCGTGTTGGAGATGACCAGCATGGGCCGCTTTCTTCGCCGTCCCGATGAAACCAACGCGTAGGGTGAGAGTACAGACGCCGCGCATCGGACGTGGCATAGTATGGAAAATGAAGACGCTAGATACCAACCTGCAACTGGGGAGTACGTGAACATGGGAACCGACATCACATTAACCGCCGAAGATGGCCATACCTTAGGCGCCTATCGGGCCGATCCGGCGGGCAAGGCCCGCGGCGGCGTTATCGTCATTCAGGAGATCTTTGGCGTTAACGGCCACATACGCGAAACCTGCGACCGTTTTGCCGGCGAAGGTTATCTGGCTATCGCCCCGGCCCTGTATGACCGCACAGATAGCAAGGATTGCGCCCTTGACTACACACCTGAAGACATCGCCATTGGCCGCGATCTGAAGGACACCTTTTCCTGGGATCTTTCCGTACTGGATCTCAAAGCGGCGATGGACGTGATGCAGAGCGAAGGCCTGAAGGTTGGGACCGTGGGCTATTGCTGGGGCGGCACGATTTCCTATCTGGCCAGCACCCGCCTGCCTGTGGCCGCATCGGTGGTCTACTACGGCGGACAGATCATGCCTTATGTGGATGAAAAGGAAAACTGCCCGCTGTTGATGCATTTCGGCGAGCATGACAACGGCATTCCCCTGGAAGACGTGGCCGCGATCGGCAAGGCGCATCCGGATGCCGTGGTGCATATCTATGACGCCGATCATGGTTTCAATTGCGATCATCGGGGATCCTACAATGAAGCCGCGGGCGATCTGGCCCGTCAGCGCACGATGGAATTATTCGCGCGGCAACTGGGTTAAAACATCTCCAAGCCGGCCGTATTGCGTTCCGCTGGCATTGCCAACGCGATCTAAGTCGTTGCTTTTCTTGCGCTAAATTGGTGCATTCAGGCACATTCGGTTTAATGCCAATTGTACCCCCCCAAGTTGCCGGCCAGGGGCACTGAGGGGTTCAACGCGGCCTAAGAAGCGCCCTGAAACACATCGCTTCACGTCTGGGTGAGAGGCCACCACAAAGACATTTCCAGTCCCTATGATGGATATGAAAATCAATGATCATGGAATGTTCGTCATGTTGTTGCTTCGAATATCGGCCCGAATTTCGGGATTGCTTGCCATTCTCGTCCTGCTGCCGCTATCGGGGCATGCGGACCAAGGCTTTCCCTATGACGGGGTTCAGGTCATCAACTCCCAGAAGAATTTCAAGGCCTTGTTCAATGATCTGGACGCGGCGGTGCGTAAACATCGCATGGGTGTCGTGGGCCGCGCCTCCGCCTCCATGGGCGCCGCCCGGCGCGGGATCGAGATTCCTGGCAATGCGGTCTTCGGCGTCTTCCGTAACGACTTTGCCGTACGCATGTTGCGGGCCAGCGTGCCGGCCGGGATTGAAGCGCCATTGCGCTTTTATGTCACGCAGAACGCCGATGGCACGTCGCGGCTCAGCTACCGCCGCCCCTCTGATGTGTTCAAGCCATACGGCAATGTCGAACTGGACGCCATGGCGGCCGAGTTGGACGACATCTTTAGTAAAATCGCCAATGATGCGGTCGCCAACTAGTGTCCTGGGTCAGAAATACGTCATGTTTAGGATCGTTTTTCCGGGCCTCCGGGTAGGAGGCGCCGCGCCGGCGATGCGGGACATCGTCAAGCGGCGCCGACGCCATCCGGAGACCCGGAAAAACGATCAAGTTGGCGGCCATACAGGCCCCTCGGACGTCGTCGCGCGGTCCTAATGATGCACCACATCACGGCGGGCCACGCTCCTCGCCGAGGGACCTGTATGGCCGTCCTAAACGCGACGTACTTCTGACCCAGGACACTAGTGGTCTGAATCATCTAAAGCGCCGGGTATAGGTTTTTCAGCTTGATGCGGGCGTTCTCGGTTGTAAACCGCCAATCTGCTTTGACGTTATGTTTGTTGCGTCTTTGCAGCCAAGCCGCGACGTGTTGCTCAAGGGT
>JAJFGG010000019.1 GCA_021776235.1 Alphaproteobacteria bacterium | reverse complement strand
ACCCTTGAGCAACACGTCGCGGCTTGGCTGCAAAGACGCAACAAACATAACGTCAAAGCAGATTGGCGGTTTACAACCGAGAACGCCCGCATCAAGCTGAAAAACCTATACCCGGCGCTTTAGATGATTCAGACCACTAGTTTGTTTCGATTTGGGAACAAGCATTATTCCCTGGGCGAGCGTTTGGCCAGGATACGTTGCAGGGTGCGGCGATGCATGTTCAGGCGGCGGGCCGTTTCGGATACATTGCGGTCACACAACTCATAAACCCGTTGAATATGCTCCCAACGGACACGGTCGGCGGACATCGGTCGTTCGGGCGGCGCCGGGTTTTCGTCATTGCCCGCCAGAAGCGCGGCTTCAATGGCATCCGCGTCCGCCGGTTTGGATAAATAATCCACTGCTCCCAGTTTCACCGCGGCCACCGCCGTAGCGATATTGCCATAGCCGGTCAGCATGATGATGCGGCCATCCGGACAGACCTCGCGCAGGGCACCGACCACGTCGAGGCCGTTGCCGTCCTCCAGCCGCAGATCGATCACCGCATAGGCGGGCGCCTGTTCCCTGGCCCTGGCGATGCCGTCTTCGACCGAACTGGCGGTGGTCACCGCAAAACCGCGCCGCTGCATGGCGGAGGCCAGCCGCTGCAGCCAAATTTCGTCATCGTCGACCAAAAGCAGTGATCGCGTTACCGCGGCCCCATCGGTCCCCTCCCCAGTCATTTTCAATGCTCTCCCCGACCGAGCTGTTGTAAGTGCCCAAAACCTGCAGGATCCGTCTTGGCACGTTCCTCGGTTGTAAGCTCTATTATCTGCCTTGGCCAGCGGATGACAACCGTCGCGCCCAAACCTTGCCGTCGATTGAAGAAATGCAGGGCCGCACCGGTCCTCTCCAGCAAGGTTTTCGATATGAAAACGCCCAGGCCCATACGCCCGCTGCCGGGCCGGGTGCTTATATAGGGGTCGCCCAGCAGGTCGAGTATACCCGCGGCAAAGCCGGGGCCGTCATCGCGGATCGACAATTCCACCTGCTCATCATCCCAGGAAAACTCCAAATCCACCCGGCTACTGGCGAACTCCATGGCATTTTCGACCAGATTGCCCAGACCCTGGACCAGTTCCGGGCTGCGCTGGACCAGGGGCGGGTTGCTGGTAGCGCCGGCGGTGACCTTAATCGTCGTGTCACCATCGCCATGGCGCCCCGCCAGATCGGCGACCAGCGCATCAAAGGTCATTTGCGATACCGCCGGATCGGCGCCGGCGGAGGGATTGCGGGCCAGGCTGGCTAGAATCTTCCGGCAGCGGTCAACCTCGCCAGCCAGTATTTCCAGGTCGGTTTGGGTCTCTGTGTCCGCCGTTTGCCGGTGCAGCAATTCTTTTGTAATCAGGGCGATGGTACCCAGCGGGGTACCCAGTTCATGGGCCGCCGCCGCTGCCAGGCTGCCCAAGGCCGACAATTCCCGCTCTTGCGACAGGGCGGTCTGGGTTGCCGCCACGGCGTCTGACATCCGTCGGGCTTCTTCCGCTACCCGCCAAGCGTAGAACATGAGGAAGAGCATGCCTAAAACCAGCGATATCCAGATCGCCGCGGCATAAATTTGCGGTAATTGAAAACCGGGCGCGGGCCAGGGCAGGGGCAGGTGGAGACGCGCCAGCAGGCTGACGCAAAGCAGCGCCAGCAGCCCCAAATAAATGGCGCTGCGCAGGCTCAAAATGGTGGCCGATATGGTGACCGGCACAAGGAATAACAGCGCGAAAGGATTATCCAGACCGCCGGTTAGATACAAAAGAGCTGCCAATTGCGCAATATCGAAGGCCAGATAAACGGCGGCGGCGCGATTGTTATGCCACTGGTTCAGATTGTAGCGGGCGATGATCCAGACGTTGACGGCGACGGAAGCGCCGATGGTCGCCATGGCCGGGAGCATGGGCAGGGAGAAGTCCAATAACTCGTCGACGACCAGCAGTGCCGCCATTTGGCCAAAGATGGCCAACCATCTGATCAACAAAAGGGTTCGGACCCGCACCCGGCCCATGGCCGGGCGGGGCAGGCCGGCGGCGGTTATGCGGCTTGTCAGCATCATTGCGTCCCACTATAGGACAAAACACTGTCGCCGGGCACCCGGACCCATGGGCAGGATTTATCTGGTCTATGGCGCAATCGCAGCCGCCAACTGTAAGAGAACTTCATCATTGCCGGGGGCCGCGATCAGACCCAGGCCCAGGGGGCAGCCGTTCAGCGTGGTCAGAGGCAGGTTGATCTGCGGACATCCGGACAGGCCGGCGACACAGGTCAGGCCCATGCTGCGCCATCGAAAATCGTCCAGTTCCGCCTCCGGCGTCCGGCACAGCGGCGCAATATCAGGCGCGGTGGGAAGACACAGCACGGCGTTGCCAGCCAAAATATCCGACAGGCGCCGCCGGACGGCATCGCGCACCAGACTGCTTGCGGCAGCGGCCTCGGCTGTAATGGTGGCGCAGGTGGCGAACCGTTCCGCCACGCCGGGCCCGAAACCTGGCTTTGCCTGCCTGATCCAGTCGCCGTGGGTCCGCCAGATGTCGGCCATCTGCAAGGTGCGAAAATGCGGCATCCACGCGCCGGGTCCGTCTTCGCTCAGCCGCACATCGTCCCGTCTGGAAATATGCTCCGCTATGCGATCAACCGCGGGGGCCAGGGCCGCGGCCGCTTCATTCGACAGCAGGTCAAAACAATCCCTGGCTACGAGCATACGGGTCGCGGCCGGGTGGTCGGAATAGTCCGGCAGCAGGGTCCGCCCGACCCGGCGCATCAGTTCGCCGCTGCGGGTGAACCAGCCTATGGTGTCAAAACAGGGCGCCAGAGGGTGTACGCCATCCACCGGAATCCGGTCCTGGGTGGTGCGGATGCCGTGAATCCCGCAGAAGCCGGCGGGCATGCGCACCGACCCGCCGGTATCCGAGCCCAGAGCGAAATCAACCAATTGCCCGGCGACCGCCGCGGCCGAACCCGAAGACGAGCCACCGGGAATGCGCCCCGGCGCATTGACGTTGACCGGGGTGCCGTAGTGGGCGTTCTGACCGGTGATGGAAAAAGCCATTTCATCCGTTTGCGCCTTGGCCACCATATGCGCGCCCGCCGCCAGCAAAGCAGCCACGGAGGACGCCGTGGCCGCGGCCGGACCGTGCCCGGCCAGCCAGTCCGGGCTGCCGGCGCCGGTGGTATGGCCGGCGATGTCAAAAAGATCCTTGGTCGCAAAGCTCAAACCGGTAAGCGGCCCCGGCGCGGTTGCCGCCAGTTCCACTGCGTCATGTTTGATATAGGCACCCAGCTGTTCAGCCATTAAATCACCCATTTTTCTATGCGCCGTTGCCGTGACGCGCATCACTTTTATCCCGGCCCATCCTACCCATCTATCAGGTACGCGAAAGGCCTGTCAGGCATTGATGGGTCTGGGCGTCCCGGCTGAAGATTTAGAGTAATACTCTTTTAGCAGGCGTCGCGGTACAACGGGAGATGCAGTCAGGATCAATTCAAAAGCATCTCGCCATGGGCCGCCGGGCTGCCGGCCGTGGTGTGCCATGGCCGATCCCGGCGAATTTCAAGGACTGGTAAGCATGAAGATAATTCCAGGTGCTGTTTGGGGCCTGATCCCGGCGGGGGGTGGCTCCAATTCCATTCCCACGATAAACCTGACGCCCTTTATCGGCCGCCCGTTGCTGGACTTTCAAGTTCTTGCCGCCAAAGGCTCCGGCAGCCTCACCCGGTTGCTTTGCAGTACGGACCATCAGGGTATTGCTGACCGTTGCGCCACCCTTGGCGTTGAAGTGCATCCGCGGCCGGTGCATCTGGGTGCCGAAGACACCCCTGTCATGGCCGTGATAGAGGATCTATTGCAGAACCTCTATGCTCATGAAGGTGCGGTGGCGGAATGTGTCGCCTTGTTGCAACCGGCTTCGCCGTTCCTGCTGGCCGAACATATCCAGTGGACCGTGGATGCCCTGTTGGCGGACCCCGGCGCCGGCTCGGCCCAGACCGTGGTGCTTTGCCCGCACAATCATCATGCCTCTGAGCAGCGGGTCATTCAGGACGGACAAGTCGATTTCCGGTTTCCCGACGGGCGCGCCAACCCCCAAAACAAGCAGACAAGAGCCAAACACTATCTTTTTGGTAATCTTTTGGTTTTTCGCAGTCTGGCGGCGCTGGAACAGCAGACGCCTTTTGCGAAACCGTCGCGTCCGGTCGAAATTCCATTTGCCCAGGGGTTTGATCTGGACGCCCCGGACGATATAAAACTGGGGCAGGCCTTGTTGGCCGCCGGCCTTGCAAAATTACAGAATTCTTAAGGTATTGCCGTGATATTAGGGATTTCAGATACAACATCCCGCATGGTTGGTGTATGTTTCCCGACGCAACAACAAATGCTGGCGATGCGGAAACAAATGGTGCAGGTTACGACACGTCCGATTGGGATATCTGATGATGACCAGGCAAGATAAATTGGCGAAAAACAGCGGCGCATCCGATCCAAGCCGGCGCAGGGCGCTGGCGCGGCTGGGTCTGGCGGCTGCCGTTGTTTATGTTGCGCCGACCATCACCCATATTGATGGCGCGGCCCTGGCCAAAAAAAAGGCGCGCCCTTCCGTTCCTGGCGGTGGCAAAAGCAAAAGCAAAAGCAAAAGCAAAAGTAGAAGCAAGAAGAGGAAGAAGAGAGGGAAGAAATAGTAGTCAAAAAAAATATAGGGTGGAGCGATTTCCGATAAAATGCGCTCCAGGGTGTAAACATCGCCGGCCGGCAACCACAGGGTATGGCCTTCCACGCAAAATCAGAACGAATTGTTTTGGCCGGCCCGCAGCGTGGAATTTCCATTGAGGGCGCTCAGGCTCTGGCGCCGTTCTTGTTTGAATTGATCCCCCAATGGCCGGTTCTGCCGCCCATGGTTAGCAACGCCCAACCAGCCGATAATTCCGTCGCGCCCGCCGATATTGTCGTCCAAGCAGAAGACGGGCATTGGCGCATTTCTTCAGACCATATGGCGCTCTCCGACTATAGTCTCGATGCTGGCTATATGGTTGCGAATACCCTGGTGGGCGCCTTGATCGCTGCCTATGTGGCTCAGGATGATAGCCTGGTTTCTATTCATGCCGCTGCCGTGCGGATTGGTGACGGACTGGTCCTTTTGCTTGGTGATAACGGCGCCGGCAAAAGCACTATCGCAACGGTCCTGGCCAGCCGCGGCCAGCGCTTTTTCGCCGATGACCGGTTGATCCTGAATATGGCACCCTCCGGGCACTCTGCCGCACCTGTGGGAATTTCACTGGCCGTTGCGCCCAAGTTGCGCCTTCCGCTACCGTCAAATGCGGATACCGTGTATCGGGACTTTGTCGCCGAACACAGTGTGATGACCTGGCCGGAGATGGCGGTCCTGCGACCCGGTCCCGAGCAGGCCGCCGGCTTTGGCGAGGCGCTGCCACTACGCGGGCTGATCCATCTGCGGCGGCGGCCAAAAGCCGGCAAACCGGTCCTGACCGCCATGCGGCAACCGGCCATGGTCCGCATCTTGCTGGAGCAGCTTTTCGCGCCACATTTAGGCCAACAGGGCGAATTGTCCGCCTGCGTGGGTCTGGCCCAAAAGGTCGATATCTGGCAGTTGGGCTACGCCTCTGCCTTTGAGGCGGCGGAAACGGTGATCTCCCATTTCAACCGTGGGGCAAGCGCCTGATGCGGTATCGCCAACGCCCAGATATCAACGAAACGCCGGTCGAGGACGATTTATTCCTGGTTGCCGGAGATAGCGGCGACATGTTTCATCTGGACCAGCTGGCCATGTCAATCTGGCGCGCCTTGGCGGAACCGGCCAGTGAAGCGGAATTGCTGGTGCTGTTCGGCGCGGCGTTTCCCGAAACCCCTGCCGATACCATTCGACGGGACCTGAACGGCGCCCTGGCCATCCTATTGCGTGGCGATTTGATCGAAGTCTGCGATTGAGACTGGCTCAAGCCGCGCCAGAGCACTTCCGGGTTATTGTGAATCATTTGATGGCTTAGGGTCGCCATCAAATGATTCACAACAACCCGGAAGTGCTCTAAGTTGAGGCAATTGACAATGCAAAATCGGAGTTGCCCATGACCCGCATGACCGGGGGCCAAGCCCTTGTTAAGTCGATCACCGCCCATGGTGTCGATACCATTTTTGGCCTGCCGGGGGTACAGCTGGATTGGTTCTTCAATGCCCTGCATGACGAAGGCAACAACATCAGGGTGATAAACAGCCGCCATGAACAAGGCGTCGCCTATATGGCCCATGGCTATGCGCAGTCGACGGGCAAGGTCGGTGCTTTCGCGGTGGTGCCGGGGCCGGGGGTATTGAATACCACGGCCGCGTTGAGCACATCGTGGGCCGCCAATCTGCCGGTACTGTGTGTCACGGGGCAAATTCCGTCCGCCTATATTGGCCGGGGCCACGGCATGCTGCACGAAATCCCGGATCAACTTTCGATCCTGCGCGGACTGACCAAATGGGCCACGCGGATCGACCATCCCACCGATGCGCCGGCCAAAGTGGCGGAGGCGTTTCGGCAATTGCGAACGGGCAGGCCGCAACCGGTGGCGATCGAAATGCCCCTCGATCAGTTGGCCCAGCCCGCCAACGTGGATCTGTTTCCGGCTGTTACCGAATATGCCCGCCCGCCGGTGGATGAGGATGCCCTGGCCAAGGCGGCGGCCTTGCTGGCGGGGGCGAAGGCACCGATGATTTTCGTCGGCGGCGGCGCCGTGGCTTGTGGCGAGGCGGTGCAGGCCTTGGCCGAGATGCTGCAGGCCCCGGTGATCGCCAATCGGACCGGGCGCGGCATCGTCTCTGACCGGCATTATCTGTCCATGACCCATCTGGCCGGCCATCGCCTGTGGGCCTCGGCCGATGTGGTGCTGGCGGTCGGCACCCGGCTGCAACCGCCGCGCATGAATTGGGGCACTGACGGCGATCTGAAAATCATTCATGTGGATATTGATCCGGTGGAGATCAAACGCATTGCCACGCCGGACATCGCCATAGTGGGCGATGCCCAGGATATCATGCCGGCACTGGTGGATGCCGTAGGGGGGCAGGCCTCTGGCCGGGCCTCGCGCCAGGACGAACTGGAGACCCTACAGGGTGAAGTGCAGGAGATGTTGCTGGATCGCCTGGGCCCGCAAATGGCCTGGATCAAGGTGCTGCGCGAAGCGCTTGATGACGATGGTATATTCGTCGACGAACTAACCCAGGTTGGCTATGTCTCCCGCGTCGCCATGCCTATCTATCGCCCGCGAAGTTTCCTGACCTCGGCCTATCAAGGCACCCTGGGCTGTGGTCTGGCGACTGCCATCGGCGCCAAGATCGCCAACCCGGACCGTCAGGTGATCTCCATCAACGGCGATGGGGGCTTCATGTACAACGTGCAAGAGCTGGCCACGGCGGTGAAGTACAACGTCCCCGTCGTTGCCGTCGTCTTCGCCGACGGCGCTTTCGGCAACGTCCGGCGCATGCAGGAAAACCTCTATGATGGCCGGACCATCGCCTCCGACCTGACCAACCCGGATTTTGTCGCCCTGGCTGAAAGCTTTGGCTGCGCCGCTTATCGGGCCGAAACCCCTGAAGAGCTGGCCAAGATATTGCCCAACGCTTTCAAGCAGACCGTTCCCACGGTGATAGAAGTGCCATTTCCGAAAACCCCGGACCCCTGGCCGATCATCATTCCGGGGCGGAACCGGCCGGCAAGATAGATCCGGGCGCTGTCGCCTGCGCAGCTTGGTATTATGCCGCGAACGAGCTGACCAGCCGTTGAAGGGTCCAAAACGCCGCGGTGCCACCGATCGCGTACGGTGCGATACGTACCACCGACAATGTCGCCCTGTTGTGGATCATATGCAGCCCCGCAAGCAGCAATGATACGGCAACCACGAACATCACTTGGCCGGTTTCGACGCCGACGTTGAACATCACCAATGCCAGCGGCACATCGTTCTGCGGCACACCGATCTCCGACAGCGCGCCGGCAAAGCCCAGCCCATGGACCAGACCGAAAGTGAAGGCAACGAACCAGGGATAGCGCTCGGACAGCGTCAACTCACCCGCCGATTTGCGCACCACCTCGACAGCCAGCAACACGATGCTCAGCGAGATCACAGCCTCGGTGGGTGCGGACGGGACCGTTACGATGCCCAGCGTGGCAAGCGCCAGGGTTATGCTATGGGCGACGGTAAAGGCGGTTACGGTTTTCAACAGCTGCCAGACTCCCGTAACGATCAGCAAGAGTGTCAGCAGAAAAAGCAGATGATCGAAGCCTTCCAGAATATGGACCGTGCCCATTTTCCAGTATGAAATTGCCAATTCTGTACTGGTCGGCTGCGGCGGAATGGTGAATGAATTACTGCCGCCGCGCAGAATGGCGGAATGTTCGACCCCATCCTGCAGCGCGATACGCACGAGGACATCGGTCGGCACACCAGCAAGGCCGTCAATTCTCAAGGTCGCCCCGGTCAGGGGTTGGCCATCAACTCTATAGGAACGGAATTCGATCCAGGCCCCAGGAATTTGGCGGCGCGACCCGGCGCCGAATGGCTTGAAGAAATCGGGCAGGACCGGCTGCAAAGCGATCGCTTTTTCACCGCGCATCGGCACCTTCCAGGTGACATCGACCCAACCGCCCTGGCGTTCGGTAATCTCCAGCAAGGCGGGGCTGAATTCATCGGCCACGGCCCCGGCGGGCCGCAATATCAGGCCGGCGAGCAAGCAAAGGGCAAAAACTTGCAGACGAATCAGCGGCTTGCCCATCATTGTGACTCTGCCGCCGTCTGGTTGCGCCTGGGCCCCAGTTTGGTCTCCATATTGCCGCCCAGAACGCGGTCTTTCGGGATTTGGGCAATTACGATTTCATAGCTGTTTTTGAGGTTGTCGATGAAATCCTGGTAGAACTTTTCCTGATGGTCGAATTGCCAGTTCTTGAGCACCAGATGCCGGACCTTGGCAAAATCCGGGGCCGGGGCCGTCACATGTTCATAGACATACACCAGGTGCACCCCGAAACCGGAGAGCACGGGCCCGTGCCACGTTCCCGGTTCAAGTTTCATGACCGCTTTCGAAAAGCCGCCGCCAAACAGGCGCCGAATTCCCAGCTCCGATATCGCCGCGTAATGGTTCTCCAGCATAAAGCGGTCACCGGCCGCGAACGTCGAAGGGCTGGGAATGCCCGCCGCCCGCAACTGCCTCAATAGTACTTCTGCGTCGGCAAGCGTGGTTTTGTCCCGTACATCGGGATCCAGAAACGCATGCGCGAAGGTTATCAGGTCCGGGTCACGGTATTTATCGAGATTGTCCGCATAGTACGCGGCGAGCTGCGCTTCCTCGGGCTCGACGACAAGGGCAATATTCTTGGTCAGAAACTCCAGCTTTTGCCCCATGCGCCGGCGGGTAACCGGGTCATCCTTGTTCAGGCCTATCGCGACAGCCTGGCGATAAAGAATTTCTTCCCGCACGTAGGCACTGATCAAGCCATCCAGTTCCTGTTGCGTCGGCAGGCGATTCCAGCGTGCTTTCCATTGATTGACAAAGGATTCTATGCGGCTGGACTCGACCAGAATTTTTCGCTCCCCGGCAGCCTCATCCGGCGGGCCATACAACCAATAGGCTCCGTAAATAAGCGCGCCGAGAAGCAAAAACTGCAGGAGCGGCGCTTTGGCCAGCCGAAGTATTCTGTTCGTCACGCGCATTTTCCCAGGTGTGGATGATCAATACGATCATCGATTAGCAGAACCTATTACCAGCCCTCAGTTTGGACCGAAAGGGACAAAAAAATAGGGGAGGCGCCTAATCGCCTCCCCTTTTATCCCAATTCTTCTCAATCACTTTTTGTGCTTGAGGGTGCCAATATAGAAGCCCGTGTACGGCAATCTTTCCTGCAGCCCGGGATAGAAATCCAGTTTCTTGACCAGCTTCGGATCCGGCGTATACCAGATGGGTGATGCCCAGGCGCGCTCCTGAATGGTGGCGGCCACTTCTTTAGGCGGCTCCACGCCCAACTGCACGGCGTCGTAGGTCGACCAGCGCGGCGTCGGGATCTCAATTACGCGCGCGTAGTACACGGCGTGCTGCGACGGATCGAAATCCGGATCCGTCCACACGGCGCTCAACTGGTTGTCGCCGATGTCGTTGGTATATTTCGCCGTCTTGATATCGACCGTATTACCCACCGCTGGCAACTTGCCGGTCTTGGCATCGGGCTTACGATTGTCGGACCAGGCCACATCGTAAATTTTCTGGAACCCGTAGCCGCGCTTGTCGTACCAGCCCTTTACGATTTGAACGCGGTCAAGGTTGCCACTTTCGGGATCCTTCATGGCCCAGACGGCAAAGGTCGGTGCCTTGGACGCCTTCTTCGGCAAGTCCTGGCCCATGGGCACACCGCTGGCATAGGCCTTCTTCACGAAGTCCTTGTCCTTGATCAGGTTCTTGGGAAAGTCCCAGCCGCCGAAAAACCGTACCCGAATCAGCGGACCGGAGGTGCCGAAGACCTCCCTGCGCTTGATGCCGTCAAAAATAGCCTCGCGGGTATTTTCCGGGGCCCAGACACCGGTGGCCCCGGGACTGCCAAAGAGGACCGCCGGTTCGCCGGCCACCGAGCCTGCGCCACTCAGTCGAACCTTGGGAGAGTAGTCGATGTTGCCGTGCACCCCGGGATAGTTGAACTCCTCGTTGGCCGAGGCGGCGATGTGGGAATCGGCACCGGCGACAATGCCATACTTGAAGGGGTTGGAACCAATCATCTCCTGGAAGCCAACGCCATCCGTGAGTGCATGGCGCACGAAACTCTTGTCGATCAGGCTCTGTACACCCCCGGAACCCAGAAGGTGAACGAACTTACCTTCGAAGCTGGCGAATTCGTCGTTGGGAGCCAGTGCCGGGTGGGTTTCCGAGGCGCCCTTGGTCTGTACGATCTCGATGGCAGGCGAGTTCAGTGCGCTGCGATTCGCCCAGCCTCTGTCGATCGGAGCACCGGCCGAGGTGTGCAGCGCAAACATTGCGCTGTTCGAGACATTGGAGTTATGCGGGATCGAAAAATTATCATGCCCGATGGAGCGCATAACCTCCTGGTAGGTCCAGAGGTCTTCGCGATGGACCGAATCGAAGGCCGAGAAGATTCGTTCCGGCCCGTCGTCACGAAAGAACACGTTGTGATGCAGGTTCTTGGAGTTGGGCTGCGAGGACCATTCGTAGGCCACCAATGTGGTGAATTTGCCCGGTTCATAATGTTTGTTGGCCGCATCGACCTGTTTCTGCCAGGCGGACTTCATGACCTTAGGGTCTACGAGGTAATCGATCGGCACACCCGTGGCTGCAGACGTAATGATCTGTTGGAACGCAGCTTCACCACTCTTTTTGTCACCCTTCGAGATCAGCTTGCCGATCTCGGTCTTTTGCAGTGGGCTTTTCGGATCCAGAAGCAACGGCATCATGCCCAAATATTCACTATGGTCCGTGACAGCGGCCCAGTCATAGGGCGTCCGTTTCTGGATCATCTTGCCCGACTGGGAATTCTTGATGGCCTCGCCCTTGGCAAATCGGTAGGCGTCGTTGGCGTCGTTGCGGGTGCCGAAGGCAAAGGCGTCGGGAGAGGCCGAGGTGTGCAGATGCTGTTCGCCGAAATAGACGTTGTTGAGTGGGTTCTTCTTGCCGGAGCTTCGCCCCGGCTCACCGATTGATTCCGCTGCCAAGGCCATTGGCATAATTGCTGTCGAACATGCCAGTACGGCTACAATTCTCAGGATCGATTTGGCGCGCATTATTGTTCTTCTCTATTCACGTGCCGGTTGCAAGGCGGCAACTTTTTCCGGCCGGCACAAGCCTTTGCCAAAAGGCGCTTGGCGACTTTCACATTCGCCAGATAACGATTTCATGGCGTAACAGAAACAATACATTGCTGCTGACGTTGGACAAGTATTATTCTTCACGCCATCCAGTATCAAACAACCCATCGCAATGTCTTGAGCGCCGTCAATTCTGTGCCGGCCGGTTCAAAAATCGGCATGAACGCGCCCGTTCCGGGTGGCATTAGCTATTCTTGGCGTAAGGATTCTCCTGTTGGCGCAGCAGTATGCGCAGGGGTACGCCGGGCAGATCGAACTTTTCGCGCAATCCGTTCTGCAGGTAACGGCTATAGGCATCCGGCAGGTCGGGCAGGTTGGAAAAGATGACGAAAGTTGGCGGCCGGGTCTTGGCCTGGGTCATATAACGCAGGCGAATGCGCCGGCCATGTTGCCCCAGTGGCGGGGGGTGGCTTTCCGTCATGTCTTTCAGCCAGCGGTTCAGGGCCGCGGTGGAAATTCGGTGCTGCCAGCGCTGATAGGTTTTCGTCACCGCCGGCATCAGTTTCTCCACCCCCTGGCCGGTCAGGGCGGAAAGCGTGACAACCAGCACGCCGCGGGCCTGGGTCAGCGAGGTCTCCAGGCGGTCGCGCAATTGACCCATGGCGGCGCGGCGGTCCGTGATCAGATCCCATTTATTGGCGGCGACGATCAGTGCCCGGCCTTCCTCCAAGGTGCGCCGGGCGATGGCCAGATCCTGGCGTTCCAATGGGGCGCGCGCATCCAGCAATAACACCACGACCTGGGCATACTCCATGGCGCGGATGGCATCGTCGGCCGCCAGTTTTTCCAATTTGCCGCTGACATTCGCCTGTTTGCGCAAACCGGCCGTATCGATCAGGCGGATCGGTTGCTCGCGCCACTGCCAGGCGACGCCGATGGCGTCGCGGGTCAGGCCCGGTTCCGGCCCGGTGATCTGCCGCTCTTCGCCGAGCAGACGGTTGACCAGGGTAGACTTGCCCGCATTGGGCCGGCCCAGAATGGCGAGTTGCAGAATGGGATCGAAATCTTCGTCGTCATCATCGTCTTTGGCGGCTTGATCTTGCGCTACGTCAGCTTTGCCGGGACCCGCGGCGGGACGGGTTTGAGCCGCGTGGTTCTGCATCGCCGCCAGGATGCCGTCATGCAACGCCACCAGGCCTTCACCATGGGCGGCGGATACCGCAAGGGGTTCGCCCAGGCCCAGGGACCAGGCCTCGGCCAAACCCAGATCCCCGGCCGCGCCTTCACATTTATTGGCCAGCAGCAGCACGGGTTGGTCGCGGCGGCGCAGCCAACCGGCGAAATGACGGTCCAAAGGAGTGACGCCGGCCCGGCCGTCGATCAGCATCAAGGCCAGATCGGCATCATCCAGGGCGGTTTCGGTCTGGCGCTGCATGCGCCCCTCCATGCTGTCCGCGTCGGCGTCTTCCAGGCCGGCGGTATCGAACAGACGAAAGCGCAGAGCGGCGATGCGGCCATCCCCTTCGCGCCGGTCGCGGGTTACGCCGGGCCGGTCATCGACCAGGGCCAGACGCTTGCCTACCAGACGGTTGAACAGCGTCGATTTGCCCACGTTGGGGCGGCCGACAATAACGATTGTAAAATTCATGGCTTATACCACTGATTCTTGATATTACCTGAGGGCAATCAAGTCGGCATCATCCGTCAGAACATAAACCGTCCCATCGGCGACAATGGGCGGGATCAAGGCGCCCTTGGGTAATTCGATACGGCCCAGCATACGCCCGGAATACGGCGAAATAGCGACGGCATAACCTTCGGACGAGACCAGCACCAGGCGGTCGGAGACCAAAACCGGGCCGCTCCAATGGATCGGGTCCAGCTTCTCCACTTCATCTTCGTAGCGGTGCAATTGCGCCACCCAGCGAATGTGGCCACCCTTGCGCGACAGGCAGACCACTTCCGCCTGCGCCGTGACCAGAAAGATGAAATCGCCTGCGACCCAGGGCGTTTCCAAGCCGATGATATCCCGGTCCCAAAGGCGCCGGCCGCTGCGCAGATCATTGGCCGCGACGCGGCCGGAAAAACTGACGGCCAACACCATTCCGCGGTCGATTACCGGGCTGCCTCTAATCTCGCTCAAGGACGACAGGGGCGCCAAACGCCGGGTTCGGATGAGCTGATCGCCCCAAACCACGCGGCCATTTTCCAGGCGCAGGGCAAACAGTTCACCAGAGGAGTAAGGCACCACGACCAGACCGCCGCCCACCGCGGCGCTGGGCGCGCCGATCAGGCCGGCATCCTCGGGGATGCCACTGTGGGTCCACAGGGTGCTGCCGTCGGTGCTGGAAAGGGCATGCAGTTGATTGTCATAGGTGATGACAAAAATCCGGCCGCCGATCGCCGTTGGCGCGCCGCGTATGGGGGCGCCAACCCGCCGCCGCCAGATCTCCTTGCCGTCTCTGAGGGATAAAGCATGCACGAAGCCATAACCGGTGGCGGCGTAAACCACGTCGTTATCGATGCTGACGCCGCCGCCGATTACACCTTCGTCCTCATCTTCCGGGGTCAGTTCCCGGTGCCAGAAGCGGCGGCCATCGGACACCCTGAAGGCGGACACAGTGGCCTCGGCATCCATGGCGACGATGTGGTCTCCCACCACCACGGGCCGGCTCAGCAATTTGCTTTCACTGCCTGAGCCTTCGCCGATATCGGTTTTCCAGGCCTGGCGCAAATCCTCGCCGACTTCCAGATGGTGCATGGCATGGTTGGCAAAACCGGCGGCCTGCGGCCAGTCCGGGTTGCGCCAGGGACGGGGCAGGCGGACTTCAATATCGGCAACGGCGGCATCCGGCTCCAATGCCTTGTCCAACCTTAGGATCGAGATGCGCTCGCCAGGCAGGCGCGGCTTTTCCTGGCCGCCAAACCAGTCCGGCATCTCGCAGGCCGACAGCAATGTTGCGCCCGCCGCAAACCACAGCGCGGTGAACAGGCCGTGCCGTGTCACGTGCTTATGATCCCAACGCGGCCAGCATCTGGGCCGCGCGGCCACGCATACCAGGCGGCGCGCTGGCATCAACCGACAGAGCCTCGAAGGCGGCGCGGGCGCCCGCCGTATCGCCTTCACGGTGTTTCAGAACGGCCTGCATCTCCAGGGCTGAATAACGCCAGGCGGAATCATCGGCGATCAATGGCGCCAGCCGCCGGTTCAGGTCATCCACCGCACCGTCGTCGATTAGCAGCATGACCGCCTGCAACTGCGCCAAACTCCGAAAAATAGGATCCATACTACTATCGGCCGCGATCTGATCGTAAACCGCCAGGCCGCCGTCTTTATCGCCAGCCTTGACCCGCGCCCCGGCGCTTTGAAACCGTGCGATCGCGCCATAGCCGGTACTGGCCTCGTTCGCCAAGGACTGAAAAGAGCTGATGGCGCCGGCGGTGTCACCCTTTTCCAGCAACTGGGCGGCCATCACATATCGGCCGGACTCCTCGGCCTGCTGGGCCGCCTTATATTCCCGCCAGCCAACTCGGCCGGCAGTGCCGATCACGATTGCGACACAGGCGATGACGGCATAGCTGCCATACTTGCGCCAAAGCGCCACGGCTTTGTCGCGCCTGATGTCTTCATCAACTTCCTGGAAAATATCCGCCACGCGGGCACACTCCGTACCTTGCCGCCGCAATTTTCGATTATTGCGGCGCTTGAAAAAGTCGGCCAATCTAGCCTGCGCCCCAGCTTTGGGCAAGCTGGGAAACGGCGTACTTGGGATCAGTAAACCGATGTCGTCCGAAGGTCTACCGTTTAGCAAGATCGCGGCGCTCCAACAGATTTTGCCGGAGCGCAAAAATGCCCGCGAATGACAACAATTAGGCCAGTTTCAACTGCTGTATCCAGTCAAATTCGCACTGTGGTTACGCGAAAGGTTCGGGGAGCGGCAGGCGCGGCAAAAGCAATGCGATGGCCTCCGCCAGGGATAGCAGGTGGCCGTCGGAAAGTGGCCGGCCAATCAACTGCAAGCCCAGGGGCATGCCGCCGGGCGACAAGCCGCAAGGCAGGCTCAAAGCCGGACATCCGCCATGATTGGCCCATTGGGTAAAATCGGCCTGACCGGCCGGCGCCGGCCGCGTGAAGGGGAAGGCCGCCTGCGCCGCCGTCGGCAACAGCAACAGATCGACCTGATCAAACAATTTACGCACCTTCTGCCCGGTGGCCTGAAGCCGCCGCTGTGCCGCCACCAGACGGTAGGCCGGGGCGTTGCGGCCATAGTTCAGCATTTTGCGGAATTCATCCGAGAAGTCGTCAGGCCGGGAGAGCAATTCCGCCGCCAAGGCATGCCCCGCCTCGGCCTCGGAGATTAACAGGCCGGCCAGCCGGGTGCCGGTCGGATCCGGGTCCGGCAAGGTTAGATCAATCTGCACCGCACCCTGTTGGCGCAGTTTGGCCACATGGGCCTCGAAATCCTTCCATACGCCGGCCTCGCAGGGCACCGCGTCGGGGCTCAGGGGTACGGCAAAGCGCAGGCCCTTCAGCTCCGCCGGGGTGGCGTACAGGGCATTATGAGGATGAATGGATTCCGTACAGTCCGGATCATGACCGGCCAGCACCGCCAACAGCAGGGATAGATCGCGGGCGGAGCGGCAAATCGGGCCCACATGGTCCAGGCCATAGCTCAACGGCACCACGCCTCGGGTGGAAATCAGGCCATAGGTCGGCTTCAACCCGGCCAGGCCGCAATAGGCCGCCGGCAGACGCACTGATCCCATGGTATCCGTACCCAGGGCGCCGGCGCACAGCCGTGCCGCAACCGCCGCCGCTGAGCCGCCACTGGAGCCTCCCGGCGTATAGCCGGGGCGCCAGGGATTATGGGTGGGGCCGTGGTGATGATTATCAGTGGTCGCGCCGAGGGCCCCTTCATGCATATTGGCCTTGCCGATGATCACCGCTCCAGCCTGGCGTAAACGTTGCGCCGCCGCCGAGTCCTGTTGCGGCGTGCGGAGATTTGCCATGCCGTTCGTCGTGGGCACACCGGCCAGGTCGATATTGTCCTTCAATGCAATGGGTATGCCGTCAAGGGCGGACAGGCAGGCATCCTGGGCGCGCCGGGCATCGGCGGCGCGGGCCTGCTCGCGTGCCGGTTCCGCCAACAGGGTGATGAAGCAGTTGAGGCTGTCTTCATATTGCGCGGCCCTGGCCAGATAAGCCTGCAACAGGTCCTGGGCGCTGAAGGCGCCGTCCGCCAGAGCGCCGGCGCTATCGGTGATATCCAGCGCGGTCAGATCGCCCATGTCCCCTATCCTCGCGCCGGGATCATCAAGTCCACCAGGCCGGTCACATTGTCCAGCGCCTCCAGCGCTTCCACCTGATCAATTAGCGTCTGTGCGGCAAGCGCCCCGATGGGCCGCGGCGCGGCGGCGCAGTTACTGCGGAATTTTTCCAGATGGGCGCCGTGGGTCATGGGATTGGCCGGGCTGCCATAGACATCGCTTACGGTGACCTTGTGCACTGCGCCACTTTTCAGGGTCAGGGCAACGGACACCGGGACCAGGGCATTGGGATCGGGATTGCCGTCCACCTCGATTTGAATGCGCCGGGCCAGTTCCTGGCTGGCCGGGTCCGTCAGGGCCGCCCCGGCATAGGCATCCACGCCGATGCCGTTATGGCGGAGGGCATGGGCGGTCACATAAACCGCGCACAGACGGGCGTAATTGGTCGTCATGGTGGCCTCAATCGGCCGGCCCACCAGATGATGGATCAAGGGCGGCACCGCGGCGGCAATGCCTTCGATCTCGCCGGCATCGAAACCATGCTTCCGTTGCAGGCGCAAACAGCCGTCGACGATGCCGTGTGTGGCGCGGCCCGAGGGGAAGGGCTTGTGCGACAGCTCGGTGATGCGCCAGGTCCGGCCCACCGAAGCCAGCAGGACGTCCCGGTCATAGTCGTCCTCGAACAGGCGCAAGAAGCCAAACGGCCCTTCCAGGATGTTTTGCGGGCCTTGCAAGCCGGCCACGGCCATGTCGCAGGCCGCCACCGCATTGCGGGCGTTAAAGCCGACCTGCATACCCAACAGCATGGAACCTTCCGTATGGGCCTGCATTGTGCCGCACATCTGCGCATAGGCGATGGAATAGGCATTGCGCAGGGTTCTGGCGTCAAAATTCTTCAGCTTGCCGATCGCGGTGACGGCGGCCAGGGCGCCGGCGGTGCCGGGCCGGAAGAATTTCAGGCCCGTTGTCACGGCGACCGAGATATGACAGGCCACATCAACCCCCAGTACCGCCGCCAACATCAGATCCCGGCCGTTAACCCCGCCATCCCGTTCGGCTACGGCCATAGCAGCGCCCAGCATCACGGTCATGGAATGCACCACCGCGCCTTCATGGACGCAGTCGAATTCGGCATTGTGAATTTGATAGGCATTGCACAGGGCGGCGGCCGGCGCCGGCAGACGCAGACCATGGCCCCAGACGCGGGCGTCATCGGCGTGCCCCCACTGGCCGGCAAGCTGGATCATCTCATCGACCCATGGGCCGGCGCCGCCCGCCAGGCCAACGCCAAAGCTATCCAGGATGAAGGTCTTTGCCGCCCTTATCGCGGCGTCGGGCAGATCCTCAAAGCCGGTGCCCGTGACGTGAGCCACAAAGTCATCAATAGCATCCATTTCTCAGACCCCTTGCCATTGCGGCCACGGCTGCCGCGGCCATTGCCACCACCCAGGGCAATATTCTAGCATGATAGCGGCATTCGGGCGCCCGCCCGCCCTCATCGCCCGGAAATGCTCTAGCGTCATAGGATCATCATGCCCAAAATCATCGCCGCCGCCGATCTGTCCGCCCTGTTGCGGCCGGGCCATTCCGTTTTTGTGCAGGGCGCTGTCGGGGAACCTCTCGCGCTGGTTCAGGCCCTGGCGGCGGAAGGGGAGGCCAGCCAGGGCGTGCATTATATCTCCTGTCTGGTGCCAGGCATCAACCGGACCGATTTTTCCGCCTTTCACCCCGACGCGCGCCTGACCGCGTTTTTTGTCCAGGCCGAACTGCGCGACTCCTTCGCGGCCGGCAGGGTGCGGTTTCTGCCCCTGCATTACAGTGGTGTGTGCAGCTATATCAGAAGCCTGCCGCCCATGGATCTGGCCTTGATACAGGTGGCGCCGCCCGACGAGCAAGGCATGTGCAGCCTGGGCCTGTCGGTCGATTTCGTGCCGCTGATTATTGATGCGGCCAGGGTGGTGGTGGCAGAGGTCAACGCCGCCATGCCGACGCCGCCGGGCAGCCCAAAAATTCCCTATGACCGTCTGGACTATGTGGTGCCCACCGAGCGGCCCCTGCCCGAGTTGCCGACGGGCATTCTGCCGGCGGCAATCGAAACCATCGGCCAAAAGGTGGCGGAATTGATCGCTGACGGCGACTGTATCCAGATCGGCATCGGTAAGGTGCCTGCCGCCATCCTGTCCTGTCTGTCCGATCGCCGCGATCTTGGCCTGCATGGCGGCATGGTGACGGATGAAGTAGCTGACCTGGTGGATGCGGGGGCCCTTGATTGCAGCCGGAAATCCATCGACACGGACTATTTGGTTTGCGGCGCGGCCATGGGTACGCAGCGGGTTTTCGATTGGGCCGCAAATCGCGACGATGTGCAATTTCGCGGCGCCGACTACACGCATAACGTGCCTATCATCGCCCAGATTGACAATTTTGTCTCCATCAACTCGTCCCTTGAAGTGGATCTGACCGGCCAGGCCAACGCAGAAACCGTCAACGGCCGCCAGATCAGCGGCACCGGCGGCCTGGTCGACTTCGTGCGCGGCGCCCGCATGGCGAAGAATGGCCGCTCCGTCATTGCGCTTTCGGCAACGGCGGCCAGGGGCAGCATATCGCGCATCGTTCCCACGCTGGCGGCGGATGCGGTGGTCAGCTGTCCGCGGGCCGATATCGACTACGTGGTCACCGAATTCGGCGCCGCCCGCCTCAAGGACAAATCCGTCGATGAACGGGCCGATGCCCTGATCGCCATTGCCGCGCCGGAATTTCAAGCTGAATTGACCCAAGCCTGGCGGGAACAGCGCCGTCGCATGGGTGGTTGAAGTCATTATATCAGAGCGCATTGATTTTAACCCTTCGTTTATCACGATCTGTTGTTATGGCCGTTGTGATTGGTCAAACTGACGACGGAGTTGTGCCGAAATGTTTAGCTGGCTGAGGGTGATCTTGCTGGCAGCCGTGGCGGTATACAGCGCCGGCTGCACGGCCGTTGCCGTGAAACTGGTGGATGAAGTGGATGCCACCGTATCCAAGCTGTCGCAATCGGATTGCCAGCTTGTGCGTATTATTCATGGCATGGACGTTTGCCGCAGTGATGGCTCCGACGCGGTTCTCCCAGCGGCTTACTGCTACCGGACTTTGGGCGGCGTCGATTGTTATGACCGGGCCGACCCGGCCGACCGCCCCATTCAGCGGCAGGCAACCCGCACCACGGTCGGGCTGGAATAGAGGCCTCGTGGCACAACTCGGAAATGCTCTAAACCAACCATCACCGGTATGTCATCGACGCGCCCGCTTATTCAGGTGCGCCAAAGCCAAGGTCTATATAGGTGCGCTCGTGGGCAATCGGGATGACCCGTAACGGATCGACCTCGAAGCCCGTCAAGTCTCCGGTGAAATCGAACGCCGCGTACAGTCGCATGGGGTGGCTCCGTAGGCGTGGTCTGACCGGCAACGCCAATCCTCGGACCGAAGTAAGTAGCCCGCTGGCCCTTACCACGTCTGCCGTCCACTTCGCACCACATGGATATGACACATAATTGCGATACGACGTTATTCGTCGCTCCCGCTCGGATGGAGCGGCCAGGTCGACGAAGTTGCGGCCCTTGAGGTCTCGTCCCAGGATGTCTTGAAGCCTGGAACCAGCAAGGCGGATAATGATCTCGTCGGGCGCCAGGACCTCAAGCACCATCATGCCTGAAAGAGCACTGCCGATGTTTTCCGGTCTGACAGCCTCCAATGCGGGAACCAACTCAGGCTCGCGCCAGTCATTCCAGGCTCTCAGCAGTGCAAGACCGTTGGGAGCGTCGTCTAAAAGATTAGCGCACGCGTCGAGAGTTATCATGGATGCCGGTCTAAGTGGCCCTGCCAGTTTCGGAGATCAAGACTATGATAAGATTGTCAATATTCTGATAACAAAGTGGCATCGCCCAATGGCCGGATTTTGCGGCCGCCTTTGGGCCGCGTTCGGCCTCTGATAAACCCGGACCGGTGCCTGATATTCAGCCCCGTTCGGTGGCTCGGAGTGGATTTTGGTGGAGCCGAGCGGGATCGAACCGCTGACCTCCACGTTGCGAACGTGGCGCTCTCCCAACTGAGCTACGGCCCCAAAAATCCGCTGGCATATAGGAACCATCCTCCAAACCTGTCAAGGGCCGGATTGCATACCTGGCGATATAGCCTGGCATTACTTGCATGCTTGCGTTGGCGGCTTTGGAGCTTTACATCTTGGGCAATTGCCGTGGTGGCGCCACAAAAGGGCTTGGACTTCGCATGTGTTCGATAGTTGAATTGGTTGCAAGCGTGATCATGTTGTATTTCTGGATGATTCTGATCTCTGTTGTGATGTCCTGGCTGGTGGCCTTCAACGTGATCAACACACAGAACCGCTTTGTCTTCATGGTTGGCGATTTCCTGCACAAGATCACCGAACCGGCCTTGGGCCCGATCCGGCGCATACTGCCCAGTCTGGGCGGAATCGATCTCTCCCCCGTGGTTTTGATTCTGTTGTTGGTTTTCGTGCAGAATTTTCTGCGCGAGATTACCAGTTGCGGACCAGGTTTCTGACGCCGCGATCCAGAACAGCCCGGAAAGGTTCTAACCGCCGGCGGCCCCTTGGGTATTCACGTACAGGGCATAGAGGGATTGGCTGGCGGCCATGAACAGGCGGTTGCGTTTGAGACCGCCGAAACAGACATTGGCGCAGCGTTCAGGCAGGGCGATGCGGCCGATCTTGGCGCCGTCTGGCGCGAAAACCAGAACCCCGTCCAGCGCCGCCGTACCCATGCCCCAACCGCACCAAAGATTGCCGTCGACATCGCAGCGCATGCCGTCAGGGGTGCCGCCGGGGCCGGCATCGATCAACACGCGTTTGTTGTCGATCCGCAAGCCATCCGCGGCGACGTCATAGGCCAGGATCTTGCGGTGGGGCACGCCGCGGGATTCAACCACGTAGAGGATCGTCTCGTCCGGTGAGAAACACAGGCCGTTGGGGCCCAGGACATCGTCGGTCACCACCGTGATCCCGCCGTTGTCGCCGTCGATGCGATAGACCGCCTGGGGCACTTCCGCGTCCGCCTTGTGCCCTTCGTAGTTGCCCAGGATTCCAAACGGCGGATCGGTGAACCAGATGGAGCCGTCGGACTTGACGACGACGTCGTTGGGCGAGTTCAGCTGCTTGCCCTGCCAACGGTCCATCAACACCGTAACGCTGCCGTCATATTCGGTGCGCGTTACCCGCCGGCTGCCATGCTCGCAGGTAATCAGGCGGCCCTGGCGGTCGCGGGTGTTGCCATTGGCGAAATCACCGGTTTTGCGGAAGATACTGACGGCGCCGGTCTCTTCCTCCCATTTCAGGATCCGGTTGTTGGGAATATCGCTCCACAATAAATAGCGGCCGTCGCCAAACCAGACCGGTCCCTCGGACCAGCGGCAACCGGTATAGAGCCTCTCCACGGCGGCGCTAAATATGCGGTATTGATCAAACCGGGGGTCCAAGGTCTCGATTGCCGGATCAGGATAGCGGGGATGTCCGCGCCAGCCGGCGCTGGCCGGATTATCCAACGTCATATTTTCCACCTTCCTGGTCCACGATGCGGCCGGCCACGACGGTTGGGGCATCACCGGCCAGGGTCGTGCGTACCAACAGCCGGCGTTCCGTTTTTTCGTCGTAGGGGTGGCCTCGGTGAATGACAGCGCGGTTGTCCCACATCACCAGATCATCGTTGCGCCAGACATGGCGATAGGTGAATGCTTCTTGCGTGGCAATGGCGGTCAACTCGTCGATCAGGCCCTGGGCCTCGTCATCCGCCAGGCCGGCGATGGCGCCGATATGGCTGCCCAGCAAAAGGGCCTTGCGGCCATTGACCGGATTGCGGCGCACCAGAGCCTGGGGCACCGGGGGCAGGGCGTCTTCCTGTTCCGCACTGACGGCGCGCGGGTCGACTTTTCGGCGCGAGGTGGCAATGGAATGGATCGCCACCAGGCCGTCGATACGGCGCTTCGCAGTCTCGCTTAGACTGTCGTAGGCGGCGCGGGTCGAGGCAAATTCCGTGTCGCCGCCCTGCAAGGCAATTTGCCGGGCCGATAAGATCGAAGCTTTGGCTGGCGCTGCTCTGAAAGTGCTGTCGCTATGCCATAGCAGGTTGGCCTGGCCAAACAGGGCCAGGCGGCCGCCGGGCTCTTTCAGGCTGCCATCGGCCAACATATTGGAGACCCGTACGATTTTGGAGCCGGCGCCGACCACGCCCGGCAAGGTCTCTTCCAGAGGGCCAAGGCTCTCCGAAAAGGCAATCTGCTGCGCGTCCGTGAGGGGCTGGTCGTGCATTACCAGCACGGAGCACGCCTCGAACGCGGCCAAAAATTCGGCCCGGTTCGCCGCCGACAGGGGTTGGCGGGTGTCAAATCCGCTAACCGTAGCGCCAAATACCGGCGTCAGAGGCTCAATCCGTATGGCCATCTCAGTCGCCCTCGAATGCCATCAGACTGCGGACCTGGACGCCCATGGCCTCCAGCCGGGCGCTGCCGCCAAGATCCGGCAGATCGGCGATGAACGAAGCGCCTACCACGTGGCCGCCGGCATCGCGGACCAGTTGCGTTGTGGCGGCCGCGGTGCCGCCTGTGGCGATCAGATCGTCGATGATCAATATTTGATCGCCAGGCGCCACGCTGTCGATATGAATTTCCACTTCGTCCGTGCCGTACTCCAGTTCGTACTCGACGGAAATGGTCTGCCAGGGCAGCTTACCTTTCTTGCGGACCGCAATGAAACCGATGGATAACTGATGGGCCACGGCGCCGCCCAGGATAAATCCGCGGGCCTCGATGCCGGCAATCCGCGTAATATCGCTGCCGGCAAATGGCTGGACCAGTTCGTCAACGGTACGGCGAAAGCCGGCCGGATGCTGCATCAGCGTGGTAATGTCGCGGAACATGATACCCTTTTTCGGGTAATCGGGGATGGTTCGGACCAGTTCCTTGAGATTCATCACGAGTCTCCTCCGACGTTCAGCACGCGGCCGGCAACCGCGTCCAATTTGGCCAGTGCGGCCGGGTCCCGTTTTTCCGGGCTGGTAATCAGGGCCATTTCCAGGGCCTGATCGTCGCCGGACGGGCAAAGGGCGGGCCGCTCCCGCATGCGCGGCGCCACGCGTTTGACCAGCGCGCGGGCATGATCGGCATTGTCAAGCAGGACCCGGATTATATCATCGACCACGACGGCATCGTGGTCCGGATGCCAGCAGTCGAAATCCGTGACCATGGCAACGGTGGCATAGGGAATTTCCGCCTCGCGGGCCAGTTTCGCCTCGGGCATGTTGGTCATGCCGATCACATGACAGCCCCATTGACGGTACAGATTGCTTTCCGCCAAAGAGGAAAACTGCGGCCCTTCCATGCACAGATAGGTGCCGCCGCGATGCACGGGAACGCCGACCTCGCGGGCCGCCTGTTCGCACCAGTCACCCAGGCGGGCATTAACCGGATGGGCCATGGAGACATGGGCGACCATACCGGCCCCGAAAAAGCTTTTCTCCCGCGCGACGGTTCGGTCGATAAACTGATCGACAATGACAAAGGTTCCCGGCGGCAGTTCTTCCTTGAACGAACCGCAGGCCGACAGCGAGATGATATCGGTCACCCCGGCCCGCTTCATGGCATCGATATTGGCGCGATAGTTGATGGAGGTCGGCGACTGCGGGTGCCCCCGGCCATGGCGGGGCAGAAAAACCATTTGCACCCCGTCCAGACTGCCGAACAGAAATTCGTCCGACGGCTCGCCCCAGGGACTTTCCATGGCCTGCCAGCGGGTATCGCTCAGGCCATCTATTTCATACAGGCCGCTGCCGCCGATCACGCCCAATACCGGGGCCGGGTGGGTCTCGCTCATCTAGCATCCTCCGTGACTATCCTGAAGGTTCAACATAGCGGTAAAAGGAAAGGGCCGCCAATGGCGGCCCCAGCCTGAAGGCAAAATCCAGCCCGATCAGTGCATTTTGGCCCAAACTTTGCGTTTGACGCCGTACAGCACCACTGTCAGGACGATCAGAAACAGGATGACCTTGACACCCATGCGCTTGCGCGCCTCCAGGGACGGTTCCGCCGTCCAGGCCAGGAAGTTGACCACATCGCGGGCGATCTGTTCCTTGGTGTTTTTCGTGCCGTCAACGTATTCGACCGCTTCGTCGTCGATGGGCGGGCCCATGGCGATTTGATGATTGGGGAAATAAGGATTGTACGCCATTCCCTCGGCCAGGGTCACGCCGTCGGGCGGCTCCATATAGCCGACCAGGATGGAATAGATATAGTTCTCTCCCCCTTTCCGGGCCTTGACGATGAGCGACAGATCGGGCGGAAAGGCGCCGTTGTTGGAAGCCCGGGCCGCCTTCTCATTGTCGAATGGCTCGGGCATGTAATCGAACAACTTGCCCGGGCGTTCGAACATCTCGCCCTCGTCGTCGGGCCCGTCGATCACTGTGTACTCAGCCGCGATGATTTTCGCCTGATCTTCACTCAAACCGATTTCCAGCAAATTGCGGAAGGCGATGTATTTCAAGCCGTGACAGCCGCTGCAGACATCTCGATAGACCTGCAGGCCCCGTTGTACGGCGGCGCGGTCAAAGGTGCCGAAAGGACCGCCATGCTGCCACTCGACTTCAATGGGCTTTGTCACATCGCCGGCGGCGAGAGTACGGCTTGTGAGTGGCATAATGAACAGAGCCGCGAGGGCCGAAATTAAAGCAAATCTAAACATCAGCCACGGTCCTCCGCCTTGGCCGCGGCCCCATCGGGTGTGCCGCCGCCGCCGCCCTCCAGCACGGAGGTGGCAATGGATTCCGGTAACTTCCCGGGCCGTTCGAACCAGCCAATAAAGGGCAGGGACAGAAAGAACAGGAAATACAACGCGGTGGCCAGACGGCCAATGACGATGAAAATTCCCTCTGCCGGCTGGCCGCCGATATAGCCGAGTACCAGGCAATCGATGAAAAAGGCCCAGAACAGCATTCTATAGACAGGACGGAAGCGTGCCGAACGCACCTTCGAGGTATCCAGCCAGGGCAGCACAAAGAGGATAAACAACGACGCAAACATTGCGATAACGCCGAACAGCTTGTCCGGGACGGCCCGCAAAATGGCGTAGAACGGCAGGAAGTACCATTCCGGCACGATGTGCGTTGGCGTTACCAGAGGATCGGCCGGAATGTAGTTATCGGCCTCGCCCAGAAGGTTCGGCGCGAAGAACAGCAGCCACGCAAAAATGATGCCAAAGATCCCCATGCCGTACAGATCCTTGACCGTGTAATAGGGATGAAAGGGGATGGTATCCTGCGGGCCCTTGATATCGATGCCCAGGGGATTGTTCGACTTGTGGACGTGCAGGGCCCAGAGGTGCAGGAATACGACGGCAAAAATCACGAAGGGCAGCAGATAATGCAGGCTGAAAAACCGGTTCAGGGTCGGCTGATCAACGCCAAACCCGCCCCACAGCCAGGCGACGATTGCCTCGCCCACAATGGGTACCGCGGAGAATAGGCTGGTGATCACCGTGGCGCCCCAGAAACTCATCTGACCCCAGGGCAGCACATAGCCCATGAAGGCCGTGGCCATCATCAGAATGAAAATGATGATGCCCAACCACCATAAAAGTTCCCGCGGCGCCTTATATGAACCGTAGTACATGCCCCGGAAAATATGAATGTAAACCACGGCAAAAAACATCGACCCGCCGTTGGCATGCATATAGCGCAGCAACCAGCCGTAGTTCACGTCGCGCATGATATGTTCGGTGCTGTCGAAGGCCAGATCCGCATGCGGCGTGTAATGCATGCCCAAGACGACGCCGGTGATAATTTGCACAACCAGCATGACCCCGGCCAACGAGCCCATGTTCCACCAGTAGTTCAAATTCTTTGGTGTGGGATAGACCACCAGGGCTTCGTTGACGAAACTGAAGATCGGCAGCCGATATTCAATCCATTTGACGACGGCGTTGTTCGATTGAAAGTTTGAATGACCTGACATATCCGCCCCCTAGCCGATCTTGATGTTGTTATCGTCCAGGAAGATATAGGCCGGCACGGCTAGATTAGTCGGCGCGGGGCCCTTGCGGATGCGTCCCGAGGTATCATAGTGGGAACCGTGACAAGGGCAGAACCAGCCATTGTATTCGCCCTGCTGCCCCAGGGGCACACAGCCGAGATGGGTGCAAACCCCTACCATGACAAGCCATTGCGGTTTTTGCGCCCGGGCCTCGTCGCCCTCGGGATCCGGCAGAACGTCCAGGGGGACGGCCTTGGCTTCGGTAATTTCGGCCTCTGTGCGGTGGCGGATAAAGACCGGCTTGCCGCGCCAACTGACGGTGATGGACTGCCCGACCTCGATACCGGACAAATCGACCTCTATGGAGGACAGGGCCAGGACGTCCTGGGAAGGATTCATCTGATCGATCAGCGGCCAGACAAAGCCGGCCACGCCAACGGCGCCAAGGCCACCTGCCGCCACATAAAGGAAGTCCCGGCGGCCGGGATCATGTCCGTCCCCGCCTGTGCTGTCCGCCATTGCTCGATCACCTTATTCTGAAATCACTGGGAGATTGACCTGTCCTTATTTGTCACGCCGCCGCGCATTTGTCCAGCCATGGACAGTCGGCAAATTGACGCAGGTTTCCTGGGCGGCGATCCGCTCCGGGGGACTGGCCAGATGATGGCGAATCGGCGATGCTGCGGCATGCGCCTAGCTCTTTACCAACCCGATATTCCGCAAAACACGGGCACCCTGATCCGCCTGTGTGCCTGCCTCGGCGTGCCCCTGGATATTATCGAACCCTGTGGCTTCACTTTCACCGACAAGCAGCTGCGCCGTGCCGCCATGGACTATGCCGCGGGGGCGATGCTGCAACGGCACAAGTCCTGGTCGGATTTCCTGCCCACGGCTAGCGGACGGTTGATCCTGGCGACCACGAAAAGCGCCAGTCCCTACGCAACATTCGCCTTCCGGGCCGATGACATCATTCTGTTGGGACAGGAACAATCGGGGGCGCCTGCGGCGGTCCATGACCGGGCTGATGCGCGCCTGCGCATCCCAATGCAGGCGGGCGCGCGGTCGTTGAATATCGCCGTCGCCGGCGCGATGATTCTGGGCGAGGCCTTGCGTCAGACGGATGGCTTTGTTACTGCACATTCGGACATTGAATCGGAGAATTGCTAATGCCCCGCGTCCTATTGCGCCTATCTTTTTTGTTGCTGCTCTGGCCCGGTAGCGCCGCCATGGCGGCGGATGTGGGGATTGTCGCTTTTCAGGGGGTCTGGCGGGGCAGCGCGGTTTCGGAAAGCGAGATCAGCGCCAATTTTCAACTGACCAGCCGGGATATCGACGTCACCGTCCGCACCGCCGCCGCCGGCGGTTTCTCGATTGTCTGGAATACGGTGCAAAGGAAAAAGGGCGACCCCAACAATCCCCAGGAAAAACTGAAAACAACCAGCATGCAATTTGCTCTTGTCCGTCCCGGGGTCTGGGGCGCCAAGGGAAACGGCGATCCACTGAACGGTGCGGCGCCCTTCGCCTGGGCCTATATCAAGGACCGCGCCCTGTATATTGTCAGCCTGCGGATTTATGCCGATGGCCGGCACGAGACGCAAACCTACCGCCGGGAGCTAACGGGCCTGGGCATGACGTTGGAGTTCGTCCGCAAAGTCGAAGGTGAAGAGGTGCGCCGGGCCAGGGGCCGCCTGGTCAAGGCGGCGAAATAACCGTGGCGCCCGTAAACGACGGCGCCGTTGATACGGTTGTCTTTGACCTGGGCGGAGTGCTGATCGACTGGAGCCCGTATTATCTGTACCGCAAGCTGCTTGACAGCGACGAGGAAATTGCCCGCTTCCTGGACGAGATTGATTTGTTCAATTGGCTGCAGGGTGTGGACGCGGACCAACCGTTTCAGCGCGGGGTGGCGGAACTGTCCGCCCGTCTGCCCCAGCATGCCGAATTGATCGAGGCCTATTGGCATCGCTGGGAGGAAACCCTGAATGGTAGTCTGGATGACAGCCTGGCGGTGGTCGCGGAATTGAAGGCCGAGGGCGTGCCCCTCTATGTGATTTCCAACTGGTCCTCGGAAACCTGGCACCACGCCACCCAACGCTTTGCCTTTCTGGACTGGTTCGAAGGCCTGGTGATTTCCGGCCTGGAGGGCGTGGCGAAGCCCGACCCGAAAATCTTTCACCTGGCCTGTGAGCGTTACAACCTGAGGCCGGAAGGCGCCGTCTTTATCGATGACCGTGCCGACAATGTGGAAAGCGCCCGCACCCTGGGCTTCCACGGCATTCACTTCAAGGATGCGGCGGCGTTGCGGCGGCAGTTGACCGCACTGGAATTATTGCCATGAATGAAAACAAACCCGTAATCGGATTTATCGGCCTCGGGCTGATGGGGCAGGCCTTTACCCGGCGCCTCTGCGGCCAGGGTTATACGGTGATCGGCTATGATCTGGTAGCCGAGAAGATCGCCGCCGCTGCCGGCCACGGTGTTGTCCCGGCCCCTTCGCCCGCCGATCTGACCGGACGCGCCGATCTGGTGTTGCTCTGTGTGACCTCCACGGATGCGGTGCAGCAGGCCGTGTTCGGTCCCGAGGGCGTGGCGGCGGGGGCCGGTGCGGCGGCGGCGGACGGCGCCGGCAAATTGCTGGTGGATCATTCCACCACCGTCGTCAAAGCGACCCGGGACATGGCGGCGGAGTTATTGCGGCAGACGGGCATGGGCTGGGTCGATGCCCCGGTCTCGGGCGGCCCGCCGGCGGCCGGCACCGGCAGCCTGGCCATCATGGCCGGCGGCAGCGCGGCCGATATCGCCCGGGCCGCGCCGGTCATGGCCGATCTGGCGGCGCAATTCACCCATATGGGTCCGATTGGCGCCGGCCAGGTCACCAAGATGATCAATCAGGTGCTGGTCCTGAACAATTACACGGTGCTGGCCGAAGCCCTCGCCCTGGCGGAAGCCGGCGGCATAGACGCCGCCAAGATCCCCCAGGCCCTGGCCGCCGGCCACGCGGGCAGCAACATGCTGCAGGCCATCTACCCCCGCATGCTGGCCCGCGACTTCGCCCCTGCCGGTTTTGCTCGGCAGGTCCTGAAAGACCTGGACATGCTGCACGACCTGGCCAAGGAATTGAGCGTCCCTACGCCCATGTCCGGCCAGACCGCCAATCTGTACCGCATCCTGAACAGCAAGGGCCACGGCGAACTGGACGGTATCGCGGTCCTGAAACTGTTCGACCAGAAAGACGGTGTCTGACGGGCCTGGTGGTATCACCCGGGTCGATGCTGATCATAAATGCGCTGAACAAATTGCCCCGTGGGGCGCCCGCGAAGTTCTTTATAGACGTCCTGCATAAACTTCGGACATTTCGCCTGATTTGGCAGAAAGCCTTGGTAGCCCTGAGCCAGGATCATCGGGGCGAGAGACGCCGAGACCGCCAAATCCGCATACGTCAGCCTGTCGCCCACCAAGTGTTTGCGCCCATCTTGCAGCAGTCCGTCGAATCTGTCGAAGCCCTCGTAGATCGTTTTCAAGGCACCGTCAGCGACCTGCTGGTCAAGGTGCAGGCCCTTATACATCAGCCATCGGATCACCCGAAACGCGACAAAACAGGTCAGTTTTTCATACCAAGGGACGCCGGTGGTGATCGAAGGCCAGACGGCCCATTTGTATTGCAAAAGGTTAAAGTAGGACCAGTTTACGACTGAATTTCCAACATTGTACCGGACGTAATGCTGCAATTCATCGACCTCTTTGTAGATTGCCGGCTCTTTGTCCTTGTCCGGCATCAGCCTAAGATCGGGCCGGTCCGTCGTAACGTTTGCGTCCAGGTGCGCCAGAATCTTTGGAACCGTCGGGATTTTGGTCCTGTTTTCCACAAGAAGCGGATAGTCCTCCGCCCCTTCACCCCGTAACTTGAGGGCCAGAATATGAAAAATGGGCGCATGGGGATGCTCGGTATACGCGACACCGTAGTGTTGCAATAGCCATCTGCCCAAATCGACGTCGGTCGATGGCAGAAGCGTGACCAGGATATTTTTCGAAGACATTCGATTTGCGCCCCTTCAACTGCCGCTCAGGCATCGAACTCCAAATGAAAATGCTGCGGATGCGGTGTGCCGCCGTTGTCGATTTGTCCCGCCGCACCTGGCGCACGGCGCAAATTCTTGCGCGCCAAAACCGGCTTCAACATCGCCGGAATGACCGCTTCATTTATCGCGGCGCCGAAACAGTTGTGCATGCCGTAGCCCC
The DNA here is from genome assembly GCA_021776235.1 of Alphaproteobacteria bacterium. Classification (GTDB taxonomy): domain Bacteria; phylum Pseudomonadota; class Alphaproteobacteria. Next base: position 90,383 of record JAJFGG010000019.1, on the reverse strand, counting down.
AGATAATATAATCCTCCCAGGGACGGTCCACGCGAAACTCATTCGGCTTTGCAATGGCATAGCGATCAAACATGGCTGAAAGGGTCGCGGCGAAGACCATTTGTCCCTTCTTCACCTTGAGCTGCCGGAAGGTTGATCGCGCGACCACCGCATCCCTGGTGGCGCGCCGGTAAATGACCGGGTTATGGGGGTTGAAGCGCAAAGCCTCCCAGATATATTGCGCCATCTTGGCATCATCGTCCGCCACCGCGGCCGCATGTGCGCCTTTCAGGGCATCGGGACGGTTCAGCAGCTCGTCCATGGCAAGACAGCAGGCTTTCGAGATCGTGGGGATGGCGCCGATCAAAAGTCCCAGTAGATTGTTGCGGATGCCAAGATCATTCATGCCCGGCGTATCGGCGCCTTGCAGGGCCAGGCACCGGTTCAGGATATCCGCGCCATCATTGGGATCGGCCTTGCGCGCGGCAATCGCCGTATCAAGGTAGTCCCGCAAGCGCCCCGCGTAATCCATCGCCTTCTTGTCCAGGTCAGGGTCGGCGGAAAGATCCTCGAACAGATACCAAAACAGTATCGTCGTCCAATCCTGCATGCTCGCCGCATCAGGCCCGCCGACACCAAAATAGGTGTTTGTCATATCCCAGGGCACCTGCAGGGTCAGTCCCGGCGGCAGATCCAGCTTTCCGCCGCTTTCCGCCACCAGGTTCCCTGCCAGTTCCCTCGCCCGCGGCAACACGAACTCCGCCACATCCGTGCGCCGGGCGGCCAGATGCATGGCCGATGTATCGCGGGTGTAGTCCCATCCGGGCTGCATCCCCAGAAAGAAGTTCTCACCCGCTGTCAGCTTCCGCATCCTGCTGCCATAGACGACCTCGAAATCCTCGTTGCGCTGCAGCACATCTAAACAGTCGTTGTTTCTGGTGATGACCACGGTGCCATCGTTTTCATAGGCTTTAATGAGCTGCGTCTTGAGTCCCAGGTTGGGCAGGAAGGCGCGCAGAAAATCAAACGCCAGCCGCTGCGTCGAGGCCTTGGCGAAGGCCGCCGCAAGATTGGCTTTTGCGCCGCCGCTTTTGAACAAAGCCCCGATGCCAACACCAATCATCCGGACAAGGGCCCAGATGCCTTCCAACCAGACCCAAACAATCCGAAAAACCGTCGTTACGACATTTGCAACCGCCGCTATCATGATCTTGTCCTTTCAGATCGAATGTTTACGTCGGATCAACGATGCCCATGGAAATCATCCGAATTGCGGTCATGGAAGGGATGAAGAAATAGTCTCCGCCGCGGCATTCGACGAAGGTTTTAAGCTTGCTCATCACATAAGGGGGTTTGCCGGATTTCGGGTCGGACGGAACGGTGTGGCGGTGATGGTGATCGTGGTTTCCCAGCAACGGGCAGGTGTTGTTGCCCTCATGGAAATCCAGGCCGTACTGAATCCACTGCTGCTGCACGAATTCAAACTGCCGAAACAGGCTCGTCCCCATGAGCATCATGGCAACGCCCTGTTCGGTGTCGTCCGTCTTATGGTCCAGGTTGGCGGGGCCATAGGGCAGCCCCCGGCGTAGAATACGGCGGCGCTTGTTGAGCGCGCTGTCCGCGGTCGCGTTCTTGTATTGCTCGCCGGTCGCCGGATCTATCCCGGCCTTGTTCTCGGGATCAAGATAATCGCGGGTGTTCATGCGCCGTAAATGGGCCCCCGCGGGGCATTTATAGCCCGCCATATCATCGGCATAGCGGAAATCGGAAACCGCCGGGGAACTCAGATAACGCCGCTGATTTTCCAACGCCTTCAATGGATCGGGGTCATCAAATCCGTTGTTTTTGCCAAACTGAACCCATTCCGTGTAGGTGGGTATGACCGCCAGGGGAACGCCGTCGGACCAGCGCCCGGCCATCTTGGCGCGCAGGGTCTCATTCGCCTCCTCCATGGAGACGTCCATTTCAGCGGCGAACGCCTTGGCTTCTTCCTGCAGAACCGCGTCGAAGGTGCCGACATTTTCATGCAGTTTGCGATAGGCCATGAAGGTGCCGTTGTTCATGAACTCGGGCGGCACGGAGGTGGGGGGAAGTTCCTGACTTTCGTCCGGGTGCCCCAGAATGAATTCCCCCGTCGCAATGGGCTCCCAGCCATCTTCAGGGTTCATGCGTTTGCCGCGGCCGATGACAGCCACTTTTTCCTTTTCGGGCGGGTATTGCCCCTCGAACACAGGGTCGCCAATGCCATCGGTGAAGCCGAAATGCTCTTTTGGCGTCGGTATTTTCATGCCGCCATGGTCCTGGAACACCGCCGAGGCCGCCTGGTATTCCTGGTCGCCATTCCGCCCATTCTTGGCAAGAATGCTGACACCGCCATTGGAGGCCGCACACAGACCGCGCAGCCATTCGGTCTTTTCCTCAAGCTCATCGACCGGGGTATCGGTGCCCAGGGTTTTCAACTGAGCATTCAAGGAAATCCAGATATGGACATCGTTGGCCCCATTGCCGTCGCCGGCCCGGTTAGCTTGCCAGATTGGGTCCCAATGCCTGTCCCAGCCGACGTCATCCGCGGCTGTCCTGGTGACGTCCCGATCGCCCAAGACAAAGGCCCGGTCTTTCATGCCCTCAATGAAAACATCCGGCATCCTCTGCAGGGTTCGTGATGGGAGTTCCAACATGTACAGTCCCAAAAAAGTAAACGCGATGTTCACGGTACAGAGTGGCTTGTCCGCATTTCCCGGCCAGCGCGCGGCCGTCGTCACTTCTTTACGGACCTGGTCGACGAATTTACGCCCTTCCGCGGCATCGGCGATGTTGAGGAAGAAATAACGGGCAAAGGGGAATGAAAACCGGCCATAGGCGCGGGGTATATTGCCCTGAATATCATTCAAATCCAGCATGCGTGTCATGTCAGAGGTCCAATTCTAATTTGAAACACCGCCCTTGGCCGCGATCGAGATCACGCCGGGATTTTGCGTTGGCGACATCTTGTTTTCGGGTTTGTGCGATTTCAGAAACGCGCCGAAATCCTCGTGCAGCCTATCGGCCGTGGCGCCCTGGTGGTCCACCACGAAATTGGCGAAATTTTGCTGCAAATAGAGCGCTTTCAGGACCGAGGGAAGGTCATCATACTTGCCGGGCGCCAACGGTTTGGTACCGTTGTAAATGGCGTACTTCACGGCGAAGATGCCGGCCAGTACCGCCAGAATGGCGCCAATGACAAATGTCCAAATCGAACTCCACCCCACTATCGGCAGGGTCCAGGCGCCAAAGAGCCGGAATACCAACCCCAACAGGGCGACGACCGCAGGAATGGCGACAATCCCAATCAGTGGTTTCACTGGCAGTTCGTTGAATTTGGGCATCTCCAGATAATAGTCGTGAAATGGCATCGTCGTTTCGACATGGCATTTTTCCAGATACGCGGCGAATTGATCCGCCGACTGAACCTCCTCGAATCCGACGCAATTGCTGTAGATGTCATGCAGCTCGGGGCCCATTGTGTTCCACAATTCGCGGGCATATGAGGCGCGCACATCGGCCTGCTGCCGGGCCGAAAGGTTCGCCGGCAAGGCCGCGCCGTCCTCGGTCACGGCGTCGATATCGGCGCAAAAAACCAGGTAGGAGGCGTTCAAGCGGTCAACCTTTTGCGGGTTGATCGTATTGATATCCCTGATGGTATTGATGATCGCGTCACTGCCGGTGCGGCCGTTGTAGACCACGTCGCCCAAGACAAACATGCGCGCCAAATGGGTGCGTTTGTTGCGGGCAAAGGGGCTGTTGATACCCGTCTTCTGCGTCGCCGGGGACTGCATTGCCGTCGGCAGCTCAGCCAGGGCGATATGCACGTTCTGCTCAAAGGATGTATGTGATTTTTCGACCAGTTCCGCGCCCTTGATGGGCGCCATTGTGGTCAGGAATATGTGGCCGCTATCAAGATCAGGCATGCTTCCGGCCCCCTATGGTGCTGGGTTGCGTTTGGCGTCAAAATTCATCTGAGCCTTTTTGACATAGGCTTCGCGGTTTACATCCGCGCGCTCGGTATCAGGGCTGGCAACAGGGCCAAAGCCGGGATCACCCAGGCCGCCCTGCACCTTCAGCAACATGGCGCGATAGGTCTTTTGAAACTCTTCCGGGGATTGCGACCCATGGGCCGCGGCCAACGCGGCAAGGGCGTCATAGATCTGGAGGCTGGTCTTAATATCGCGCTGCGCCGATCCGGGAGTGGCGTTGTAGTAATAATCCGTGCCCAATTGATTGTAGGTGATGTAATCCTTGAACGGCGTAACCGGGATAGACTCCGGATATTTCGTCGCCGTATACCAGAACAGGTTCAAGCCGTTCGGTATGCCATCCGAGAAGGCATCGATATATTGATCCCATGTCCCGTTAAAATTTGACAGGAACAGCATATAGTCGTTGTCGAGGTTCTGCTTGCCCTGACCGAGATCCGGCCAATCGCCGGGCTTGATAATGACCCATCGGGCAAAGTGAATAAGGGATAGGCCCAAAAGCCCCATCAAGGTTGAAGGCAATCCACGCGCCGCCATGAATAGCAACCTGTTGATCCAGGTGAATTTCGGATTGCTCGGCGTCAAGACATTCATCGCATACGCTTTACCTGCTACGTTTGACATCTGACTTCCCAATTCGTTGCCGATATAATTCCGTTTCGATAACAATTTTGTTTCAATTCCGATACTACGCCAAAACCGCGACATTGCCAGAGCAAATCTACCAGAGCGGGGCGGTGCCGGACAAACTCAGTGGACATCCGACAGGTCAGACCGATCTGTAGCTGCCGGTGCAAAACATCAATTCTCCGCACCCGGATTGCCGCCAGAGCAAGAGGAACCGGTCCCCGTCCGAGGCCAGGGTAATGCCGCTGGCCGGGTCCAGTTGGACCGCCGGCAGTTCCTTTTCTTCAGTCCAGCCGGCCTGGTCCATGGTTCCATACCCGTTGCTCAACTGATTGCTTGCGGTGAAGATACCGGTCAGGCCGAAGATTTCGCTGAAGGCGCTTGGCGTATCTTCATAGGCCCCACGATGGAGCAGATGCATTTCGCCCTCGATTGCCGCCATCGCCAGGTTTCCCATGGCCTGGTAATCATTCTGCAGAGCGGCCATTTTCTTTGCGAAGTGCCCGACATGGAGATCGGCTGGCGCCCATTGGTGCAGGGACGTATCGTTCGCTGATGCCGGTTCCCCGTTGAAATTCTTCGCTTTGAAGGCATTGTACGGCGCGACGTTGAATGACGTCATGCGCAGCTTTCGTGTGTTTCGCTCCTTGTAAACCAGATACAGGGACGCTCCCAATTGCGCCAATGCCATTGGTCCATCGGTGAGCTGCCCGACCGGCGACGATTCACACTGCCATGCACCGTTCTCGAAAATCAGAGACTCCATGAAGCCGATATCGGTCTGCCAGCACAACATGATCTTCCGCTGATCATCCGCCTCGTCAAGGTACGAGGTCATCGCCATGCTGCCGGCGCCTGTCCGGTCAAGTGGCTGTGGAGCAGACCATTCAGAACCGCTATTGGCGCAGGTGACATAGATTTGTCCGTCGTCACCGTACAGCGCGGCGTGCAGACTGCCATGCAATTCCGCCATCGCAATCGGGCCTTGTGATGAGAGGCCAGTTTCCCTGGGAACCGACCATGTGCCGTTGTTAAAGGTGACCGAATGCAGCTCTCGGCTCCCATCGCCAAACAATACGTGGAACGTACCATCGATGCAGGCGGACGCGAGGGGCCCGTTGGCGCTCATTCCCGTTGCCGTAGGCTGCGACCAGGCAAATTTCTGCTTCCAAAGCGCGCGAAACCAATTAGCCGCACGGTCATTCTTGCCAAGATCGCCCAGGCCGTAGTTCCGCTCGATGGTTTTGATCAGGCTGTAGTGGTTGAACGGCGTCGGATCGCTGGTTCCCGGCCTGATCATATTCCCCAGCAATACCGTATAGATCTGGTTGGGGCCATCGTAGTTGGTATCGTATCCTTTGGCGTCATAGTCCGCCTCGTCAAAAGTAACGACGATCAAGGTGCCGTCTGGGACGCAGGATTGCTTCCAGGCCGATGCGGGATCCGTGAGCAGCAAATCGACGTTCAGATTGAGGCCCAGCTTGTCCGGGCCGGATTTCGCCGCGCCCTGAACCTTCGCGGCGTCCATATCGCCCAGGAATACATACTCCAGCCAGCCTGAAATCTGCGGCACCAGCTGCGTTCGCGGATCGGTATCCACGTGGGTGTTGTACAGATAATGCCCATCGTTCCAGATGTCCGGTGTGAACCAGCTGTATTCGGGCAGCGTGCATTCACCGCCCCTGACGTCCTGCCAGAACGCCCCATCGCCAACGATCCTGTTCCAGCGGGTCTCGTCGGCTTGAATGCTATGAAACGAGGCAAATGGGTTGTGTTTGCGGTAGTACCGCGCCAGGTCAGGATCGCCGTCGGGAAATTCGTTGAGCGGCTGATCCGATGGCGGGTATCTCCGGTCCTTCCACGACGCCTTCCAGGGATCGCCGGGGTAGCCTTCCATGTAGGCTTTCCATGAAACACCACCGGCCTCCAGCAGGTCCACCACCGTTTGCTGCAACAAGGGCGCCTGCGGCGGTTCATCATTTGTCACCGCACAGACTTCCCCGGCCACCGAGGCCAGGTAATTGGTCTGCGAGGGGTGAAAGGCGCCGAAATAGTTCGTCATGCAGAGGCCCGCGGCGGCGAGCTTTCTCATGAACGGATCCTGCATCACATAGCTGCGATACTGGTTTTCAAACATCACGATGATGATGCGGTCAAAGGCCCGGTTCATCGCAGATTACGTCTTCCGCTGTTCAATACTTACTGAATCACTGTACAGGATTCGTTTCTGAAAAGGAATGATACAGTAACAGCGTAGCGCCTGGTCTTCCACGGGCCGGCCAGACAACACAAAACGCGGATAGTTGTGGCCCGTGGCTACAGGCGCAATTTAGAAGTTTCTATTCTTGATTGCCAACGCCGAAACAAGACTGGGCGATGCAGGCGTTGGGCCGGTTCGCGATGGGCGGCGCGGCCGCTCCTTATGACCGCTATCCCGGCCAGCGGTTTGTTAAAGGGCTTTGCGTATAATGCCAAGCCGCGCCGACGCGGCCCCGGGGGACCGTCATCGACGCGGCTTGGTTATTCGATTTCAGTGTTGGGTGGAAATTCCGCTGGCTATGGGAAAATGCTTAGGTCCACCAGAAGGGCTTGCGGGCCTCGGCCAGGGCCTGGTTTCGGGAGATGCCGATGTCCAGCAGGACGTGCTGGTCCATTTCCGCCAGGCGATAGCGTTGCTCGGCCCGGTCCTGCCAATGAGAGAGCGTCGCGGCGGCCTTGATCACGGCTTGCATCAAGACCTGGGTCAGATCAAATTCTCTAATCACTACTGTGGAAGTCCGTAACATGGCAACGCTCCTTTCCTGGGGTATGATTGCGTCTATGGATAAGTATATAGGGCTGAAATCGCGGCGTGACAAACGAGTGTTTTTCATATACATCATAAGAAAATCTAATCAATTAACGAGACGTTAATGGCGGATAGAAAACTCCCACCCCTCAACGCCCTGCGCGCCTTCGAGGCGGCGGCGCGGCAATTGAGCTTTACCCGGGCCGGCCAGGAGTTGCACGTCACCCAGGCCGCCATAAGCCATCAGGTGAAAGCCCTGGAAGAATGGCTGGGCCTGGCGCTGTTTCGCCGCCGGGGCCGCGCAATTGTGCTGACGGAAAATGGCCAGAGTTATTTGGCGGCCGTGCGCGAGGGCCTGGATCTGCTGGCGGCGGCCACGGACCGCCTGACCAAACGTCAGGACAGCGGAATTTTGACCGTCGCCACCCTGGCCTCGTTCGCGGCCGCCTGGCTGGTGCCGCGCCTGGGCCGCTTTCGCGCCCTGCATGCCGATATCGACGTGCGGGTGGCGGCCAGCGACGAAATGGTCGATTTCGGCCGTGATGACGTGGACCTGGCAATTCGTTACGGCGGCGGCCTGTGGCCGGGTTTGGAGGTCATGCCCCTGATGACCGAGGATCTTTTTCCGGTCTGCAGCCCGGCTCTTTTGCAGGGCCCGCATCCCCTGCGCCAGCCCGACGATCTGCGTTTTCACACCTTGCTGCATGACGATATGCGGGAGACCTGGCGCATCTGGTTGCTGGCGGCGGGGGTCGAAGGCGTCGACCCCGATCGCGGTCCGGGCTTTAATCTGTCGGCCTTGGTGGTCAACGCCGCCGTGGACGGCCAGGGCGTCGCCCTGGCCCGCAGCGCCCTGATTGGCGACCATCTGAGCACCGGGCGCCTGGTGCAGCCCTTCGAATTGGAACTGCCGGCCGAATACAGCTATTATCTGGTCTGTCCCGCCCGGGCCCTGGAGCATCCGAAAGTCAGGGCCTTTCGCGACTGGGTACTGGCCGAGGTCGAGGCGGACCGGGAACGGGCCGCCGCCGCGGCCACGCAAACCGCCGCTCATGAGGGCGCCGCGGTTAGAGGATTAAGCGCTTGAAGATACCCACCCATAAACGCTATTTATGCGCGCCCGTTCTATGCGCGCTCATTCGGGCAGAGACGATTTAGACAAGGATTTGGTGACATGGCTGTCAAGGTCGCGGTGGTCGGCGCCACGGGGAACGTGGGCCGGGAGATGTTGAACATTCTGCACGAGCGGACCTTTCCCGCCGATGAAGTCGTGGCCCTGGCCTCGACCCGGTCGGTGGGCAAAGAGGCGTTCTTTGGTGACAAGCCGCTGAAGGTCAAAGCCCTGGACAGCTTCGATTTCTCCCAGGCCGATATCGCCCTGTTTTCCGCCGGCGGCGATGTGTCACGGCAATGGGCCCCGGTGGCGGCCGAGGCCGGCTGTGTGGTGATCGACAATTCATCCGCCTTCCGCATGGAGCCTGACGTGCCCCTGGTGGTGCCGGAGGTCAACCCAGGCGATCTGGCCGGCTTCAGCCAGCGCAACATCGTCGCCAATCCCAATTGCTCCACGGCCCAATTGGTGGTGGCGTTGAAGCCTTTGCATGATCGTGCCGGCATCAAGCGGGTCGTCGTCTCGACCTACCAGTCGGTCTCCGGTGCCGGGCGCGAGCCCATGGACGAGTTGTTCACCCAGACCAAGGGCATCTATGTCAACGATCAGCCCAGCCCGCGGGAATTCCCCAAGCAGATCGCTTTCAACGTGATCCCGCAGATCGATATCTTCATGGACAGCGGCGACACCAAGGAAGAATGGAAGATGACCGCCGAGACCAAGAAGATCCTCGATCCGAAGATCAAGCTGACGGCGACCTGTGTGCGGGTGCCGACCTTTGTCGGCCATGCCGAAGCGATCAATATAGAGTTCGATCGCCCGATCGATGATGACGAGGCCCGGGAGATCCTGCGCGAGGCGCCGGGCTGCATGGTGGTGGACAAGCGCGAGGACGGCGGCTATGTCACGCCCGTGGAATGCGTGGGTGAATACGCCACCTTCATCTCCCGCGTCCGGGTTGATCCGACCATCGAAAACGGCCTGAACATCTGGGTGGTATCGGACAATCTGCGCAAGGGCGCGGCCCTGAACGCGGTACAGATCGCCGAAACCCTGGTCGCCCGGTACCTGAAAAAGGCCGCCTGATCTGGCGCCCTTTCAGGTTACCTTGATCATACCGGTTTGGTGCGGCTTTGGTGGAGCTATGCGCCTCGGCCCACCGGCGTGAACGAATGCGGATACAACGGCCGCGAATTGCGGCCCGGCGCCCCTGCGCCGCCGCCCCAAAAGCCGTTGTGGAGCCAGCGCGCGCAGCGCGCCGGCGTGAACGAATAACGGCCGCGAATTGCGGCCCGGCGCCCCTGCGCCGCCCCCGTGGAGCCGTGCGCCTCGGCGCACTGGCGTGAACGATAAAGGAGCAGAACGTGCCGAAAATCACCTCCGGCCCCGCCAGCCACGTCTACTTTTCCCAGCGCCTGCGCCTGCATTACGTGGATTGGGGCAACGAGGGCGCTCCGCCCATGCTGTTGGTGCACGGCGGCCGCGACCATTGCCGCAACTGGGACTGGGTGGCGGAGGCCTTTCGCGATGAATATCACATCATCGCCCCCGACCTGCGCGGCCATGGCGACAGCCAATGGAGCATGGGCGGCAGCTATACCATGCCCGAATACGTCTATGACATCGCGCAACTGGTCGACCAGAAGAACATGGCCCCGGTGACCATCCTCAGCCATTCCCTGGGCGGCATGATCTCGCTGCAGTACGCCGGCCTTTATCCCGGCAGCGTCAAAAGCCTGGTGGCCATCGAAGGCTTGGGCGCCTCGCCGGCCATGATGGCGAAGAATGCCGGCAAGAGCATCGATGTGCGCCTGGACGACTGGGCCCGGGAACTGCGCAAGATGTCGGGCCGCGCGCCCCGGCGCTATCCCAGCCTGGAAGACGCCTTTCGCCGCATGCAGGATGAAAACCCCCATCTGTCGGAAGAACAGGCCCGGCATTTGACCGTGCATGGGGCCAATCAGAACGAGGACGGCACCTATAGCTGGAAGTTCGACACTTACGTGCGCATCTTCCGCCCCTATGGCCTGAGCGGCGACGAAGTGCGCCACCTGTGGTCCCGCATCACCTGCCCCACCCTGTTGATCCGCGGTACGGAAAGCTGGGCCTCGGACCCCGAAGAAGACGGCCGCCTGGCGCCGTTTCAGAATGCCTCGGTCGCCAACATAGAAGGCGCCGGCCACTGGGCCCACCACGACCGCCTGGACGTGTTTCTGGATCTGGTGCGCGGGCATTTGGCGAAGTAGTGTCGGCAATCTCGGTGAGGCTTGCTACGTCTCGTATCGCCTAATTGCGATCACATACCGAACGCTCGACCTGCGCGAAGCAAATACGAGTAGGGATTGCTTTGAATGTTATCTCTCTTCTCAACGTTGTAGAGAAGGCCCGTAGCAACAAGCGAGATACCTGCGCCCGCCAAAAGAGCTTGCGGCACAGCCAGTCCAACTGTGGCCAATAGGGAACTCGACCCAACCGAAAGAAACGAAGTTTTTAGCATCGCTTTCGCAAACCAGCCCACCCGATGCCCATCCAAGGCATTCTTGAGGTCTGAAACGGACGGTTCTAGCTCATTGGTATATACGTCCCATACCTGCTGCCGCATTGCTTCTAAAGGAAGGTCGTCCTCTATATGTGACGCGAGTTGCGCAATCGCCATACGAAACCGCCCAAGTTCGTCCGCGTAGCCTTGCCTAAATTTCAGCAGTTTTGCGATTGGCACTTCCGGATCAATATGGATGCCGTCAAGGGCGAGGGTTGCAAGCGCGCCCTCGACGAGTTCAGACGGTGCAGGCCACCCATGACGAAGGCGACGCTGCCATCGCCGCGCATCGGGTTGGAATATTGCCGGGTTCGGCAATGCTGAGCCCGCTTTGACTACAAGGTTAAGCCCATCAGCACTGTTCTCGTCAGTGACGACACTTGCGCCGATCTCATTCGAAATTCGCGTCGCGAGAAGGGTCATGTAATAATTTGCTAACCGTTCGTCCATGCTTAGCCACCCTCGCTCGCCCCTGTGCATGACGGCAGAATCTTCGAACAAGTCACGGAGTTGATACGCCAGTTTTTCAGGGTGTATACGGGTAAGGTTGCGAACTAAGGGAGAGATTTTTTCTTTATGGATATATGAACTTCTCTCAGAGCCTCCAAGCAGGACCTCTTTAGCCTGATTGGTTTCCATGTACATAATAAAATCGTCAGCGATATCTTCTACAGCGTCAAAATCCGACGAAACAAAAAACGGTTGAAGCACTCCTTCATCTTCCAAGCTTCTTGAATCTGCATCATGATATGGCGCGCCGATGGAACGAGGAACTATAGTGCGGATTACGTCCCAATATAGGCACCCGGTTCGGAGCCACCCTGGATCACGCACTTCGATCCAGGGATAATAAATAGATGTCGAGTTAGCCATCTACAGCCTCCGTCCTGCAATCTGTGTTTTTCAAACCCAATCCGCGAGGGGGGGCTCCATTTTTCTGTTTGCCAGCGCCACGCCCTCACTTTCGATGCAACTACCATGCTATCTTATAGTATGGCTTATACTAAAAGTCGCATTTTCGTGATGCTATAATCAAATGGACAGCGCTTAGCAGATAGTGGGCAGAACATGAGCGAGGTGCCAGGGAATTTGGCGGTCACAAGCCCTGAATGATTGATCGGGGAGTTGCACTGAAACGGCGCAATGTCGAACGCGAATGTCACTAATGTAACCACCAAGGATTTGGGCACCGATGTCGGCATCATGGAAGACCTGGCTCGCCTGAGCACTAGTTACGACCGGGCCGAAGATGCAGCTCCGGACCTGCCACCGACGAGGTGCGCCACCTGTGGTCGCGCATCACCTGCTCCACGCTGCTGATCCGGGGCACGGAAAGCTGGGCCTTGGACCCCGAAGAAGACGGCCGCCTGGCGCCGTTTCAGAATGCCTCGGTCGCCAACATAGAGGGCGCCGGCCACTGGGCCCACCACGACCGCCTGGATATGATTTTGGATCTGGTGCGGGAGCATTTGGGGAAGTAGGTGATCAAGCTCTCTCACATGGTCAGGCAGCCCATTCCGCAGACAGGGCCTCGGCCTGTTGGAGGACGGTCTGGACGGCGGCGTCCTGAAGGTCCGGTGGATAGCCATGGCGGCGCAGTATCCGTTTCACCAGCACCCGCATGCGTGCGCGGGCACTTTCCCGGTGCGACCAGTCGACAGTGGCGTTGGACTTGAGGCCGGTTAGAAGTTCGTGGGCGATAATCTTCAAGGTGTCATTGCCCATCACTTCCACCGCGCTCTCGTTTTCGGCGAGCGCGTCATAGAAGGCGATTTCGTCGGATGAAAGGCCTTCGTCCTCGCCTCGCTTGCGGGCTTCCCGAATATCGCGGGCAAGGCCGATCAATTCCTGTAAAACTTCGACCGTGCTGATGGCGTTCGTATGATATCGGGCGACGGCTTCTTCCAGCCGGTCGGAGAAACGCCTTGTCTCCACCACATTTGAGCGGCTGCGGGATTTGATCTCGTCATTGAGCAGCTTCTTGAGGGCTTCCAACGCCAGGTTCTTTTGCTTCATATCCTGAACCTCGGCCAGAAACTCCTCCGACAGAATAGAGATATCAGGCGTGCCAAGACCGGCGGCGGCCAGGATATCGACGATCTCCGTCGAGACGACGGCCCGGTTGACGATCTGCTGAATGGCGAATTCTTGCTGGCCGGTGGACTTTCCCGCACCACCTGAGGATTTGACCAGCGCCACCCGGATTGTCTGGAAAAAACCGATCTCGTCACGGACCCTGCGGGCATCGTCACTGGCGGCCGCCAGGGCAAAAGCCTTGGACAGCGCCAGCACCGCATCCTGATAGCGCCGGTGGGCCAGCTTCTTGGCTTCCCCGTCGGTTTCCTTCTCTGCGGCCTTGTGCTGCTGATCCAGGATCCATTCGACGGCCTCGGCCATGACGGTCAGGCGCTCCTGCGGCGTGACCGTCAGGCCACGCATGTAGTCGAAACCATGGAACATGCACCGCACCACATCATACTTCTCAAGCATGAGGGAGACGGCCTCGTTCTCGTCCACACCCGCTTGCTTCTGGTCAGTCGCCGAATACTGGCCAAGCGCATTCTTCAGGTTCTGGGCGATGCCTATATAGTCGACGACAAGACCGGCAGGCTTGTCCCGGAAAACACGGTTGACGCGGGCAATGGCCTGCATCAGCCCGTGGCCCCTCATTGGTTTGTCGATGTACATGGTATGCAAGGCGGGCGCATCGAAGCCGGTCAGCCACATATCACAGACAATTACCAGCTTCAGCGGGTCATTTGCAGCCTTGGCGCGCTTTGCCAGCAAGTCGCGGCGGGTCTTGTTGCCCACATGGGGCTGCCACTCCTGCGGATCCGAGGCCGAACCCGTCATGACGATCTTGATCGTGCCCTCGTTGTCATCGTCGGAATGCCAATCGGGACGTAGGGCCACGATCTCATCGTAAAGCGCGACGCAAATACGGCGGCTCATGCAGACGGCCATTGCCTTGCCATTCATGGCCGCGACCCGGTCCTCGAAATGTTGGATCAGGTCGGCCGCCACCATCTTCAGGCGTTTCTCGGCGCCAACCAAGGCCTCGACCGTGGACCATTTCCGTTTCAGCCTTTCCTGCTCGGAACGCGCCTCGTCCTCGGTCAATTCCTCAATCTCTGCATCGATCAGGGGTTTCTCTTCTTCGGACAATTCAATGCGGGCAAGACGGCTTTCGTAATAGATCGGCACCGTTGCGCCGTCCTCGACCGCCCGGCTAATGTCGTAAACGTCGATGTATTCGCCGAACACGGCGGGGGTATTCACATCGTCCTTCTCGATGGGCGTGCCGGTAAAGCCGATGAAGGAGGCATTAGGCAGCGCATCGCGCAAATATTTGGCGAAACCATAGGCGATTTCGCCGGTCTTCTGTTCCACCCGCGCCTTGAAACCGTACTGGCTGCGGTGTGCTTCATCCGCGATCACCACCACGTTGCGCCGATCCGTCAGTACCGGATAGGTACTCTCGCCCTTTGCCGGGGCGAACTTCTGGATGGTGGTGAAGATCACACCGCCAGAGGCCCGGTTCAGTGCCTTTTGCAGATCATCCCGGCTGTCCGCCTGGATCGGCGTTTGACGGATCAGATCACGGCACATGGAGAAGGTGCCGAATAATTGGTCGTCCAGGTCATTTCGGTCTGTGACAACCACGATTGTCGGGTTTTCCATTTCGGGCCGCCGCACCAGTTGCCCGGCATAGAACGCCATGAGCAGGCTCTTGCCCGAGCCTTGAGTGTGCCAAATCACGCCGACCCGCCGATCACCGGCGGCATGAGTCCTGACACTGGGAAGGCCGAAATCCTCCGGATCCTCCCGCATGCCGGAAAGGTCGTCATCATTCTGGGCTGGTTTCTCGGGCAGGGCCCGCAGGGTGGAGTCCACGGCGCGCTTAACCGCATGAAATTGATGATAGCCTGCAATAATTTTGGCAATGCCGGAGCCGGAGTCGCCGAACACTGTGAAATCGCGGATCAGATCAAGAAAGCGGCGCTTCTCGAATATCCCCTCAATCAGAACGGCCATCTCCGGGCTGCCCTTGGGTGCGACGCTGGTTCCGTCCGTTGTCCGCCAGGGCATAAAGCGTTCCTTGTTGGCGGTCAGCGAGCCCATGCGGGCCATCAGCCCATCGGAGGTGACCAAGACGGTATTGGTGCGGAATAGAGACGGAATCTGCGCCTTGTAGGTTTGTAACTGATTATAGGCGCTGGTCAGGGTGGCGGATTCGGTGCCCGGGTTCTTCAGTTCGATCACTCCGAGCGGAAGGCCATTGACGAAAACCAACACATCCGGGCGACGGTTGTTGCCATTTTCAATAACAGTGAATTGATCCAGCGCAAGCCAGTCATTCGATGTCGGGTCGTCGAAATCGATCAGGCGGACTTTGTCGCCACGAATGGTGCCGTCCTCGGCATAGAACTCGACATCAATGCCTTCAACGATGGCGCGGTGCAGGCGCCGGTTTTCCTCGATCAAGGACGGGGTCTCGGTGGCAATGACTTTCTTCAGTGCATCATGTCGAGCCTCGGACGGGATGTGCGGGTTCAACCGGTCCACCGCCTCCTCCAGGCGCCCCATCAATATCACGTCAGAATATGCTTCGCGCTCCGGGGTAGAGCCGTCCGGGCCTGCCACGTTATCAGCGAGGCGGGTGTAACCCAGTCCTTTCATCTGCTCCAGCAGCATTGCTTCCAAATTGGCTTCCGAAAAAAAGGCCATTACGCAATCTTCCATTCGCTCAGAACGGGTTCAATCATGGAACCCACCCTCCATCAAAGAAAGAAGGAAATCCTCGATTGCTTGATCATGATTTTCTGGGGAATACCAGATAGGGTGAATGTCAGCCTCCCCCAATTCGATCCTGCGTGTTTCTCTGTCTGTATCTTCGTAAAGCGGAAGGAAAGCATAGTGACGTGGCGTTTCCACCGATGCCGACTGTTTGATTTCCTTTAATGTAGTGAGCGTTCGATCAGCAGAAAGACTACAGCCAAGAAAAAGCAAGCTACAGTTAGAGATAATGGCACGAAAAATTTCTTTGTATACGTTTGCACTGGCATAACAGGCTTCAAATTCGACTCTTGTTAGTACTCTCCCATGGCCACTCTCTGCTTCTCCATGTAGCCTAATTATACAATGAGGGTCCTCTGCCATACGGCGGGGAGTATCCTTCAAGCGGTCTCCAGAAAATTCGCCGCTGAATTTTAAGTTAACCGCTTCGTAAACTTCATCAAGAACATAATCAAAATTTGTAGAGATACACCCTCTCCTAAAAAGAGAAGGTAACAGTTGCACCGGCCCATTAATAACTCGATTTCTTGACCCTAATGAATTTTGGATTTCTTCAGAAAAAACGATCTCCCCCATACGATCAATTAGGCACTGGGCTGCATATTCATACTCTGAATTATTCACCAAGGATTCTATTTGGTCGTGCAAGTCTGGGAAGTCTGATGTCAGCCCACTTAAGAAGTCTCCCCATAACGGAAACCCCGTAGGCCTCGACATGCCAGCACCAACAAATGGGATCACACTTTGTCGTTCAATTTGACCATGCAAACTATTAAAGCGATCAAGGCACCCCATCACATCAAGATTCTCTTGGGCGCGGTCTCTTGCCGATTGTTTCTGTCCAGCTACCCATTCGGCAAAATGTGCGTCAAAATCGTTAGGAGACATCGTTTGCAAAACTTCAGCAGGAGGCCATTCGAACACTCGAACGGATACGGGGCCTTCCTCATTCAGTTCCTCTATGAATCTCTCCTTGAAATAATGCATCTGGGGCATTCGTCTATTGTTGAGTTCGTTTTACCGAAAGCCGCAGGTCACCAGACATGAGCTTTGGCAAAAGCAAATCGCGAGCTTGGGCGAGAGCGCGAGACTCGCGTTCGTTCGCGACGATCCGCAAATATAGTGGTCGGACGAGAGCATCAAACGCTTCATGGACGTCATCTGTGGCAATAGTTGCAGGGATGGGCCGAAAGTTCCTCTTGCTAATTTCTTGAAATGTGGAACCATTCGCATTATCGAGAATGGCATCCATATTTGACACACACCATAACCAGGCAAAGGTGTTTGAGATGCGTCTATTGCAGATCATCGCGATGAACCCTTGGTTCACGGCGGTAGGGACTTCCGTTATTGCGAGATAGCCGATTGGTGCGCGAGAAGAAAGTAAAACTGTTCCCACTGGCAGAAGGCCCGAACTGATTTTAGCGAGGCCTGCATCGGTGATTTGGCGTTTCGTATCCAGAAGAACTGGAACCGTGAGGGCCGAGAGATCTTTCGGGGTTGCCCAATTCACATCGCCATTCCAAAAAGCGGCATCTTTTGTGCTTGGTGTCGAGCCGCCGAAAACTTCAACTTCGTTCCCTATGGTCGAAAATTCCCAGCCCTCTGGTTTTTCTTCATCGTCCATGTTGTCTGGAAAAATATCCCAAATTTCCGGCGCAAAAAAGGGTTCGCGACCTTCAATCTTGGCACGGGTGGGGCCGAAATCAACGAACCAGTCCTTAAAGATCGCCCGCGCCATCTCCTCCAATGTCTCGTTCATTTGACGGTTCAGATCAATTTTGTCGTCGAGGTTGCCGAGGATCGCGGCAATTGCTCGCTGCTCAGAAACAGGAGGTAGCAAAAACTCATAGGCACAGATCTTTGTAGGCGATGTGTGCTTGACAGTTGAGCCAGTGTAACTCGCCAAAATTTCGTTTCGATACTCTGGGGAGCGCAGAAGCCAATTTATAAATCCCTGATCAGCTAGTGAATTCTTTAGCCTAACCTTTCCGATCCGCTGGTTATGCAGCATTCTAATACGGTTTTGGGGAACAACCGCAGAATAGCCAAGAGTATCTGCACCCTTGCTCAAATCTGTCATTGTCACTAGAAGATCACCAGGTGCAAGCACGTATTCTTCAGGAACCGGACCACCTCGATAGAATTTTGCCCTTCCCCATTGAAAGCCTCCTCCAATTGCAAAATTGCCAGGGGTCACAAGTAAATCACCAGGAGGCTCATTTACAAAGTACTCGCCCTTGAAAGCAAAGCCATGTCTTACTTCTATCAAATCGTCGAGTTTTGTCGGGTGCCATTCAACCATTGGCAATTACTCTTCCCAACTTTTGCCGAATGGTCTCAGTCAGCAATCCGGATTGCGTAAATTGCTCCTCTAGATTCACCTGTAGTGCCGCAAAACGTTCAGGGAAGGGTGTGTCGTCCTCTTCCGCCGCTTCCGTGCCCACATAGCGGCCCGGCGTCAACACATGGCCATGGGTCGCGATTTCCATCCTAGTCGCGGATTTGCAGAAACCGGCAACATCGTCGTAATCCTTTCCCTCGCGCCAGCGGTGATAGGTGCCGGCGATGGATTCAATATCGGCGTCGGAGAATTCGCGCCGGGTGCGGTCCACCATGTGACCAAACTTGCGGGCATCGATGAACAATATCTCGCTGGATCGATCCCGAAATTTCTCGTTTTTCTTGTTTTTGGCCAGGAACCACAGACAGGCTGGAATCTGGGTGGAGTAGAACAATTGACCTGGCAGGGCAATCATGCAATCAACCACGTCCCCTTCAATCATTGCCTTTCGAATCTCACCCTCGCCTGACTGGGTTGACGACATGGAGCCGTTGGCCAGCACCACGCCCGCCGTACCGTTCGGTCCTAAATGATGCAGGATATGTTGCAGCCAGGCGAAGTTGGCATTACTGGCCGGCGGAATTCCGTATTTCCAGCGGGCGTCCTCGCGCACACGCTCCCCGCCCCAGTCGGAAATGTTGAAAGGCGGATTGGCGAGGCTGTAGTCGGCGCGCAGGTCGGGCAGTTCATCCTTGTGGAAGCTGCCTTCCGAGTTCCAGCGGATGTCGGCGTCAATGCCCCGGACGGCGAGGTTCATCTTGGCCAAACGCCAAGTGGTATAATTGCTCTCCTGCCCATAAATCGCGATGTTGCCAATACGCCCTTCATGAGACTCCACGAAGTTTTCGGACTGCACGAACATGCCGCCCGATCCGCAGCAGGGGTCATAGACCCGGCCCTCGTGGGGTTCCAGCATCTCGACCATGGTGCGCACGACCGAACGGGGCGTATAGAACTCGCCGCCCCGCTTGCCCTCGGAGCCCGCGAACTGGCCGATAAAATATTCATACACCCGGCCAAGCACATCCCGCGCCTTGCCCTTGCCTTCGCCAAGAGGGATTCCCGAGAACAAGTCGATTAATTCGCCCAGCATGACGGCATTGAGCGCCGGGCGGGCGTAGTCCTTGGGCAGCACGGCCTTTAGGCTGGCGTTGACATTTTCGATGGCCAGCATCGCCTCGTCGATCAGCTTGCCGATGCCGGACTGCTTGGCGTTGGCCCGGAGGTGGGACCAGCGGGCCTCTTTCGGTACCCAGAAGACATTCTCGGCGGTGTATTCATCCGGGTCCTCTGCGCCTTCGGGATATTCGGTGAGAAGTTCGGCACGCTTGGCCTCGAAGCTGTCTGAGATATGCTTAAGAAAGATTAGACCCAGTGCCACATGTTTATAATCCGACGGCTCCATATTGCCGCGCAGCTTGTCAGCGGCCTTGAACAGCTCCGCTTCAAAGCCAAGGTTTGCACCGTTTTCATTCTCTGCCTGCTTCGCCATAAGCTCGCTCCGCGCCTCCATTCTCATTTCAAGGTTGCACAATAACCTATTGTAGGGTTGCTGGACGCACTTTGACGAGGAGAACAGTTTCATCCCAAAGCGCGTCCCGAAATGGTTGGATCAGCTGTTCCTGCTTTATTCCAGGGAACCTGCTCGCTCAGAGACATGTTCAGAAAGATGTACGACATATGATTCTGCGGTTTAGTCTGGCTCGCTAGCGTTCTCGTCAACCAGCCGCGCAATCGGTCATATGACTTTCTGTTCCCAGAGACTCAACGTGGTATCTTCTAACTTCTTCCTGAAATCACAGCGTTTCTAGAACCAGTCCTGAACGTGTTCGCGCTTCTAATTTTCGCTCTCTGCCATTCCGCTCAAGCCTTTTTCGCCAGTTCAACAAATTCGGTTGCCAGCGCCTCATAGTCCTTGGCAGCGGCCGGGTCAGACAGCCGGCTTGCCGGAAACGCCGGATGGCCTTTGATGTTCGCAGTGGAAAGGCCACCCACCGCATCGCTGAAGCGTTGGAACAAGTTCTGCCGAACGGCTTCGTCAGCGAGTCCTGGGCGACTGTATGTCCAGCCAAAATTCAGTGAGATTGTGCCGTTCTTCAGCAAAAACATAGGCGACAACATTTTGCCGTCCTCGCCGATGACATTCGCATAGACCGAACTTTGTCCAGGTGTAACGCTAATTTCGGCCCCAAGATGCTTCATGAGGTCTAAATGGTTCTTTACCCCGGCTGCGGTGTCGGGACCCAGAACGTCCATATGCGAGGTCACCCAGTCATCTAAGGAAATCGGTTCAAGCTTCGGTCTCGCACTACCGCCCTTCGAGGACTTGCTCCTCTCCGTCTCGCCAATGATGCGGGGAACAAGTAGTCGGCGTCCGTCGCTGCTTTCGAAGTAACGCAGCTCGACCGCCCGGACCTCGGCCTTCATCTGTTCGTTGAGAAATTCGATGACCCTGGCCAGTTCAGAGGGAATCACATCGGCTGCGACGACAAGGCGGATACGACCGGCTGACAAATTGGCATCGACCTGTGTCCAAAACTCCGATGCATCCTTGCCTCCCAGGAACACATCAAGCCTTGTGTCGGCATCTTCACCTGCAGCCTCGCTGGTTTTTTGAAAAGCCGATTCCAATGTGCCGGCTGGCCAGAAGGCAACGCCGTTGGCGGCATAGTCTAACAGCTGTCCAATGACCTCACGGCGAATTCTCGTATCCGAAGCGCGCTTTACCTCGATCAGAACCGGAACAGCATTTCGGCTCACGAATAGATGGTCAAGCGACCAGCGATCCGACCCTTCCTCTTCTCCCGGAATGCCTTGCTCGCGCCTAATCAGGAGCAGTTCACCCTCCTGCTCACTAACGATCTCCGGAAAGTCGGCGATCAATTCCTGCAGAGCATCCTCATTTGGTGGCGCCGAAGGCTTCATGGCCACAAGATTGCCGGACTCGTCTTCGCTGAATATTGGCCGAACTTCGTCCATTTGGCTCACCGCACCCTCGTCTCAATCCCCGTCAGCATGCCAGTCCTCAACCTTTAGCGCCCTGACACGCTGCGCAAAGACTCGATGCATGTCATTCAGACGTTGGACCAGCCATTCATGTTGACGTGGCCAATCCGCCTCATTTTCCGGGTCGGAATCTTCCAGGTGGTACGAGATGCGGCAGTCCGTACGTGCCGGCAACTCTTCCCACTCCAACGAAAAACCAAATTCCTCTTCGATGGCATCCTTTTGCTGCTGCAAAAGGCCGAAAAATGCTTTTGCGTTACCACCAGAAATGTAGAGTTCCGCCCGAACCTGGTTCCTGAGGCGGACCGCTACGGCGCTCAGGTGGAAACCACTGCGTCCGATGCTGTACTCCATCCAAGACTGTGGCTGTGGCTTGCGATGGCCGGTAATCGTGCCGCCGGTCGCATCAAAAACCGTGTTGAGTGCAGCCCAATACTTCCGCTGTGTAACGCGCGTTTCCGACAATTCGGCGTCATCAATCACCCGCGCCGCTCGAGCGACCGATCGCGACCAGTTATTCGGTTTTGAGACGACGTTGAATTTCGGCGCGGCCGGCGAATCCGCGATCCGCCACAACTCGACCTCCAACCCGAAGAAACGGAAGCTTTCGTCGGTGATCTTGTTTAGCCAATCCAGCGTCGCGCGGTGTTCCTCGGTGAATTCTGCGGCGATCCAGACGATGGTCACCGCCTGCAGGCCCGAAGCATAGGTTAGCAACTGGCCCAAATGGTTGTGGTCCGTACGCTCCAACTGGTTTTCGATCAAAACCCAGGTGTCGGTGCCGGTATCCTTGCACAGAATGTCCGCGCGAAATGGGCCGACGGACTGCTCTTGCGCCTCCAGCTCCAAGTCGATATTCAGCGTCTCGCCTAGTACTGCGAGGTTCTCCGGATTCGCCAGCCACGGGGTGAAGTCCGTCGCCTCGTTAGGCCAAATTGCCCGCAGGTCTCCAAGGCGGGTGAGGCGACCAAGAGTTGTCTCTATTTCTGACATATTATACACCTCGATGCCCGGATTTGCCCATCGACAAAGTCCGGCCGGCGTGAAACAGGATAGGCAGGTCGAGCAACGGTGCCAGCCGTGCATTGTCAATCAACTGAACTTGGCCGTAACCTGCGATCTTCGTGGTCACAGTTTTCAAAGAGCTCTCCAGATTAGTCAATCACCTTGCGGGAAATTTTGTACCCACGCCCAATTGATGCGAGAATTTGCACATCGTGATCAAATAGGAGCCGTCTAGATTTGCGGTCTCACCATAGCATTATGGCAGAAGCCCAGCGTCCAGAGCCAGAACGCTATCAATTAAATCGGCTGCAGAATCGCTGGCGAAACGAACCAGAAATTTCATAGTCTACCCAGTCGGCGCTGGTTCTGGCTGTGTGTCGTGATGTGATACGGCCGTTGCTGTCACGCCGATAAGCACTGCCGGCGCGGCGACACAGCCGGCAATTTTGAATTTGGCCGGACCGCGTTCAGTGCTAGCCTGGAATTACCCTGGTCACGGATAGGTGCCGGGGCGAAACGCGGGAGAGCGGCATGAGCGGCGAGAACTTTACCAATACGGTGGGCAGCGAACGAGGCACCGAGATTTTCGGCGGGCGGGCGCAGGCGCCGCGGCGGCCGCGGCCGGCCTTGACGGTGCGGGAGGCGGCGCGGGAGACGCCGGTGTTCGCCGAGACCGATGTGCTGGTGGTGGGCGGCGGGCCGTCGGGCACGGCGGCCGCCATCGCGGCCGGGCGCCTGGGCGCCGATGTCATGCTGGTGGAGCGCTACAACCATCTGGGCGGCCTGTCCACCGGCGGCCTGGTGATCTGGATCGACCGCATGTCGGACTGGAGCGGCCGCCAGGTGATCGCCGGCATCGCCCATGATTTCCTCGACCGCCTGCCCGGCGAGGCGGTGCAGGGCCCGCCGCGCGGCGACTGGGGCTCCGCCGATGCCGCCACGGCCGCCTATTGGGGCCAGCGCACCGCCGCCTTTCACGGCATCACCACCTGGTCCCCGACCGTCGACCCCGAGGCCCTGAAGACCCTGTCCATGCAAATGAGCCTGGAGCAGAAGGTGCGCCTGACCTTTCATGCCTGGGCCGTCGAGCCCATCGTCGAGGACGGCGCCATGCGCGGCGCCATCTTCGAGAGCAAGGAGGGCCGGCAAGCCATCCTGGCCAAGACCGTCATCGATACCACCGGCGATGCCGACCTTCTGGCCCGGGCCGGGCTGTCGTTCGAGACCGACAGCGACGAGACCGACATCCATAGCTGCATCAACACCGCCTTCATGATCGGCGGCGTCGATATGGAGCGCTGGCTGGCCTTTCGCGCCCATGATAGGGACGGCTTCAAGGGCTTCATGGACCGCGGGCGCGCGCGTCTGAAATTCTTCGAGAAACCGT
The DNA here is from genome assembly GCA_021776235.1 of Alphaproteobacteria bacterium. Taxonomy (GTDB): domain Bacteria; phylum Pseudomonadota; class Alphaproteobacteria. Next base: position 66,787 of record JAJFGG010000019.1, on the reverse strand, counting down.
TCGTTTCGTGGCGCAACGACATTGCCCTGTTCATGGGGCCGCGGCTGTCCGGCTACAGCGCCGTCGATGTGGAGGATCTGAGCGAGATCGAGGTCCGCTCGCGGCAGCTGACCGTCGGCCATGTGGAGATGTACCGCCGGCACGCGCCGGGCTTCGAGACCGCCTTCCTGATGCTCGGCGCGCCGCAGATCGGGGTGCGCCACAGCCGCCGCCTGATCGGCGCCGCCAAGGTGACGCGGGCGCAATGGGACGAAGGCAAGGTGTGGGACGACGAGATCGGCGTTTCCACCTCCCTGGCGCCGAAATTCCCCAACATCTCGGTCCCCTATGGGGCGCTGGTGCCCATGGGCATCGACGGTGTGCTGGCCGCCGGGCGGCACATTGCCTGTGATACCAATTCGCACTCGTTCCTGCGGGAGGTGCCGCAATGCTGGATGACCGGGCAGGCCGCCGGTGTCGCGGCCGCGCTGGCGGCGGATTCGGGCCTGCGCCCGCGGGATCTGGATGCACGGCAAATCCAACGGGAGTTGCTGCGCCAGGGGGCCTATCTGTCACCCTCCATCGCGGCCGCGTCGGCCTCGCGCGCGGCGGAGTAATACCGACCGGCGCCGTGCGAGAACCCCGTGCGAGAACCCCGTGCGATAACCATTGAGGCGCCTTACGGAAGCCTTGTTACCCGGATGGAAACCAACCGCGGGTCCGATTTGCGAAGGCGACGAGGGACAGCATGACGGGGACTTCCACAAGCACCCCGACAACCGTCGTCAGGGCGGCCCCTGAGTTCAGGCCGAACAGGCTGATCGCCACGGCCACGGCCAATTCAAAGAAGTTGGATGTACCGATAAGGGCGCAGGGCGCCGCCACGTTGAACGGTACCCGCCACAAATAGGCCGCGCCATAGGCGACCGCGAAAATGCCATAGGACTGCACCAGAAGCGGCACCGCGATCAGGGCGATGAGCAGGGGGCGGTCGAGGATCACCTGACCTTGAAAACCAAACAGCAGCACCACCGTGACAAGCAGCGCGGAGACCGAGAGCGGCTTGATCCTGTCCGTAAAGCGCTTTACCGCGGCCTCGCCGCTTTCGCCGCGCAAGGCGTGACGCACCAGTTGCTGCCGCGTCAAGGCGCCGGCGATGAGCGGGATAACCACATACAGGCCAACCGACAGAAGCAGCGTTTCCCACGGGATGACGATGTCCGTCACGCCCAGCAATACGGCAACAATGGGCGCGAAGGCGAAAACCATGATGATGTCGTTCAGGGAGACCTGCACAAGGGTATAGGTGGGATCGCCGCGGGTCAGCTGCGACCAGACAAAGACCATCGCCGTGCAGGGGGCCGCGCCCAGCAGGATCAGCCCGGCAATATACTGCTGGGCATCCGCGGGCGCGATGAGGTCGGCGAAGACGATCTCGAAGAACAATATGCCCAGGACCACCATGGTGAAGGGTTTGACCAGCCAGTTGACGACGATGGTGATGACCAGTCCCTTGGGACGGTCGCCGATGTGCCGCAGACTGGCGAAATCCACATTCACCATCATTGGGTAAACCATGCCCCAGATGAGAACGGCGACAACCAGATTGACCGAGGCGTACTCCAGTCCGGCCAGGAACTGAAACATATCCGGAACCGCGCTGCCCAAGGCGATCCCCGCCGCGATACACAGCGCCACCCATAGGGACAACCATTTCTCGAAGAAACCGATGCCGCCCGGCGCGGCAATGGTGTCCTGTGCGACTTCGTTATTCATGCACGTCCCATCCGTGTTTCAGCCCATCATTGCAAGCTGGTATAACACCCCTTTCAGGCAAGGGGGGCAAAACACTGGGCGGGGATGGCTGAATTTGTTGGAATGTTCGCGTTTTCCGCTGTCCGCTGCGGCGTCTTGCCGTCACTTTGCCCCGTGGACATAGTTTGTCATTGGCCAATCGCCGGCAAAGGGGCGCTGCAAGGCCCGCTCGAGCATTTCCAGATGGTCCTGGCCATAGAACATGTCACCGTCAACAAAGTACGTTGGCGAACCGAATACTGAACGATCGACGGCTTCGCGGGTGTTGGTCCGATAGATGGCCTGGACCTCATCGGACAATGCGGCCGCCAGCAGCGGTTCCGGATCGATGCCGGCCTCCCGTGCCAGGCGCACCAGGGTATCGCGGTCAGCAAGATCAGCGTCATAGCGCCAATGCCCCTCCAGCATGGCATGGGCGAGCGTCCCGATGTCCAGGCCTTGCTGCAACCCGGCGATCAGCATGCCGTTGCACAGGCGGGTATCATTGTCGTGATGGGTGGGGCGATGGCCCAACACCGGGGCGTCGCGAAATTCGGCCCAGCGGTCGATCTCGCGTTTGAAATAGTACGCCATGTGCTTGGCGGTGCGCCCGGCAAAACCGCCGTCGCCGGTGCCTTCCAGCACTTCATGCAGGTCCATGGGCTTGTGGATGATTTCGGCGCCGGCCGCCTGTGCGATGTCTTTGAGCCGGGACGACCCCAGATAGGCGAAGGCGGAATGGCCGGAGTAGAAATATTCGATGGCTGGCATGCGGTGTCTTTCCCAAGGCAATGATAGGGTAGAGCGTCATCCTGAGCATTGGAGATTAACCGCAGCGGAAAATGAGTTTCCGTGCCGAGAGATGTAAGCTTTACGGCCGTACCTAGATAAATTCCAATTCGCTAATGAGTATAGCGAAATGCGCCGTTGCCGTACGGTTTTTCCTTGCCCCGCCGTTCGATCAACTCGGCGACAGGGCGGAACGGTGCATGATCACGAGTCTCGCGGAAACCTGATCTCTGTCTGGCTCGGCCCGCGCCGGTCAATCCTGGCGCCGGGCGCGGTGGGGGGCGTCGAAGTAGGCCGCGGATTGCATTTCGACAAGCCGCGATACCGTGCGCTGAAATTCAAAACCGCCGTCGCCGGCGGGATAAATCCGGTCCACGGTGGTTTCGCCGCTGGCGATCAGTTTGATGCCATTGTCGTAAAGCACATCGATCAGGATCACGAAGCGCCGGGCTTCGTTGCGCTTTTCCGGCCCCAGTACGGGAATACCCGCCAATACTATGGTGTGATAATGCCGTGTCAGGGCCAGATAATCGTGGGCGCCGAGGGCGGCTTCGCACAATTCAGAGAAGTGGAACCGGGCCACGCCCTTGGCCTGTTGCGGCACTGCCAGTACGCGGCCATTGACCTGGATTTCCGCCCCTTCGCCCACGGCCTGATCGGTCAGGCGTAGAAAGGCCGCATCCAAATTCGCCGCGGCCGCCCCGTCCAGGGGCGTGTGATAGACCGGCATGCCCTTCATCCGCGCCAGCCTGTGATCCAGCGGTCCTTCCAGGCAAAGAACATCCAGGCGTTGCTTCAAGGTTTCGATGAAGGGCAGGAAGAGCTGCCGGTTCAAGCCGTTCTTGTATAATTCGTCCGGCGCCCGGTTCGAGGTTGCGATCACCACCACGCCCAGTTCGAACATCTGGCCGAACAGACGGCCCAGTATCATGGCATCGGCGATGTCCCGGACCTCAAACTCGTCGAAGCACAGCAACCAGGTGGCCTCGGCGATATCGGCGGCAATGGCCGGCAGGGGGTCATCGCCGTCTCTTTCATCAGCCGGCGTCTTGCGGAATTTATTGATCCGGCCGTGCACTTCGCCCATGAATTCGTGGAAATGCACCCGCCGCTTGCGGGCAATGGGCGCGCCATCGAAGAACAGATCCATCAGCATGGATTTGCCCCGGCCCACGTCGCCATAGATGTACAACCCCTCGGGGGCCGGCTCCCTGCGCGAGCCGCCAAACAGGAACTGCCGCCAGCCCTGGCCCTGTTGGGGATCGTACTGGGCCAGGCGGTGATGCAGCATCTGCAGCTTTTCCGCGGCCAGTTCCTGGGCCGGGTCCGCATCCAGTTCGCCCTGCCGGCGCAGGGCCCGGTAGCGTTCCAGGGGTGAATTTCCGTCCACTCCGCGGGTGGTCCCGTCTATTCCGGGGTCGGAATGTTGAAATCGGCCCCGGCCCGAATGCCCGTGGGCCAGCGCGAGGTCACGGTCTTGGTCCGGGTATAGAAATGCACCCCGTCCGGGCCATGCTGGTTGGAATCGCCGAAAGTGGAACGCTTCCAGCCGCCAAAGCTGTAGAACGCCATGGGCACCGGGATCGGCACATTGACCCCGACCATGCCCACATCCACGCGGGCGGTGAAATCACGGGCGGCATCGCCGTCGCGGGTAAAGATCGCCACGCCATTGCCGAATTCATGCTCGGAGGGCAGGCGAAGGGCCTCGTCGAAATCCGGCGCCCGGACCACGGACAGCACCGGGCCGAATATTTCTTCGCGATAGAGGCGCATGTCATCGGTGACGTTGTCGAACAGGCAGCCGCCGAGAAAATGGCCGTTTTCATAGCCCTGCAGGCGAAAATCCCGGCCATCGACCACCAGATCGGCGCCTTCCTCCACGCCCAGATCCACATAACCCCTGACCCGGGCCAGATGCTCCGCCGTCACCAGGGGCCCCATTTCGCTTTCCGGATCCAGCGAGGGCCCGATTTTCAAGGCCTCGATCCGCGGTTTCAGGCGCGCCACCAGTTCATCCGCCGTATCCTGGCCCACGGGCACGGCGACCGAGACCGCCATGCAGCGTTCGCCGGCGGAACCGTAACCGGCCCCCATCAAGGCATCCACCGCCTGCTCCATATCCGCATCGGGCATGACGATCATGTGGTTCTTGGCGCCGCCCATGGCCTGCACCCGCTTGCCGAAATGGGCCGCGCGCTCATAGACGTAATTCGCGATGGGGGTGGAGCCGACAAAGCTGACCGCCTTGACCTCCGCCTCTTCGATCAGGGTATCGACGGCCAGTTTGTCGCCGTTGACGACGTTCAGGACGCCTTCCGGGGCGCCTGCTTCCAGCATCATTTCGGCCAGGCGCAGGGGCAATGAGGGATCTTTTTCCGAAGGCTTCAGGATAAAGCAGTTGCCGCAGGCGATGGCCACGGGGAACATCCACATGGGCACCATGGCCGGGAAATTGAACGGCGTGATGCCCGCCACCACGCCCAGAGGCTGGCGCAGGGAATAGAGATCGATGCCTCCCGCCACGTTGGCCGAGAACTCGCCTTTCAGCATCTGCGGAATGCCGCAGGAGAACTCCACCACTTCCAGACCACGGGTGATGGAACCGGCCGCGTCGCTTTTCACCTTGCCATGCTCGATGGCGACGATTTCCGACAGCTCGTCCATGTTCTGTTCCAACAGGTCCTTGAAACGGAACATCACCCGGGCCCGGTTGGACGGGCTGGTCGCCGCCCAGCCGGGAAAGGCCTTGGCCGAAGAGGCGATGGCCGCGCGCACCTCGTCCGCCGAAGCCAGGGGCAATTCGGAAATCTGTTCGCCGGTGGAGGCGTTGTAGACCGGGCTGAAACGCCCGCTTTGCCCCATTACGGCCTTGCCGTGGACAAAATGATGCAGCTGTTTCATGGCTTTGCGCCTCCTATCAAAGTTACGATTGCCCGTCGACCAGGCCGGGATCGCGCACGGCGCCATAGGCCGCGCTTCGGGCCAGGGCGGCGTAGGCGCGCAGGGCGCGGGAGACCTGCCGGTCGCGGCCCAAGGCCTTCCAGCCGCCATCTTCGCGGGCCGACATGGCCTGATGCCGCCGTTCCATCTCCTGGGGGTCGACGTTCAGTTGCAGGCGGCGTTCGGGGATATCGATCTCCACCTCATCGCCGTTTTCGACCAGCGCAATGGGCCCGCCTTCCGCCGCTTCCGGGGAAATATGGCCCAATGACAGGCCCGAGGTGGCGCCGGAAAAGCGGCCGTCGGTGATCAGGGCGCATGCCTGGCCCAGGCCGGCCGCCTTGAGCATGGACGTGGGCACCAGCATTTCCTGCATGCCCGGGCCGCCGCGGGGGCCTTCATAGCGGATGACCACCACGTCGCCGGCCTTTACCTCGCCGCCCTGGATGCCGACGGCGGCGGCGTCCTGGCTATCGTAGACCACCGCCGGGCCCTTGAACTTCAGAATGGAGGCATCGACGCCGGCGGTCTTCACGATGCAGCCGTCTACGGCCAGATCGCCTTTCAATACGGCCAGGCCGCCGTCCTTGGAATAGGCGTGTTCAATGTCCCGGATGCAGCCATCGGCCCGGTCCAGATCCAAATCCGGATAATAGCTGTCCTGACCAAAGGCGGCGATGGAGCGGATGCGCCCGGGCGCGGCCATGTAGAATTTCCTGACCTCGTCGCTGTGGGTCTGGCGCACATCCCAGGTCGCCAGTGTCTCGGCCAGGGTATCGCCGGACACGTTCGGCACTTCGGTGTTCAGCAGGCCGCCGCGGGCCAGCTCGCCCATGATGCCCAGAATACCGCCCGCGCGATGCACATCCTCCATATGATAATGGGGCACGGATGGCGAGACCTTGCAGATATTGGGCACTTTGCGGGACAGGGCATCCATGTTCGACATATCGAAATCCACCTCACCCTCGAAGGCGATGGCAAGCAGGTGCAGCACGGTGTTGGTCGAGCCGCCCATGGCGATGTCCACGGCCATGGCGTTCTCGAATGCCTTTACGCTGGCGATGCTGCGGGGCAGGACCGCGACTTCGTCCAATTCGTAATAGCGCCGGGTCATTTCAACGATTTGCCGGCCCGCCTGCAGGAAGATCTCCTTGCGCCGGGCGTGGGTCGCCAGCATGGAGCCGTTGCCCGGCAGGGCCAGGCCAAGGGCCTCGGCCAGGCAGTTCATGGAATTGGCGGTGAACATGCCCGAGCACGAGCCGCAGGTGGGACAGGCGTTCCGCTCCATTTCCAGCAGCGCCTCGGGCGAGACATTTGGATCGCTGCTGGCCACCAGGGCATCCACGAGATCCAGTTCCGAACCGCGTGTCGCGCCCGCCTTGCCGGCCTCCATGGGCCCCCCGGAGACAAAGATGGTAGGGATGTTCAGGCGCAGGGCGGCCATCAACATGCCCGGTGTGATCTTGTCACAGTTGGATATGCAGACCAGGGCGTCGGCGCAATGGGCCTGGACCATGTATTCCACCGCATCGGCGATCAGTTCCCGGCTGGGCAAGCTGTACAGCATGCCGTCATGGCCCATGGCGATGCCGTCGTCCACCGCGATGGTGTTGAATTCCTTGGCGTTGGCGCCGGCCTTCTCGATCTCGCGGGCCACCATCTGACCCAGATCCTGCAAATGCACATGCCCCGGCACGAACTGGGTAAAGGAATTGGCGATCGCGATGATCGGCTTGTCCATATCCTTTTCCTGGGTCCCGGTGGCCCGCCAAAGGGCGCGGGCCGCCGTGGATCGCACGCCCTGGGTGGTGCGGTGCGAACGATATGCGGGCATGGCGTTATTTCCCTGTATTTGCTGCGTGCTATGGCATGGGCAAAGTGCTCGTGGGGCCGGAACCTAACAGGTTCTGTACCGCCTTAACAATATGCTTGGCGCCCGCCCGGCCCGCCGGGATACTGCTCCGATGCGATGTCCATGGTCCAGGACAAGCCGCGTGCAGGCAGTTGCGCCATGCAATATTATATTGCGGCTATCAATGGGAAAGTGACCGGTCTAGCGGCCGTAATGGATGCCCTGTTCCATGGTGGGCGGGCCAATTTCATCCGCGGTGCGTCACTCGACCGCACCGGGTATTTGGAAAAGAGCGGCAATCCTATGTCTGGACAATGGAAATTTTGTCCCATTTGTGCTCATATCGGGGAAACGGTAACTGTCCGATCGGCTTGGCTGACGAAATTGACTTCGTTCGGCCCGTGTGTGCGAGCGGCAAATATGGTGGTGCAACAATGGTTATTCGCGGCCGGCCGGCTGATGAGGCGTGGGATGCGACCGAGGAGCCGGAATCAGCGATACCGATCGACGGGGACTCCCTGAGTGCCGAATTGACCCGGCTTGGCGCCCAAGCCCGGCTGCGTGATCATCAATTTCTGGCGCATTTGATCGGGATGGCGGCAATGGAAGCCGAGAGATTGGAAGAAGAGGAAGCGCCGCAGAAGGAAAAACCATCTGCACCCTAGAATTGCTTCATTACCTATAACCGCGGGCGGTTTCCCGCCGGATTTATCAAGCCCCCGGCCTCAGGCCCGGGGGTTTTACCGTTTTCGGCGATTACCCGCCGCTGTGCGATTGGTTGCGGCCCGGTGATTTGCCTTTGCCGGTGGGGAAGGCTATCAAATTGCAGGCTTCGGTATGGAATGGGAGTGGCGTGAAATGTCGGCTGACAGGGTAACGGTAGACAAATCCGGCTGGGTGGTGGGCAGGGTTTTGGCCGATCAGGCTCGGACCAGGGGCGATGAGCCCTTTATCCGGTTCGAGGATGGTCCCATGCACAGCTACGCCCAGGCCCACGCACTGTCCAACCGGGCCGGCAACGGTTTTGCCGGGATCGGTCTGGGTTTTGGCGACAATGTGGCGGTGATGCTGAACAACCGCCTGGAATATATGTGGACATGGTTTGGCTTGAGCCGTATCGGCGCCGTGCATGTGGGCATCAACACCGCCCTGAAGGGCACTTTTCTGACCCATGTCCTAAGCAATACCAAGGCCCGCGTCGGGGTGTTTGAGCCGGACTATCTGCCCTGGCTGGCGGATATCGAGGATAGCGTACCCGATATGCGGACCGTCTATGTGCCCGGTGATGCGTACGACCCCGGCAATTTGCCGGCTTTCAAGCGTATCGAGGTGCGCTGTTTTGATGAAATCATGGCGGGCGCGGCGGATGAGATCCAGTTGGCCGTCAGCTACCGCGACATTGGCATGATCATGTTCACTTCGGGTACCACGGGGCCTTCCAAGGGCGCCTTGATGCCGCACGGCCATTTGTATTTGTTCGGCCTGTGCATGCAGACCCATATGGGCATGACCACCGCGGATCATTACTACATCCCCATGCCGTTGTTTCATGCCCAGGGCATTCTGATGCAGACCTATGCCACCTTGATCACCGGCAGCAGCGCCGTGCTGGTGAAACAGTTCCGCGCCACCACCTGGATCGACGATATCCGCAGGCACAAGGCGACCCTGGCCAACCTGCTGGGGGTGATGACCGATTTCGTTCTGCGCCAGCCAGCCAAAGCCACGGATACGGACAACAATCTGCGTATGGTCTGCGCCGTGCCGGTGACGGACGAAACCCTGGAAAATCTGCGCACCCGCTTCGCCATTCCCAAATTCAACGAAATTTTCGGCATGACCGAATGCAACCTGCCGGTCTGCCGCCCACTGGACGCGCCCGACGAGGCCGGTTGCTCCGGCCGGGTCTGGGACGAGTTTTTCCAGGTCATTATTGCCGACCCCGAGACCGACGAAGAGGTGCCCATGGGCGAAGTGGGGGAAATACTGGTGCGGCCCAGGGAATCCTTCTGCTTCATGCAGGGCTATAACGCCATGCCCGAACGCACGGTGGAGACCTGGCGCAATTTCTGGTTCCACACGGGTGATGCCGGGCGCATGGATGAACGTGGTTACGTCTGGTACATTGACCGTATCAAGGACACCATCCGCCGCAGGGGCGAGAATATTTCCTCGTTCGAGGTGGAGGCCGTGCTGCTCGATCACCCCGCCATCGCCGAGGTGGCCGCCGTGGCGGTCAAGGCGGAAGAAGGCGGTGAAGACGAAGTGCTGGTTTGCATCATCCTTGCGGAGGGTGCGGAACGGCCGGTACCGGAAGATCTATTGGATTTCTGTACGCCACGCATGCCCTACTTTGCCGTGCCCCGTTATATCGAATATGTCAGCGAAATCCCCACCACCCCGACGGCCAAAATTCAGAAGAACAAACTGCGCGACCGGGGCCTTAGCGCCGCCGCCTGGGACCGGGATGCCGCGGGCTATAAAGTGCGGCGTTGAATCCGATCAGCATCAAGTGGCGTAAGCCATGAAAAAACCGCAAGCCAGGACCGCCCCCGCCCTGCTGGACGAAATGGCGCGGCGGCAACCGAACCGGGAGGCTGTGGTCGACGGCGCGCGCCGATGGACCTACGGCCAGTTGCGCCAGGAAGCGCAGATTGGCGCCGCGGGCCTTTGGGCCCTGGGGGTGCGGCCCGGCGAGCGGGTGGCGATCCTGATGGGCAATCGGGCGGAGTGGCTGTCCAGCTATTTCGCCATCCTGGGCCTGGGGGCAACGGCGGTGGCCCTGAATACCTGGCTGACCCCCTCGGAACAGGCCTATCAACTGAACCATGCGGAAGTCACCACCCTGATTCTGGCGGATCGTTTCCGCTGCCGCGACGTGCTGGCCGAGCTCGACGAGATGCGGGCGATTGGCCTGCCGACCCTGAGCCGCCTGATCGTGCTGGGGGAGAGGCTGCCGGCGGAGGCCACGCCGTTCGCTGATTTGACACGCCTGGGGCGGTCTGTTTCGGTTTCAGAACGAGAGCATATTTGGGCCTCCGCCGTCCCGGAGGACATTGCCTGCATTCTCTATACCTCCGGCTCCACCGCCCGTCCCAAGGGGGTGCCGCTGCAGCATTGGGGCCTGATCGATAATATGTGGGAGATCGGCGAACGGATGCACCTCTGTCCGGATGACCGGCTGTGGTTCGCCGTCTCGCTGTTCTGGTCTTTTGGCTGCGTCAATGCCCTCTTCGCGATGCTGAGCCATGGCGGCAGCATGGTCCTGCAGCACCACTTTGACGCCGGCGAGGCCCTGCGCCTGATCGAGGCGGAACAATGTAGCGTGTTTTACGGCACACCGAACATGGCCCTGGCCCTGGCCGAACATCCCGACCGGACGCGCCATGATCTATCCAGTCTGCGCACGGGTGCGGCCATTGGCACACCAGAGCAGATGCAATTGATTGTCGATCTGGGGGCCAGGAATATCTGCAACGTCTATGGCCTGACGGAAGCCTATGGCAACTCGGCCGTGACCGATGCCGACGCACCCGTGGCGCAGCGCCTGATCGCCAGCGGCGAACCTTTGCCGGGGGTCGAGCTGCGGGTGCTGGATCTCGAATCCGGGCAGCCTCTGGCGCCCGGTCAGGTCGGCGAGATTGCCCTGCGCGGCCATATCATGCCGGGCTATCTGAACGACCCGGCCACCACGGCCGCGAGCATGACAGAGGATGGCTTTCTGTTGACCGGCGATCTGGGACTGCTTGACGCTAAAGGTTGGCTGCAATTTCAAGGCCGGCGCAAGGAGTTGATCAAAAGCGGCGGCATCAATATCGCGCCGGCGGAGATCGAGGCGGCGCTGCGCGGCCACGCGGCGGTCGCTTCCGTCTTTGTCACCGGCCTGGCCGATCGCCGCCTGGATCAGGCCATCGGCGCCGTGGTGGTATTGCGGCTAGACGCATCGGTCAGCGAAGAGGCGTTGCGGCGGTATTGCCGGCAATCCCTGGCTGTCTATAAGGTGCCCCACCGCTTCGTCTTCGTGGCGGCGAAGGACCTGCCCGTGACCTCAACGGAAAAACTACAACGCAACCGCCTGGCGGAACTGTTCCCGGCCCTGGACGAGGCAGGCTGATAGCCAAATGAATTGGCCCCTCTTCATGAATTGGCCTCTCTTCATGAATTGGCCTCTCTTCATGAGTTGGCCCCTCTTCATGAGTTGGACTGACCGCGAAGTTGTTTCCAGGTAATCCAGACCACTAGCGCCGCCGTCATCACCAGGAAGCCCATGGCGATGGGCCGGCCATAGAAAATGTCCAGATTACCATCCGAGATCAATAGCGCCTGGCGCAGGCCGTCTTCGATCATTGGGCTCAGGATAAACCCAATCAGCAAAGGCGGAATGGGGAAGCCGAATTTGATCATCAGGTAGCCCAGTATGCCCATGCCCAGCATGACATAAATGGGGAACTGGCCGCCTCCGGCAACGAAAGTCCCGGTGATGCAAAGTACGATGACGATGGGGAACAGCAAGGAACGCTTGAGCTTTATGGCCTGGATAAAGCCGCGCAGTCCGATCAGCGCTACGAACAAATGCAGGCACGAGGTAATCAGCATGCCGATCATGAAGGCGGAGACGAAGCTGCCCTGTTCCGTAAACAGCGTCGGGCCAGGTATCAGACCATGTACCATAAAGGCACCGAGCATGATGGCGGTAATGACATCGCCCGGAATCCCCAGGGTAAGCAAAGGTATGAACGTGGCGCCGCAAACGCCATTATTGGCGGACTCTGCCGCCGCGACGCCCTCAATGGCGCCCTTGCCGAACATTTCCGGTTGCTTCGACATGTTTTTCGCCATGCCGTAGGCCAGAAAGGCGGCGATGGAGGAGCCGATACCGGGTATGGCGCCGATGAAAACGCCCAAAGGCGCTGATCGCAGCATGGTCGGAAAGACCATCTTGAATTCGGCCCATGTGACCCGATTGTCATCTCCCTTTTTTGATATTTCGATGACCGTGCGGCTGGCCGACGTCTTCAGGCTGTTTTCGATCTGGATCAGGGCCTCGGAGATGGCGAAAAGGCCAATGATCATGGCGATAAAATGCAGCCCGCCGGTCAATTCGTAGAAGCCAAAATGCATGCGCGGCATGCTCTCCAGCGGATCCATGCCGACGGTGGCGAACAATAAACCCATGCAGCCCGCAATCACGCCTTTGATCAGACTGTCGCCGGAGACGAAACCAATGATCGTCAGCGCAAAAAGGCCAAGGGCAAAAAATTCCGCCGGGCCAAATGTCGTTGCGATCTTCGCCAACTGTGCGGCCAACAGGATCAGCGCGATATCGGATACGATTTCACCGAACACGGAGGCGTAAATCGAAAGTTTCAAGGCCTTGCCGGCCTTGCCTTGGCGGGCCAGGGCGTAGCCGTCCAGGGCGGTTGCCGCCGCCGCCGGCGCGCCCGGCACATTGATCAGGATGGCCGATATGGATCCGCCATGGGTTCCGCCCTTGTAGATGCCGATCAACATGGATAGCCCCGCCAAGGGCGGCATGTGGTAGGTGAACGGTAAGGCCAGGGCCACGGCCAGAGGCACATTTAGTCCTGGAATGGCGCCAATAACGATACCAATGACCAGACCACCCACCATCAGCAGTATGTTCTGCAGATGAAAGATTTGGTCGAAACCAGCGAAGATAAAGTCCATTGTCCAGCAACTTTGACGGTGTAAAGGGTTAAAACAGGGAGGCCTCGGGCAAGAGGATGATCATGACTTCCTGGAAAAAGAAATACAGTGCCGGTGGTGCGACGGCTGCGACGGCAAACAGGCCAAGCCAGCGCCGATTACCGTAGATGATCGACAGCAACAGCAGGGCGACGCCCGTGGCCAGCAAATACCCAAACAATGGCATGCCGACGATATACAGGCCCATCACCACGATGGCGGCGAAGATATGGGGCGTGGCGGATGCCTCACCCGTTTCTTGATCGGCTTCCGGGTCGGCTTCCAGGTTGGCGGCTTCGCGACGTCTATTGCGCCACCCGTTCCAACCCAGCAGGGCGGATAGGACCGCGATGATGGCGCTGAGCGCCGAAGGAAAACTCCACGGCGTTAGGCCGACTTCGTGGTATTCGCCCACTGTCAAGGGGGCGGCGAAATAGATGACGATGCCAAATGCGCACAGCAACACGCCGGCGATGATGTCTACGCGGGCCATATTCATGAGCTAAGTGAAGTTCGCGGCCATGATGGCAGAAGGACCATCGCGGCCGCGAAACTTTCTGCCTGGCTATTTTGAACGATAGGTATTCCAGTCCCGGTCCCAGATCTTGCCGAACGCAGGTCCGTCGAGATAATTGACAGACGTGCCGCTGTTCTTGGCGAACTTCAGGAACGCCTTATCTTCCGTCGTGGCCTTCAGGGCATCACTCAATTTCTTGATGATTTCAGGCGGTGTGCCCTTGGCGACGGCGAGGCCCGTCCAGGGCACCAAAACCATGTCAAAGCCTAATTCCTTCATGGTCGGCGTGTCCGGCAGAGCGTGATGACGTTCGGCCGAGAAAACCCCAATGGCGTTCATGGTACCGGCTTTAATATGAGAAACACCGGCAGAGACATCGCCCAGGGAGGCCATGCCCACATGGCCGCCAAGAACCATTGGCAAGGACTTGGCATCGCCCTTGGCCGGAATATGTTTCAGCTTGATGCCGGCGGCTTTGGCGAACTTCATCACGGCGCGCCACGGCAGAACCTTGGACGGTGAGGCGAAGGTGGCTTTGCCTGGGTTGGCCTTGGCATAACTGATAAGGGATGCGGCATCCGAATACGGCTGCTGTTTGCCGGCGACGACCAGCATCGTCCGTGCCGAAATCTGCCCGATCGGAATGAAATCGCCGGGCAGGAAGCCGACGTCGCGGACGGCGGGTTGCAGGACGTGATTGCCGACCGTCGTTACCAGGACCGTGTAGCCGTCCTTTGGTGCGTCCAATACGGATCTGGTTGCGATTGTACCGACGCCGCCGACCCTGTTCACGACCGCGATCGCCTGACCCAGATGGTTCGACATGTAGCTCGCGGTCATCCGTCCGGTAATATCCGTGCTGCCGCCCGCCGGCCAAGGAATGACGAACGTGACAGGCTTGGCGGGGTACTCCGCCGCAAACGCGGTTGTCGTCGCCAGGGGCGCTGTAACGGCGAACGCAGCTACAGCAAGAGCCCACAAGGCTGAATGTCGGGCAAGTTTTTTCATGTCAATCTCCCATAGGTTTATCGGGTTGGCCGGACCCGGTTTGGGTTGCAAACCTTGCCCGGCTTCGTCGCGCTTTATCTGGCCAAACTTAACGGAGCGAACAGCGGCATCAGAGAACAGATAGGCAAGCTGTCGCACGGACGTCCCCCTTGCCCAGCATACAGATTCCTAGCCCGTCCAAACGTCGTGGATTCCCCCCTTTTCGTAGTGTCTCCAAGTTACAAGTCCAAGTCCAATTTAAACTTGGCAAGTTTGTCCTCGTCGACCTCAATGCCCAAACCAGGTCCATCCGGGACCAGGGCGGCCTGCCCCTCCATCGGGAAGGGGGTCGCCAGATAATCCTCGGCAATGTGTTGCGGGCCGTTTAAATCCACCGGCGTAGCGATGCCGTAGGCGGCGTAAAGGTGCACGGCGGCGGCAAACCCGATCGGCGCATCCATTAAACCGCTGCCGACCAATTCCATACCGGCGTTCAGGGCCAGATCACACATCTGCCGGGCATAATAGATACCACCGGTCTTGCTAATCTTGATCGCCAGGCCTTCGATGGCATCGCGCCGGATCATATCGATAACAAAGGGCAGGCCCATTGCCGCTTCGTCCAGGGCGATGGTGATATGGGTCGTGGAAAGCAGTTTCTTTGTGGCGTAAACATCCGCCATGGAAACCGGTTGTTCGAACAGGGTCACGCCCAGGTTTTCGATATGGCGCAGGAAGGTCTGGGCCTGTTGCAGGGAATAGGCCTGATTGGCATCGGGCCAGACAAAACCGCCGTCGGCAGCCTCTACCACCGCCGTCATAACCTCCGCATCTAGGTCGGCGTCGTGCCCCACCTTGACCTTGAAGCCTTTATAGCCCTCGGCCCTGGCCTCCCGGGTGATCTCCGCCGCCTTTTCCGGTGTTGGTGCCGATACCAGACGTCCGATCTCGACCCGGTCCCGGCGCTTGGCACCTAGCCACGATTGCAGTGGAATTTTCATTTTGCAGCAGATCAGATCATGCACGGCAAGGTCGATGGCCGCCTTGGCCACCGGCTGGCCCGGATCAAGGCCTGGAGCCAATTCCTGGTTCATGGCCTCGTGCAGGCCCGCGATGTCGAATATGTCCCGCCCCGTGATGATTGGCGCCAGATAATGTTTCAGCGAGGTGTAACAGGACTGGGTGGTTTCCGCCGACCAGCGCCGGCTGGGCCCTGCCTCGCCCCAGCCGGTCTCGCCATCCTCGTCGGTGATGCGGACCAGGATGTTTTGTTTGCCTTCCGCCAAGGTGCGCGAGGCTCCTCGCGGCAAGGTCAGCACCGCTTTTAGCGGCATGACAATAGGAAACAGATCGACGCTTTTGATTCTCATAGCGGCCTCAATCGTGATTCATGAATACCGGGCTGGCCCAGGCAGTGTGTCCATTGTATTGCCGCGCCCTGAGATAAATGTTTGATGGCCCCGCCGCGGTATCCAGATCAACCTTGTCCGTGACCCGGCTGGCGGCGGCGGGCACAAGGCGGTGCCATTGATAGTTCTCCTGGGGGAATTCGCCGACGCGCATATTATCAGAATCCACGAACAGGTCACTGATGGTGCTATTGCTGCGACGCTCTGTGGGCGCTGTCATGTGCAGGTCCAGGACGGTTTGCCCGCTGCCTTCCAGCTCCAGAATCACGCTTTGGTTTGGGTTTTGCCTATAGGCGCCCTTGCGCGCGGAGTAGGACTGGATCGACAGTTCCGTCTGGGATGTTTGTAAAACGTGGTGACGGCGTTCTTCAACAAACGGACCGGATTGCAGGCAGGGAAAAGCGCGCAGCAGACGGCCATCATGAATTTTCAGGTCAAAGCGCCAATCGCAAATCCGCTCCAACGTCAGATCGCCCCAGGGGCCCCAGCCCCATTCCAGGCGGATTTGAAACTTGTTGGCCACGGCCTCCACCAAGGATACATCCGGGTTGCCATGGGCGCGGTGCACAATTCGGCCATCCTGTATCAACTCCACCACATCCATTTCGTCTCGGCCCTGGACATCAAAGGCTACTTCGATGGACCGACCGGTCTCAATGTTGGATCCCATAACCGCGCCATCGACAGTGAAATCCAGCTCGATCCGATCACCGGTGAGAGCCCAGGTTCGTCGTTGATTGATGGCTTCCATGATTGCGGCGCGATTTAAATCCGCCGCCAAGACCCCAAGCAGACCCTCCCCATAGGCGCCGGGAAAGGCGTTGTGGCTGTCGGAGGAGGCCACGAACCCGAACTTCAAACCCCTACCCAGGCCGACCCGCGCTGTATTCGACGTTTGCCGGCCGCCGAGGGAATGGTTGAAGAATGTAGGATTGCCGCGGTCTTCCTCGGAATTGCCATGCTCGGAAAATATCTCCACCACCGGGGTGCAGCATTCATCGAACTCATCCCAGTTGACCCCGCGCTCGCCACGGGGATAGGCGAGATGATGGGGGATCATCAAGGCATTCTTCTCGACACAAAACCGGCGCAGCTGGCTGATATGGTCCGGATAGGCAAGCGGCTGATGATCATCGGGAAATACCACGCATTGATCGCCAAATTGGCTCGAATGCCATTCAAAGCCAAGATAGGCGGCGAATTCACCGTCCTGGTTGGCCGCCGCAATCAGATCCTGGACCTTGGGCCAGCCGGTGCGCAGAACCTCGAAACCGTTAAGCCAGTGATTCTCCCGGCCGCCCTCCATTGGTTTCATGTCATGCCAACTGGAATGGCCGGTGAAGGCGAAGAAATCCAAATGGCCCTGGGCTACATCGATACTGCGCTCCAACGACCCAACGCCATAGCCCATGGCGTTGTGGTTGTGAATGTCACCAAACAGTTTGACATGGGAAATGCTCACAAAGATGCCTTTTCGCGATTTTTTTCATCAGTTTCCGTATGCTTATGAAGCCTACCCGTCCGATGCCGGTAGGGTCAAATGGAGCAATGGTGAAACGTATGAAGCTATCGTTATGCAATGAAGTGCTGGGAAACATGCCCTTTGCGGAACAATGCGCCTTGGCGGCGGGGCTTGGTTACGACGGCATCGAATTGGCGCCGTTTACCGTGGTGGACGATCCGCGCCGGATGACCGCGGCGCAAATTGCAATGCTGCGGGATGCTGCGCAAGGCGCCGGCGTCGCCATTTCCGGCCTGCACTGGCTGTTGCTGGCACCCAAGGGCCTGTCCATCACAAGCGAGGACAGGGAGGTGTGGCGGCGTAGCGTCGATGTCATGCGGGCCAATATCGAAATCTGTGCCGAACTTGGCGGTGATGTATTGGTACATGGTTCGCCCGCGCAACGGCGTTTGCCGGAGGGCCAGGCAGAAGCAGAGGCAGCCCGGGCGCGTGCGGTCGATGCTTTCGCGGCCATCGCACCGGATGCCAAGGCGGGCAACGTCATCTATTGTATCGAGGCCCTGGCGGCGCCCATGGCGAATTTCGTGACTACGGTTGCCGAAGCGGTGGCAGTCGTCGAGGCGGTGGGCAGCACCCATGTCCGCACCATGGTGGATTGCGCGGCCGCCCGTTCAGGCGGCGATCATCCTGTTGAAGAGCTGATCGACCATTGGCTGCCGGGCGGGATGATGGCTCACATTCAGGTCAACGACCGTGACCGGCGCGCCGCAGGCCAGGGAAGCGATCAATTCGCGCCTGTCATCGCGGCCCTGAAGCGGCATGACTATGGGGGCTGGATCGCCGCCGAACCATTCCGCTATGAACCGGACGGTCCAACCTGCGCGGCGGTGGCGGCGGGTTACCTGCGCGGCCTGATCGAAGGGGTCGGCGGGTCTTTTGACAATGGCCCTTGAAATTATTGGCGGCGTAGAATCTCAAACCGATGTGAGCCATGCCGCCGAGGTGCGGTCGATCGGTGTTTCAAGGATGATTGGTATCGCTGTCGGATAGGTCAAACAGCCCAAAAACGGAATCATTTTTGGGCCGATAATTTGATCGACTTTAGAGAGTTAGAGCAACTCAGCCGGCTTTCCTGTCCTCCGGGCGAAATGACTGCGCAGCATCGTTTGTTGCGACGATCCGGGTGGCTGGAAACCGCACCGTGACCGTGGTGCCGACGCCGACTTCGCTCTGTAGGTCCAAGGATCCACCATGCTGTTCGATAAGGGATTTGGCCAGCGGCAGGCCAAGACCGGTGCCCTCGTACAGGCGTTCCAGTTTGCCGTCGACCTGACCGAAGCGCGAGAGCGCCTTGGGAATATCGTCAGGTGGGATGCCAACCCCGGTATCGACGATCTGCAATACATAGCCGGTCTCCGCCCGGCTCCAGGCTTTGAGTGTCACCTCGCCGCCGGCGTCGGTGAACTTGACGGCGTTCGAGAGCAGGTTGATCAGAATCTGCTTTAACTTACGTTCGTCGCCGCGCAGGGCCGGCAGCCGCTCCGGAATTTCCAAATCAAGCTTGATGCCGCCGTTCTCGGCCCGTTGGTTGATCAGATTCAAGACGGAGTGCAGGATCTCTGGAATATTGATGATGTTTTCGCGGAGCTCGTCCGTGCCGGATTCGATCTTCGACAGATCCAGAATATCGTTGATAAGCCCAAGCAAATGTTGTCCGGACTCGTTGATACTGGCGATGTAATCGCGATACTTCGTGCTGCCGACCGGCCCGAACATTTCCAGCTTGATTATCTCGGAGAAACCGATGATCGCGTTCAGAGGCGTCCGCAGCTCATGACTCATTGCGGCCAGGAATTCGGACTTCGCCTGGTCGGCTGCTTCGGCCTTTTTGCACGCAAGCTCGTTCATTTGGGCATAGATGGTCAGTTCTTCGCCTTGTTTCTCAAGTTGGCTATGAGCCCGCTGGAGCGCTTCAAACCTGTCCTGCGACGCGATCTCCAATTCTTTGCGATCGGTGATGTCCGTCATGATACAGAATACGGCTGGACGGCCCTGCCACGAGGAAGGTACGGCATTGAGCTCAACGTGCCTGGTTGCCCCATTTGCGTTGACTATTCGGTACGAATACGTCGATGGGATATCCTCGCCACGTAAACGCTTGCGATGGCGTTCTTCAACCAGCCCTTGATCGTCCGGATGTATGAATGCGGTGAAGGGTTTACTGGTAAGTTCCTCCATTGAATAGCCATGCAAACTCAGAGTCGCCTGATTGGGGAGGCGAATTTTCTTGTCCTGTGCGACGAAGATCGCGACATTGCTCTCCCACAGAAACTTCCGGAGTGTTTCAAGTTCCGTGTCCGAGCCACTTTCTGGTCCTTGGTATTCAGCCATCCGTTCCGCCCTGGGCGCCCAGGTCCGGCGATATTCGCCGATACCCTATGATTTTGTAGGCGTTGCGGCGCTGCCGGGCCGAATTTTCGCCCCATTCCGCTTTCACCAACGAGCTGATTATCGCAGGTAATTGTTAACTGTCTGTTGCCTGTGGCCCGGCCACTCATGGCAATGATGAATGGCATTGTTGCCGATCAACGCGGCGTTTTGAACGAAATGGGTCAGGGGGCACCGTTTTCATTGCCGCCGGCGCAGTATCCTTCGAGCGCGCGTTGATGACGAATTTGTCGGCGTGGTACATGGTTGCAAAAGGCCGACCAACAGCGGCACCATACCGGCATGCATTGGGATACAACGAGAAGGTAACAGGATGACGGCAGCAAGACCCTTGGCGACACCCGGTGCAAAGATGATGTATCTGATCAGACGCAAGCCGGCGACGACGCGTGAAGAATTGATTGCTCATTGGTTTGCAAATCACATGCCGGCCGTCATCGCCCGGAGCGTGGAAAGCCGCGCAGCCGGAAAGCTTTATGCTGAACGCTATGTTGCAACGCTGTTTGATCCCAAAGCTGATCGCGCTCACGATTGGGATGGCGTTGCCCAGCTCTGGTATGAACGGGCGTTGCCACGGCCCTATTCGGCCCACGGCGAGCCGCCGACTGATACCTTCCAAGAGAAGGCAGAGCCTTATTTGCCCTGGGCGACCCGTGAATACGTCGTTATGGACGGTCCCTTGCCATTGTATCCGCCTACCCTCAATCCGCCGTTCCCTTGCACCCGGAGCGGTTTCTTCAAGGTTACGTTTTTGGTAGGCCTGAAGCAGGGCGCCGACTGCAGCGATCTTTTCGACCACTGGCTGGATGTTCATGTGCCCAACGTCCGCCAGACCATGGCTGCCATCGGCGGCTTTCGCTATGTCGTCAGCCACAGTCTGGAACCCGAGGCGGAAACCTACGCCGGCATGGCGGAGCTGTACTTTCCGGACGTATCTGGGTGGGCGCGCTACCGCGAGCATATCCGTTCGGATGGCATGGAGCAGTGGGTCGACACGGATAACCTGTTGATTTTTTACAGCGGAACGGAAATGGTGGGGATTGCCTAGCCGACGTCGTCGGACGGAATGCGGCGATTGCTCAAGCTACGGTCCGGACAGGATTGCCCGGGCGTTGACGTGTTCGCCATTCAGGGTCGTTGTGGACTGCGGCGTTCGAGGGCGGCAACGGCGCCCGTCCCCGAATAAGATCGGCTGCCTTCTCCGCCGTCATGATGGTCGGCGCGTTCAAGTTGCCGTTCGGGATGGAAGGGAAGCTTGAGGCATCCACCACCCGCAAACCCGCCAACCCGCGCACCCGGCAATCGCGATCCAAAACGGCCATGGGGTCGCCGTCGGCGCCGATCTTGCAGGTGCAGGACGGATGGTAAGCGCTTTCCGCATTTGCCCGCACCCAGGTATCGATCTGGTCGTCGGTGGTGATCTCGTCACCTGGTTGGATTTCGCCGCCACGATAGGCATCAAAGGCCGGCTGGCCGATGATTTCCCGCGTCAGGCGGATACATTGGCGGAAACCGTCCCGATCCGCCTCATTATCGAGGTAGTTGAAGCGGATTTCCGGCTTGTCCCTGGGATTGGGCGAAGTGGCGCCGACTCGGCCACGGGCCTGCGGCTTGTTGGGCCCCACGTGAACCTGAAAGCCGTGTCCGGTGAATGCCGCCCGGCCGTCATAGCGCATGGCGGCGGGCAGGAAGTGGTATTGAATATCGGGCCATTTGAGCCCCGCGCGCGAGCGGATAAAGGCGCAAGACTCGAAATGGTTGGTGCCACCCAGTCCGGTATTGAACAGATACCAACGGGCACCGATGAGGAATTTGCTGAACAGGCCCAGACGGCCATTCAAGGTGATGGGTTGGCGGCATTTGAACTGGAAATAGACTTCCAGATGATCCTGCAGATTGGCGCCGACACCGGGCAAATCATGGACCAGGGGGATCCCTGCCGCTGCCAGCACAGCAGCCGGCCCGATGCCGGAAAGCTGCAACAGATGCGGCGACCCAACGGCACCGGCCGAGACGACGATCTCACGCGATGCCGCGGCGGTTTGCCGCGACCCGGCGGCCTCGTATTCCACTCCCACGGCCCGCTTGCCTTCAATGATGACCCGGCGGCATAAAGCCTTGGCGATCACGGTAAGGTTGGGGCGGCCGCGGGACGGTTTTAAATAGGCGTTGGCGGCGCTGCAGCGGACACCGTTCCGCACCGTCATATCCATGCGGCCAAAGCCTTCCTGCTGGTGGCCGTTGTAGTCGGCGGTCAGCGGGTAGCCGGCGTCCCGCCCGGCATTGATAAATGCCTGGTACAGCGGATTGGCCATGCCATTGCCATTACAGGTATGCAGCGGGCCGTCGCTGCCCCGGTATTCATTGCCACCATAGGCGCAGGTTTCGGCCTTACGGAAATAGGGCAGACAATCCCTGTAGGCCCAACCCGCAGCGCCCTGGTCGGCCCATTCATCGAAGTCGCAGGCGTGACCGCGGGCATAAACCATGCCGTTGATGGAAGAAGAGCCGCCCAGCACCTTGCCCCGGGGGCAATTCATCCGGCGGCCATCGAGGTATGGTTCGGCTTCCGATGCAAAGCCCCAATTGTAGCGCGGCGAATTCATGGGGATGGACAGGGCCGTGGGCATCTGAATGAACGGACTGCCATCGCCGCCGCCAAATTCCAACAATAGTACGCTGCTGCCGGGATCCTCGGTCAGGCGATTGGCCAGTACGCAACCAGCCGAGCCGGCCCCGACGATGATAAAATCGAATGTCCGGGGTGGGGACCCGCCACGCATTCGGCTTTGCATACCCTAACCCGCCTGTTCAGATCGACGTGGCCGCGCAGAAGTGAGTTTAAATCGTTGACCAGGCCCTGTCGATGTCCGGTCGTAGGTGGATTCGAGGTTAGACTCCATGTGGGACGCAATGCCGTACTGCCGGGCGGCAACAAAGACCCGGTCCATCTCGCAAAGGTCGATATTGGTCACCATTTGCGGGTTATTGGCAGTTGAACGGCTGCTGTCGGACGCTTAAAGCGGTACATGCCGATCCAACGCGGCGAACAATCGTGCAATATCCGCTTCGTTATTGTGCAGATGTGGGCTAATGCGGATCGATGGACCACGCGGCGCCGCGTAAACATTGTCTGCTGCCAGCAATGCT
The DNA here is from genome assembly GCA_021776235.1 of Alphaproteobacteria bacterium. Classification (GTDB taxonomy): domain Bacteria; phylum Pseudomonadota; class Alphaproteobacteria. The sequence continues at coordinate 43,748 of JAJFGG010000019.1, read as the reverse complement.
ATTAAATCAGCGGGAACGCCGCCGGGCGGGGTGATGCCGATGAAGTGACGGGCACGGTGTTCACGCGGCGGGTGGGCGTAGCCGCGCTGGGACGCTTCATCAGAGATCTTGTCGGTCAGGCTGCCCAGGCTGTCTTCGATCTCGCCAACGCCCCATGCGAGCAATTGTTCCATTGCGGCGCAGGCCATGGGCAAAAGAGTCAGGTTGGTACGTTCACCCATGTCATAGCGGGCCGCGGTTTGGCGCAGGGCCGCGCTGTAGGTGCCGTGCTGTTGATTGGGATCGTGGTTGCCGTTGTGGAATTCAAGTGGCCGGCCCCCGCGACGGTGCGGCGCGGCATAAAGAAATGCCAGTGAATATGGCGACAACAACCATTTGTAGGCGGAGCAGGCGAGGAAGTCCGGCTGGATATCTTTTACATTCAAACGCGCGGCACCGATCGATTGAGTGGCGTCGATTACAAATGCGGCGCCCATTTCGCGGCAACGGACGCCGACCGATTCCAGATCCAGCAGGCTTCCGTCCATCCAGTGACAGCCTGGCAGCGCCGCGATCGCCGTCGCCTCGCCGATGGCTTCCAGAACCCCGGGCGTCCAGTCGCCATTTCCCGGACGCGGGACGACCTGCACCGTCGCGCCGGCCCGCGCCGCCTTCTCGATCCAGACATAATAGTTGGACGGAAACTGGTCCTGCAGCACAACGATATTCTGCCCGGCCGCCAATTCCAGATTGGCGGCAGCCACGGCAATACCATAACTGGTCGCGGGCGTGACGGCGATGGCGTCCTGGTCGGCGTTGATCAGACGGCCGAACAAGGCCCGGGCCTGATCGGCGCCTGACGCCAGTTCAGTCGAATCGATATTCCAGGTGTGTACCCGCCGCGCCACCGCTCCCTGCCCCGCCGCCGCGACGGATAACAGGTAGGGTGAAAACGCAGCACAGTTAAAATAGGCGATCTCGCGCGGCACGTCGAACAAGTGCCGTTGGCAAGCAAGCATGAGGTTTCTCCCAGATTGGCGCAGGTAAAATTTTGCTACCGTCCTTCAACGGCGAATCTCCAGGTTCGGGTTCCGGTCGACGAGGCCGTGACCGTGAGCTTGGTGCGACGCTGGCCGTGGTCACCGTGCGCGGAATCTGCACGGCGCGCGCACAGTGTGTTGCGGGCAGTAATCGTGCCCGCCTCATCTGCCCGGAACAACGGCCAGTCAGAAACGACGTCGGCATCCATGATGGCGTCGAGGCGGCACGCGCCCCAGATATCCTCCCTGTCGAGGGAGCTTAGCGATGACCAGCCATAAAATCCATGTGCGTCGTTGAAAACGGCCCAGCAAACGGATGCTGCGGCGTGATGATGTTAACCCTTTCAAGAAATCCGGCAGATCGGTAGAGTAACCGCGAATAGCCCGCTATACTTTCAGATCATCGGTTCCTCGGCGCTATGGTGGCTTGTGACGCCATAGGCGGGGAATTTTTTCCATGCGTCCTACCCGATGGGGGTGGCCATGACGAAAGGCCCTGGTCATGGCGGATTTCACGCCCAAAGCGCGTCGTTGGTGGATAAGGCCAATGCTCTTTTTGGCTGGCGCGCTGTTGATCGGCGTCGCCGTTGTCGAAAGTCTGCACTGGTGGCGCCATGTGGATGAACCCAACGCCCGGGTAGAGGTGGATTTCACGCTACTGTCTTCCAGCGTGAATGCGACGGTTAAAACCGTGCATGTGCGACGCGGTGACCGGGTGGAAAAGGGTGCGCTGCTTGCCTCTATGGACACGGCGGTCGCGGGGCTGGATGTGGCCACACTAGAGGCAGAAGCGGCCAGGGAACGGGCCGCCAGGGATCAGATCGAGGCCGAACTTGCCCATTATCAGCGCGAGATGAACGACAAGATCGCCACGGCCACCGCGGCGGTGAGTTTGCAGCGCCGCGAGCGTGCGATCTGGCATAACCGGCTGACGATTGCCCAGACCAGTGTGGATCGTAATAAAAAGCTCGCTTCCCGGCGCGCCATTTCCAATCGCCAACTTGATGACGCGACCGATCGCCTGCTTGATATTACGTCCAATTTGCGTTCCCTCGAGACCGAGATCCAAGCCAGTCAGAATAAACTCCAGGAACTGACCAGCGCCCTGCAAAAGGAGACTGTGTATCGAACCCGTATCGAGGCGATCGACCGCGCCATCGACAAGATCAGCGTGCAGCTGCGCCAAGCCAAACAGCGCCTTATGGAGATGCATATCCGTGCCCCGATCGCCGGCATAGTTGACGAGGTCTACGTTAACGCCGGCGTTTATGTCGAGGACGCGGATCGTGCCTTCTTACTGCATGACCCGAATGCGCTATGGCTCGAGGCCAAGGTTGATGAGAGCGACATTGGTCTGGTCGTGTCCGGACAACCGGTGACCATCGAATTCGACGCCTATCCGTTCGAATATTTTCAGGGCAAGGTCCGTGCTATTGGTGACGCGACCCTGGGCTCGATGACCGATGGCGGCAAGGAGGCAGCGGATCCGCGCCTGGCCCAGCGCGTCCCGGTCCTGATCGACCTGCCAAAAATGGAAAAGGCCATTTGGCCTGGCATGCGCGCCAGCATAAATATCAAGGTTCGCTAGGCGGAATTGGTGCTATGGACCTGTCGCTATTCAGCGCGCGGACAATCCTCGCCATCGCCACGATTTCCATGTTGGTGCAACAGGCGTTCTCCTACGTTTGCCAGATTGTCATGCCCATCCTGGCCAACCGCCTGGCCGAGGATTTTGGCATTTCTCCGGCCTGGCTCGGTCTTTATCTGTTTTTGCAGAACGTCATGGCGATAACCGCCGCACTCGGCTGCGGCAGTTTCATTCTGCGCTATGGTCCGCTACGCATCAGCCAGATCACTTTATTGATGATGGGCGGCAGTTTGGTGGTCGTCGCGTCGGGCACGCTTTGGCTCTATCCTCTTGGCGCCGTTCTGCTGGGTGCAGCGGCGGTCTCGACCCCGGCAAGCTCGCACATCCTGGCCCGCGTTTGTCCACCGCGCCTGGTATCGGTGATTTTTTCCGTCAAGCAAACCGGTGTCCCGGTTGGCAGCCTGATCGGCGGGCTGTTGATCCCCTTTCTCCTCGGCCTGGTCATCTATAGCGCCAGCATCGGGACGACTATCCGCCTCGGCCCTTATGGCGCCGCCTTGATGACGGCCCTGATCGTCTTTGTGGTGGCGCTTTCGCTACAACCGCTGCGCACCTATTTCGACCGCGACCGCGATCCCAGCCAAAAAATCGGTTTTGGCGATATGCGGGCGACGCTGGCCATGGTGCTGCGGAACCCGGCCCTGCGCGATATTTCTTTCGCGGCCTTTGCCTTTGGCGGCCTGCAGGCATTGTTTTCAGGCTTCTTCATTCTCTATTTGATCGACGGACTGAATTATTCCGAGATCGAGGCCGGGTCGGCTTTCGCCATTTCTTCGTTTACCGCAATCTGGGCGCGGATTTTATGGGGCGTGCTTGGCGGCAGCATAATCCCGACCCGCTGGATCCTTGCCGGGATCGGACTTTTTGGTGGCATTGCCGCCTTGTTGATGACGTTGTTTGATTTCACCTGGGGCCTGAACGGGATTATCGCGGTGGCCGTTCTGTTCAACATCACCGCGTTAAGCTGGCACGGCATTCTGCTGGCGGAAACCGCGCGCCTCGCGCCGGAAGGGCAGGTCGGCGGTGTCACTGGTGGCGTACTCTCCTTTACTTCGATCGCGATGATGATTTACCCGGCGATCTACGGGCTGATTCTGGCCGCCACCGGGTCCTACGAAATCGGCTTCGCGCTGGCAGCGGTCCCCGCTTTCGCCGCCTTTGTCATATTCCTGAACCCATCCTTCCAAGGGTCATGGTTCGGATTCTGCCTGGGCCTGGGACGGCGTCTGTGGTCGCTTCGCGCGCTTTCCCGGTTGGCCATGCTGATGCTGTTCGGCGTGGCCTTCGGCATGCTGTTTCAAGCCTTGGGCTTTTAGCCGTTAGAGCGGTTTCGGGTCCGTATTCGGCAATGCTGAATATTCTTCCTTGAATAGTTTAACGTTAAATCATATATATTGAACGTTAAACTATATCTGCTGCTTTCAATGGAGGTTACCGGACATGAACAGGCGCAGGTTTTTGCGGATCGCGGGCTCGGCCGGCGTCATCATTGCCGCGGGCGGTGCCGCGTTTCTTGCCACCCGCACTCCGAAAGATGCTCTCGTGCCATGGGAACAGGCGGGATCGCTTTACCCCGATCCCATGCGCCGGGCGCTATCGTATGCCATTCTGGCGCCGAACCCACATAACCGGCAGCCCTGGGTCATCGACCTAAAGGGCGACACCGAGGCGGTGTTGACCTGCGATCTCGACCGGTTGCTGCCGGTAACCGATCCCTTCAGCCGGCAGATCGTGATCGGGCTGGGATGCTTTCTGGAACTATTCTCGATTGCCGCGGCGGCGCAGGGCTATCGTGCCCATATCAGCTACTTTCCCGATGGGGAACCGGACAACCGCCTGGACCGAAAGCCTATTGCCCGCCTGTCGTTGCAACCGCAAAAAGGCCTGGCGGGCGATCCGCTGTTTGCCCAGGCCCTGAAACGCCATACCAACCGGAATCCCTATGACACGAAACGGCCCATCGATGATGACATTGTGCGGCGCTTGCAATCCGGAGCAGCGAAGAATATCCAGATAGGCGCGGTCAATGGCGGGGCGCTTTTGCAGGATCTGCGGGCCCTGACCAGGGACGCCATGTGGGCCGAGATCCGGACGGCGGAGGCCTATCAGGAGAGCATCGATCTGATGCGCATTGGACGCAGCGAGATCGAGGCCAATCCCGATGGCATCGCCTTGGGTGGCGCATTCCTGGAAACCTTGAAACTGGCCGGTGTGTTGAGCCGGGAAAGCCTTGCCGATCCGTCTTCGCGATCCTACCAGATTGGCCTCGACATGATCGAGGAAGGCGCCATGACGGCCATGGGTTTTGTCTGGATCAAGACCTCCGGCAACAACCGTACGGCGCAGATCGTGGCCGGCCGCGCCTATCTGCGCGTGGCGCTTCAGGCCACCGCCGACGGCCTCGCCATGCAACCCATGAGCCAGGCTTTGCAGGAGTATGCCGCCATGCAACCGTACTATGAAACGATCCATGCCAGGTTGACGAAGCGGCCCGGCGAGAGGGTGCAAATGCTGGCGCGCCTGGGTTACGCCGAGGCTGTTGGCCCTGCCCCGCGTTGGCCGTTGATGACGAGAATAGGCGTAAAGGAAAGTTGATGGCGGAACCGGCCGAAGTCCCGCTCGCATTTCGCCTGTTCATGGAAATAGGCATCATCGAGCAACTGGCCCGCAACCGCTTGGAGCGCGCTTTGCCCGATGGCCTCAAGGTGTCTCAATTCACCGTGCTGAGCCATTTGGTGCGCCTGGGCGGCGCCTGGTCTCCGGCCCGCCTCGCCAGCGCCTTCCAGGTGACCAAGGGCGCGATGACCAATACGCTGCAACGCCTGGAGAAACGCGGCCTGGTCGAAATCCAGGCTAATCCACGGGATGGGCGGGGCAAGCTGGTCACCATTACCGGGGCCGGGCGGGAAATGCGGCTGCGCTGCGTGGCAAGCGTCGGACCGTATCTTGTCGATCTATCAGGGGAAATCACTGACAAGGAGATGCATTCCACCTTGCCGGTTCTGGAAAAAATCCGCATCTACCTGGACAGCCACCGATCGTGAACGCAATACAGCCCTCCCGGAGGGCTTTGGCATGACAAATCAGCCTGACGCTGGGAATAATAGAAAAAGGAGCAAGGGATGACCATGCGACAACAATGGCTGTTGGCCCGCACGCCGCCGGAGGGACTGCCGCTGGCCGACGATTTCGAATGGCGCGACGGCCCCCTACCTGATCCCGGCGCGGGGCAATTGCTCAGCCGGACCATTTATCTATCCCTCGACCCCTATCAATGGGGCCGGCGACGCCAGGGTCTGGAAAAACCCGGCGACGTTTGCCACGGCCGCACCGTCAGCCAGGTGTTAAAAAGCAATATGCCCGCCTATGCCGAAGGCGATTTCCTGTTCAACACCAACGGCTGGCAAAGCCATGACCTGACCGGCGAGGGAATTTCCGTTTTCACCTATATGTTCCCGCGAAAACTGGATCCAACGTTGGCGCCTGTTTCCACCGCCGTCGGCGTCCTCGGCATGCTGGGACTGACGGCCTATTCCGGCCTGGTCGTGCAATGCCAACCCAAGGCCGGTGAAACCGTCGTGGTTTCCGCCGCTTCCGGCGGTGTCGGCCAGGTGGTGGGTCAAGTGGCGAAAATCCTGGGCTGTCGCGTCGTCGGGGTTGCGGGCCGCAAAGAGAAATGCGCCTTTGTCACCGACGAACTGGGGTTCGACGCTTGCGTCTCGCACCTTGGTGACGATCTGACCAGCGCTCTGGCGGCGGCCTGCCCTGACGGCATCGATATTTACTACGAAAACGTCGGCGGCAAGACCTTCGAAGCGGTGCTGCAGCATCTGAACAGGAATTCCCGCATTACCCGCTGTGGCCTGATTTCGCAATATGGCAATAAAGACGGCCGCGACCCGGCAGAGACCTGGATGGAGACGGGCCATGCGGTGTTCGAGAAACAGAATTGCGGTGTCTTTCCCCTGGCGGTCCGCAATTTCGTCGCCGATCATCAAGATCACTTTTTGGCGCAAATGGCCGACTGGTTGAAGGACGGCAAGGTGACCTATCTGGAAGACATACGACCCGGCCTGGAAAATACCCCGGACGCCTTCCGCGCCATGCTGGAAGGCGGCAATTTCGGCAAGACCATGATCCAGGTCGCCGGCGACCCGACAAGGTAAACCCGTCCAATCATACCATTGGTGGGCCGTCCATTACGCGCCGCAGCATTTCTTGTATTTCTTTCCCGAGCCGCAGGTACAGGGGTCGTTGCGTCCGACCTTTTGGACCCTGACCGTCGGCGCCTTCGGGTTCATCTCACAGCCGGAGAAGACCCAGCGGCCTTCCTCGCGGGTGAAGAACGACAATTCGTGGTGGGCGACCTGTTGCATGCCGTTACGGTAGCGGGCGACGAATTCGACCCTTCCCGACTCGTCCGTCTCGCCGCCCATGTCGGTCTTACGTATTTCCAGGCCGAGCCATTTGGTGTCGGCGAAGGATTGTTCCGCCTCTTCCTTGTCATAGTCGGCGCGCTGATCTTTCGACAGGGTGGCGACGAGATAGTCGGTGTTTCCCAGCACGTGGGCGCTATAGCGCGAGCGCATGGTGGCTCCGGCGGTGGGCGCCGGGGCACCGTCAATATACGGGCCGCAACATCCATCAAACGGCTTCGCGGAACCGCAGGGGCATTCACTCATTGTCTTGCCTTCTTTCGCGTAGAAAAGGATCGCCGCCATTCGTCGTTCGTCGCCTTACGGCGCGCGGCGAGTTTAACGGCACGGCAGCGCTTTATCCACGCAGGAAATTGTACGGAATGAAGCGCTGCTTTCTTCGCTGGACCTAACGGCGCCTATGTCTTCACGGCGTCGACCAGAACAAAGGCAATTTGGCAGGATTCCGTTCCACGATTTGACCACGCGTGGTTTGTGCCCTGTTGAACCACCGTATCTCCGGCTTTCAGGAGATATTCGTCTTCATCCATCAACATGTAGATTTCTCCGGTCAGGATCACGGCATAGTCGATACTGTCAGTGCGATGCATGAACGGGTGGCGTGCGCCCTCGACGACGTTGGCGCCCGCCCCCATCTCGGCGAATGCGGCCTTGCCGTCAAGTGTCGCCAGCTGGTCGGGGTCTTCCGGGTCGAACTGCACGATACGAAACACCGAGCCATTTTTAGGGGGCTGCAGGATTAACGGTCCCTCGACCGGGTCGGCATGGCTTTCCATGGGCGCCGGCGTTCGCTCCACCTGCCAAAGGTTTGTCAGGGTTACGCCAGGCCGGTTGGGCCGCTGTAATATGCACTTGGCCGTGCCATCCATGATGACCGTCGCCATGCCATTTTCATCGTGGCCCGTTACCACGCGCCGGATCGTACGCCCCATGAGACACTCCTATTGCTGTTTACTTCAGCGGTCGGGAAATGGTGGTTGGTATTAAATCCGCAATATCGGGCGGCCAGACGATTTCAAAGCGTTCGAACACGGTTTCGATGCTGTCACTCATGGCAAAGCCCTCGCGCCGCGCCTGGGCTGAAAAATACGCCCGGTGGGCGGACAGCCACCAGGTGCGGCTTCGGTCGCCCTCGCCTTCGTCCCAGGCAAAAGCGTCGTCACCATCGATCAGAGGCTTCACTACGACCTCGGTGGTGCGCCAGATGCAGCGTGGCCGGCCGCCGCCATCCACCACCACGACAAAATCGCCCGGCTGGGGCAGAGGCTCTTTGCCGGGCGCATAATCGCGCAGCAAAGACGCCGTGGCACGCTTTCCCCCCGATAGGACCAGTGCCAGAAGTTCGTTGGCCATGACGGTCGAATCGCCAAATACCGCGGCCTCATAGGTATGATTGCCGTCCACATCGCCATTGGCTGCAACGAAGGCCGCCCAATAGTCGTCTGTCGCGGCTGTTTTTTTCATGGCGTTGCGCTATTGCTCCGCTGTTTGCCGGACCCAAATATAGCCTAATACAGGTGCAGATCACGTGTATCTGGCCGGGCGTTTTTCCTGGAAGGCGGCGACGCCTTCGGCGAAATCCGGGCTGGCGCGGACCCGGTCGCCCAGGTCCTGTTCCATTGCCTCGCGGGGCCGGTTCAGGGCGTCGTCGGTGGCGCTGATCTGCTGCTTGACCGCCTGCACCGCCATGGGGCTGTTGCCGGCGATGGCCTCGGCCGTGCGCAGGGCCCAGGGCATCAGTTCGTCCCGGGGCAGAACCCGGTTCACCAGGCCTATGCGTGCGGCTTCGTCCGCGCTGATCAACTGGCCGGTCAATAGCAGCTCCATTGCCTGGACATGGCCAATTTGCTGCCGCAGGCGCAGCGCCGCGCCGCCAAAAGGATAGACGCCCCAGCGCACTTCCGGCAGGCCGAAGCGGGCCTCGGGCGCCGCGGCGCGAATATCGGTTGAGAGCAGCAGTTCAACGCCACCCCCGGCGCAATCGCCGTTCACGGCGGCGATGACGGGCTTGCGATAGGCGCCGTATTTCAACAGGCCCTGATAAATTATCGCGGACAACTCGGGCCCGGCGGACAGATCGCCCGATAGATCCGCGCCGGCGCAAAAGGATTTCTCGCCGGCACCGGTCAGGATCAGGCAGCGATAGGGGGCGTCCTGCAGGCGCAACCAAACCTCGCCCAGTTCGCGCAGATCGTCACGGCTGAGCGCATTGCGCTTGGCCTGATTGTCCATCACCACGATGGCGATATGCGGGCTATGTTCCTTGACGTGCAGCGTCACTTTTCGTCTCCTGGTTCAGTTCTATGCCGGTGCGATGTCCAACACCACCTTGCCAAAGGCGCGCCGTTCGGTCAGCAAGCGCAAGGCTTCCACCCCCTGTTCCAGGGGCAGGCGGTGGCTGATGATGGGGTGTAAATGGCCCTGGCCGTAAAATTCGCCCAGTTCGGCCATGGAGCGTTGCACCAGGTCGGGCCGATGCCAGCGGAAATAGCGATACGACGACCCCAGGGCTGAACGATGCTTGACCAGCAGCCGGTTGGCCGGCACCTGGGGCACCCCGCCGACAAAGCCGAAGTGGATAAAGCGGCCGCCCCAGCCCAGGGACGAAAGCGCGCCATCGAACAGCTTGCCGCCCACGGGATCAAAGCAGACATCGGCGCCCCGCCCGTCGGTCAGGGCCATTACCCGGTCTTTCAGGGTCTCGGTGGCGTAGTTCACGACGTCGTCGGCGCCATGTTTGCGGACCGCCAGCAATCTTTCATCACTGCTGGCCCCGGCGATCACGCGGGCGCCCATGGCCTTGCCGATTTCCACCGCCGCCAGGCCGGAGCCCCCCGCCGCGCCTAAAACCAGCATGGTTTCGCCCGCTTCCAGCCGGCCCTGCCAGCGGATCGCCAGGTGGGCGGACAAATAGGCCACCGTAAAGGCGGCGCCGTCCGCGAAGCTCATGCCCTCGAACAGGGGCCAGGCTTCCGCGGCCACCGCAACGGCCTGTTCGGCAAAGCCACCATGGGCCAGGGTCGCCATGACGCGGTCGCCGGGCCGAAAACCCTCCACCCCAGCGCCCAGCTTGGCGACCCGGCCGGCCGCCTCCAGACCGGGGGAAAAGGGAAAATCCGGCTTGGTCTGATAATTGCCGGCAACCATGATGCTGTCGGCGAAATTCGCCGAGCTGGCCACCACATCCAGCAGAATTTCCCCTGGCCCCGGTTCCGGCGCCGCCATTTCGCCCAATTCCAGCGTCTCAATGTCGCCCCAGGCCCGGCAAATCAGCGCCCGCATATTGTCTCTCCCGGTGTCATGGCAATGTCCGGCCCTCATGATGCCCCACTCGGCAGCGTATGCAAATGCCCAACGGTTGCCACGTGATTGGCGTCTCTCTGCGCCTTGGGCTACAAATAGCATCCCTGATTGCAAAACATGAAAGATGCCGACGCCATGCAGCTAAAGACCGACAAGATGATTGCCCGCAAGGAAGACGGCGTTGGCTGGCTGATCTTCAACAGTCCGGCCCGGCGCAACGCCGTGTCTCTGGCCATGTGGGAGGCCGTGGGGGAGGTGATGGAAGATTTCGCCGCCGATGATGACATTCGGGTCGCGGTAATGGCGGGCGCCGGGGACAAGGCTTTTGTATCGGGCGCCGATATTTCGGAGTTCGCCGAAAACCGCAATTCCGCCGCGTCCGAAGAGCGCTATAAGGCCGCCACTGCGTCCGCCCATCAGGCCATGACGAAGTTCCAAAAGCCCCTGCTGGCGATGATCCAGGGTTACTGCATAGGCGGCGGCGTTGCGGTGGCCCTGGCGGCCGATATTCGTATCGCCTCGGACGACAGCCAATTCGGTGTGCCCGCCGCCCGTCTAGGTCTGGGTTACAACTATGCCGGCCTGAAGACCCTGACCAGCCTGGTCGGTCCGTCCATGGCCAAGGAAATTTTCTTCACCGCGCGGCGTTTCAACGCCCAGGAAGCCCTGGCCATGGGACTGATCAACCGGGTTGTGCCCCGGGATCAGCTGGAGGCCATGGTGGCGGAGTACACCGGCATGATCGCCGAAAACGCGCCCCTGACCATCCGCGCCGCCAAGGCCACCGTAGGGGAGGTTCTGAAAGATCCGGAAATGCGCAACATGGACCGCCTGGACCAGATGATCACCGCCTGCTTCGACAGCGAAGATTTCACCGAAGGCCGCACCGCCTTCATGGAAAAACGCAAACCCAACTTCAAGGGCAGATAGTCATTTAATGCAATGTCGCAAGGTCGTATTAGTCTTGCGGCATGCCGCTGTCGGCTAGGGTGCGGGCCACAGCGGCCAAGGCTTCGGTACGCTCGGCGGGGGCGAATTTTAGCAGGGACTTCAGGGTAATGGATTGCATGGTGGCGCGGGCCAGATCGTCGATTTCGGCCCGCACGCTATCCAGAGCCCGGCTGACCGGCGTGGCATGGCCCGGTTCGGCATCATCGAGGGCCTGGGCTTCGGCCCTGGGCTCGAACATTTCGATGATGTCCCACAACGTGACCCGTTTGACATTGCCGCTGAAGCGATAGCCGCCGCCGACGCCACGCACGGATTGGATCAGGCCGGCCCGTACCAGTTGCCGCATGACCTTGGCCAGGTGATGCACCGAGATGCCGTAGCGCTCGGCGATCTCGGCGGTGGACATCTGGCGGCCCGGCTCGGCGGCCAGTTCCAAGACCGCATACAGAGCCAGGAGCGTTGATTTTTGCAGGCGCATGGAATTCAGGCTTCGGCTTTGTTCAGGCTGTCAGTCGGCCCTGGGTCAAGATTCTTTTCCAATTCGATATAGGGTCCCGCCGTCATGCCCTGACTGCGGAAAAAGGCCAAATTAAGAGGATCGTTACGCGAGATCATGGTGCGTACCGTACCGACGCCGCAGTCACGAAAGCGTTCGCATATGGCGGCCAGCATCGCACTGCCGATACCCCCTTCGCGGCTATCAGGGGAAACGTTGACGGCAAACACCCAGCCGCAGGGCGGCGAACCGAATTCCCAGGTGCGGATTTCGCCGACGATGAAGCCAACCATCCCGCCGCGATCCTCGGCAATCAGGAAGTAGCGCCCGAAATGGTCCTCGGTAACATATGCCGTGAATATTTCCTGCCAGTATTCGGGCTTGGCCAGGCCGGTATGGATTTCATCCAGCCGGGTAACCGTACGGATATCTCCGATCCGGGCGTCGCGGATGGTAATGGCGGATTTGCTCATCAAACTCCTCCGGGCGCAGCCCAAATGCGCCCTTCTTTAGAAAGACCCTATAGGGACATGGGCGGATCCATGTCGTCATCCCAATCCGGTTCGGGTTCGGGGTACCGTTGCTGCCATTCCAGGACCAGCCGGACATGTTCGGCCTCCTCGGCGGCGAACTCGGCGGCCAAGGTTCGCATGTCTTCATTCGCTGCTTGCCCCGCCACCGCCTCATAGAACAGCAGCGCGCGGCGTTCCGCGGCCAGCGCCAGGGTCAGGGCCTGATGGGGCTGCATCAGGTAATGCATCTCCTCAAACGGTATAACCTCGGGCGATTGCAGACCCTCCCACATGAAATCCGCCAGTGCCATGGGCTTGTTAGCAGCGCCATGTTCGAGGCTCAATTCGGCGGCATGCTTGGCTTCGATCTCCGCCAACTTGGCGAACAGGCCGGCGACCTCTTCATTGCCACAGTCATACATCTGTTCGGCCAGGGCCTCGTAGCGCTCGGCCGCTTCCTGTTCGATGGCATAGGCATGCGCCAGCAAGGTTTCGCGATCGGTGGCGGCGATCGCCAGGGGCCCTTGATCGCCGCGTTTGGGGCCTTCGGGACCACTCATGGCCGGAACTCCATATCAAAATCGGCATTTCCCGCCGCTCCTCCCCCTGCGGGTTCCATTCCGCTTGCAGCGAAAGCAGGTTGATAGGGCGCGCGGTCGCCGCAATACAGGATGCCGGTATTGAAGCCATCATCGGTCAAGACCCGGCGCGCCGCCTGGGCCCGGTCGCCGGTTTCCTCAACCGCAGCCGGGTGCACCTGTTTCGCCCATTCCCGCTCCTCGGGGCGGAAGGTGACGCAGGGGCTGAGAATCTCGATCAGAGAAAAGCCCGGATGCCGGATCGCGTCGACAAGGATCTGCGCCGTGCCGCTGGGATCGCCAGAGAAGGCGCGGGCGACAAAATTGGCGCCCGCCGCCAGGGCAATGACCAGGGGATGGAAGGGGCGCAAGCCGGTACCACCCGGCACCATGGCGCTATCCCACTCGGGCGGCGTGGTCGGTGAGGGCTGGCCCTTGGTCATGCCATAGACCTGATTGTCCATGACAATATAGGTCAAATCCACGTTGCGCCGGCAGGCGTGCAGGAAATGGTTGCCGCCAATGGAGTAACCGTCCCCATCGCCCCCCGCCGCGATCACCAGCAGATCGGGCCGGCTCAACTTCAGGCCGGTGGCCAAGGGCAGGGCCCGGCCATGGACGCCATGAAAGCCATAACAATTGGTATAGGCCGGCACCCGCGAGGAACAGCCGATGCCGGAAATGACCGCGACTTCTTCCGGCGGCCGGGCGATCTCGGCCATGGCCATGGTGATCGCCGAGAGGATGGAGAAATCACCGCAGCCCGGACACCAGACCGGCTTCAAAGCGGATTTGTAATCCCGCGCGGTCAGTCGGCGGGCGGTTTCAGCGGTCATGACAGCCACTCCTCTAGCTTGGCGGCGATCTCTGCCGCCCGAAACGGTTGAGGCCCCGGCCGGGCGTACAGATCGGCCATTGGCGGTAGCTCGAATTGCGCCTTCAGATAGCCAAAGAACTGCGCCATCTGGCTTTGCTCGACGACCAGGATCTGGCTGCAGCCCGCCAAAGCCCGGGCCAGGCGTGCGGGTTGGGCCGGGCTGATCAGGCGCAGAGAGATCAGACGCAGGCGCCTACCCTCGGGGTCAACGCGGCGCATGGCCTGGCGCACCGGCCCGGTGGCCGAGCCCCAGGTGACAATGGCCGCGGTTCCGTCGCCTTCAATCTGGGCCCAGTGATCGCCGTATTCGAAATCCACAACTTTGCGCAGGCGTTTTTCCAACTGCCGGTTATGATCGGCTACGCCAGACGAAGGCGTGCCGGTCTCGCTGTGCTCCAAGCCGTCGGCGGTGTATTGCCCGCCCGGCGTGCCGGGCAGGGCCATGGGCGAAACCCCTGTGGCGGTCAGGGCATAGCGTTGATAATCCTGCCCCGGCGCCTCGGCCACGGCCCGGCGGGTGGCGAAGGCCAGCTCCGCCGGCTTTTCCACGATACCCAGGGCCTGTCCGAAAGATTGATCAGACAGCATGATGGCCGGCACTTGCATGGATTCGGCCAGATGGGTTGACCATTGCGCCGTGAACAGGCAGTCGGAAATTGAATTTGGCGCCGTTACCACGTGCGGTGCGTCACCGTGCAGGCCATACACGGCGATATTCAGATCCGACTGTTCCGATTTTGTCGGGATGCCCGTGGACGGCCCGCCGCGCATGACATCGATCACCAACAGCGGTATTTCCGCCGCCACGGCAAGGCCAATTGATTCGCTCATCAGCGCCAGGCCCGGCCCCGAAGTCGCGGTCAAAACCGCCGCGCCGCCGAACGAGCCGCCGATGATCATGTTGATAGAGGCCAACTCGTCCTCCGCCTGCACCAGCAAGCCGCCGATCTTTTGTAGGCGCGGGGCCAGCCATTCCAGGATTTCCGTCGCCGGCGTGATGGGATAGGCCGCGGCAAAGCGGACGCCACCTCGTATGGCGCCGTAACCCGCGGCCTGATTTCCGGAAATGATCCAGCGCGGCGTATCCTCCGGTGCCGGCGCCAGTTGGGCCAGGGCGAAATTTGCCGCCTCGTCAAATCCCAAGTCGACGGCGGTCAGGCCCTGGGCCATGGCCGCCTCGCCCTTCTTGCTCAGGCGTTCCTGAACCAAGTCCGCGATTGCGTCCCGCGGCAAACCGATGGCGCCGGCCACCGCGCCCAGGGCAACCATGTTTGGCCGGGTGCCTTTGTGGGATCGGGTCAGAGCCTTTAGGTTGATCTCTTCCAGGCGGGGCCGCGGCGCTGTCGCGATGTCGGGCAGCTCGGCCCCTGCTTCGCCTGAAATGACCAATGTATCCGTGCTCAATTGCAGTTCGCCGGCAAATCGTCCGGCGTTTTTCCAATCGATGGCAAACAGCAAATCGACCTGATCGGCCTGGGTTTCCACCGGTTGGGTCGATAGCGTAACGAAGGCGGCGGCCTCGCCGCCGCGGATTTGCGGCCCGAAGGATTTCGTCATCAAGCCGAAATAGCCGGCCCGCGCGGCGGCCCGCAGCAGAATTTCCGCTGCCGTCATGACGCCGGAACCGCCGCTGCCCAGCATGGCGAAGGCGATGGTTGGACTTGCCAACGCCGTCGTTGCATCTGGCACCGAAGCACGCTTTTGCGTCTCTGCCTGGGTCATCGAATGTCCTTTCCTGCATTTTTGCCACTTGACGGCCAAAACCGTATTATGGTACTTAAATACGATATTAGCTTGAACAAGTGGATTACGTCAATGCCTTTGGGGTGTTTTTTGGCAGCGGCGGCAAGCAAATCCAAAGCAATCGCGAACCGGTTGCGAACTTGTTGAAAACTGGGGGAAAGACAAAGTCAGGGGAAGGCGACGAGGTCATGGCTACCATTCGGGAGATAAACCAAGATGACCGTGCAAGAAATTGTCGACCGCTGCCAGGCTCTGTACGACGACCTGCATTTCAATGTCGTCAAGGAGTGGAAGGCGGCTGAACCGGGGCGCAAGGCGATCGGCTATTTGCCGATCTATGTGCCACGCGAAATCATCCATGCCGCCGGCATGCTGCCAGTGGGAATTTTAGGCGGCGGCGATCAGTTGGAGGTGATCCACGGCGATGCCTACTATCAAAGCTATATTTGCCGCATCCCCCGCTCCACCATAGAACTGGGCCTGACCGGCCGCCTCGACAGCCTGGACGGCATGCTGTTCCCCAGTATCTGCGATGTCATCCGAAATCTGTCCGGCATGTGGCAACTGCTGTTCAAGGATAAGTACGTGCGTTACTTCGACGTGCCGCAAACCTACGACGACAATATCGCCGGCACCTTCTATATCCATGAACTGCAATCCTTGCGCGACGATCTGGGCGAATTGGCTGGACGTCCGATCACCGATGACGATCTGCGCCGATCCATTGCGCTCTATAACGACAACCGCAAAGCGCTCGCGGACCTTTATCAGTTCCGTGCCGGTCAACCCTGGCAGGCCCCGACATCCGAGATCTATTTGCTGTTGCGTGCCGGCATGGTTCTGCCGGTGGAAGAGCATAGCCAACTGCTGCGCGACTATGTCGCCGCCGCCGGCAGGGAAGAACGGCCGCGACGCGACAATTGCCGGGTCGTGATCAACGGCGTGTTCTGCGAACAGCCGCCTCTGGGTCTTATCAAGTCCCTGGAAATGGCCGGCTGCTATGTGGTTGACGACGATTTTCTGCTGGTTACCCGGTGGCTGTTGGATGACGTACCCACCACTGGCGAGCCCATGGAAAACCTGTCGAAGGCGTTCCTGCACCATTCCGCCGCCACCTCGGCCAAGTTCGAACCGGACAAGGCGGACAAAGGCAAATTCCTGATCGAGCAGGTGCGTAACAGCGGGGCCGAAGGGGTGATCTTCGCCGCGCCCAGTTTTTGCGACCCGGCCCTATTGGACCGTCCCATGCTGCAAGAGGCCCTGAACCGCGACGATATTCCCTTCACGGCCTTCAAATACGCCGAAAACACCGGTCAACTTCAGGCGATCCGCGAGCAGGCGGGCACCTTCGCCGATTCAATCAAGCTTTGGAGTGCATGATGAGCAAAGCCGCCCCCCAAGAAGTGATCAAAGAACCTTCCATGCTGAAGCAGAAGGAGATGATCGACGCCAATTTCAAATCTCTCTCCACCGCCAATGAAGAGGGCCGAAAAGTCTCATCGACTTTCGTGCCGGGCAACCTGAATGAATTGCTGATGTGCTTTGACATCACCCGTAATTTCCCAGAGATCAACGCCCTGCAAAACGGCATGCGGAAAAAATCGGGCCGCCTGATCATGGAGGCCGAGCGCCACGGCCAGTCCGAGGACGTCTGCACCTATGTCAAATCCGACCTGGGCATGATGCTGCAGGGCAATATCGGCCCCACGGGAGACAAGCTGCCGGACCCGGATGTTCTGCTTCTCTCCTACACCGGCTGTTTCACCTTCATGAAATGGTTCGAACTGGTGCGGGAAAAATACGACTGCGAAACCATCATGTTGCACGTGCCCTACCAGGCCGATGGCAAAATCACGCCGAACATGCGCGACTATGTTGTCAAGCAGTTGAAGGAAGACGTTATCCCGACCCTGGAGCGGGTCAGCGGTATCAAATTCGACATCGACCGCCTGCGGCAATATATGCGGGAATCGGCAAAGGCCGAGGACGATCTGGTTTGGATCCTGCAATCGGCCAAAAACAGGCCCTCGCCCATCGATGCCTTTTTCGGCGGCGTCTATTACATCGGGCCAATCTTCACCGCTTTTCGTGGCACCGAGGCGGCAACGGAATATTACCGCACCCTGCGCGGCGAAATCCAACAGCGCCTTGCGAACGGCCAGGGACCCGTCACGCCGGAAGGCGATTTCGGCAAGGAACGCTTCCGCTTGGTGGTCGAAGGCACGCCGAATTACACCAACTTCCGCGAATTCTGGAAGATGTTCTACGACGAAGGGGCTGTGGTCGTCGCTTCCTCCTACACCAAGGTTGGCGGCGTTTATGACTTCGGTTTCCGCCATGACCCAGACAATCCCATCGAATCCCTGGCCGACTATTGCCTGGGCTGTTACACAAATCTGAGCCTGCCGGCGCGGATCAAGATGTTGTGCAGCTACATTGACGACTATCAGGCCGACGGCCTGGTGATCAATTCGGTGAAAAGCTGCAACAGCTTTTCCGCCGGGCAATTGTTGATGCTGCGCGAGATCGAAAAACGCACCGGCAAACCGGGCGCCTTCATTGAAACCGATCTGGTCGATCCACGCTATTTCTCCGCCGCCAACGTGAAAAACCGTTTGGAGAGCTATTTCCAGATGCTGCAACAGAAGGGCGCCAACCAGGCCGCCTAGGAGGATCAATCCATGCAATGTTTTATTGGCATCGACCTGGGCTCTACTACCACCAAGGCTGTGGTCATGAACGAGGAACTGCAGGTTCTGGGCCGGGGCATCACCAATTCCCGCTCCAACTATGACGTGGCGGCCGAGGTTGCCAAACAGGAAGCGCTGTTGAACGCCCGCTTTCATTTGTTCCGCCAGAGCCTGGACGGGGTGGCTGCCCTGGACGGCCGCCTGGACGACTTCCTGGACCAGTTGGTGCGGGATTTCCGCCTGGTACAGTTCCTGGAGCAGTTGGCGGACCTGGAACAAACCTGCACCGCCAACGCTTCTCCAGATCGTTTCGGCGCCGACACAGACGCGCTGCACGAAGCCCTGGCCGAAATCTTTCGCCGCCTGAACGACGAGGCGCCGGAACAGTTCGCGGCCGGCGCCAATCGCAAGTCTGATTTTTTCCGCGATGTTGCCGGTTCACGCTATCTGGCAGTGGGCGAGGAGGTCGCCGGGGCAAGCAAGCTGTCGTTTGACTATGTTTTGAATGTCTATGACCGCTCCATCATCGATGTGGAGAACCGCATTTCGGAAGAAAGCCTGTCGGACAAGCTGATGCGGGCCCTGGACCGCACTTTTGTTGCCTTCGCGGATCTGTCGGCGGCATCCGATGCGGTGCGGGCGCCGGTAAAGGCGGCTCTGGATGTGGCCCTGGAGGAAACCTACGTCATCGGCACCGGTTATGGCCGGGCCCGGCTGCCCTTTTCCAAAGAGCACATTCGGTCGGAAATTCTCTGCCACGGCCTGGGCGCCCATGTGATGTATCCCGACACCTCGACGGTGCTGGATATTGGTGGCCAGGATACCAAGGCAATCCAGGTGGATCCCGCCGGCATCGTGGAGAATTTTCAAATGAACGACCGTTGCGCCGCCGGTTGCGGCCGCTATCTTGGCTATATCGCCGACGAGATGAATTTGGGCCTGCACGAACTGGGGCCTTTGGCCCTGAAGTCGACCCGCAATGTCCGTATCAACTCCACCTGCACCGTATTCGCGGGCGCCGAATTGCGGGACCGTCTGTCATTGGGTGAGGCGCGGGAGGATATTCTGGCCGGCCTGCATCGGGCCATCATCCTGCGCGCCATGTCGATCCTGTCCCGCTCTGGCGGCATTCGCGATCAGTTCACCTTCACGGGCGGCGTCGCCAATAACGGCGCGGCGGTGAAGGCATTGCGGCAGTTGATCAAGGAAAACTATGGCGATCTGACCATCAATATCGACCCGGACTCCATCTATACGGGCGCTCTGGGCGCGGCTACCTTCGCGCGCCGGGCGGTGGATAGTCCTGAAACGTCAACAGGGGAGCATTGAGATGCATATCACGGCAGGTATCGACGTTGGCAGCGGCGCCGTAAAGGCAGCGCTGTTTCAGAGCCAGGGCGGCGAGAACCCCGAATGGCTGTGCAAGCGGGTGGAACGCATTCGCCGCCGCGAGCCCATGGAACTGGCGCGTCAATGTTATGACGAAATGCTGGCCGAGGCGGGTCTGACGGAAGACGACATCGACTATGTGGCAACCACCGGTGAAGGCGAGAATATTGAATTCCGCACCGGACACTTTTATTCCATGACCACCCATGCCCGTGGCGCCATATATCTGCAGCCCGAAACACGGGCCGCCATGGATGTGGGCGCGCTGCATGGCCGGGCTATTCGGGTGGACGAGCGTGGCAAGGTTCTGACCTACAAGATGACCAGCCAATGCGCCTCCGGCTCTGGTCAGTTTCTGGAGAACATCGCCCGTTATCTGGGCGTCGCCCTGGACGAAGTCGGCGAACTGTCGCAACAGGCCGACGATCCGGAGGCCGTCAGTTCGATCTGCGCCGTGTTGGCGGAGACGGATGTGATCAACATGGTCAGCCGGGGCATTTCGACCCAGAACATTCTGAAAGGCATCCACACCTCTATGGCGGACCGGCTGGTCAAGCTGCTGAAGTCAACCCGTGTTGCCGACGGCGTGGTCCTGGTTACGGGCGGTCTGGCCAATGACAGCGGCCTGGTCGCGACCATGGCGGAACGCATGGCGGCGCAAAAAATGGACCTGGATCTGCAAAGCCATCCGGACTCCATCCACGCCGGCGCCATTGGCGCTGCTCTTTGGGGCGCCTTCCGCCATCAGAAACTGGCCGATTTGGACGCGCTGCCGAAAGCATCCTGAACCTATTCGAGAAAGGAGCCGATCATGGCCCTATTGATCAACGAAACCTGTACCGCCTGCGATGCCTGCGAGCCCGTGTGCCCGAACGAGGCCATTACCGCCGGTGATCCCTTCTATACCATCGACGCCTTCAAATGCACCGAATGCATCGGCCATGAAGACGAACCGCAATGTCGCCTGGTCTGTCCGGTGGTCAACTGCATTGAACAGAACCCGGACTTCGTTGAAAGCGAAGACGAACTGATGGACAAGTTCGAAGCGCTGGGCAACTGAGGCGAATTCTGCTGCGCCTCACTGAACGGCGTTGCGGTTCCTGGACGATGTCCCACATCGACCTGCAAACCGCGCCTGCCCACGGGGCCTTGGTAGACGGTCAAATGACCCAGAATAGCTCGGAAAGGCCCTATCTTCGCGAAAGGTACAACGCGCAACCGTCAAAAGACCCGGTCACCGTCGTGGCGACCCGATCGAATTTCAGAAAAAGCTCTCCGTCTACGTGATCCAGTTGTTTCTGAAGAACCAGATTACCTGGAACGGGAGATGAAAACTCATCGCTCACGTTCGAGTCAGAGAAGCTATATTGTCGCAGGTGTCCTCTGACGATATTTTCGTCGACGCTTAGCATGATCCGGATATGACGACTGTAGCCTGAATCGTCCATGCCACATTGAACTGCGGCACTTTCCCATTGCCCTTGAAAGACATTTACATCAGCCGGTGCCGCAAATTTGGGCAATTGCGCCGCCATTGGGGTTTTAGAAACATCTGATCTTTTTTTGGAGGGATCGGCCCGTAAGAAGTTTACGGTCTTGACGTCACGATTCAAATCTATGAGCAACGCATCCAGTGCACCCATGAAGGCGTCTTCGATCACATTCGGCCCCTCCAAGCATCGGAGTTCGGGCGGACTCCGACTTAAAGCGTCGCTTGAGTATTGCCGCGAAATTTCATCCTGTTTTATGCTTGGATACTTCAGGACAAGTGATATTTCGCTCTCGGCAATACAAAAATTCTCGATAAATCCAGAGACATGGCAATGAAGTACGATCCGGACATTTTTGAAGCTGAGCGTAAGGTTCGAATTGTCGGATACGCCGGCGCGTCTTAGTGACTCTATGGTGCGCTGCGCTACCAAGTTGGAATGATCGAAGCCATATTGCACGTCGCTACAGGCAACCGTTATCGACGAAGCCGTGCCCTGAAATTGATCCAAGCCCTCTATTTGGTAGCCGATCGCCGACATACCGGGCGTTATTCCCTGCGCTGCCGGCATGCCAGCAGATTTGCTGGTGCCATCATCTAGAGCCTTGGCCTGGTCAGCCTTGGGTGCAAATGATGGGAGAGTCGCCAGGAAAATTAATACGCAAAATGATAATCTAAACAAAACCACACTCATTATCTTGCGCTCATAAGCATAAATTCGCGTAAAAACACTAGCTAATGCGATACTATACTTGTAGCTTCCAAGTTTGTAAATGTACCCTAACCGGCGAGTAAAAAACTGTGGCAACTTCAACTTTCATTACGAAACCGAAAAAAGCCAAATTCGCGGCCATGACGGCGTTGGCCGCATTAACGCTCGGCGCCTGTGTGCCGGCTGTAACAGCCTTAAAACCCGTTCCCGGCATCGATGTCAAAACGCTGAATGTGCGCAATATCACCGTCAAAATAGCCGCGCCCACTGCGCCCCCTGACCTGGCCGCTCAAGTGCAGATAGCGTTGACCGCAGGTCTTGATCAATGCGCAAAGGGCAGCACTGATATCGACCTTGCCGTTCGCATCGATAACTTCAAGGAAGCTAATCCAGTTACCGTCATGCTGGTTGGTGACGTTACCAATATGGCGGGCTCCGTCAGGCTTGTAAAATTGCCGGAGGGAGCCAAGTTGGCTGAATACTATATCGAAGTTGGGAACGCAGGCGGCGGCCTACTTGGCCTTGCAATCACGTCAAACCCAGGAGAAGACCTATCCGAAAAATTCACGGGTCGGATTTGCGAGGAAATTTTTCTCCATGAGCTTCCAAAGGAAGAGAGTTCCTTCGAAAAGGAACGGGAATAGGCCGGTCTTCTAATTTGCCAACAGCCGCTTGGTCAGAATGTCGTTATAGGCAGCACTTCGCGTGAGATAAGGGAAGTGCCCGCCCGAGAGCAAGCTGTGCTGTTCGGCGGCGGGGTGCCGCGCCCGGACATCATCGCGAACGGCGGGCGGGATCAGCGGATCGTCGTGACAATCAATGATGACGATCCGACTGTCCGGCACGGCTGGGAGTGGCGGCACGCGGCGCCGCAAAAGGGCTGCCAGACGTAGTTTCGGCGCTCTCGGCGGCAGATTACGGGCCAACTCCCGCAAGAGAAGCTGCCTGAGTTCGACAAAGATTTTTTCCGGTGCGTCCCAGTTGGCCATCTGGCCCGAGATTTGCGCCCGCAAGGCCCCGGGCGGCATCTTCGCCAGTTCGTCGGCGGGCGGAAAGGCCGGAGCGATCAGACTGACATCCGTCAGCGAGTTGCTGATGAACAGCGTGTCGACCCGGGCCGGATAACGCTCGGCGAATACCTGGGCCATAAAACCACCGAACGACGAGCCTAGAGCACTTCCGGGCTATTGTGGGTCATTTGATGGCGACCTTAAGCCATTCGGGTAGGCGCGTCGCGTAGCGCGATGTGGTACATCGGGCTAGCGGCGCAACGCATCCGAATGGCTTAGGGTCGCCACCGAAGGCCGTCCACCAAGGCCCCGTGGCGGCGTTGCGGTTTTCGGACGATGTCCCACATCGACCGGCAAACCACGCCTACCCACGGGGCCTTGGTGGACGGTCAAATGACCCAGAATAGCCCGGAAATGCTCTAGTATGCTGGCGCGCGGGATGGCCAGTCTTTGCAGCAGGCGATTGATATCGCCGGCCAGCAGGTCCACATCGTCAATCAATGCATAGGCCAGGGCGATAATCCGCAGATGCCCGCCCAGCGTCCCGATTTGTTTGAAGAAAATATCCGCATTGCCCAATGTGCCGGGCAGCATCAGCAGCACCGGGCCCGCGCCTCCCGTGTCGATCATTTTCCACCGTCGCCTGCGCACCAGAACCGTTTCGGCCGAGACATTTTCGCGAAATTTGTCGAGTGCCGTAATCAGGCGCATGACGCGTACCCGCTGCAAAATTTCAATGAGCGCTGAAACCGATGGCCGGGGCCGGGCGCGTTTCTTGCATTTTCCATGCGAAAATTTATGGTGGAACCGGCTGCCTGACAAGGGGTCTGGGAGCGGCGGAGATCAACAATCCCATGGCGTCTGATAAGATACCCCATAGCCAGATATTTGATTTTGTTGTTATCGGCGCCGGCATGGCCGGTGCATCGGCGGCCTATTTCCTGTCCGCGGAAGGCAGCGTGTTGATGCTGGAAATGGAATCCCAGCCTGGCTATCACACCACCGGGCGCTCGGCCGCGCTATTTACAGAGGCCTATGGCAACGCACCGATCCGCGCCCTCACAACCGGCGGGCGCAGATTTCTGATCGATCCGCCCGATGGCTTTGCCGAGACACCGATCCTGACTCCGCGCGGCGCCCTGTTCGTTGGCCGTGATGACCAGATGGCCGCCCTTGATGCGGCCTATGACGCCGGCGCGGAGCATCTTGATACTATGCAGCGCCTGACCGGTAGGGAGGTCCGGGAACTGGTGCCGGTGCTGCGCGAAGGCTATGTCGCGGCCGGGGTGTTGGAGCCGGAAGCCATGGATATCGATGTCAACGCCCTGCACCAGGGCTTTTTGCGCGGCGCCCGGGGGCGCGGCGCCCAGCTGCGCCAGGATGCCAGGGTTACCGCTCTGACCCATGAAGGCGGCACCTGTCGCGTTCGCACCGGGGGCGAAGATATTTTCGCCAAGGTCGTGATCAACGCGGCCGGCGCCTGGTGCGATGAAATCGCCGACCTGGCCGGGGCGGATCGTGTCGGGCTGGTGCCGAAACGCCGCACCGCCATTCTATTCGATGGGCCCGGCGATATACCTTTCGCGGCCTGGCCCGCCTTTATCGATGCGGACGAGGAATTTTACGCCCGCTCGGAAAGCGGCGCGATAATGGGTTCGCCGGCCGATGAAATGCCAATGGCGCCCTGCGACGTACAACCGGATGAGCTGGATATCGCCATTGCCGTCGATCGCCTGCAAGCGGCGACTACATTGGAAATTCGCCGCATTATCCGCAGCTGGGCGGGATTGCGTTCGTTCGTTGGCGATAAAACGCCAGTCGTGGGTTTTGACCCAAAGGTCGCCGGCTTTTTTTGGCTGGCCGGGCAGGGTGGTTACGGCATTCAAACCGCACCGTCCATGGGGCGTGTGGCCGCGGCCTTGGCCGCGGGCGGTGACGTTCCGGCCGATCTGAAAGAATTCGGCGTCATCGCGGCTGACCTGTCGCCGGCGCGGTTTGGCCCGGGTGCCGCGGGTTAACACCACCTTGCGGTGATAGGGGAGGATTGCCCATGAAGGTCTTCATTGCCTGTCTTGGCACGGAAACCAATACCTTTTCGCCGATCCCAACCGGGATGGCGAATTACCAGGAGACCATGCTGTTTCGCGGTGATGCGACCCGGCACCCACCGAACCTCCATTCCGCGCCGCTGCATGTCTGGCGGGAACGGGCGGAAAGCGACGGCGGCGAAGTGGTGGAAAGCATTGCCGCCTTCGCACAGCCGGCAGGGCCCACCGTACGCAGGGTGTACGAAGCATACCGCGATGAATTGTTGCGGGACCTAAAGGCTGCCCTGCCGGTTGATATGCTTTTGATCGCTCTGCACGGCGCTATGGTCGCGGACGGCTACGACGATTGCGAGGGCGACTTACTGCGCCGTTGCCGGCAGATCGCCGGACCACAAACGGTCATTGGCGGCGAGCTTGACCTGCATTGCAGTATCACGCCGGAAATGTGCGCGGCGGCGGATGGGCTGATCACTTTCAAGGAATACCCCCATATCGATCCCCACGAGCGGGCCCAGGAACTGTACGATCTGTGCCGTGACAAGGCCTTGGGTAAGACCAACCCGGTGATGGCCGTGCACGACTGCCGCATGGTCAGCACCTGGCGCACACCCATCGAGCCCATGAAGAGCTTCGTCGCCCGCATGCAGGAACTTGAAGGCAGCAACGGTATTCTTTCCATCTCGTTTGCGCACGGTTTCCCCTGGGGCGACGTGCCCTGCGCAACCGCCAGAATGCTGGTGATCTCGGATGGGGACGAGGCCAAGGCCGGCGTCTTGGCCCGGCGGCTGGGGCAGGAAATCTGGGAAATGCGGCATCGGACCGCGCCAGAAATTGTTCCCTACAAAGAGGCATTGCAGCGCGCGGCGGCCCTGGCCGGCCCCGTGGTGATTGCCGATGTGTCGGACAACGCGGGCGGCGGAGCGCCGTCCGATTCCACCTTTTTATTGCAGGAAATTCTCGATACCGGCCTGACGGACAACGTCAGCGGCCTTTACTGGGACCCCATGGCGATACGGCATTGCCAGGAAGCGGGGGTTGGCGCGCAATTGAACCTGCGTATTGGCGGCAAATGCTGCCGCGAATCCGGCGCGCCCATTGATCTCAATGTCAAGGTTGAAGGGATAATCGAAAACGCATCTCAACCCTTTGGCCGCGTCACGGCAAATATTGGCGATGCCGTCTGGTTGCGGGGCGAGGGGAATGTGAACCTGGTGCTCAATTCCATTCGCGGGCAGACCTTTCACCCCGACGCTTTCGCCCAGTTCGGTATGGATCTTTCGGCGCTGAAATTGATCGTTGCCAAATCCTCGCAACATTTCTATGCGGGCTTTGCGCCAATCGCCACCGAAGTGATCTATGCCAGCTCTCCCGGGACCTTGAACATGGATTTCGCTGCCATTGCGTTCACAAAGCTTGAAGCGCCCTACTGGCCAAGGGTCGAGGACCCCTACGTCGATACAGATGGCCAGGGCAACTGAACCAATTATTCAGAGCAGGTCGGGGAAGCGGCCACGGGATGTCCCAGATCGTTGACAGCGCCCCGGTTCCGCAGGGTCCAAGCGCGCTCAGGCCGGCCCGCCGTCTACCGATGGCGGCATATTCAGGGTCGGGTTCCGGTCGAAGAAACCGTTTGCCATGAGCGAGAAACCGCATTTCACTGCCGGCTGCACGGGGAAGTCTTCCAGCCGTGGCAAATGCAGGATACCGAAGGTATGCCAGAGCACGATGCCGGTGTTCTCAATGGCCCGGCCGGCAGCGGTCCAGGCCGCGATGCCGTCGTCGCCCTGGCTTTGGTTGACATAACGGCCGGCGGGATATCGTTGCTCCGGATCATAGGGCGTGGCCCAGACATGGTGGTCGAGGAACGCTGCCCGCTTTGCCAATAAGGTTTCCTGGTGGTGAAACGGTCGCACCATGCTGGAAGCCTCAAGCTTATAGGCCGTGGGCTTGCCCATGGCGTTAAGTCTGTTCGGGTTCACCAGTTTCCAATAGCGTTCGCTATCGGGGTTGCGGCAACGCCGGGCCGCATCTTCGGTTTTTAGAACCGTTTCCTCGGCCCTGAAGGCGTTGCCCCAGGGGTTGCCTTCGCCCATGGGGTCCTGCACCACGTTGACTTCGACCAGGGAATTTTCATCACCGTCAATGGCGCTATCGAGGCGGGCGCAAAACAGATGCAAGTGATTTTGCGCCACCACGCCTTTTGCGACCTGGGTACCGTATTTGTCCCCGGATACGTCATTCAGGCCGGCCGTGTTCATGATCCCGGTCAGCTTGACCTCCAATTCGATGGTGCCGTCGAGATAGAGGTTCCAATAGAAACCGTATTCGTAGTTGCCCACGGTGGCGATGGAGGACACCACAAGACGGCGCGAGCGGCGTACTTCCACATCCATGGTCATATAGTCAGTATGTTTCCACAGCATGCCGTCGTCCTCTTCATGCATGCAGATGGCGTTTTCGATGACCACCGGCGCGCCGGCCGTATCGACCACCACACCATCGAAGTAATGAATATATCCCCGGCAATCGCAGCCCAATTTCAGCGGATTGGCAAGCCGGCCAAGACCGTATTCACCCACATCGAAGGCGTTTTTCCGGTAATGGCCATAGCTGGGATCACCGTAAGGCACGACCATTTCAGCAACCGCGGCGCGGTAAAGAACGGAGCGCGGGCCCGTACCATCATCGAAGCGTATATCGTTCAGCACCAGGCCTTCGCGGGCGTTGAACTCAACATGGAAACGCCAGTTGAGCCATTCCACCTGATTGCCGTCGACGGCAAAGCTGGGGCCATCAGGCTGGCTGATCTCGATGGCGCGCAGGTCGTCACGCAGCCCCGCCGCAACCTCGTCGAAGCGGACCGCGTAATTTTGCTCTGCCATAGGAAGGTCGGTCACGGTGCGGTCGAGCACTTGCACCACCGCTTCCCGGTTCAAATCGTAAATCACGTTCAGGCCCTCGACGGGATGGGCATAGCCATTGTCATACTCGCCTGTGCGGTAGTAGACCCAGCAATGGACGATGCGAAGGTCCTGCTCGTCCTCGAAACCGAAGTTGCCAGAGGAAAACGGATCGACCTGGATATTAGAGAGATCGGTAACGCCACGCCGGGCCATGGCCGCGATGAAGTCAGGATGGGCCGCGACATTCTCGGCGCACGCGACGATTTCGTCGATCATCACCGCCGGACGGGCGCCAGGCACGATTTCGTGGGCGGCCAGAACACCGTTGTCCAGATCGACATCGCATTCATGGACCTCGCCGTTGCTGGTGTCATAGGCGCAGACAAAGGCCTGTCGGGGCAGTCTCTCGCCAGGCGACCAGGCCCGTACCGAGGATTTGGGCGGATAGGCCAGTTCCACGGTTTCGAATTTGACCCTGTCGTTGCAAAAGGGCG
Organism: Alphaproteobacteria bacterium; assembly: GCA_021776235.1. Classification (GTDB taxonomy): domain Bacteria; phylum Pseudomonadota; class Alphaproteobacteria. The sequence continues at coordinate 15,450 of JAJFGG010000019.1, read as the reverse complement.
CCCTTTTCACCACGGACACGGCGTTTTCTATTTCATCCGCGGTCAACGGATCCAACGGGTGGTTTGTGGCGATCCCGGTCTTGCGCATAACATTCATGGCGTCGTCTCCCCCAGGCGTTTCGACCACAGCATGAAACACCCGCGCGCTGCACGACGCCAAGCATTATTTTTCCGTGAACGGGGATTAATCCGGCGCTGTCGGGGCGCGTGGTTCAGTCATTCTCGAAAATGGTCTAAAATGCGCAACTAGATAGCGCAAAGCTTTGAGGGAAAGAGGAAACCATCGTGAAATCAGAACAGGATTTTGATGCGGTCGTCGTTGGCGCAGGCTTTGCCGGACTTTATATGCTGCACCGCCTGCGCAGCGAGGGCTACAAGGTGCGGGTCTTCGAGGCCGGCGATGGCATCGGCGGTACCTGGTATTGGAATCGCTATCCCGGCGCCCGCTGTGACATCGAGAGCATGCAGTATTCCTATCAATTCTCCGAAGAATTGCAGCAGGACTGGGAGTGGCAGGAGAAATATGCGACGCAGCCGGAAATTCTGCGTTATGCCGAGCATGTGGCCGACCGTTTCGATCTGCGCCGCGATATCCAGCTGGGTTCGCGGGTCACCGCTGCCGTATTCGATGAAAGTACAGCGCGCTGGAACATCGATATCGAATCCGGCGGCGGCAGCCAGCAGGTCACGGCCAAATTTTGCCTGATGGCCGTTGGTTGCCTGTCCACCACCAACAAGCCGGATTTCGCCGGTCTCGAGGAATACCGCGGCGCGGTCTATCACACGGGCGAATGGCCACACGAAGGGGTCGATTTTGCCGGCAAGCGGGTCGGTATCATCGGTACCGGCTCTTCGGCGATGCAATCCATTCCGGTCATTGCCGAACAAGCGGCGCATTTAACGGTCTTTCAGCGCACACCGAATTTTGGCGTTCCCGCCTGGAACGCACCGCATGACCCGGCTGCGGTGCGGGCCGTCAAGGCGGATTATGCCGGTCTTCGCGCCAGGGCCAAGGCGCGTCCGACGGGTGTCGATTTTCCCTTCAACGAGTTTTCCGCCCTATCCGTATCGGATGCGAAACGGCGGGAGATATATGAGGAATTCTGGAACCGGGGCGGCTTGACCTTTCTCGGCGCATTTGATGATTTGTTGCTTGACGAGGCAGCGAACGAAACCGCCGCCGCATTTGTGCGGGAAAAAATCCGTGAGAAGGTAACGGATGCCGAGGTTGCCGAGCTATTGGCGCCAAAGACCATTATCGGCTGTAAGCGGCTTTGCGTGGATAGCGGCTATTACGAAACCTACAACCGACCGAACGTGACACTTGTCGATGTCAGCGAAACACCCATCGAGGCGTTTACGGCAACCGGCCTTACGGTCGCAGGCAAACTGTACGAATTTGACGCGGCCGTCTTCGCCACCGGCTTTGATGCTATGATCGGCTCGTTCACCAGGATTGACATTCGCGGCCGTGGCGGTCTGCCATTGCGCGAGAAATGGGAGGCTGGGCCGCGCACCTATCTGGGCCTGTTTACTGCCGGATTTCCCAATCTGTTCATGATCACCGGTCCGGGCAGCCCCTCGGTTCTGGCCTCGATGATCCAGGCCATCGAACAACAGGTCGATTGGATCATCGATTGCATGGACTATATGGGGAAAGAGGGCCTGACCGTGATCGAAGCCGAGGTGGCGGACGAAGATGCCTGGGTTCAAACTGTCAACGATGCGGCGGCGGGTTCGTTACGGTCCACCTGCAGTTCATGGTATCTGGGTGGCAGCATTCCTGGCAGGCCGCGGGTTTTCATGCCTTATATCGGCGGCTTCCCGGTCTATGTGGAAAAATGCGACAACGTCGCCGCGGCGGCGTATGAAGGCCTGCGGTTGACCTGAGGGAAGGCTGCGTCTTGGCAGCGTTGATTTGGTACGAGGGTGGGTATGGTAGATCGGGTAGACTTGCCGCTGGCGGGGATCAAGGTACTGGAATTCAGCCACGCGGTTATGGGCCCTTCGGCGGGCATGATCCTGGCCGACCTGGGTGCGCAGGTGACCAAGATCGAACCGGTTCCCGACGGCGACCGGACACGGCATTTGCAAGGCGTCGGGATCAGCTTTTTTCCATTGTTCTGCCGCAACAAGGAAAGCCTGGCCATTGATCTGAAGGCGCCCGGCACCCGGCCCGCGGTCGAGGCTCTGGTACGGCGATCGGATGTCTTGTTGGAAAATTTCGCGCTGGGCACCATGGACCGGCTGGGCCTGGGCTATGAGGCGCTACGGGCCCTGAATCCCGGTTTGATCTATCTGCAATTGAAAGGCTTCCTGTCGGGGCCCTACGAAGAACGCCGGGCCTTGGACGAGATCGTGCAAATGATGAGCGGCCTGGCCTATATGACCGGACCACCCGGGCGGCCGCTACGGGCGGGCGCTTCGGTGATCGACATCATGGGCGGCATGGCCGGCGTGATCGGCGTACTGTCCGCCTTGCGCGAGCGGGAGGCGGCAGGCGCGCGGGGCACAGGGCAACTGGTCAAGGCCGCATTGTTTGAAACAGCGGTTTTCGCCGTGGGCCAGCATATGGTGCAATATGGCATGAATGGCCAGCCATTGGTGCCCATGTCCGTGCCGAACCGGGCCTGGGGCGTTTACGACACGTTTGAAAGCGCCGAGGGCAAGCCGATTTTCATTGGCGTTGTGACCGATACCCAATGGCTACGGTTTTGCGAAGTATTTGAACGGCCCGACCTGCTGGCGGATGAACGTCTGCAATCCAACGGCGGCCGGGTTGAGCAACGGGATTGGCTGGTTGGCGCCATTGCCGAGATGTGCAGGGGCATTGCAACGGATGTGCTGCTGGCCATGTGCGATAAGGCACAGCTTGCATTTGGTCCGGTCAACAAGCCCGAGGATTTACTGGATGACCCGCATCTGAATGCGGATGATCAGTTGCGCTCGATGAATTTGCCCGGCGGCGGCCAGGTCAAGACCCCGCGCCTGCCCGTGGAAATGGACGGCCGCAGCTTTTCGGTCCGCGCCGACCCGCCTGGGATCGGCCAGCATAGCCGACAGGTTCTGGCTGATGCCGGCCTGCCGGAGGCCGAAATTGAAGCATTGTTCGCGGCCGGCCATGTGCTTGAGAGCTAGACCACGTTCATAGAACATAGACCCGTTTGACCGCACTTCCCAGCTTCGTGGCTAGGCGAAGGTTGCCGCGCGTGGTGGGACTACGGGCAAAACCTTCAACGACGCCACGGCGCTGGGACGCGCGGCCTTCGGTGGCGCGTGGAGGTCATTCGGATGCGTTGTTCTGCTTGCCCGTAGTTCCCACTACGCGCTGCGCAAAACGCCTACCCGAATGACCTCCACACGCCATCAAACGGATCTATGTTCTATGAACGTGGTCTAGACTGTTCCGGAGCTCGCACGCGCCGCTTGAGGCATACTGATAAAACGATCAAATCCGCCGAATCGGGCGGCAAAATTCAAAACCTCTCTTAACCCTGTGTTTACCGGCCCGTAGGTAACATTCGGCAGCACCGGCGGCGCGTCGATGGGTAGGAAAATAGAGATTTTTTATGAGTAAAAGTCGCAGCAAAAGTGCCGCACGAACGGCTGGCCGGCCAGACAAGCATGAGATCATCGCCGCGCCGAACAAAATCCAGACCAAGGTTGGCGCCGATATAAGCAGCAAGAAGAATCCCGTGCCACTGGCGCAAATCGTACTGGAGAAAGACAAGCCCCATTTCGAGGCCCGTTTCGAAGCCGACATACATGCCCTAAAATCCTTGTTCCGGCAGATGCAGGACACTTCGGAATACGATCTGAACCTGCTGGTCGTGAAAGTGCATGAAATTCGGGGTGAGGCGGGCACTTTCGGCTATAATCTGGTTACCGAAATTGGCCGCATGCTATGTGAATACATCCCCACGGTTGACCGGGTTGGCTCGACCGAACAAATGGCCATTGCCGCCCATCTGCAGGCCATGCAGACCGTGGTGGCGGATAAGATCAAAGGCCAGGGTCCAGAGGTTGCCAGACAGATTATTGCCGGCCTCAAATTGATAATGGGCAAAGAGAGCGGGTAGGCGCTGGCGCGGGGGATGAAAAAAATGTCGACGGTCATTGGTACTTCCGGTCGTTTCAGGCAATTGCAGAAACGGCCCGGCAGCCCAGGCAAACCCAGTGTTCAGCAGAATTTGTGTGGATTTCAGGCCAGGAATTGTATGATGACAGGTGCGAAAACTTTGCTGATATGAAATTTTGAGTACCTCGCGCTTGCCAGTCTGGCCGTTTAGATGGATCATCCTGGCACCCGCGTCCGGATCGTACGACACAGCGAGGACGAGCCATGACGCTAACTGCGGTGTCTCTTGACGATAAATATCAAAGTGAGCAAGGCCGGGTCTATTTGACCGGCAGTCAAGCGTTTGTGCGTGCCGCCATGTTGCAATATCTGCGGGATCAGGCAGCCGGCTTGAATACCGCCAGTTTTATCTCCGGCTATCGCGGCTCGCCCATGCATAATGTCGACAAGGAATTGTGGCGCGCCAACCGGTATTTGGCGGATCGGGCAATTCATTTTGTACCCGGAATTAATGAAGATCTGGCCGCCACGGCCTGTCTGGGCACCCAGCAATCTTCCATGTTTGGTGATAGCACTCACGACGGTGTCTTCGCCATGTGGTACGGCAAGGGGCCAGGCCTGGATCGTTCCATCGATGCTTTTCGCCACGCCAACATGATCGGCACTGCCGCCCAAGGTGGCGTGCTGGCCGTGGTGGGCGATGATCATGCCATGAAATCCACCGATGTCCCGGCGGCTTCGGAAACCATGTTCGCCGATTTGCAAATGCCCATGCTGTATCCCGGCACGGTGCAGGAAATCGTTGATTACAGTCTCTATGGCTGGGCCATGTCCCGGTTTAGCGGCGCCTGGACCGGTTTCAAGGTTACCGCGGATACCGTCGATGCGGCTGCGTCCGTTGATGGCGATCCGCATCGTTTGCAAATCGTTTTGCCGGAATTCCCGTTCCCCGACGACGGCGTCAATATTCGCGCCGGCGACCGCTGGACTTTTCAGGAAACCCGGCTACGGCAATTCAAGCTGCCCGCTGCCCTGGCGTTCGCCAGGGCCAATAACTTGAACCAGGTGGTATTGGAAAGCTCCCGTCCCCGTATTGGCATCATTTCCAGCGGCAAGGCGGCGGTAGACGTTCGTCAGGCCTTGATGGAACTGGGCATTACGGTGGCGCAGGCGGCGGACCTGGGCATCGTGATGTTGAAGATGGGCATGCCTTTTCCCTTCGACGGCGAGGCCGTGCGCCAGTTCGCCGACGGACTGGAAGAAATCGTGGTGGTGGAGGAGAAACGCCGCTTTCTGGAGAGCAAGGTCCGCGATGTCCTCTACGACCTGCCCGATGCGCGCCGGCCCCGGGTGGTCGGACGCAATGATGACGAAGGCAACGAGATGCTGCCTGGCTGTGGCGAGTTCGGCGCCGAGGAGATCGCCCGCGCCCTGGCCGGACGGATCGGACATTTCCACAGCAGCGAACGGATCACCGCGCGCCTGGCATTTCTGGATGCCAAGGCGGGGCGTGCCGCGCAGCGCCAGGAAATGGCGGTGACGCGCATACCCTATTTCTGCTCCGGCTGCCCCCATAATACCTCTACCAGGGTACCGGAAGGCAGCCGCGGGCAAAGCGGCGTCGGTTGCCACTTCATGGCCAGCTATATGGACCGTGACACCGATGCCATCACCCAGATGGGCGGCGAAGGCGCCAATTGGATCGGCCATTTTCCATTTTCCAAGGCTGGGCATGTTTTCCAGAACCTTGGCGACGGCACTTTTTTTCATTCCGGATTGATGGCGGTCCGCGCCTGCGTCGCCGCCAAGGTCAACATTACCTATAAAATCCTGTTCAACGATGCGGTCGCCATGACCGGCGGCCAACCCATCGACGGCGAGTTGAGCCCTATGCTGATTTCGCAACAGGTCTATGCCGAAGGGGTGCGGACGATTGTCGTGGTCAGCGATCAGCCGGACAAGTATCCGGGCGATGCCGATTTTGCCCCCGGCACGACGTTCGAGCATCGGCGCTCGCTGGCCCGGGTACAGCGGCAGTTGCGCGAGGTCGAAGGGGTCTCGGTGCTGATTTACGACCAGACCTGCGCCGCCGAAAAGCGGCGCCGGCGCAAGCGCGGCGAGATGGAGGATCCGGCCCGGCGCCTGTTCATCAACCACCTGGCCTGTGAAGGCTGCGGCGATTGCAGCGCCACCTCCAACTGCATGTCCGTGCTGCCCCTGCAGACGGAATTTGGCCGCAAGCGGCGGATAGATCAATCCTCGTGCAACAAGGATTATTCCTGCGCGGAAGGTTTTTGCCCCAGTTTCGTCTCGGTTGTCGGCGGCATTCCACGCAACGCTGCGGCCCTGACACAGGCACCCGAAAACCTGCGCCTGCTGCCTGAACCGGCCCGGCCGGCACTGACCGGCGGGCAATCCTACGGTATTCTGATCACCGGCATCGGCGGTACTGGCGTCGTGACCATCTCGGCCCTGCTGACCATGGCCGCGCACATGGAAGGCAAGGCCTTTTCCACTATCGATCAATTCGGTATGGCGCAAAAAGGCGGCGCGGTTACCTCGCATGTACGTCTGGCGGCGTCTCAGGACGATATTCAATCGGCCCGCCTGTCCAGCGGCGCCGCCGATCTGATCATGGGTTGTGACAGTCTGGTCACCGCCAGCGAACTGGCATTGACCACGATTGATGCGGGCCGTAGCCATGTCCTGGTCAACAGCAATCAATCCATCACCGGTCAATTCGCCATGGACCCGAGCCTGGAGTTCCCGGCGGACGATGTGGAGATGCGCATCCGGGCCGAAGCCGGGCCCGGCAAGGCCACCTTCTTGGACGCCACCCGTCTGGCCACCACCCTGTTGGGTGATGCAATCGGCGCCAATCTGTTCATGCTGGGGCATGCCTATCAACAGGGCCTGATACCGGTTTCAGCCGAGGCGATCGAGCAGACCATCGAGATGAATGGCGTCGCCGTCGAGATGAACAAGGCAGCCTTCCTGTGGGGCCGCCGCGCCGCGGTCGATCTGGACGCGGTCAGCGCTGCCGCCAACCCGGACGGCGGTCCGGAGTCCAACCGGGATCTCCTGGCGGACGATTTGCCGAGCCTGATCGCAAGGCGCAAAGAGGATCTGACCGCCTATCAGGGCAAACGGCTGGCCCGGCGCTACGGTGATCTGGTTGCCGAAGTGGCAGCACGGGAAACACAGATCGCGCCAGACAGCCAGGCCCTGGCAAAGGCCGTGGCCCGCAATCTGTACAAGCTGATGGCCTACAAGGACGAATACGAAGTGGCGCGGCTGTATAGTGATGGCCGTTTCAAGGCGGCTTTGGAACAGCAATTCCAGGGTGACTTCACCCTGGCGTTCCATCTGGCGCCGCCGGTCCTGAGCAAAATCGACCCGGATACCGGCCTGCCCATGAAGCGCGACTTTGGCCCTTGGATGGGCGCTGCAATGACCTGGCTGGCGCGCCTGAAGTTCCTGCGCGGCGGACCGTTGGATGTCTTCGGACGGACCGAGGAGCGCCGGACGGAACGCCGCCTGATCGCGGAATATCAAGCCCTGATGGGTGAGCTCCTGGGCGGCCTGAATGCCGGCAATATCGCTTTGGCCATCCGTCTGGCGCAAGTGCCCGAGCTGATCAGCGGCTATGGTCACGTCAAGGCGCGGCATCTGGCGGAGGCAGGGGCCTTGCAGGACTCCCTGTTGTCGGAATGGCGCAATCCGGGCAGCACCATGCCTGCAGCGGCGGAGTAAATCGCATGGCAGACGGGTTCGAGTTTCCAACCGTAGCCGAGTTGTCTCAGGCCTTTGCACAAGGACGCCTGACACCTGAAGCCGCTACGGACGCGGCGCTGGCCCGGATCAGGGCCACCGAGCCGGCCTTGAATGCTTTTCAACTAATCGATGAGGCCGGTGCCCGGGAAGCCGCCGGCGCCTCGGCCAGGCGATGGGCGGAAGGACGGCCGCTGGGTCCCCTGGACGGTATCCCGTTGAGCATCAAGGATATCGTGGCGACCAAGGGGTGGCCAACCCTGAGCGGTTCGCGCACCGAAGAATCCACGGACGGCTCGAACGGCCCGTGGGAGGAGGATGCACCGGCGGTCGCCCGGCTGCGCGAAGCCGGCGCCGTTATCCTGGGTAAGACCACGACGCCCGAATTTGGCTGGAAAGGCATGACGGACAGCCCCCTGGCGGGGATAACCCGCAATCCCTGGAATCCGGCACTTACCCCAGGCGGCTCTTCGGGGGGCGCGGCGGCCTCCCTGGCGGCGGGCGTTGGCGCCATCGCCTATGGCACGGATGGCGGCGGTTCGATCCGGATCCCGGCAAACTATTGCGGTTTGTACGGCATCAAACCGACCTACGGCCGGATACCTCATGCGCCGAACGACCGGCCTTTTTCGACCCTCTCGTCGGGCGGCCCCATTGCCCGGACGGTGGCGGACGCGGCTTTGTTCATGAATATAATAGCGCAGCCTGACGACAGGGATTGGCGGGCCCTGCCACCCGATGGGCGGGACTACCGCATCGGCCTGGACGATGGCGTACGGGGTCTGCGATTGGCCTATGCACCCACCCTGGGTGGCGCCGAGGCGGCCCCGGAAATACTTGCCGCGACCGATTCCGCCGTGCGTTTGTTCGCTGACCTTGGCGCCGTGGTTGAAACCGTCGACAATGTCATCGCACCTCTGAGGCCGCGGTTTGAAGCTTATTGGCTGGCCGGCTTCGCGACCCGGATACGGGCCATGAGCGAAGAGAAACGGGCGCTTCTGGAACCGGATTTTCGCGCCCTGGCGGAGGCCGGTCTGGATGTTGACATTGATGTATATCTGCAAGGTGAAGCGGAACGAAGCCGCCTGGGCGCGCAGTTCGCGGCCTTTCACCGCACCTATGATCTGCTGTTGACGCCGACCCAACCGACCCTGCCGCCGTCGGTCGAAACCCGCTATCATTCCGCGGAATTCGACCGCTGGCGCCATGCGGCTCCGTTTACGGTACCCTTCAATCTGACCGGCCAGCCGGCCGCTTCCATTCTCTGCGGGATGTCCGACGACGGCTTGCCCGTTGGCCTGCAGATCGTTGGTCCCCGCTTTGCCGACCATCTGGTCTTGCGTGCCTCTCGCGCCTTTGAATCAGCAAGCCAGATGAGCCAAACGCACCCACGCCTGCGCGGCAGCATTGACGATCTAATGGCAGATAATTGATTTGAACGCTTCTCTGGCGGGTAAATCCTGGTATGACTCCACGTCATCGCACCCGCCCCTGTTCCTCCCTCGGTCTAAATGCGCAAGATTCTCATAATTCTTCTGGCCGTATTCGTTGTGCTTGCCGCCTTCTCGGCCTGGCTGTTTGGCTATGACGAACCCCGCGTCCGGATGGTCAAGGACAACAATGGCTGCCCGGGCTGCGAATTGAGCAATGCCAGCCTGTGGTGGACCAAGTTGGCCGGTGCGGATTTGCAGAACGCAAATCTGAGCGGCGCCAATTTGTGGTGGAGCGATTTGCAGCGCGCCGATTTGCGCGGCGCCAATTTTCTTGGCGCCAGCTTGTGGTGGGCCGATTTGCGCGGGGCGCGGATGCAGGGCGCCGACTTCACCGGCGCCAACCTGGCCCGGAGCGACCTGCGCGGCGCCAATGGGGCCGATGTGCCTTTGAAATTGGCGGATCTTAGCGGCGCCAATATGAGCGGCGGCGCTTTCCCCGGGGCTAGTTTGTGGCGCGCCAATCTGTTGCAGGCGATCGCGCAAAAGGTTGATCTGAGCGCTGCCGATCTAACCGAGGCGAATTTCCATTCGGTTGATTTAAGCGGTGCCAATCTGGCCGGCGCCACTTTGATCCGTACCAGTTTGACCAGGACCAATTTGGCGGGTGCCAATCTGGCCGGCGCCAACCTCACCGGCGCCCATCTCAGCGAGGCGAATTTGCGCGGCGCCAATCTGCGGGGCGCCAATCTGGGCCAGGCGGACCTGCCCACGGCCGATATGACCGGCGCCAATCTGCGCGGCGCCAATTTCGAGGGCACCAATCTGACCTGGTCGACCATGGTTGAGGCTGATCTTACGGGTGCCAATTTGTCCGGGGCAAATCTGGGCACGGCCGATCTAAGCGGCGCCAATCTGACCAACGCCGTTCTGGATGGCGCGCGCCTCTGTAAAACCAAGCTGCCGACGGGCCTGGATAATTCCGGCTGCTAGCCGGTTTTCAAAAGCGGCGCGCTGCAGATTAATTCGTGGGCCGTTTGATCTAATGACCCAGATAGATGCCGCCGTTGATGTGAATGCACTGGCCGGTAATGTAACCGCCTTGCGGGCCGGCCAGATGACGAACCATTGCAGCGATCTCGTCCACCGTGCCACGCCGCCCCAGGGGGATTTTTTTGGCCATGCCGGGCGGTAGCGCACCCGCGGCGGCGCCGCGCACCGTATCTATGGCGCCGGGCGCAATGGCGTTGACTGTGATGTTATCCGCGGCCAACTCCACCGCCAGACCCCGCACCAGACCTTCCAGCCCGGCTTTCGACGCGTTGACATGGGCCCTTTGCAAGCTGCCCACATGGTTTGATACGCCGCTCATGCCGATAAATGCACCGCCGCCGCGCGCCTTCATATGAGGGGTCGCGTAACGTGCCAGCAGAAAGGCTCCATCAAGTGCCACGGAAAGAATTTCCCGCCATTCCGCATAGCTCATCTCCATGATCGGCGTTTGGCGGCGCAGACCGGCGTTGCTGACCACGATATCGATGCCGCCGGCCTCATCGGCCAGACGCGCGGTCATCCCGCGCACCGCATTTTCATCGGAGACATCCGCCAGATGAGCCATGGCATGGCCACCCGCATCGTTTATTTCCGCCGCCACCGCTTCCAGGGCGTCCGCGTTGCTCCGCCCATTGACCAGCACCATGGCGCCATCGGCCGCAAGGCCATGGGCGACGGCCCGGCCGATATTCTGCGCCGCGCCGCTGACCAGGGCGATCTTACCTGCCAGCGGCTTCGGGAGTTCGTCCGTCATGGCCTCAATTCCCTTCCCAAGATCCGCGTATCAATGCTCTAGCAAACAACTGGGCAATGGCGAAATGACCCAGGTGAGCCTGACCGCATCCACGGCCAGGCGCAGGCAGCGGCGCACAATAAGCTGGCCCGGGTTTGCCGGACACATTAGAGTAGCGTTGCCCCTAGGGGAAGCGCCGGTACACCTTGGGCGGACAGATCGTGAGGAAAACCACGGCAATGTCGGCTTGCGTTGCCGCCATCGCCTGAAGTTTTCTCCGGTAAGCCGCAGTAAAGATGTGAAACCGCGTAAACGGAGCAGGTAAATGAGGGCTCTCATTTTGGTCTTGTGCGCAGTTGCCTTAAGCAATTGTGCCGCTGTCGCCGCGATACCGCCGGTCGTCTCATATCTTAGCACCGGCGCCACGGTTGTTTCTTATGTCGCCACGGGAAAAGGCACATCCGATCATGTCCTGTCGGCAATTGCGGCGCAGGATTGCGCGTTGCACAGGGCTTTGACCCAGGGGCGGGTATGTTCCGAGGAACGTGATCAAGTGGTCATGTTGTATGTCAGGCAAACTGACGCGGAGTAAGTACGCCGCGGCGCCGGACATCGCCATCAGGGTCACGATATTCATTCGGCAATGACACCATTTTGCGTGTTGATCTGCAGCCGTCCTTGGCTAATCAGGGCAAGAAACTAGACCACGTTCCGGCCTGGCTGGCTTGCGCTTCCGGCTGATGGTTCTGTCGGCATGAATTTGTGCCATGCCATGGTTTCGAGTGTCTGGAACCACTTCGTCCGAGAATAACTCCATTCGATAGTCAGCCATTCTCAATCGCGGGCCGACAATATCGTCCATGGACGGTCGGACCCTGCCGGCTTGGCAATATCCGCCAAGCGCACGCTTTGGCCAAAGATCCGCCACAAATTCCCAGAATGAAACGGAAAATATCAACAATATCAATACGTTGAAGAAACATCGGTAAATTAACCAGACGGTAGTGAAATCGGGCGGATAATACAAAACGCAGTAAGCGGAGTATGCGAATGAGGGTAATAATTTTGGTTTTGTGCGCGGTTGCCATAAATAACTGCGCCGCTGTTGCCGCCGTGCCGCCAGCAGTGTCCATGGTTAGCACCGTCGCCACGTTTATCTCCTACATGACCACGGGAAAAGGCACATCCGATCATGTCATCTCAGCGGTTTCGCAACGGGATTGCGCTTTACACAGGATCGTGACCCAAGGCGCAATATGTTCCGATGCACGATCGCCAAGGCGGATGACGGCCGCCACCGAACTTCTTACCTAGCGGATGGGCGTTTATCCGCGCGTTGGTACAGTTTTCGATGGGCGCCCGTCCGCAGGCCTGCCTGGCCCGAAAATCGAGAGCCGCGACACGTTCTAGCGCGACGCGTTCTAGAATGCCGCCATGCGTTGGAAGTTGTGGCCGGCCATCTGGGCTGTTTGGCCGGCCACCGGAATACCGCCCTTGACCACGAGGCGATGGTTTTCCGGCCGTGAGGCCATGGTAATGTCGTCGCCGGGATTGCCGTCCACCACCAGGAAATCCGCCGCCATGCCAACCGCTACCCGGCCCTGATCGGACAGGCCCATCAGATCGGCGCTATTGGCTGTCCCGAAACGCAGGGCGTCGATGGGCTTGACGCCCAAATCGGCCATGAATTCCAGCTCCATGGCGTTGGCGCCGTGTTTATTGAAAGGCGTGCCGGCATCGGTCCCCATGGCGATATTGCCGCCCGCCGTATAGTACATCTGCAGCGAGCGTTTGTGGTTCTCTGAAATCCGTTCTGCCTTTTCCACCACATAATCAGGAATGCCGTTACCGGCATTGTCGAGAATATTACGCAGCGCGGCAACGGTCGGCACTAGATAGGTGCCCTGCGCCAGCATCTCCCGGACACAGGTCTCATCCATGAAGATGCCGTGTTCGATCGAGGTAATGCCGCCGCGCACCGCGTTCAGAATTCCGTCCCGGCCCTGGGCGTGCGAAGCGGATCGACGGTGGAAACGCCGACCCTCGGCAATGCCGGCGGCCATCTCCTCGGGCGTATAATGGGCATCCTCCGGGTTCACGCCCGGGGTCATGACGCCGCCGGTGGCCATAATCTTGATCAGATCGCTGCCGGCATGAATTTGTTCGCGCACGGCGCGGACCACTTCGTCAATTCCATCGGCAATGCGGCCCGAGCGGCTGCCATGGCCACCGGTCATGCAGATTACCTGGCCCGAGGCGCGGATTGTCGGCCCCATTTGCTGGCCGGAATTGCAGGCATCGCGGACCGCAAATTCCAGAAAATCCTTGCCGCCGCAATCACGCAGGGCGGTGATGCCGCCGGCCAGGGTGGTTTGGGCTCGGTGCAGCGCCTTCATGGTTACCTGTCCCGGCAGCAGTTTGTCAGCGGCGGTGCCGGGGTCTCCCTCGGCGCCAAGGCACAGGTGGACATGGCAGTCAAACAGACCGGGCATCAATGTGCCCTCGGAGGTGTCAACGGTCTCGCCTTCGAAGCCGGCAAATTCGCCCGCCGGCGCCACCTCCGCCACCGTGCCGTTCCGGACCAAAATGCCATGGCCCGCGACGATCTCGTCGCCGCCGTCATAAAGCAGGCCGCCGGTATACAATTGGCTCGTCTGGTCGGTCATCTCGGCAATTCCTTTATCAGATAGCTTCAGTAATATCCCGGTGCCTTGCGGCCCAGGCCATCGAACAGCTCGCCACAGCGGAGGAACCAGGCGAAAACGGGATCGTCGTCGGCCAGTATCCGAAAATCGCTGATGCTGCGGGCCCATTGAAAAGCGCCAAAAACGATGTAATCGGCATAGCTCGCCCGTTCGCCGCCCAGGAAGGCCTGGGCGCGCACGGTCAGGCGCAAGGGATTAAGATCGGCGCGGAAGCCGGCCAACCGATCCTCGCGGCCGGCCTGCACCGCCGCCAATGTCCGGCCAAAGATCTTCTCGCGGCTGGCGCGGAAATAGTCCCGATCCTCTTTGCAGACGTGATCATAGATATCGTTCACCACCAAACGCGCCACGCCGGCGTGCACCACCGTGTTGGTCCAGCTATGTACGAATTTGCACAGGGCGCGGCCCGTCTCGCCGCCAAACAGGCTTGGCCGGTCCGGATACTGCGTTTCCAGATAGTCCGCGATACTGGATGAATCCCCGATCGCACGGCCGTCATCCTCGATAATCGGTACGGTCGTCGCATCCGTTCCGGCGACCGCCGCAATGGCGGTGAATGCCGTGCCCCGGTGTTCATAGTCCAGGCCCTTGTGGGCCAAGGCCATACGGGTGCGCCAGCAATAGGGGCTGAAATTGCGCCCGTCCCGGCCCGCCAGATCATAAAACACAATCGCCATGCGGCAAATTTCCCCCCTCTGCCCTGCCGGGAAGGCAGCAATGAAGCCCCACTAGGCTAGTTTAAAGCAAGTTCCGCAACAGTGCCATCCGTGACGTTGGGCGGCCAGGTATCTGGAACCGAAAGGCGCCTGCCGCCTTTGGTGTTCTGCTCAAATATAGCATCCTGCGATCTGCGCCGCTGGCGCTGATCGATGGGTCGGAATTTGACAACTCCTGTGCCCCACCTATCATCACAGCTTGGGACAATTTCAAAAATTAATCTGCGGGAGCGGTCAATGCACGCCCGGCTTGCAATTTCCGGCAGTGCCGGCATCGGAAAGACGACGTTGGCGATGGCCTTGGCCGAGCGGCTCGGACTGCCTTATCTTGAAGAGAGCTTTCGGAAGCGCCGGGAGGCAGGGCTGGATTTGCATCGGCTGTCGCCCGCACAACATCGAACCTTGCTGACGGAATTGTATGGCAATGCCATCGGGGACGCCAAGGCCGCCAGTGGCGGCTTCGTCCAGGATCGTTGTCCCCTGGATTACCTGGCTTTTTGGCTCCATTATGGTTTCTGGAACGAAATGGAGCAAAGCCATCAACTGTATTCTCGTGTCCAAGCGGACCTGGAATATTATGATACGGTTATCGTTCTGCCATGGGGCGCAATCGAGCTCGAAGCTGACGGCATCCGGACGGACAATCCCTGGCTCCAGCTAAAGTATCAGGCATTGTTCGAAGGTTTGGCGCACCGGCTGGTCCCGGATGGCAAGCTTCTCTGGATGCCCGGCGAGATCAAGGACGAGGCCGCGCGGCTCGCATTCGTGTTGGCATCGCTGGATCAGCGTTAGAGTAATCGTCAATTTGTCGGCGTCGCTGCCACGACGTATATAATTGGTTCAATTGCTCCATATCGGACAGGCTGAATACACCCGGAATAAATACGCACTAGACCACGTTCACAGAACATAGATCCGTTTGATGGCGCGTGGAGGTCATTCGGGTAGGCGTTTTGCGCAGCGC
>JAJFGG010000174.1 GCA_021776235.1 Alphaproteobacteria bacterium | reverse complement strand
CGGAAACGGTTTGCCCCGGCCCGTTCATCGGCGATGCCGACCACCTCAACATCGTGCTGCAAGGCGCATAAAAGCGCGATCTCCGCCAGTTCCCCCGCGCCCACGACAGCGATCCGGCGCTGCCCCTGATCCGCCGCCTCGCTCAGCAAGCCGTCGCATTCATTGCGGGCCCGGCGATAGAAATCGAACGAGCGAAACAGATAGTGTGCGGTCAACCGCGATTTCTCGCCAAATCCCTTCGGGGTCAGGTAATAGGCATAGCGATTCGGCGGGATCTTGCGCACCTTGACCAGGCCCATGCGCACGCAACGTTTCAAATAGGCGTTGGTCAGGCCCAGGGCGATGTTCAGGCGCGCCGCCAGGCCCCGCTGCGACAGGCTGGCCTCGCCATGCACCGCGTGCAGCACTTCCATGGTGATGCGCGCTTCGCCGCTCCGGCCCGCGCCATCCATGCCCTCGCCACCCTTGTCCGTAACCGGCAGATCCGCCTCGTTCAAGGTCTGTTCGCTGCTCATTCCGGTCCCGTCAGAGGCTGCAAATTCGATCTAAACAATTTAGTGTTCACAAAATGAACAATACACCGTTCATCTTATGAACGTCAAGATTTTACAAAACCGCCAAGCGTGCTACCAAGGGCCATGATAACGCTTCATAGAAATAGCGGTTTCGGACTGCAAGGCGCCGCCGTCGCATGTGGAGAGACCCCGTGAACGACGTCGAACCCAGGTTCAAGTTCGGCCGCAACTGGCTGCATTATTCGAAAACCATCGACGAAGCGGCCCTCGCCTCGGCCACCGATGGGCTGGGGCGGTTGCTGTGCGGCCGGCCGCTGGCTGGTAAGCGCTTCCTCGATATCGGCTGCGGCTCCGGCTTGCACAGTATCGCTGCCAGCCGGCTCGGTGCTAGCGGCATCGACGCTTTTGACTACGATATGGATAGCGTGGAGGCGACGCGTGGCAATTTCGCCAGTTATGCTCCTGCGGCGCAGCCGACCTTGTTCCGCTGCGATATTCTTCGCCATGACATTCAACGGAAGTTTGATGTCGTTTACAGCTGGGGCGTTCTGCATCACACGGGTGATATGTGGCAAGCGGTCAAGAATGCCTCTGAGTTGGTGGAAGATGACGGTCTGTTTGTGATCGCGATCTATAAGAAAACCGGGTTCTGTGCTGCCTGGAAAAGCATTAAGCGGCTCTATTCCAGCAGTGGGCGCATCACCAGATTCTTCATGGCATCCGCCTTCCTTACCCCGCTGTTTCTTGGGAAAATTCTGACCCGGCAAAAAATTGTCCGCGGCATGTCCTGGTACTATGATGCCATCGACTGGCTTGGCGGCTATCCTTATGAGAGTGCCACCCCAGGCGAAATCGTGGCCTATGTGGAGGCGGCCGGATTCGAGACCCTAACGACCTTTAATACAGAATCGGTGCGCGGGCTGTTTGGCTCCAGTTGCGCGGAGTATGTCTTCCAGAAGGTTTAAAAGCGCCCGACACGGCTCCGCAGGTACTTATCACTAACAGTCTTTGCGTTAAGTCGCAGGACCATGGCAAGAAATGACCGGTCATGCTTCTCATTCGAATATGCCGGTTGGTGCCACTGGGCAAATGGAGATTACGCGATGTGCGGCCTGGCTGGCTTCGTCGATCAATCCCTCCAATCCGACGCTGATAATCTGACGCGTACGGTGCAGCGTATGGCGGATACGCTGCTGCACCGTGGTCCGGACGACGACGGCTCTTGGGCCGACGCCGAAGTGGGTGTTGCGCTGGGCCATCGCCGCCTGTCGATCATCGATTTGTCCTCTACCGGGCATCAGCCCATGATGTCGGGCGATGGCCGCTATATCATTGCCTACAATGGCGAGATTTATAACTTTCAGGACTTACGCCGTGAACTTGAAGCAGAAGGCGTTGGCTTCCATGGAACTTCAGACACTGAAGTCATTGTAGAGGCCTGTGCCCATTGGGGACCCCAGGCAGCGATCAAGCGACTGAATGGGATGTTCGCGTTCGCCTTGTGGGATCGCCGGGCGCGCCGGTTGGTGCTCGCGCGCGACCATTTGGGCATCAAGCCGCTGTTCTGGGGCCACTTCGAGGGGCTGTTTCTGTTTGGTTCCGAACTCAAGGCGCTACGCGCCCATGCGGGATGGCAGCCGCGGGTCAACCGCAGGGCGCTGGCCTCTTATCTGCGGCATTTCTATGTCCCGGCGCCGTGGAGTATCTACGAAGGGGTTAGCAAGCTGAAGCCAGGTCATATGCTGATCTGGCAGCCAGGGCAGCCGCCGCAGACCCATCGCTACTGGGACCTTCGCCAAGCTGCCGAATCGGCCTACCAGGATCCTTACGCCGGCACCTCCGAAGACGCTCTGGAAGAATTGGATTGGCTGCTGAAAGACAGCGTCAAACGGCAAATGATTTCCGATGTGCCGTTGGGGGCCTTTCTTTCCGGCGGCATCGATTCCTCCGCCGTGGTGGCTTTGATGCAGGCGCAAAGCAGCCGCCCGGTACGCACATTTTCCATTGGCTTCTCCAATCAGAGATATGACGAAGCACCCCACGCCCGCGCGGTCGCCGCACATCTTGGCACCGAGCATACGGAATATTATGCTCAGCCCAGCGACGCCCTGGATTTGATCCCCAAGCTGCACCAAATTTACGATGAACCCTTCGCGGATTCCTCGCAGCTGCCCACTTATCTGGTGTCGCAAATGGCGCGCCGCAAAGTGACGGTGGCGCTTTCCGGTGATGGCGGTGACGAGCTGTTTGCCGGCTATCACCACTATCGTATCTGTGCGGCGGTTTGGCGGCGCCTGTCCATGGCGCCGGGACCGTTGCGAAATGCCGCGGCCGGTGCGGTCCGGCGCTTGCCCGCCGGTCTGACCTCTGCCATGGGGGCGGTGCTGCCGGGTGCTTCTGGCCGGCAGCTGAGTATGGGACGATTACAGCGGATCGGGCAGGTTCTGGGCGCCAGGGGGCCGGATGATTTGTATCGCCGGATTATCAGCCAGTGGCATGATCCCAAGCAGGTGGTAACCGGCGCCGCGGAATACAACGGTGAGATCTGGGATGAAGCGGCTGTAGCGGCAATTCCGGGCTTCATTCCACGCATGCAATATTACGATTCCGTGCAGTACCTGCCAGACGATGTCTTGACCAAGGTGGACCGGGCCAGCATGGCCGTCAGCCTGGAAACGCGGCTGCCTTTATTGGATTATCGTGTGCTGGCATTTGCCTGGCGTTTACCAATGTCAATGAAAATGGGTGAGGGGGGCGGTAAATGGATTCTTCGAAAACTTCTTGCCCGGTATCTGCCGCCAGATTTGTTTGAGCGGCCCAAAGTGGGTTTCGGGGTGCCGATCGACGCTTGGCTGCGCGATGATTTGCGGCAATGGGCCGGCGATCTGCTGGCGGAGTCACGTCTGCGGGCGGATGGCTTTTTCGACCCGGCGCCCATTCTTGCGGCCTGGCGGACGCATTTGGCAGGTGATGCGGATCTGTCCTATATGATCTGGACCATTCTGATGTTTCAACAATGGCTGCATGAAACAAAGGCATGATCTCTGGGCAACCGGGTAGAATGTCAATGAGGCGCATAATGGCAGCAGGAGACGGCCTATTCGCACGCGTGCGGGCGCACTCGTTGACGCGCCCGGTGCTGCTCGTCGGCACAGTGAGCGTCCTGGTCAAAGGCACGTCGGCGGCTAAGGATATTGCCCTCGCCGGCATTTTTGGCCGTGGTGACGAGCTGGAGGTTTTTCTCATTGCCCTGCTGTTGCCGGCGACGCTGGCGAGTATCATCGCCGACGCTTTCGCCCTGGCTATTACGACGCCATTGACCCGTCTTTTGCGGACGGATGGCGAGCAGCGGCGCGAGGCCCGCGCGTTCTTGGGCGCCATGACCAGCTTCGCTATTGGCGTATTGCTGGTTGTCAGCCTCGTGCTCTGGGTGGCGGCTCCCTTGCTGGTGCCAGTGCTAGCTTCCGGCTTCAGTCCAGCAACGCAGAGTTTGACCATTTGGGCCATGCGTCTGCTCGTGCTGACCATCGGTGTGACCGGTTTGGCGGGACTCTGGACCGCCATTTTGGCGGTTAGCGGCCGGCTAGGCATGGCGTCCGCCGCGCCGGTGGCAGGCCCCATCGTTATGCTGATCTTCCTGTTTATTTATCAAACCGATGCTACGACCACCAACTTGGTGCAGGCTGCCATAGTGGGTGCTTCGGTCCAGGCCGTGGTAACGGCTTGGGCTGTTTGGCGGGCCGGACTATTGAATTGGCCGCGGCTCGTCCGCAAGGCGGACGACCTGCGCCAGGTCCTGTCGCAGTATGGCTATGTGGTTTCCGCGTCCTCGGTCATGGCCCTGACGGTCATAGTGGATATGAGCATGGCCGCCATGCTCGGTCCCGGGAATGTCGCCGCGCTTAGTTTTGGCGGCAAGGCGACCGCGTTTGTTTTGAGCACGGCGATTGCCGCATTGGGCATTATCATTCTGCCGCATTTCGCCCGCGTCGTTTCATCATCTGAGACGCGCGAGGTATCGATGGCCTCGCTGCTTCGGCAGGTGCGTTGGAGTTTGCTTAGGATCTTTGCCTTGGGCAGCCTGGCGGCGGTCCTGTTGATTGTGGCCGCCAAGCCGTTGATCGTCCTGTTACTGGAACGAGGCAACTTTACCGGCGGCGACACGGTGATCGTGGTATCTGTGCACCAGATGTTTGCCCTGCAAATTCCCTTCCTATTGATGAATTTAATAATAACACGAGCGCTTTCCGCCGTGCATGCCAACCAGGTTCTTGCAGTCGCGGCTGTCCTGAATGTCATCGTCAATGTAATTCTAAACTTTGTTTTTTCCCGCTATATGGGCGTATCAGGATTGGCGCTGTCGACGTCTTGCGTTGCTGCACTGTCCTGCGGGTTTTGCTATCTCAGTCTGCGGAATTTTGTTAATCGAGAGGTGGATGTATCGTAATGGTGGCGGATGCCTGCAATTTGGCTGGCTCACGCAAACATGAACCACCCTTTCATTTACGGTATCCATGTGATTGCCCGCCGGGGTCGGCAACTTTATCCTCTGACCAGCGGTTTTGAAGGTGATGGTCATGTCCGTATTGGCGTGAATTCCAGACCGCGAAATCACCTTGTCCCCCAATCGGGAAATTCGCCACGCAAGACTGTCAAAATCCACATTAGTGTTGTACCTATGCCCGCGGGCGCGCCAGGATATTGTCGGCGTTAACGCCCGTCAGATCTCGCCGGCCCGGGTGACCCGGAAAGCGGCCAGGATCAATATTAACCGCGGCATTGGACCAGATGACAAAGCAGATCGACGACCATCTAGAATTCAAGGCTGACTGTGCCCGCGAAATTGCCGACCAGGGCGGCGATCGGGAGATGGCGGAGCTTACGCGCGAATGGACGTCGAAAGCAGCGCAGTTCAAATACTCGTATCATTTCGAATGGCTGGGCCGACCGATCATTCAGCATCCCCAGGATATGGTCGGGGTGCAACAATTGTTGTGGAAGGTCCAACCCGACCTGATCATCGAAACCGGCATTGCCCGGGGCGGCTCGCTTATCTTCTATGCCAGTATATTGGAGCTTATTTCGCTTTGCGGCGGAAATAATGACGCAAAGGTTTTGGGCATCGATATCGACATTCGCGCGCATAACAAAAAGGCGATCCTGGATCATCCGATGGCATCGCGAATATCCATGCTGGAAGGGTCCAGCACCGATCCGTCTATTGTTTCGCTGGTGCGCGAGGCGGCCCAGCCTTGCGAGACAATTCTGCTATGCCTGGATAGCAACCACACGCATGATCACGTCGCGCAGGAGCTGGAAGCCTATGCGCCGATGGTCAGTCCGAATAGCTATTGCATCGTATTTGACACGATTATCGAGGATGTACCAGGCACGAGTCTGTCGGACCGCCCATGGGGCAAGGGCAATAACCCGAAGACGGCGGTGCAGGCATATCTGGAAAACCTGGCGGATGGGGATATGCGCGGGGCTGACGGCGAAAGGCTGAATTTCGTGATTGACGAGGAGATCGAAAATCAACTTTTGATCACCGTGGCGCCCGGTGGATTCTTGCGGCGGATATAGGGGTTGCTTCGTGCGTCGGAAATAATGACAACCGCACCCGGCTCCCATTCCATGGGCAGATCGCAGCCAGGATGTTGTACCCAATGTTTGATAAAGATATCCTTTGAGAGGTTGGATACTTTTGCACATTGGGTTTCCCGTCCCAGATGCCAAAGGACAAATTAATGACCGGTGCATCGCCGCGCGTATCGATCGGAATTCCCGTCTACAACGGCGCAGAAAGTCTGGCCAAGGTGCTGGATAATTGCCTATCCCAGACGCTGCCCGCAGTTGAGATAATCATTTCGGACAATGGATCCACGGACGACACGGCGCAAATTTGCCAGGCCTACGCATCCGAAAACCCTTGCATCAAATATTTTCGCCAGGCCGAAACCACGAACCCAACGGCCAACTTTCGGTTCGTGCTTGATCAGGCGGAGTGCGAGTATTTCATGTGGGCGGCCCACGATGACACCCGCGATCCGGATTTCATCGAACGGCTCGGCAAGGCGCTGCGTGATAATCCGGACGCCGTTCTGGCCTTTGGCGATGCGGTGCAATACTTCGAAGATGGCCCGCTGCCCGTAACCATCGATTTTGCACATACGACGCGCGGCACCCTTGGCCGCCTGTATTGGGCAGCGACGTCACCGCTTTTTCATGTCTACAGTTTGTGGCGGACGGAAAAATTGCGCCGGATCGACTGGACTCATGGTGAATGGTGGTTGGACACCCCGTTGATGATGGCAGCGGAATTATTGGGTGATTTCATCCATGTACCCGGTGTCCGCCTGCACTATCTTTACAATGAGCATCCATTTCTTCCCGCCGGTGAAAGTGTCGGGTGGAATGCGTTGGCGGGGCGCAGCCGCGACCTGCTCAGCCTCGTGGTGCGTAGCGGCCGGACGGTCGGGAAGCTTGGCGGCGTTGGCCTTGGGGCGGCGGCCTCATTCTTCGCAATGCTGAAAATCGCCCAACAGATTGGGGCGTTTTTTGGCCATCGTCTTCTGCCGCGCCGGGGTGTTGACCGGCGCAAGGCACATCTCCTGCGCTCGCAACAAAAATGACCGGGCTGACAAAGGATATTTCATGAAAGCCGTAATTCTTGCGGGCGGTGTTGGATCACGGTTGTCGGAAGAGACCGAGGTGCGCCCGAAGCCCATGGTCGAAATTGGCGGCCGCCCAATTCTTTGGCACATCATGAAGATATATGCCCATTTCGGCATCGACGAATTTATCATCTGCCTTGGCTACAAAGGCGATGTCATCAAGGAATACTTCATCAATTATTACCGTCACACCAGCGACCTGACGGTCGATACGGGTAGCGGCGAGATTGATATTCATCGAACCGGCGCCGAGAATTGGCGCGTGACCTTGGTGGAAACCGGGGCGGACACAATGACCGGCGGCCGCCTGAAACGCATCGGAAATTTCCTTGATCCCAACGAGGATTTTCTAATGACTTATGGCGATGGCGTCGCCGACATTGATATTGGGGACTTGATCCGGCATCACCAGGACGGCGCGCGCATGGCCACTGTAACCGCCGTACGGCCGCCGGGGCGCTTCGGTGCCCTTGAAATTGCAGATAACCGGGTTACACAGTTTACTGAAAAGCCCCTAGGCGATGGCAATTTCATCAGTGGTGGTTTCTTCGTTCTATCGCCCAAGGCGCTGCAATATATCGACGGCGACGACACAAGCTGGGAAAGCACGCCGATGGAGCGGCTGGCCAGTGAAGGACAGCTTAGCGCCTATCACCATACGGGTTTTTGGCAGTCGATGGATACTCAGCGTGACCGGACGAAGTTGGAAGGTATTTGGGCATCCGGTAAGGCGGAATGGAAGCTATGGTGAACCCTGATTGCGATTTTTGGCGCGATCGCACAGTATTTCTGACCGGTCATACTGGTTTCAAGGGTGCCTGGCTGTCGCTTTGGCTGCAAAAGCTGGGCGCCCATGTTATCGGTTACGCATTGGGCCCGCCCAGCCAGCCGGCGCTGTTCGAAGTTGCCGGAGAGGATACCGTATCGCACCATATTTTCGCTGATATTCGGGATCTGGCCGCATTGACAGCGGCGATTAAAGAGGCACGCCCTAGCATCGTCCTGCATCTGGCGGCCCAATCATTGGTGCGGGCATCCTACGACGACCCCGTTGAAACCTATTCCACAAATGTCATGGGCACGCTCAATCTACTCGAAGCAGTTCGGGCCGCAGGTGGTATTGCCGCCGTGATTAATGTCACCAGTGACAAATGCTATGAGAATAGGAACTGGCACTGGGCCTATCGAGAAAACGAGCCCATGGGCGGCTTCGATCCCTACAGCAGTTCCAAGGGCTGCGCCGAATTGCTGACCTCGGCGTACCGGGGCTCCTATTTCGGTGAACGCGAATCCGCACCGGCACTGGCAACAGCGCGCGCGGGTAACGTCATTGGCGGTGGTGACTGGGCGGCCGACCGGATCATCCCCGATTCGATCCGTGCCTTTGAAACCGGCCAGCCGCTACAAGTCCGCAATCCGTCGGCCACGCGCCCTTGGCAACATGTTTTGGAGCCTTTGAGCGGCTACCTGCTGTTGGCGGAGCGGCTGGGACAAGGCGACGGACGTATGGACTTTGCGGAGGCCTGGAACTTCGGACCATCTGACAATGACGTTTTGACCGTTGGCGAACTGATGACCCTGGCGACAGCCCTTTGGGGCCCGGAAGCATCATGGGCACCGGACAAAGCTGTTCAGCCGCATGAAGACACCTTGTTGAAAGTCGATGCAACCAAGGCACGCACCCGCCTGCAGTGGCGCCACCGCCTGGGCGTCGACGATGCCCTGGCCTGGACAATCGACTGGTATCGCCGATGGCAGGCCGGGGAAGATGCCCGCGCCTTGTGTCTGGATCAAATCCAACGTTATGAGAGCATCTCCCCATGACTCGGGTGCAATGATCCCATGCCAGCGATCACATTATGCCGGGCCTGCGGCGAACCCCTCACGCGGACGTTTGTTGATTTGGGCGTGGCGCCGCTTTCCAACGCCTTCGTCACGGCGGAGAAGGCCGATGCGCCCGAACGGTTCTACCCCTTGCATGCCTATGTCTGCGATACCTGTTTCCTGGTGCAGTTGGCGGAATTTGAACGACCCGAGAACATATTCGATGACGACTATGTCTATTTTTCATCCTATTCCGAGACCTGGCTGGCCCACGCGGCAACCTACTGCCAAGAGATGATCCAAAGGTTCGGTCTGGACACAAATTCCCATGTGGCGGAAGTGGCAAGCAACGATGGTTATCTGCTGCAAAACTTCGTTCGGAAAAGCATTAAAGTTACCGGCATCGAACCCGCGGGCAACTGCGCCGCAGCGGCGCGGGAAATAGGCGTTCATTCGGAAGTAGGCTTTTTTGGCGCCGAATGCGGCCGCCGCCTTTGCGCTGAAAGAGGACCGGCGGACCTGATCGCCGCCAACAATGTCCTGGCCCATGTTCCCGATTTGCATGACTTTGTCGCCGGATTTGCCGAACTCATGAAGCCTGGCGGTGTCACGACGTTCGAATTCCCTCATCTCCTTCGCCTGATCGAGTTCAACCAGTTTGATACGATCTATCACGAGCATTTCTCCTATTTGTCATTAGGTCCTCTGCGCCGGGTTTTTGCTCGACATGGCCTGCGCATGTTTGATGTTGAGGAGTTGGCGACCCACGGCGGATCGTTGCGGCTGTTCGTTTGCCATTCCGACGCCGATCATGTGGAAAGCCCAAATGTCTCCACAATTTTGCGACGAGAGGCGGCGGCCGGTCTGGAAGATCCGGCGACCTATGGTGATTTCAAGACCAACGTTGCCGATATTGCAGACAGCTTCATCAGTTTCCTGATCGACGCCCGGCGCACCGGCAAATTGGTTGCGGCTTATGGCGCGGCCGCCAAGGGCAATACCTTGATTAATTATTGCGGCATGGGCCCCGATCACATCAAGTTCGTGGTGGACCGCAATCCAAACAAGCAGGGCCGACTGCTGCCGGGCAGCCGCATTCCCGTATTGGATGTAACGGCCGTATCGGAGCAACGGCCGGATTTCTTGATCGTCTTGCCGTGGAACCTGCGGGACGAAATTGTCGGCCAGATGGCCGAAATTAGGAACTGGGGCGGCAAATTCGTGACAGCCGTTCCAGGCTTGGAAATCTTCCAGTGAAATTCACCCCGCTTGCCCTGGCCGGCGCCACCGTTGTGGAAATCGAACCTCATGTTGATGAACGGGGTATTTTTGCCCGAATTTTTTGCAAGGATGAATTTGCCAAGGCGGGACTGCCCGCCGACTGGCCGCAAATGAATCTCTCCTTCAATGAACAGGCCGGAACGGTGCGCGGCATGCACTTCCAGCGCGCACCATTTGAAGAGCCGAAATTGGTGCGATGCACCCGGGGCCGGGTCCACGACGTCATCATCGATCTGCGGTGCAACTCGGCTTCATATTTGCGGCATATCGGTCTTGAACTCTGTGCCGAAAAGAGGAATGCCATTTTCGTACCGGCAGGATTTGCCCATGGTTTCCAAACCCTGGAGCCTGGCAGCGAAGTTCTTTATCTGATGGGGACTTCCTTCACGGCCGAGGCCCAGGATGGGTTGCGGTGGGACGACCCTGCCTGCCGCATCGATTGGCCGCTGGCCATAGCGTCGATTTCGAAGCGGGATGCCGGTTACCCCGACTTCGTCGTGGACCAGGCGGGTTGAACCGTGGCCCGTGTTTTAGTCACGGGTGCTACAGGTTTCATTGGCACGCACGCCGTGGAGCACCTTGTTGCCGCCGGTCACGATATCCATTGCATAAGCCGCGGTGGCGGCGATATTCCCAATGTGAATTGGCATCGTGCCGATCTTTTGGGCGATGAAATGGCATTAACGGCCCTGGTGTCGGATATTCAGGCGGAAAGCCTCCTGCATCTGGCCTGGACGGTTGCGCCGGGCAAGTTCTGGAATGACCCGGAAAACCTCACTTGGGTGGCGGCCAGTCTGTGGCTGTATCGGGCCTTTGCCACGGCGGGCGGCCGGCGTATGGTGATTGCAGGCACCTGCGCCGAATATGATTGGTCGGCTGCGCATGCCTCAAAGCCGCTGGATGAACAGTCATCAGCCGCTACGCCAGCAACGTTGTACGGGCAGGCCAAGAAATCAACCCACGATTTGCTTGCCGCGGCGGCAAGGTTGGATGGCCTGTCTTTGGCATCGGGGCGGATCTTTTCCCCCTACGGACCGCGCGAAAAGCCAGGCCGGGTGGTCAGCGACGTCGTGATGAACCTGCTGCGGGGGCAGACAGTAGAGACCACCGAAGGCACCCAGTTGCGCGACTTCATGCATGTCAGCGATGTGGCCGCTGCCTTCGTCGCCTTGCTCGATCATGACACAACCGGGGCCGTCAACATTGCCACTGGTATCGACCTGCCGTTGTCGCGGGTATTGCGGGAGATTGCCGCGCTGATTGGCCAGCCTGATCTGTTGCGGCTCGGGGCCCGCGCCATGGCGGCCAATGATCCGCCGCGGTTAGCGGCATCTGTTTCCCGCCTGCGCGAGGAAGTTGGTTTCGTGCCGAAATATGACCTGATTTCCGGTTTAGCGGACACTATTGAGTGGTATCGTCGGCAACTGGAGTCGCCCGGGACAAATTGATTTCGGCATGCGCCTACGACGCCGCCGGCCGCGTTTCGGGCGAAATCGATAACACCATCGCAGGGTCTATGATGAAACCGGCTATGGTGATCGCCGTACGCCCGCGCGGAGATGGCGCCGAGGGATTACGGCGCTGGGTCCGGTCCGTCCGCCGACTTCTTTCGAATACAGCTGTCCCAAAAGTCGTACCAGACCAGGATCAGGGAAGCGATGACGATGACCCAGAATGGCAGGCCGCCCCAAAACCCGGCTGCGCCCGATGAAATGCTTTCGGCCAAGCCGATGACAAATACCATCAACAGACTGGAGCCGATGGCTGCGGATATAATTTCTATGCGTTGTCGTGACATTGCCGGTCCCTTGATCCAACTGTATCTCGGCCCTGTTTAGCTTTCGTCGAGAGAATTTAACAGCCATTGCGCGCTGCGGCAAAGCCGATCGTCCTCTTCCAGGCCGGCCACCAGTTGCACGCCGATGGGCAGCCCCTGTTCGCCGTTCAGCAGGGGCAGGGTCAGACAGGGCAGGCCGCAAAACGTCCACATGGTGCAAAAAACCGGATCGCCTGTCGCTGCGAGGCCGACCGGGGCTTCGCCGGCGGCCGAGGGCGTCAGGATGGCATCGTAATCGTTGAACACTTCGGCGAAAAATGCCTTTGCCGAGTCCATTGCCGCCAGGGAATGGGCGTAGTGTTCATCGCTATGGTCGCCGGCCTGCCGCAGTATATCGTGCAGGAATGGACTCAACTGGTCCGGGCTGTCTTCGAACTCCCGGGCCAGATGACGGCGCATCTCGTATTGCTGGATGACACGGTGATGGTCGATGATATTGCCAAGGGATTCAGGCAAGGCAAGGGTCTCCAGCCGATCGCCCAACACCTCGTGAAGCTCGTCGAAGCCGGCCCGCGCGTCATCCGCGAGGCGGTCGGCGAAGGGCAGCTCGAACCAGACAAAATTAGGCTCGACCGGCGCCTCGGCCCGGCAGCCCGCGCTCAGATCCGGCTTGGCCCGCGCATAGGAGGCTTTGTCGGCGGCGTCATGGCCGGTCAGGGCATCGGTCAACAATGCCACGTCCTCGAGGGAGCGCCCAAAGACGCCAATTTGATCCAAAGATTCCGAAGTCCGCAGGACACCGTTGCGGGAAATCATGCCCTGGCTTGGTTTCAGGCCAAAGATACCGCAAAACGAGGCTGGCCGAATGACCGAGCCGGCGGTCTGACTGCCAACCGCCAGGGGTACGTGGCCGGCTGATACCGCTGCCGCCGAACCGGAGGAAGAACCCCCTGGCGTATGGGCAGGATTATGCGGATTTGCGGTCTTGCCGGGAGACATGAAAGCGAATTCGGTGGTGACGGTTTTGCCCATGATTACGGCGCCCGCCTCCCGCAGCTTGGCCACCACCGTGGCGTCGGATTCCGGCTGATGACCAGCATGGATGGACGAGCCATATTCCGTCGGCATGTCGGCGGTATCTATGATGTCCTTGATCCCCACGGGGATGCCGTGCAGGCCGCCAAGGGGCCGGCCATCGCGGCGTAATTTATCCAAAGCCCGGGCCTGGTCCATAGCCTGGGTTTCATCCAGATGAGCCCAGGCGTGGACGGCGCCATCTGTCGTCTTGATCTGGGCCAGACAATCACGCACCAAATCCTCCGAGCTGACCTCGCCCGCGCGAAGTTTCGGGATTAGCTCGGATGCTGTTTCCAGATGATGCGACATGAGATGCCAGCAGTTCCTTTCGGACGGATTGGCCTAGGGCACATAGGTGCCGAACAGGGCGTCGGGCAGCCACAGCGCGATACCCTGGAACTGATACATCAGCACCATGCAAAATATCACGATGGCCAGATAGGGCATGATGCCCTTGAAAATCTGCACCAACTCAATCTGCGATCTCAGCACGCCTTTCAGATAATAGGCGGACATGGCCATGGGCGGTGTCAGGAACGAGGTTTGCAGGTTCAGGGCAACCAGCATGGCGAAGAAATACGGGTTGACCCCGAAGGTATCCAGCATGGGCAGGAATATAGGCACGAAGATGATCAGGATTTCCGACCATTCCAGAGGCCAACCCAGCAGGAAAATGATGATCTGGGCCAGGACCAGGAACTGCCACGGGGCCAGATTGAACGAAACGATCCATTCCTCAATTACCGTATGGCCGCCAAGATAGGAAAACACCGAGGCAAAGGTCCACGAGCCGACGAACAGCCAGCAAACCATCGCGGTCGCCTTGGCGCACAGAAATACCGATTCCTTCATTTTGTTCCAGGTCAGGGAACGATAGAGAGCGGCCAGAAGAACGGCGCCCAGCGCCCCCATGGCTGCCGCTTCCGCCGGCGTTGCCAGGCCGCCGAGGATCGAGCCCAACACCAGCATGATCAATATGGTCAGGGGCACGAACGAGGTCAGCAACTGCCAATAGATTTCACGCTTTGGCGGCACGTCCTCGTCCTTGGGCATGGGCGCCAACTCAGGACTGATTTTCGCCCGCACAATAACGTAAAGGATGTAGAATCCGGCCAGCATGAAGCCCGGAATTACGGCCGCCGCATACAGGCGCAACGGCGATAATTCGGCGATTGCGGCATAGACGATCAACATGATCGAGGGTGGGATCAGAATGCCCAAGGTGCCGCCGGCGCAAATCACGCCCGAGGCGAAGGACTTATCGTAATTGGCCGCGGCCATGGCCGGAAATGCCAGCAACCCCATCAGGGTGACGACGGCGCCGACGATGCCGCTGGCCGTGGAAAACACGGCACAGGTGATCAGGGCGGCAATCGCCATGGAACCCGGCAGGTTGCGGGCCGCCATGCGCAAAGAGGAAAACAGGCGATGGACGATACTGGCGCGCTCCACCACATAGCCCATGAACAAGAACAGTGGTATCGCGACCAGGGTGTCGTTTTCCATCACCGAATAGGTGTTCTGGTTCAGCAGATAAAAGATCTGATTGTCGAAAAGGTCGGCGAAAAACTCGATCCGATCCGAATCGTAATAGGCGTAGTAGCCAAAGGCGACACCCATGGCCAACAGTGTAAAGGCGATAGGGAAGCCCAGTAGCACCAACAGAATAAACAACGACAGCATGAAGATGGCGATTTCAGGATTGGTCATCCTATGGGCTGCTCCCTCGGGCCGGACGGGGGTCGGATCGTCATAGCGGCGCGATTTTGGATTTTTGAATTACATCCTCGGCGGAATCCGCCAGTAGGTTTTCGGTTTCCCGAACATCTTCATGACGTGGGACCCAACTGCCCGTCTTGATGGCGATGAGGCAGCGCATACATTCCGAGATACCCTGGAGGATCAGAAGCCCGCCAGCCACCGGTATCAAGGTTTTGAAAAAGTAAATCTGAATCCGGGCCGGGCTGTTCCAGCTGACTTCCTTGTAACGCCAGGAATCAGCCGCGATTTCGGCGCCATACCAGAACAGGGCCAGCATGCCCGGAAAGAAAAAGAGTAAATACAGGACAAAATCTATCCGCGCCTGCCAACGCACGGGGATCAGCCGATAAACGACGTCGGCCCGAACGTGGCCGTCCTGGGCCAGGGCATACGGCCCGGCCATCAAGAACAGCGCGCCGTACATTTGCACCATCATGTCGAAAACCCACACGGTCGGCGCATTCAATACGTAGCGCACGAACACTTCGTACGATACTGAAAGGGTCAAGATGACAATGCACCAGCCGAAGGCCCGCCCCACCCAGGTATTGAAAGCCTCGATCACATGAACCGTGGACAGCATCGGTCATCTCCAGCAAAAATTACCGCGGCAAAAGAACGGGGACGGCCCCAAGGTTCGTTCCTGGTGGCCGCCCCCGTTCCGATTGTCGATCATTCAGTTTTGATCAAATGTTTCAGGCCGCTTTCCTCAACCGAAGTGATGGCGGTACGCCATGCTGTAGTCGGGCTGGTTCAGGAGTAGATAAGCCATCACTTTCTTGGCATAGGCCTTTTGCGAAGCCACAACCTTGGCGAAGAAGGGATCCTCGGCGGAAAGTTGTTTGACGATGACATCCCAGGCATTCAACTGATCCTGCAGCACCGAATCGGGTGTACGGTAGACGTTTACGCCGCTTTTTTCTTTCAGAGAGATCAAATCATCGGCGTAACGCAAGGTGTTGTGCCAATAGAAGTTTGAGTTCTCCGCTTCCGAGGCGATGCGCAGAATGGCTTGATGCTCCTGGGGCAGGCGATCATAAGTCTTCTTGTTGAAGGTGATCTCG
>JAJFGG010000173.1 GCA_021776235.1 Alphaproteobacteria bacterium | reverse complement strand
ATTGCCGTTCGCCCCTCGCCACCTTTGCTATGGTCTCCGGTTATCAATTTATCGATCTGGTGTGCGGATTGACTAATTTTCCGGTATAATTTGACTATTTCAGCGGCGCTTTCACGAAGTTTTGCAATATTACCGTCACGTTCTTGTTCGATATTTCCTTTTCTATCATCTGTTTTGTCTCGCTGCAGGGTCTTCAAACCTTCGTGCTTGGCCCAGTCATTCTTCGTAGCGATTCTGAAATCCTCGCCTTCCTGAAACAGCGCTCTGATATCATGCAGTATACCTTCCTTTCTATCTGGATGATTTTGAAATATTTCCTGGAATTCCGGTATGGCTTCAACCTCGCCTATATTTGCAATAGGATGGGCATCAACATCACGGCCTTTTAGGACAGAGTCATGACTTTTTTTAAGTTGGTTCTCACTTGGCAGTATCCTCAGAAGGCTCACCCCGATGAGATTGGATCTAACAAAGAACCGTGGGTTTCGGCTGCCCGCCAGGCTCACCAGACCTTCTCGCGGATCGCCGGGAGGTTCGTTTTCCGCCTCGTTTTGCGGCTGCCCTTGGGTCGTGGTGGCTATTTCCTGCAAAGCATTGAAAAGTAACTTGCTTGTAGTCTCGTAATCATAGTCTTCAGCATCCGTATTTGCCCGAACCTTGGCGAAGTAGACGCCAAATTTGGCTTGTGACATCTTGTTTCCGTCGATCAAGCGGCTGGTCGTATCATTTTGACTGGAAAGATCGATTAGTTGCGAAACATTGCCAGCCGCCGCTATCACATGTGCCTGCAAGGACGACCATGCTGCCGTTGCCTTTGCCAGGCCCAATCGCGCCTGGTCAAGGGCCTTGTCAACCTCAGATGTTGTGTTCGTCAGGTTTTCGAATGCCAGGCGCCTGGCGCTTTCCGCCTTGCGCTGGGTTTCGATGGCTTCCCAATGTCTATTTTTATAGAAACAAAAAAGGTCAAAATTCAGGCGCCTTGATCGATCATTATGCTGCTTACTAATCTGCCCACTGACGGCAGTTCTGGCGCCGCCAATGGCGGCTTGTTCCATGGCAACCCAGGTTTGTTCTGAAACAACCAGTGATGGCTTGTAACCGCGCCAGATACTTCGGTATGTATTCGCATATGCCTGACACACGTCCGGTGCCGTGCCTGCCGCTTCGGCAAGTTCCGCCTCGCCACCACGCACTTTTACAACGAACCTGGGGCCAGTGGTCCCCGGAGTGATGGTGTACCTGTCCGAGTCATTGAGCAGGTTCAGCTCTTTCGGGCGTTCCTTATCGTTATGTAGAAGTTGAAGATTCTTGTTCCGCAGTGTTGAATACAGGTAGAACGCGTCAGCTTTCGTTTCTTGCGTGGGCTCCAGCAATCGCGAATTACTCTGGCACGCGAAATAGGCATTTCGACCGGACCGGAAATACGCGCGGTTATTATCATCGACCGTTACTTCTATTTGGGCGTTTGGTGGAATCGAGAGTTTGAAGCCACAGTCAGGAGGCGGGTTACGAGTGGGCAAGTCAGTCAGCGCCTGCTTTGACGCAGGGTCCGACGCCTGAACTTGCGACACCGGCTTGTCCGGTTGAATCGGCGGAGGAGGCTGCCAGGGCACTAGAACCAGGCGCCCGTCGGTGCCGGCCTTTGGCACAAATCCAAAGATATAACGCAAACTTTCGGGACCGGTCCGATAGGCCACGGCGCCTTTAAACTTCGCGATTGAGACTTTCTCGGCGCGTTTCACCAGAGCGCTGAGTTCCCGAAGTGAAATGAGTTTAGGCATGCCGCTGGCCTGGGGCCGCACCCGATCGACTTCCTTGGCGTCGACATACAGGAACACGTGCCAATTTTCGGGCCTGTTAGGATCAAGCGTCTGCGATATGACCGAAAGCAATACTTGCTGCGTATTTTTGTCCGTGAGCCGGCGGGCCGGATCGAACCTGAACCCCACTTCAATTTTTATCTTGTCTCGACCAATACTATTCAACAGGGGCTGCCATCGCCCCATGTCGATGCCAAAGACGGCCCTTTTGCCCGGGATGCCCGTCGCGGTGCCATCCACGCCAACGTCAGACAACCGGCACAGCCATTTACTGGTCGGCTTACGATACCAATTGCAAATCACCTGTTCCTCAAAGAGGGCATCTGCATCCTGCGCCGCTGCCGGACTGCCCGGGCTAAAGGGGATCCAAGCACAAAGCGACAACGCAGTGGCAAACGCGATCTGGCGGCTGGGCCGCATTGGCGCGGCCGGCGCACGCAAATCCTGTTTCAGCACTATTTGCCTCCCGCTTCTCGTCAAATACCCTTGGCTGGCACTATTCCCTGTTGATCAGACGCACCGGCGGTACCGAGATGCGATGCGCCACTACGATGGTTGTCACCAGGACCGTGCCCGCCGCCACACTCAGCCAAACATCGCGAATAGCTTCCATGCTCAATGCTTGTGCCGTTTGCGCCGCGCCTAAAACAAGCCCACCGGTGTGTTCCGCCAAAATTCTCGACGTCGTATCTTTGACCAAACTAACCAACAATTCGTTGCTCGCCAAATACGATAAATAGCCAAGCCCCCCACCGGCCACAACAAGCACCAACATTTCAATCAGATAAAACATAAAAATGGAGCGCCTCGACATTCCAAATGCCAGAAAGACGCCCAATTCCCGTGCCTTGCCATCGACCAATCGCAATATTGCAAGGGATACGACGACCATGGACACTACAAGTATGACGGAATTCGAAAAATCCACTATCCATTTAATGGATTCCTGGATAGATAGTAAAATTGACCTTTTCGTCAGAAGCTCGGTTTCATTGCCGATCTCGTATCCGGAACAATCATCCCGCCCTTTACAGATTGTTTTTATTTTTTCCATCAGCCTATCCGCGGATCCTATGCTTGTGGGGAAAACCAGAATTCTGTCAATGGTGGGTGGTTTAGATTCTGATGATCCGAAATACGCGTTGCAGTATAGACTGTTCCCGACCATCGCCTGGACACCAAACGGAAGGTTTACGTCAATCACAATTGCATTCATGTCACTCTTATAAGCATACATATTGATATGGACATTATTAATATCTTCAGACTCTGAACCAATATAGCCTCCCTTCTTCAAAATAAGGTCCGTTTTGCCATTTCTACCGAATATAATCTCCAGACCGTCTTTATGATTCGCCTCATCAGAGTAAATATCCACATCGTTGGGATCACATTCAAAAGTACTCTCTTTTTGCTTATCGATCTCGCCAAGACCGGCGTCGACACCTTTCGTGGGAATAATAGCCCGCAAAACTTCGTCGCCAGCAACAAATGTACCCACATTGTTTATTGTGCCCATTACCTTCCTGCCCTCGGTTTTAGCGCTCCAAATTGTCACGGACACATCGTAAAATGGCCGAATGCCGTGGGGTCGAATCAGGTCACCTGAAATGTCAAGATCTCTAATCCGTTTGAGGTCGGAATTCTTGAGATTATCTACTTTTCCGTACTCTCTCTTTACTTCCAATCTGCTCACGCGTGGGTCTGACAGGCTACTCTCCAATTGCGCGCCGGTGATTAGTTGCATCGTCAAGATCAGCATTATCGAGCAAGTGACGGCTGCGACGATCAGCATCGCAACCAGGAAATCAAACGCCATTCTCACGCTTCTGAACTGGGTAATCTTGTTAGGCATGAACATGCGAAGGACGGATAGTAGTGGGCCAAGCGAAATTCCGGAGACCTTGTTAGCCGTGCGCCCTGGTTGTTGTTTTTGGTTTTGCTTTTTGTCTTGCGAGGTTTGCGCACCAATAGACACCGAAATTATGTCTAAAATAGCGAATTTTATCCATAGGCATCCTCGCAAAAATAGACTACGTTGTCCTGCACCGGCGTAGGTCAAATCAGGTACCGGTTTATTGTTCCGTGATCCCCAATTGACGCGGTAGACAGGTTGATTTTGCCACCTTGCCTGGTATGGGAAATTGGCACCGGGCGCCTGGAGTTGATGAAATTGGCCAGCCCGGCGTGGTCTCGTTTTGTAAAAAATTCTTTGTTTCCGAAGCTGAGGCGCCGGATTACTGTTCGGTGGTCCCCGCTTGCCGCGGTAAACGCGGCGAATTGGCCGCGTAGCGCGGCTTGGGATATTGTTGCCGGGAGCCAGTAGGTGGTGAAAGCCGTCAGCGTGGAGTGGTTTTGGCACGTAAGATATTCTTTGGTCCCGCAGCAAGAGGACCAGGTCGGCATGCTCGTAGGCTCGATGTGTGTTGTGTGTGACCCAAAGCAGAAGGTCCTGCCGACCTGACCCGCCGCGTAATCCTGACCTGAGCAGTTTAAGAATGTGGGCAGCGTTATCGTTATCAACGTCCG
This sequence comes from Alphaproteobacteria bacterium, assembly GCA_021776235.1. Taxonomy (GTDB): domain Bacteria; phylum Pseudomonadota; class Alphaproteobacteria. The sequence goes on along the minus strand of JAJFGG010000173.1, from coordinate 14,821 downwards.
AGGTCGGTTCGTCAGCGATAATAATCGGAGCATTTTTGGCATAACAGCGTGCGATGGCCGTTCGTTGGGCTTCGCCGCCGGAAATCTGGCCCTTGCCCGGATACTTTGCCGCCGTTTGTGCCAATCCAAGGGCATCCAGCAATTGAGAGACCGCCGCATTGTCCGGCCATCGACCATCGATGATCGATGACAAACGGGAGTTGTCCGCAACGGTCAGATTTGGGTGCAAAAGCGCTTTCTGAAAGACGTAGCCAAAGAGTAGCCGACGGACCTCGCCAACCGGCAATTTTTTGCCGCTATCCGCATCATCATCCAATCGTCTTCTTTTAATCGAGAGTTTTTTAATTGAGAAGTTTCGGAAAGCCCTTATCCGTCCAAAACGTGGGTAATAATTATATCGTACTGTGTAGCAATATCCGCCGCGGACTATTTCGATACGCGGCTCCAGGCCCGGCTGATCGAGGTCATCCAAGTCCGGTATATCAAGCAAGCCGACGATATTCAGGAAAGTCGTTTTCCCGGCACCGGATTCCCCAAAGACAACAATGCTTTGCCTAAATGGCAGGAAAAGACCGTCTGGTACATCCAGGACAACCTCGCCGCCGTGCGACTTCCGGATATTGTGCAGGTAAATGCCGTCTTCGCGTGGCTCCGCGCAATCGCTTCCACCGATGGCTGTCATAGACCCAATCACCCCAGCAACAAAGTCCGCATGGTCCATCAGACAATCATAACGAGGCGATCAGACAATTCAAACTTGTAATCCCTCTGTGCCGAGAATAAGGCCGATGGAATATGACCATGCCGCGGACGCCAGATGTGACCGGCGGCTTTGCACGCCATATTGCCTACGGTTTCAATCTTGGGTCATACACAATTCGAAATCCTACCTTGCCGCTCGCAAACCCATTGTGTTTTTGCCGCCAAAATGTCGTGGTATCCTTGGAAGTGGAGCCATAATGTCCCCCCCTGATTACGTTGGTGCCGCAATTTTCCAGACCCGGCGCACTGGAGTTGGGAGCAGGGTTTAGATACTTCTCCGCCTTCGCAGGTGCGAAGCAATCGCCGACAAATTCGGCAACATTGCCAAGCATGTCGTACAAACCGAATTTATTCGGCTTGAACCGACCGCCGGGCACAACGCCCTGGTAGCCATTGTCACAATCCTTGCAATTGGCATTCTTGGAAATGAATTTGTTGCCCCAATGATAGCGCGCGTCGGTGCCTGCCCTCGCGGCGTATTCCCACTCGGCTTCCGTAGGCAGGCGATAACCAGGTCCGGCTGTTGAATTTAGCCATGCCACGTACTTCAGGATATCGTTCCTATCCATGCCTGTTGCCGGATATTGCCCAAAGCGCCGCCAATCATTGTGATATCGCAACAAAGGGCAGCTATCTTCCTCGACGCAGGCGTACCATTCCCGAACCGATACCTCTTTGACTGACATGGCGATATTGTAGTCGACAATCACATGATCTTGAGTCCAAGTCGGGTGGTGATTTTCGTTGAGTATGCGAAATTGTCCGGAAGGCAATACGATCATCTCAGGGAACTTCGGGCTGTGATCAACAATCAATCCGGGCTCTGGGATTGCATATTGCACTGCAATGAAAACGACGGAAGGCGGCTTTGATCCGATCGCAATTTTTCGCGTCCCATGCAGCACTCTGCGGTCGCTGTCTTCGCCAATTAGGGCAACGGTGTGTGTGCCAACTGGCAACGGCTGGCTATACCAAATTCCTTGATCATTGGTTTTGGACCGGAAATCCAACTCGCCGTTCAAGTAAACCATCAAATCCGGCATCGGCGGATCCGTTCGGACGGTGATGGGATGCTTGACAATTGCCAGATCGCACAGCTTTCCCATTGCCTCGTTGGCATCCGGGCCAGGCACGAATATCTCGCTCTTCCCCTGGTATCGGTCAGCGCTACAAATAAAAACATAGCGTTGCCGGGGCATTTTCAACTGTCCGGTCGCCGGGTCCCATTGGCCGACGATGTCTCGGTCCGGGCCAATCACCCAGCCGCCCTTGAGCGTCTTTTTCAACAGACTCTGTTCGTCCCACGTGAACAAAGTGGTTCCGGAATTTACGTCCCGTACTGTCAACCGCTGACCATCGAGCCGCAGCTTGGGCATCTCAATGCTGCCATAGTCCGGGCTGGGAACAAGATCAACATCCGTTGTCTTATTGACCCGAATTCTGATTGTTTCCTTGGCATCGGCATGCAACGGCAGGCGGGAGCGCAATTTATGCAAACCGGCTTGCAGCGGCAGACGGACCACCGTTGGTTGTCCCGCCGCTCCTTGGCATGGTGCGTGGTGCAAAAATGTGCGTTCGCTTAATATGTCCGCGCCGCAGCTTGTTCGCGCCCTCAACCAACCAAAGTTCGGCAGCAATTTCAATGGAAGCGATTTGTCTTCGCCGTCGGCAATCCTAATCACCTGATGCCGGTCGGCATAGTAGGGATGGGTGACCCGGAGTGTATGCACACCCGAGGCCAGCCGCTGCGGGTTCGAGAGCTTGATCTCCTGGTCGTCGAGAAAGGCCCTGAAGGCATTTTCAACATTCTGATAGACGGGATGATCAGTGCCAACGTCCACGGTCAAGAATCCGAATGGCCTGACGAGGGCAACTTGCAAGCAATTCTCACCGGCGGCAAGGCGGTGTGTAATCTCGAATGGCCGATAGCCATCGGCGGTTAGGCGGATTGGAAGCTCATCTCCTGTCTCGCCGACCCGTTCAAAATTGTGCTCGGAAGCAAGCCGCGCTCGCGATCCAGATGTATTTGATGAAGTCCCCAATGTCAGCCTAGCGTTGAGCTTCTCCCCTGTTCGTTGCGCCCGTACTGCCACGCTCAGGCTGGCGATCCCGGATCTTGCTTGTTGCCGTTCGGTGCAATCCTTGACCACGCCAGCAGTTGCCGGTGGCTGCCAGTTCTTGTCGACAAGATATTTGAACTCGCTGAGACTGAGCCACGCACTGAAGGTTTGGCGGCCACAATCACCGAGACGTAAACGAATGCGATCCTGGCGAAGAGAGACTGTGCCGCGGCAAGGTTCGCCGCGTTTGTTGACGGCCCTAGCTCCGTGTTCCGTCAGGATATGCGCGATTTCCGCCTGAATTGCCTGAACGATCTCGGGCAAATTATCGCCACCGACCGCAATGCCGCGCTTAGGTCTCAGCAGAACGCTTGTGATGCGTGTTCCATCGTCTCCAAGTTTTCGTTTGAACCCCCTCAATTGTTCCAATAAGGCCTGGAAGGTCATTCCGGTTCGGCTACGATAGGAATAGCAGTATCTACCCATTGACGTGGTATTGCCGGCGCTGCTCACCTGAAAGCTGAGCCAGACTTGGCCTTCAACATCGCCGATACTTTCCCAGCCACGGATGACAGCGCGATTTGCCGGATTGTCCAAATTGCCGCGGCGTTCTGCGGGCTGATCGAACCACATATCAACTTTGCCAGCCAAACTGTGCTGTTTCGATTGAAGCACCTGCCGCAATGCTTCGTAAACCGGCCGTGCTTCCTCATCGCCAAGGGGCGGTTGGACCAGCCGTCGAACGTGGATTCGCTTCGGTAAACCGTTTTGCCGAAAAAACTCGATTATTGCGTCGGCATGGCTGTTGGCGGACTTTGTGCTGTCGCAAGAAGAGCGGTGCCGACGAGATATGTCGCCCTTGACCGCACGCAGTTGGCCTTGCCGCGTTTCGACGGGTATTTGGGAAATATTGGTGTTTCGTATTGTGTCGGGTTTGGAAATTAGGGGTTCATTGATTTCGGCTTTGTTGTTGTTTCCCGCCTGATTTTTTATCGTGGGTTGGATTTCAACGAGCCGAGCGTTCGGCCCTGCTGTTTCTGGTCGCGCAGGCACAGACGTTTTGGGGTGCGCCAGCGTTTGACAGGCAGCCAGAGTTGCAGCAATCGCTAATACAGCAAGTTGGCGAACAATATGCGTGAACTGGTTCAATTCATTCGGCCCAATATTGCGGCGCAGGAATTCATATGCACCGCACGGTTTATTCAGATCCCCTTAATCTCCACTCGCCGTGGCGCCCATATCCCGCAACTCTGGACCCGACTTGGGATGACCCAATGGCCAGGGATACTTTGGCATTTGCGTCCGATGGGGTAGCCTTGGAACCGGCTGCGGCGAAACGCGGATCGGTTTGCCTATCGGCGCTGGCAATCCAGCAATGTTTTTTTGCGGAGTCGTGAACGTGAAATAAAGGGATCCTTCCAAAATAACCGCTTTTAACAGGCGCACTGGACTTGCCATTTCCTGCAGTTTCGTCTTCCAAAGATCCAGCAGCGCGGGACGTCCCCGCCAAGCGATACGTTCGCCTTCATAGCCGTCATCGATTTTCCTGAATCCAGGAAGCTTTTCGAGGGTCCTGATATCGCCCCGGACGACGATTTTGGTCCGAAGTTTTCCGGCCAGCGTCCGCAACGCGTCATCCATCCCCTTGCGCAATCCCATTTGATTGGGGCCTGATAATGGATCATCAGTTCCGGATGCGGCCTGCAGATAGACGTCAACATACTTCTGGATCGCCGCTGCCTTCGTATCCTCCTCAACAAAGATTCTGCTTTTTCTGTCGCTCCAGACCTTTTTATTCTGCCCTCCCGCAGTGGCCCAGATGACAATTGATACCCAACTGTCACTTGGGTGTCCGGCGCTTGTTTCAGCCGTTAAATGTACATCACAATCGGATCCATAAGAGCTAACGTGATCGAAGATCTCCGCCAGAGCACTGCGCAGGCTTGATTGGGTGATTTCCAGGCACAAGGCCGGCTCGTCGCCAGGCGGCCAGACTGCCCCCTTATCCAATTTGGCGCCAGCTACACCAACAGACAGCATGACGCCAAATATCAGCGAAACCGCTAGCAATGCCGGCGGCGCAGGGCGCCTGGCTTTTCCTGTTAGCGACATTGTTCAGGTGGTGCGCCATAGCTGGCGGCCATAAAGATTCGGCGGTGCTGCAGTTCCAGGGGGTCAAAACCAACTGCACCGGTTTGCGCCGACGTCTTATTGGCCAATTCCATGATGCCGCGGGCATGATCAGTGTCTTTCCACTGGAGTATTTTAAGCTGGGATTCTCCGCTGCCCGGTCGGGCTTCAGCCAGAGCAAATGGAAGAACGACGCCGTCCCGCTCGTAGAGCACCATCGTCTCGCACGGCAGGACACCAGCGTCGAAGCCCCGGTCCAGGTTGCCATACGTGACGGCCGAGTTACCTTTGGTTCCGCGCAAATAGGTCACCAGACCGCCCGTCGGAATCGCCTTGATCATCGACTTGGCCAGTTGCTGGAATGCTTCGTCCGCCAGATCCTGGATAATTTCCATCTTACTCGGCATGGCGCTGAGCCGCCCCTGCTGATCGACCTGGAAAGCCCTTCCCCCAATCAACGAATAGTCAATGCTCCTCTTTCGAAAAATCGTCTCGGGCAGGATTGGCCATCCAGGAAATATACCCGTTGTCGTATCATAGAAAGCGCCTCTGAGCAGAAGTTGATAGGTCACGGTGCCAGCATTTGCGGACTCCTTTCGAACGGGCCGCACCCGCCCATTAAGCACCAAATGGAAATCTGCTGGATAAAACTGCCGGGCGGCAATTATGCGGCGGCGGTATTCTTCGGCGGACGCTGGATCAGCGTCCTTAAAGTCGATTGTGACGGGCTGTTCATGTTTATCAATGAACTCGGTTGCGCGCGTCAGGACGTGAAAACGTTGAGTTCGCGCCAAGGTGCGGCTGGCAAATTCAGCCATGGTAGGGTCATCAACGGCAACGGTGTCCGCTTCACTATCGCGAACCGCGCAGACACCTTTCCAAACCTGGTCGCTAACACAGTATAGAACACGGATAATTTTTCTCCGGAACGGGCAGTCCCTTGCTTCTGGAAAGCGGTGGCGTTCGCAGGACGCGGTCGGGCGGGCGTCGAAGCCGGACGGCATGCTGAACGTTTCCCCGTCCTTGCCGTCCGCGGGCCGGGCAGCCGCCATTTTCTCCGTCGCATTCGATGCCTGAGCCTTTGAAGCCGTCTCCTCCATTCGTGCAGTCGTCTCCGTGCAGGCGACGAGCAACAGAGACAGGATCGCCGCTAAAAGTGTGCGGCAACCGCCAGTCGCCAAATTTAATCCGATCAGCTTCATCACGAGTGCCCCTGTTCGAGGTTGGAACTTGAAACCGACAATTGCGTCTTGCTGCCAGGAATCGGGGGCGACCCCAGGCCGCAATAGCACGCACCGACAATTGCGCATTAATGGGGCGCTCTTCGCAGGAAAAAAGCGGCCCTATTTCCTATAGAGACGATCGAGTGGAGAAGTTTATCTAAATAGCACCGGATTGGAACCCTAAAACCGGCTCGTAACCTGGATTGTTGGCCCTACGTATCCACCAGGAAGAATAGGACGGCCAATGTTTGGAGCACGCACAGGGGAATTCGCGCAAGCAGATTTGGCATTTAATCTTACGGCGCTGTTCGTGGGCCTTTTCATGGTGACGTACCTGCAAATGGAACAAGGCGAAGCGGGAACCAGCGGCAAGAATTGCCTAAGCCACGACTTGGAGATTGAAGCGGATGATCACAAGCGCAAGCGGCAGCCGCTGAAATCCTTGGGCCCTGAAACGCGTGCCTATTATTACCTCGATAATCGATTCTTCGACCTGAAAGGCCGAACGGTTACTCTGTCTGTTGGCGACGTGGATGATATTGTCGTCGTCGTGCCGCCGGATATTACCTATCATCAACTGGTCAAACTGCAACAGGCCGCCGGTGGCGTAGAGAACCTCAAACTTGCGGAAATGAGCCAGGAAACCAGAAAACGGTTAGGCGCACTTGCCAAGGAGCTAAGATGAATCCGGTTAGCACGAAATCGGGTTATGCCAACGCAATTCGATTGATGCCGTTTTTCGTCGTCATGGTGATATTGGCCCTACCGATCGCCGCCGCCGCAGCCCCTTTCAACCCGGATCGGCAAGCCATTATCGAAATTATCATCAATGAAGCGCCTCGCTTCAGGGTTCCCACCGCCATTGCGCTGGCGGTTGCCGAGCAGGAAAGTCATTTCGACTGGCGGGCGAAGTCAAGTAAGGGCGCAATCGGTGTCTATCAGATACTGCCAAAGACGGGCTGGGATGAATACCGGGTGCGTTTGCGGGATTTGTACAACGTTAGACTGAACATCCGTGTTGGTTTGCATTTTCTGCGCAGCCTGCGGGCCATGTATGGCAATACCCGGGACGCATTACGCCACTACAACGGTGGCAGCAAACTTTACAAGGCCAGTTCTTATGCGGAAGAGGTCATGGCAAAAGCCAGGAAGTGGCGTCGCTGGCTGCAAGGCAATGCCGCCGTACGCAGCACTTCCTGAATGACAGGTTTAGTTATGATTGCACGCATTGATTGGTTAACCTGCGAATAGGGAGGCGGTGGAGTCTATCATGGAAGAAAAATTGGACCTCAATCTTGCCGGCCTATTCTCGTCCGGACTGGTTTCAACAATTGAAACCGTTGCCCATCAAACAACGACCGCATTTGGCGCCGCGACGCGTGAGAGCCCGACGGATCCGTCTGTGGTTACCTTGGCACACCAACGTGAAATTGCCGTCTATCGCGACGGCAACGCAATCGCGCGAACGCTCTTGACGGAATACTTTGGTGAGCTTGGTTATACTCTGATGCTACAATTGGTCGCCGTCGCCCGGGCCGCGGCACAATTGAAGTGCCACGTCGCGGACATCCTTCTGCCTGCGGAGGCAACAACGCGCAACGCCGGGAATTACGGCACTGCGCTCCAACCGCTGTTTGAAAACGGGCCTGACGCGGTAAAATTGGCCAATGACGGGGATTTTGACAACAAACTCCAAATTACGGATCCAGACGACGGAACGTTCACAGTTTTTCTCGCTCGACTACCAGCGGTGGCCGCACATTATGAAGTGATGCTGGACTGGGAGGCAAGCATCCCGGAGGAACAAACCGATGGCGCGGTTGACGCGCCGATGTCCCCCATCGATCTGCTTCTCTACCTCGACCACGCACTGCAACAGCAGCCAGTTCAGTCGATCCGCAAGCTGACCAACATTCTGCACGCGCGTTACAAACGATTGCTCCTGTCAGACATCAAAGCCGCCACAGAAACGCTCCATGGATTTGATGTGACGGATCATTATCTGGCAAAGTATCGCCTGGTTCGCAACTGCCTGCGCGAAGTCTGTGATGAAGACAAGGGCCTCCCGATAGACGAGGCCGACGAAGCAATATTGCGTGGTTGGGAAAATCTTGCCCAGCGGCCCAAAGGCATTCGCCTCTTTGGCGACTTTGCGCTGACCGTCGTTTCATTCTGTCGCGCACGGGCCTTTGCAAAGGCGATCAAGACCGACCGCAACGCCGTCTATGGCTTTGATTTTGGCCGACAGACAGAAACCTCCGGCGCCGCGGCAGAGCAGGTTGAGCGCGACTTCGACTATAACCACGTTGTCTGGTCTGAAAATCCATGGCTTGCCCTCTCGACACCGCCCCTGGCCAAGCACTCCTTTGTCTTCACGAACAGCGACTCGCCGCATGCGGCATTGCGGCATGTTGCGTCCTTCGGCCCCCTGGCGGGGCCCATGGCGCTGACGGTCTTGCGCTGTATGGTGTTTTCACCGCTGCAATCGAAGGTCGCCAGGCTCGATGAAAAGGACTGGGCCGATCAACCCGCCATTGCAGAAATTTTGGGGCCCTACGACGGTCCGCCACCCGAAGATCGCGTCGATCCATATGCTGACGATGGCGGCCTGGGCGCCCTTTCCGAGGATATTGGGAAAACCCTGTTGGCTGTATTCAAGCGCCTGGGCCTATTGGGCGGATCGAAGATTTGGGTTGTACTGCGGCAAGACTGGCCCGATTTCAGTGCGCGAATTGGTGACGAGGCGGCTTTCGAAAAGTCCCTGTCAGGCGAAATTCGCATAGGACGCGGAATTTTTGGCAGTCCGGGCCTGGCCGAATATCCGGGCCTTGACCAGGCGGCCCGGCAGCGACTTTCAGGCATTTTCGCTGCCGGCGCGGTCCATCTAATGCGACTGGGTTCCCTGATGGATGAAATGCGCCGCAAGGGCAATCTGCCGGCCGAAACGGAGCAAACGAAACAGCTGTTCGATGCCGACCGCGTCCGTTTCGCCCAAGTATACCGAAAAATCTACAGACCGGATGAAACCAAGACTTGAATAGATCGAAACAGCCTAGATACAACCAGGAGCAAGAGCATGATCATTGATCTGCAGGATGACCCATCGAAAGAGGAATTGTGCGCCTTTCAGATTTTCGAAGCAGAGGGCCTACCGTATCAGCCAGGCAAACAGGCATCCGATAAGGTTACGCCGTCGGAACTGTTACAGTTCGCCAGAGGCCACTTGGAGCCGGCCCGGCGCCAGCGCATATTGGCCAGGCTCTTTGCCGAACCACGCCTGCGTGCAATATTGGCAGCTTTAGGGCATCCGGTAGGTTACCAGGAAGACCGCGAACGTTTGACAGCGGATAGTTTATCCGGTGATGAGTTGTTTTTGCTTTGGCAAGACGGTGACTATTCAGTTCGTGGCTATTCGGACGATACAACTGGCGAGGACCTAGCACGCATCGAAATTGAATTCGCGCGTCCCAATCATCCGCCTAGCGTCTTGGCGGCTTCAAAGGCAGACGCTTCATCCATTGTATCAATTTCACTTGATTCATTTACTCCCAGCGGCAAGGACAACCGTAACATCGTGTTTTGGCGCAAAAACAATGATCCTATAGTGGAAGTCCTATCGGGCACCGATGGCCTGGTACTTCTTGTGTAGCCGCAACGGAATAGCAGAATGCCCCGACTCCGCATCTTGTGTGGCGTACGCAACGGCCCGCCAAGTGAGATTCTTCAGCTCCATGCGCACCCCAAAATGAATGTGAAAATGGGGGTTGTCTACCACCATAGCGCAGTCGATGGTCGCTTGTCGGAACCGGAAAAGCTTTACAACAGTTTTCTCCAGGTGTCTGGACATGAAGTGGACGCCGGACCGCTAGGTTATCTCCTTGAGTTCTCGGAACCCTTCGATGCTGGCGGCTCATATCTACTCGGTGCCGGGCTCGCCCATATCATTGCCGGAGGCAACGCGAATGGCAATTATGACGCGGGCGCTCTGGTCGGCGAGGGCGAGGAGGAGCTGGTCATTTGGTCATCGGCTGGCCTGAGCAGTACGAAGGTCATGCCAGTCGATGGTTTGGCCGGCTGCAGCGGTAAGCTGAATGGCCTTACGAGATTTCTGCAATCCAATAATCTTCCCCATGAAAATGCAAAACTCGCAGTTTTTGCCCATACCAGCCACCAGGCGGAAATTGACGATTATCTGACGAATGCGGGCATACCCTACATTGCGTGTTTCATCGATAACATTGGTGATGCGAGGGAAGCTCTAACACGGCTCATCAAAACGACAAACCAATGTCGAGCTGCGTCAATTGATTCAGGTGGTGCCGAAGATCAAACTGAGTCGGCAGCGTCGCCGGGAGGTTCGACGATGAATCCAATCGGACAGAATTCTGATGATCAAGATCAAGACAGGAAAGGTGGTAGTGGAAACAATTCAGGCGACAGGCCCAACGTTAATTGGCTCACATCTTTCAAGAATTTGCTCTTCAAGAGAAGGAAAATTCTTGGTCGAAACCTTGTAGCAGGAAATTTGCTCACGTTCGCGTCCATTTTAACCTCGCCATTGCTCTTATTCCTCCTCACCAATTTTATAGTCGAAATAATAAGTGGGTTCTCTATTCCACAGCTAATTAGCATTTACACTGGAGATGGAGGTAGCAAGGTTCCTTCGATCGCGATAGAGGCAAGGGCCTGTGGTCAGGTCATCCCCCCGGACACCCATTACTTGGGCAATTGCGAGATAGTCGTTGAGGCAAAATTGAATGGATCTGTGTCGGCGATGCCCTGGGTGTCAGTCATGGCTATCGCTCCTAATGATCATATCCTCGGAGTTGTCAAAGGGACCCCTCAGAAAAGCACCAATGACCGCATTGCTCGGATAGTATTACCAAAGCCAACCGCTCGTACGGCACAAAGCCGCCCTCGTCTGGCAGTGGTGGCTCTATCTGCCCGGAATGTCGAAGAATTGGACGCCGGGATAGCACAACTAGCCACTTATCTATTTCCGCAAAGCGGAACGGCCGTATTTCGCCCAGCTTGGGCTCAGGCGACAACCACTATTTCGTCGAATAATTTACAGCTCGCCACAAAAGCCTACACGCTCGCCCTTCCGGCCAAGTAGGCGCGCTCCGAATAAAAAGAGGGCGCGTCCGCCCCCGATTTTGGCCAGCCATCCCTCATTGTTTGCTCTGTGACCCTGATAGGGCCCGCAACTCAATGAGGGAGTAACAGATGATCAATAATCTCTTAGGGACCAGTGCATTGGCCTTGGCGCTGTTGCTCAGTGCCTGCGTGACGCCAACTTACAAGAACAGGGGGCCGACGGCCGTCAATGACGCCGGTGCGGCAAGCCTGGCCGCCGTAACACGCTTTGATAATTGCACGGACAATGCCAAGCGGTCGGAACGCTGGGGTTCGGAAACCGGGGCACTGGGCCATTTCGAACGGGCTGGAAAGACCTTTGCCACTTGTGTTGATGGGCTTGGCCAGTATGGCGCTGCAGTTCCCAGAACCACGCGGATGCAGATTGATGCCCGTGCGGCGCTCAATCTTTTTAAAGGTCTGCAGCCGGTCGAGGCCAAGCGGCAACTTGATAATTTCCACAGGAAGTATCCGACGGACACGTTGTACTCGCCGGACGATGGCATGGATCTGATTGCCGCGCTGGAACTGGTAATCGACCTCTCATTAGGGACGTCCAACCCGGCAAAAGTCGCCGGCCAACCGGTCCCACAGCCCTTGCGAGAGTTGGTTGTCGGGCTCGCACAGGCTTCGCGTTGAACATGGAATTCAGATTGGAGGAAATTCAATGAATTTGAAAAGAATCTTACTGGCCTCGGTCGCCATGGTGATCCTGTCATCGGGAACGACCGCGCAGGGAAATGCTGAAAACGTTCGGGTTTCGGCCGAGATCACCCGCCTATCAGCCCCAACGGCCGTCAAAGTCTTGACTGAACGGCTGGGGCAAACGCCTGAAGCCGAAGCTTTGCGCCAGGCAAAGGCCGCCGCGATGGAAATCAGCAAGACCCGGGTCGCCACAAAGCAACAGCAGGGCTATTTCAATGACGCTGCCATGTCGGAGAATTCCATCGACGTCTTCACCGTCCAGGTCGAAGGCATCGAGGCCAATCTGGCCATGGACAAAGCAAAAATTGCCTTCGAGGAACGGCGTGTCGATCTGCTTTCCCAATACCGCCGCAAGATCAGCCAAATCAGGCGCCAGCGGACACCGCGGGAACGAGATGCGGCGGTACGATGGCAGATGGTACGCGCGCGTTACAATGGTACTGCCATTCTGAGCATCCCAGGTTATACGCCGTATCAGGGAGATTCCGGGGCTAATTTTCAGCAAAATGTTGCGAAAATTGAATCGGCGATTAATGCGGTACGGGCCGAACGGGCCCGGCTGGAGCGCGCGAACCCTAGTTTCACCGGCCCCGAAGACAAAATCGCCTATGTCGATTCTCTGATCCAGGCGTCCCTGAGCAAGATGTTCCTGGCAAAACGTGACCTCGTTCTGAACGAGGAGTTGGCGCGGTTGATCAACAGCCGCATCGAACAGGCCCGGCACGGAAAGAACGCACAGGCAAAGGGCACGGCAAATTCGGTGGACGACTGGTCCAACACCCCGACCGGGCATTTGTTCAAGAGCGTCATTGACGGATGAAGACCATACACAAGGGAGTAGACAAAATGCGTGACTTTATGATTTCCACCTGCCTGACCACTGGGCTTTCCCTGGCAGTTTTCGCCGCGCCCGCGACCGCGGACCCGATTGCAGATACGTACTATTGGGCGCATGAGGCCTTTGCCGTGGCGGCATACAAGCCCCGCGACGATGATCAGCGCGAGGCCCGGGTGAATACGGCGATCGCACGCCTTTACGCCGCCGAGGATGCCATTCTGCGGGCTTCGGACGCGACCAGCAGCGACGAGGTGAAGGCCATCCGCGCCAAAGGAAAATCGGCCTTCGTCGCTCATGAGGCGGCCAAAAACAAACGGCCCGTCAGCGTGCTGTGGCTGGCCGTTTGGGCGGGCATCACCAGCGAAGGTTTGATGCGCACCATACCGGGAGCCCGGTAGTGATACGGCTTACCAACGAATATGCCCTGCAAGCGGTGGCCTATGTGGCCGGGGCCTGGGCGGGGGTGATCGGGGTTGGGGCGCTGAGTAACGCCACCCCCGTCGCCGACATAATGATCCGCCTCTATCAGACGCTGCCAGGTCTGTTCCTGATCGCGGTCACGGGGCTGGCCATTTATTCGGCGGCGGCGACGTTGCAAATCGCCGATGACCCAGGTGCAAGAGAGGTTCTGTTTGACAAGGCTTGCTTTGCGGCCGGGCTTATTGGTGCGTTGGGATTGACCTATACCCTCGATGGCATCGCCACCGCACTGCAGGTACTTGCGGGCGATGCAGCCAAGCCGGCCATCGATACGGTTTTGGTTGCTTTACAGCCGGCATTTTACACCAGCGAAATTGGCATTCCGGCTTCATTTGTCCTGGCAGGCTGGGCATCGAACGCGAACAAACAGGTTGAAATGAATGACCAAATGGCAAAGGAGATTGACCAATGAAGATACCAATGATCATCGTGATTGCGGGCGCCATCGTATTGACTTTCGCCATGGCGCGGGATCTTGGCGGCGGCGCCTTTGAGAAGGCCAAGCACCGGATTTCAAGCGCGTTAAAGGATACCTTGCAAGTTGATACTGCCGGCACGGACAACAAGAAAACCGATACTGGCGGCAAAGAGGTACCAGATGATCCGACAGTGAACGAAGGCACTGCGGCTGAAACCAGACTGGCCGACGTTGAGCCCAATACCGAAACAGAGATGGATGGGCGCATCAAACGCAATATCAGCGACATTCGGGCTGGCACATATTCCGGCATTGATGAATGGAGCCACCAAGGTGCGTTGTCACAAGAGGAAGCTGCAACCGAAAGTGGCGACACACAGCGTCTGGTCAAGAATGACCGGGTGTTGGCCAAGCTGCAGGACAGATTGCTGAGCATCGCTTTGGGTAAGTAAGCCATGCGGACCCTGCTGCGCTACGTGATGATCGCCACGGCATTGGCTGTGGCGATCATTGTCGCTATTAATTTTGCAGCGCCACCGCAAAGCCACCTGGGCGCAATGCAGGCAACGAAGGCCAAAAAGGACGCGCCGAAGATAGCGCCATTCAAGATGCGGATAGTACAAATCAAACTGCCACCGTTACCCAGTTCCAACGCATCTGATGGGGCAATACTGGATGCACGGGATCAGGCGATCGAATCGTCCGGAGCGTCGGCGGTGCGCCGCATTGAACAAGGCCGCGGCTCGTTGGCGATCAAGCTTTCCTGGCGCAGGGCCTACAATGAAGCCGTGTATGATCGACTGCGTCGCGCCGGTACGATTTCCGTGGCAAAGAAAGGCCGAAAATTGCGTCTCGGCAAGAACCGTGACTTCCGACTGAATCCTCGCCGGTACTCACTCTTATCCCATGCCGTCCACGCCAGCAGGATTTCGCGCAGCCGACTTGCGGGCGGAGTGTCTGTGAAGGGTCGCAAACCCATGATCGACCCGGTCGTAACGTGCGTGGTTGAAACCGGCATCCCGAGCGCGGTCGCTGTGAACACGAGCGACGTGGCAACGACGTTTGCTAC
>JAJFGG010000172.1 GCA_021776235.1 Alphaproteobacteria bacterium | reverse complement strand
CCCATAGGCGCTAAGTTAAGGCGAACCGGAGCATGAATGCCTGCGGTTTTCGTCGCCTTGGGGGCTCGCAGCCATTTCGCGGGTGTTTTGTTAGGCTTTGGATGTATTGCTCAAGGCTCAGGCTTCCGGTGATCAGAACGGCAAGCTTTTCATAGATGAGCTGCTGGAGCCGCCAGATTGACGGTAGACGGGTGTGCTGGTGCAGAGGGGAAAGAGTCGAGGACCTTGCTTGTGATGTCCTCGGTGATCAGGGCCAGGATGAGCTTGGCGTAGAGACACGATCGAACCAGCCTTGGATCCTTGGCGAGCAAGTCATTCAGGCCCATGAGGCTTTTCAGCCGCTTGAAGGCGAGCTCGATTTGCCAGCGCAGACGATAGATCTGGAGCAGTTGATCGGTACTGGCTTGCTCGGCCGGCAGCGAGGTCAGGAGCATGATGTACTCGGCCGCTTTCAGCCGTTTGTCGGAGGCAGTCTGGCCGTTCTTGGCGGCCTTGCGCTGGGCCCGCCGACGGCCTCGCGCGGCGCCTTCCTCGCCGATGTGGCGCATGATCAGCCGGGCCTGCAAGGGCGCCCGCCCCCCGGCTTCAGGCAAGGGGACCAAGACTGGGAAGTCCAGGGTCTGGTCTGGGGTCAAGGTCTTCAGGAGCTGTCCAATGTCGAGGGCCCGGCCGTCGGGATGTTGCAGCCGGCATGAAGTCAAGCCGCGGCGCACAAGGAAATCACCGCCATGCTCGACCACATGGGCCAATTGACGCGCCTTGGCGTAATAGCGATCTCCGACAAAGAGGTCGCCTGGTACCGGCTCGAAGCGCTCCAGGCTCTCACTGCCGTGCCGGTCGCTCAGTTCGAAGCCCATGAAGCGGCCGGCGCAGAGGTCGTAGTCGGCGTGCAGCCGCCAACTGCCCTTGCCCAAGCCGGGGCCTGAAACAACTGTCGCATCGATCAGTCGCACCCGGCGTTCAACAACCGAATGCGAGCCCAAGGGCTGCACTGCCTGCGACAGCAAGCCTGAGACCATGTTCTGCAGCCACGCCTCGCAGCCCTGCAGGCGAAACAGAAGGGCGACATCCGATATCTCCGCCAAACCCTGCGCCAAAGCCCAGGCCACCGTGCTGCGAAGCGAAAGCGGTGTCGTGCCGTAGACCAAGGCAAGACGAAGCAGATCTTCGGCACTGCGAACCCCACGAGCCCGCTCAAACGCACCGGAGTGGCGAGCCGTCTCCGATAAATCCAGGCCAGCCGGAAGCCGTTCCAGCAACTCCGACCAACACTTATCAACGCGCAAATTTTGAGTCATAACAGCTTGAATCAAATACGATTCGCGCTGTCAACCTTTCTTAACTTAGCGCCTATGGGGTAGCGCCCCTTTGTCCCCGTTCGGGAACACCACAAGCTATTATCGCATGCAACGTCAGCGTAAGCCACCGTAACCCGTCACCCGGAGGCATGCTCGGCCGGAACTGGCGAGATGGCCAAAGCTATCAAATTCGGTAATGCCAAATCGCCGGAGCGCGTATTCCGTTGAATTTCCATTATATTGCTAGTTAAGATAGTGGAACTTGGCGATGCCTGCCCAGATGACATCGTCCGGCTCAAAAGGCAGGGAGAAACGCATGAGTGATGATCCGGATGCTGCAATGAAGGTCCCGCTTCAACGCCCTCGTGCACCAGCCCTGCTGACGTCTGTATTTGCCCTGTTTCTGGCATTCACAATTGGGTGCACACCGGTCCCGAAAGCCGAATTCAGCACCTATAAGCAATCCTTCGCCAACGCCCGCGCCGTTTCAGAGCAAATGCTTGTGGACTATGTGGCCAAGAAAGAAGCCGCGGACGCGCTTGATGCTGATCTTGATGATGACAGGAATGAGGCAAGCAGGCTCTTCGATCCAGGCACCGTGGGTGCCTCCGGGTCCGATGTGTCGCCAATTGCCGCTCATGTGGCGGCCTGGGAAGTCATGGCCCAGTACAACGCCGTCCTTACGGCTCTGGCGGCGGGCAAGTCAGCGCAGGAAGTGGCGGGCGGTGTCAGCGCACTGGCAGAAAATGTCCAAAGTTTGGCCATGATGGCCGGCACGGCCACCCCTGGTTTGGGTTTCGCCGTACCGGTGATCAGTGATTTCCTGGAGCTGGCCGAAAAGGCCAGGACGCAGCAGGAGTTCAAGGAGGCCGCCCAAAAAGCACACCCAATCATCAAGAAAATCATCAATGACGTGTTCATTCCGGACACGAAAAACTTCGACGCCAGGCGAGAATTGCTGGCGGACGAGAGCCTGAGGTTTGCCTACGGCAAGCTTCAGAAGTCCGGCCGGGCTGCTGCGCGCCTGGATTCCGAGCACAGCGATCCGCCGGCAGGCTCATCGTTTGCCGCCGGCCGCACCAAGGTCCTGCAAAGGTTCGTAGAGATTTTTGAGGCCTTTGAGGCCATTGAAGAGTACCAAGGCCAGGCTCTGAAAACCAAGGTGGGCATTGTTGTTGATAGCAGCCTGGCCGCCACTGACCCCAACCGGTCGAAGAAGGTTACGGTCCGGCAGTTCGGCTCCGTTAAGAAGACCAACCCGCCGCCAACGCCTTACACAGAGCTCGTCCTGACCCAACTACAGCAGCTTTTGGCCGACGGCGAGAAATCCGCGAACACCGTTGTCGCCATGGCTCAGGAGCGGGAAGCCTATCACACAGCCCTGCATGACTACGTGATGCTCCTGCGGGCCCTGGAAATCAGCCTCGACCGGCTGCAGGCGAAGGTTGACCAGCCGCCGAACATGGACGCGATGGTTCAAACCATCTTCGTCAACACAATCAGGTTACGGACGAGTCTGCGCAAGGCCGAGGCCGCCGCGAACGCCAGCGCGTCCAGCCGGTGATGACTTTATAGCCAATCCACAGGGAAGACAGCCATGCCCAATGAGCAGAAAACTGAAGACGCACGAGCCGCCTACAAGGCAGCTCTTGGTGCCCTGGTTTCCGTGATGAGCGAATATGAAGACGGGCCCGCCCTTGACGAGGCAAACGAGTCCTTCAGGGCCGTTAGACGGGCCTACAATAAAGCGCTCAACGATGACTTCGCCAATCGAGCCAAGCTTTTGCGCAGGCTCATCGACGAACTGGAAGACGTCATAGCCGAAGTAGCGCTTAATCCGATTGGAGAGGCATTTGGCCAGCTAAATGGCGCGCTGTCGGTGGCAAAGGAAACGCTCGCCGCGGAAGGCTGATCCTTGCTATCGCCTTGCAGGCGCTGCGTTCTCTGGCATTTCGTACATGCAGCGTTAAATTCCAAAGGGACGCGGTAACACGGCAGACATGCATTTGATCCGGGAAGCCAAGGCACAGGACTTCAGGCGTTTGACTGCACTCTATGGGCAACTGAATCCTGACGATCCAACCCCTGAACGCGGCGAGGATCGAGCCGTATTTGACGAGATACGCCGTTCCAGCAACCTGCTTCTGTTCGTCCTGGAAGATGACAATGGCAATGTTCAAGCGACCTGCTATCTGAATCTAATCCCCAACATATCGCGTGGTGCGTCCCCCTATGGGATCATCGAAAACGTCGTGACTGAAGAAGCCCTGCGCGGGCAAGGTTTCGGCAAGGCGATCATTAGGCATGCCCTGCGCTTTGCCTGGGATAAACGTTGTTACAAGGTTATGTTGCAAACGGGGTCGAAGCGCCATTCGACACATAACTTCTACAAGGCCTGCGGTTTTAGGGACGACGAAAAATTCGGCTTCGTCGCCCGGCCGCCCCACCAAAGATCCGGGTGATCCATTGCCTGTGTTTGGTTGTCCGTGTTCGGTTCTGTTGATCCGGCAATGAGCCATTGGCCGGGATCCATTGAATTACGCTGGATTATGGATATGTGGCCAGGATGCGGCAGGAAAGCTGCGTGTGGTTTTCGATAGCTTGCGCAGTGCTGGCATGGGACGCAATGATGTCCTGGCGAAGTCTGTCACTTAGAACGTCGCCATATCTTGCAATATGCTCATTATCTTCGAGACGCGCCCGAAGCGCCCGCACATAAGCCAGATAGGATGGGCTAAGGTCCTGAATTTCAATCGCGGAAAACCCACAAGCGGTCAGCAGCTCTTGGTAGGATAGAGCGGTTTCCCTGTGTGACAAATCGCCGAGCAGCAGGCGTTCGGACGTCTTTCCCGTACCAGCTGGCGCGAGCCAGTCGATCAGGCAAATCCGCCCCCCGGGCCGCAGCACCCGAGCGACTTCCCCGAACAGGCATTGCTTGTCCTCGACATTCGTCAACACGCCCTTGCTATAGGCCAAATCGATACAGGCGTCGGATAGAGGAATATTTCCATTTCGGTCATAGGTCAGAAATTCGACGTTGTTGCGGATCGCCGCAGGGGTGGCGTGCCGGGCGAAGGTGACCATCCACTCATGGATTTCAAGGCCCCACACCCGGGCATCGTATTCAGCCGCCAGATAATGAGCCATGCCACCGATACCGAAACCAATGTCGAGCAGCTCTTTCCGCCCCACCTCCAACCCGGCCATCATCTCGTCGACCGCCTGAAAGCCACCCAGGGATATCAGCCCTTTGCCGTAAATCGCTTCGAATGACGGCACGTTTTCGAGTCGGTAGAAGTTATCGTCGGACACCAGAAATCTTTCTCCTCAACAAATGGATTGAGGTTCTTGTTTGTTTGTGGGGCCAGGGCCGTCCCCTGTTTTTTGAATTGTGGTTACAACCCGCCATCATGGCTCTGGCGCGGGATCGTTGTGGGACCGTCCGAAGGCGCGCGCTCATCGGCTCAAACTTCTGGAACAGGCGGTTCGATCTTGGACCTATTCGCGGCACCTCGACCTTCGACGGGACGCAATTCGGCAATACCTCGCCGCTTCGGGCAGGCGCTCGGGCAGCACCTCCCGGCGGCGGCGATGGGTTCAACCACCATCCGTCGCTCCGGCGCCATGTGGCCGCGGATACAGCCTAGGCGGAACCGTACTTCGCTTTGGCTTCCCGGCGGCGGGCATGCAAAATCGGCTCGGTATAGCCGCTCGGCTGTTCCTTGCCCTTGAAGACCAGATCGCAGGCGGCCTGGAAGGCGACGCTGTCATTGAAATTCGGCGCCATGTCGCGATAGGCGCCATCGCCGGCATTTTGCCGATCCACGACGGCCGCCATGCGCTGCATGGTTGCCACCACCTGTTCCTTGCTGCAAATGCCATGCTGCAGCCAGTTGGCGATATGCTGGCTGGAAATCCGCAAGGTTGCCCGGTCTTCCATCAGGCCGACGTCGTTGATGTCCGGCACTTTCGAACAACCCACGCCCTGATCGATCCAGCGCACCACATAGCCCAGGATGCCCTGGGCGTTGTTGTCCAATTCCGCCTGAACTTCATCGGTTGACAGATTTTCGCCATGCATCAACGGCACGGTGAGGATATCGCCAAGCTCGGCGCGTTGGCGCGAGGCCAGTTCCGCCTGTCGATCCGGGACGGAGACCCGATGATAATGGATGGCATGCAATGTGGCCGCGGTCGGGGACGGCACCCAGGCGGTGTTGGCGCCGGCGTTGGGATGGCCGATCTTGGCTGCCATCATCTGTTTCATTTCATCCGGCATGGCCCACATGCCCTTGCCGATCTGTGCCCTGCCTTTCAGGCCGCATGCAAGGCCGATATCCACATTCCAATCCTCATAGGCCCGAATCCAGGGCTGCCCTTTAATCTGATCCTTGCGCAGGAACGGGCCGGCCAGTATGGAGGTATGGATTTCGTCGCCGGTACGGTCGAGGAAGCCCGTATTGATGAACATCAGCCGGCCGGATACAGCCCGGATACATTCCTTGAGATTGACAGTGGTGCGGCGCTCTTCATCCATAACGCCGACCTTCATGGTGTTGGGCGCCATGCCCAGGGCCGCTTCCACCCGGGCAAACAGCTCATCGGTAAAGGCGGCTTCTTCCGGGCCGTGCATTTTCGGCTTTACCACATACATGCTGCCGGTGCGGCTATTGCGCCGGGTACCCGCGCCATTCAGATCATGCAAGGCGCAGGCGGCCGTGATCATGGCATCCATGATGCCTTCGGGCACCTCGTTCCCTGCCTTGTCGAGAATTGCGTCGTTGGTCATCAAATGGCCGACATTGCGCACCAGCAGCAGGCTGCGCCCGTGCAACGTCAGTTCTTCGCCGTTCGGGGCCTTGAAGGTCCGGTCCGGCGCCAAGCTGCGTTCGACGGTGCCGCCGCCCTTTTCGAAGCTGTCCACCAGATCACCCTTCATCAGGCCCAGCCAGTTGCCGTAGACCTCGGCCTTATCCTCGGCATCGACGGCGGCGATGGAATCCTCGCAGTCCTGAATGGTGGTGAGGGCGGCTTCCAAAACCACGTCCTTGACGCCGGATGGATTATCCTTGCCGACGGGATGGCCGCGATCGATCTGGATATCGACGTGCAGGCCATTATGCCGCAACAGGACATTGCTTAGTTCGTCGCCGCCAAGGTAACCGGTGAGTTGGCCCGGATCGGCAAGCCCCGTTTCGGCCCCGGACGACAACGCCGCCACCAGACATTTGTCGCCGTTCGCATCAGCCAGCCTGTAGGCCGTCACCTCGGCGTGGGAGCCGGCCGCCAGGGGCACCGTCTCATCGAGAAACTTCGCCGCCTGGGCAATGACCTGCGCACCGCGCTTCACGTTGTAGCTACCGCCTTTTTCGCAGCCGTCGGCCTCCGATATTATGTCGGTGCCGTAAAGCGCGTCGTAAAGGCTGCCCCAACGCGCATTCGCCGCATTCAGGGCATAGCGTGCGTTCATCACCGGCACCACCAGTTGCGGCCCGGCCATCGTCGCGACCTCGTCATCCACATTGGCCGTGGTGATGGAAAAATCATCGCCTTCCGGCACCAAATAACCGATATCCTGCAGGAAAGCGCGGTATTCCCCAGCGTCGATCCGCTGTCCCTGGCGGGCCAGATGCCAGGCGTTGATCCTGGTCTGGATTTCCGCGCGTTTGGCCAACAGCGCCTTATTCTTCGGCGCCAAATCATCGACGATCGCCTCAAAGGACTGCCAGAAACCATCGGCATCGATGCCGGTGCCGGGCAGGATCTGTTTGGCCACCAGGTCATCCAATATCACGGCGACCTGAAGACCACCCCTTCGTATACGATCTGTCATTTAGTTCACTCCTACTGCTTTGTTTCAAGACGGCTTGACGGCAGATAGCATTTTTCGCCGTCAATCAGAACACCGGAATTAGGATTTTGGCCGGCTCGGCTGATTGCCGCACCAAACGGGCGGTTCTCAGGTCCGGCCGCCTTGAATGCAAGCCTTATACCAAGCCGGTCAGTACATGATTGGGGTCAGGCCATTCTTCGTGCCGGCCGCTGTAATTCAAGAAACAACAAGAAACAAGACCTCTCCCCAGTCTCGCTACTCAAGTGATTGGTTCAATTGCTCTATCTTAAAGAGTCTGAGCACATTTAGATTAAATGTGCTCTATGATCGAATGAGGCGACAAAGAAAAAGGGCATCGAAATGTTTCTAAATACGGACCAACAATGGCCGCTCAACGCCTGGTACCAAGCGGCATGGACCCACGAAGTCGAAGATAAACCACTGGCGCGAACCTTGCTGAACCAGGAAGTGGTACTGTTCCGTGATGGCGATGGCAAGGCTTGCGCGCTGGAGGACCGTTGTTGTCATCGCGCGACACCCTTGCGTCTCGGCGATGTGGTGCCCGAGGGTTTGCGCTGTGGCTATCATGGCCTGGTGTTCGACGGCAGCGGAAGGTGCGTCATAATCCCGGGCCAGGAGAGAATTCCGCCGCAAGCCAAGGTGCGCAGCTATCCCATTTTAGAGAAGCAGGAAATCATCTGGATCTGGATGGGCGACCCGGCATTGGCGGATGAAGCCAAATTGCTGGTCGATTTTCCTTGGAACGACGACCACGAGAACTGGCCTCATTATCACGACATGTTCGAGATCGAATGTAATTACATGTTGCTTATCGATAATCTGATGGATCTGACCCACATTCCCTACATTCACCGTAACACCATCGGCGGCGGTGACCAAAAGGGCCAGGTCGATGCCAGCATGGACGTGACGCCGACGGATGCGGGCGTGCATTACATTCGCTGGATGGAAGGCATCGTCCCACCGCCCACTTACGTCAAAGGCGCCGGATTTCCCGAGGGCACGTTGGTTGATCGTTGGCAGGAGTTTGAATATGTGGTGCCGTCGTCGGTCTTGCAGTGGACAGGTGCGTTGGAGGCCGGCCGTGGTGCGAAAGATAATCGGGAACAAGCCGGCGGCTTCAATTTGCGCCTATATCATGGCGCCACGCCAAAGACGGAGACCAGTTGTTACTATTTCTGGACACCCTTGAATGGCTACAAACCGAAAGACGAGGCGGCGACAAAGACATTGCACAAGGAAATTGCGTTTACCTTCACCGAGGATTTGGAATTTCTGGAATCCCAACAAGCATGCATGGCGGCGTCCATGGGCGACACTTTTGTCAACATCAAGCACGATGTCGCTCGCTTACCGGCCCGGCGCGCCATTGAACGCATGATCCGAGCTGAATTGGCCGCGCTCCAGGCCGCCGAATAATCGACCGATAGGGATGGATGTCTAGTTAGCCTTCAATGCAAGCCAGTACTTCCTCGTTATGTTCGCCCAGTTTCGGGGCGGCCGGGGTAACGCCCACGGTGCCGTCGGCAAATTGAAACGGCGGGTTTGGCACCAGGAAACCACCCGCCGCGTCCGGTACCATTGCCATCACGCCGCGCGCCTGGCTTTGCGGGTCCGTCATGGCCTCGCCCAGGGAGCGATAGCGGGAACAGGGCACACCGGCGGCGATCATCGCGGCCTCGCAATCATGGGCCGTGCGGGAGGACGTCCAGCTTTCCATCGCCGCGATCACCTCCGGCCAATGGGTCCGGCGCTCGGGCGCGGTGCTGAAACGGGGGTCCTCTTTCCATTCCGGGTGCCCCATGGCGTCGGCCATAACCTCGAAATTCCGCTGCCCTATGGGGGCGATGATGACAAAGCCGTCCGTGGTGTGGATCGGCATGAACAGGACACGCGGCGGGGTATCGGGAAATTGCGCCATATGGGTCTCATAGACCAGCAGGTTGATGATGGAATCCATCATGGCGACATCGATGAACTGGCCCACGCCATGACGTTCCCGGCCCAACAGGGCGGTCTGTATCGCCCCGAAGGCATAGATTGCGGCCAGCACGTCGGCGGTGAAAACGCCGCATTTTTCCGGCCGGCTCAATTCGTCCTGATAGTCCATTTGCGCCAGATCCAGGCCACCGGCGGCATGGATGATCGGGGCATAGGCCGGCTCCATGGCGCGGGGCCCGGTCTGGCCAAAGCCGGATATGGCGCAGTAGATCAGATCGGCGTGATCGGCCGCCAGCCGGGCATAGTCAAGGCCCAGGCGGGCCATGACGCCGGGGCGAAAATTCTCCACCACCACGTCGGCGCTGGCCGCCAATTCGAGCGCGGCGCGATGGCCGTCCGCACTGCGCAAATCCAGCACGACGCTTTTCTTGCCGCAATTGAGGTGGGCAAAATAACTGGACGCACCGTCGCTCATGGGCGGGACAAGACGAATTTGATCGCCTGCGTCGGACTCGATTTTTATCACTTCCGCGCCGCAATCGGCGAGCAAACGGGTACAATAGGGGCCGGCGATCACGGTGGTAAAATCTACCACGCGCAGCCCGGCCATGGGTGCTGTTGGCATGCTTCTGGATGTCCTTCGCGTCAAATGCAAACAGGCGCTGGTGAACGTGGGAACCCAGCCACTCGCTCCTGCGCCGTACCGGGTGAAAGCCTAACGCCGGTCTTCCCGATAGCCAAGGGCCGAACGTGCCTGCCGTTGCCATGAAGGTGAAATTCGTTCCACCGCAGCCTGCTTAAAGCCTGTAGGCTCCGTGATCAGCAGAACTGCGGCAACGACTCGCAGCCAAGCCGGAAAATTGCCATAATTCCGCCATGGCCCGACTGCAATCCATTCTGCTGACCCTTACGGTGCTGTTATTTCATCCGGTGGCGGGGTGGTGCGCCGAGCCAAATGCGCTGCAGTACTGCCTTTCGGGGACCGATCATTCGCATTATGCCATAGGAGGCAAATGCTCCGCCGCCTATGCGACAGGAGCCTATGCAAGAGCCTTGGCTGAATGGAGCCCGCTTGCGGCGCAAGGGAATGGCAATGCCCAGCATAATCTGGGCCAGATCCATATGCGGGGACAAGGTGTTTCCCGGGATGATAAAACAGCCGTGAAATGGTTCAGACTCGCGGCTGACCAGGGACGCGCCATTGCCCAGTTCAATCTGGGCTTCATGTACGCCAATGGGCGCGGGGTTCCCCAAGACTACAAGATTGCGCTGAAATGGTACAAATCCGTGGCTGATAAGGGCGTTGCCCTGGCCCAGTTCAGTCTGGGCTTACTGTACCAGTACGGACGCGGGGTGCCGCAAGACGACGAGGCCGCGGCGCGTTGGTACAAACTCGCTGCTGAGCAGGGGTATGCCCGCGCTCAGATCAACCTGGCTTTGTTGTACCGGGATGGACGGGGCGTTGCCCAAGACCACCAGACCGCCGTCAAGCTGTTCCGGCTTGCCGCTGACAAGGGGGTCATCCTGGCCCAGTTTCATCTGGGCTGGATGTATTTCAAAGGCCTGGGGGTTGCCCGGAACCATGAAACCGCGGTGAAGTGGTACGCCCTTGCGGCTGAACGGGGATATGCCCCCGCGCAGTACAAGCTGGGCCTGATGTACCGGAAAGGGCAAGGTGTTGCCCAGGATTACAAGACGGCGGTCAAATGGTACCGGCTTGCCGCCGAACAGGGATATGCTTCGGCCCAGTCAAATTTAGCCGGGATGTACCGCAGAGGACGCGGCATTGCGCGGAACTACGAGACGGCCATCAAGTGGTACAGACTTGCCGCTAATCAGAGGTATGCCCCGGCCCAGAACAACCTGGGTCAGATCTACCTAAAGGGTCGTGGCGTCAGCCAAAATAATGTTCATGCCCATATGTGGTTCGATATTGCGGCCTCGCGGGGGCATAGGAAAGCGCAGAAAAACATGGACAAAGTTGCGAAGGATATGACCCCGGCACAAATTGCGGAGGCGCAGGAATTGGCTCGTGAATGCGTGAGCAAGCAGTACAAAGGGTGCTGAGGTCCGCGGGACCGGCCCGGCAATTGCAAGGCCTTATTCCGCCTTGCGATGATAGGGACTGTGTCAGTAATGGCGGGCCGGGAGATGGAACGGCATGCTGAAAATAGCCGGCGTCGGGCGACGCATGAGTGGCGGCCTGATTGATTTTGCCGTGACTTTCATCCTGGTCCTTCTGTTCGGGTGGATAACCGGCCTGGGTGAGACGTCACCTCAAGATAAACGCGCATCAATCAGCATCGATGGCTGGCCATTCCTGCTGGGCTGTTTGCTGGTGTTCCTGGTTTTCGCGCAGATGGAGGCGTCTCTCGGCAAAACCCCGGGAAAATACATCGCCCGTACCCGGGTGACCGATGAGCACGGCAACCGCATCACCCTGGGGCCGGCGTTAATTCGAAACATCCTGCGCTTTATCGACGGCATCGCGATTTATGCCGTTGGGCTCGTCTGCATGATGATCGACAAGAAGAACCGGCGATTGGGCGACATTCTGGCGAAAACATGCGTCGTTGCTGAAGATTGAAGCCTCATACCACCGAGCGCTGATAGATAGCCGTTGAAGATTCGCTATCCAAGGCTGCGAATTTCGACAAGTTCAATCGCGCCCTTGCCCTTGATCTCGACCGCGCCCAGGGGGCGTTGTTGGCCAATGCCCCCCGCACGGGCCCAGGTCTCGGCACTGGCACAGACCGTACCGGGCGCGGCCTGTTCCGTTATGCGCGCCGCCACGTTGACCGTATCGCCCCAGAGGTCATAGAGAAACTTGTGCCGGCCGACGATGCCGGCCACGACAGGGCCGGTATGCAGGCCGATGCGGACTTGCCAGTGCGGTTCGATCTGCTGACTAAGGGCCGCCATCTCGTGGCCGCAACGCACCGCCGAGGTGACCGGGTCATCGTTGGCTTCAAGCAGGCCGGCGGTGGCAAGAAAGGCATCTCCGACGGTCTTTATTTTCTCCAGTCCATTGCGGGCAACAATATCCTCCATACCGCCGACCAGGGCCTGCAATTCGGCCACGACTTGCTCCGGCGGATGGGCATCGCAATAGCGTGTAAACCCTACGATATCGCAGAACAAAACCGTGACGTCCTCGAAGCGCCGGGGCTGTACGCGGTCCGTCGCAAGCAATTCTCCGACCGCGTTGGCCGGCAGCATCGCGTGCAATAGATCATCGCCACGCTTCTTTTCCGCCGCCAGCTGCTCCAGATGCCGTGCCTCCTGATCGCGCAACTGCTTCTTTTCCAGAGTGGCCCCGACGCGGGCCGCAAGCAGGACGGGATTGAACGGCTTGGAAAGGTAATCCTCGGCCCCCATCTTGATGCATTTGACGATGCTGTCGATTTCATCCACGGCCGAAATCATGATTACCGGTAGATGCCGCAAATCCTTCTGCGACTTGATCTGTTCGAGCACTTCGTAGCCGTTGACTTCCGGCATCATGATATCGAGCAAAACCAGATCAAAGGCCTGCCGCTGAATTTTTTCCAGCGCGACGCGTCCGTTTTCCGCGATTTCCACCTCGCCATAGCCCAGCCGTTTCAGGCGCCGGGTCAGGGTATAGCGATTGTCGTCATTATCATCGACGACCAGGATGGCGGCTGATTTTTGCTCCACCTGGATTAGACCTCACCAATCAAGGCTTCGATCTTGGCCAGCAACCGGCCCAGCACGACCGGCTTGGTGTCAAAATCATCACAGCCCGCCGCCAGAGCCTTTTCACGGTCCCCGGTCATGGCATGGGCAGTCAGAGCGATAACGGGTATGTGGCCGGTGGCCGGTGCCGACTTGATCTGTCCAGTCGCGGCCCAGCCGTCAAGCACTGGCAGGCTCAGATCCATAAGGATCAAGTCCGGCATCTCGCTGGCCGCCTTGGCCACGCCCTCGGCACCATCGCCGGCAACTATGACGGTGAAACCTTTGCGGCCCAGGCGGCGCGTCAGCATGTAGACGTTGTCGTCGTTGTCTTCAACATAAAGTATTTTCATGCAATAGGTCTCTGTCCGACGTTATTTGTCTGTACCGGTCTGAAAGGAGTGGGTCAGGTCGCGCAGCTGCGCAATCAGTTCTGCTTCCGTGGCCAGGTTCTTTTGCAAAACCTTGACCACACCGCCATCGAGGCGGCGATGGTCGGCCTCGCTCAAATCTGCCGAGGTAACCACGATCACCGGAATATCTTCATACTCGGGACGTTGCCGCAGGGCGGCGAGAAATTCGAAACCATCCATTTCAGGCATCAACAAATCAAGCAGGATAAGGTCCGGCACACCGCCATCCAGGCAGACCAGCGCCAAACGGCCATTTTCAGCCTCACTGACCCGGCAATCCTCGCCCTGTAACATCCGGCACAACCTATCCCGGGTCGATGCCTCATCATCAACCACAAGAACATGGAAATCCGGGTTGCCGACGCGCAGACGGTCCAGCAGTTGACGCAAGTCGTTCCGATCGGCCGGTTTATTCAGGTATTCGGAAGCGCCCAGCGCGAAGGCTTTTTTTTGTTCATCCATGATGGTCAGCATGGCGACAGGAATTTGCCGCAATTCGGGATCTGCCTTCAGGTCATGCAGGACGGTCCAGCCATCCATGTCCGGCATCTGCACGTCCAGGGTAATCAGAACCGGGTCATAGCGCCGCGCCGCCGCCAGCCCCTTGGCGCCGCTGTCAGCGGTGATCACATCGAAGCCCTCGCGGCTCAAAATGCGGCGCATCAGGTCGCGGGCGTCGGCATCATCGTCGATCACAAGCACCGTGGCGCTGCCCGTGGCATCCGGAACTTCGGCACCATCTTCACCGGCGACCGGCAGGGGCGCCTCGCCTTCTGGCGCCAGCAGGGCGCCGCCGACAACGGCCGGCAATCGGGCCGTGAAGGTACTGCCACTGCCGGGCACGCTGGTAACGGAAATATCGCCGCCCATCATGTGGCATAGCCGCCGGCTGATGGAAAGGCCAAGGCCGGTGCCGCCATATTTGCGCGTGGTCGACGTGTCGGCTTGGGAGAATTCCTCGAACAAGCGTTCCAATTTTTCCGGCGCAAGGCCGATGCCTGTATCGCTGACTTCGAAGTTGACCCATTCCTTGTCAGCGCCGCCCTCGCGGCTGACAGCAAGCGAAACGTCACCCTGCTCGGTGAACTTACAGGCGTTGGAGAGCAGATTGAGAACCACCTGGCGGACCCGCGTCACGTCGGCATGCATGGTGCCGATATCGTCCGGGCAGTCTATTCTGAGCGAATTTTCATTCTTCTTCGCCAACGGTTCAGCCGTCAGACCCAAATCACCGGCCAGGGCCTTGAGGCCGATGTCTTCCAAATGGAATTCCAGCCGGCCCGCCTCGATCTTGGAGAGATCCAGAATATCGTTGATCAATTCCAAAAGATGCTTGCCGGCCCGGGTGACGCGCTGCAGGGGTTCAATATAGTCTTCCAGATCGTCGTCCCTGGCGTCCTCTTCAAGCATCTCGGTGATGCCGATGACCGCATTCAAGGGCGTCCGCAATTCATGGCTCATATTGGCCAGAAAGACCGATTTGGACCGCGTGGCCGTTTCGGCATCGTCCCGGGCCTGCTCCAGTTCTCTCTCGTGGCCTTTCTGTAATGTAATGTCCTCCTTTACCGCCACTAGATGTGTGGGGACCCCATCACTGCGCGTCAACGGCGAGATTGAAATACTCTCCCAGTAGAGTTCGCCCGATTTCTTGTGATTGGAAAATTCACCGCGCCATGTCTCACTCTTGTGTAGCGTGTCCCAGAGCTTGGCAAAGTCATCGTCTTCCAGCTGACCCTTTTTCAGGATTCGCAGCGGGTAGCCGATGACCTCTGCTTCAGAAAACCCGGTCGTTTGGACGAACATCGGATTGACATATTCAATTGTGCCCTCGAAATCGGCGATCACCACCGACACCGGGCTTTGTTCGACCGCGCTGGAGAGCTTTTGAATTTCCGCCTCGGCCGCCTTGCGCTCGGAAATATCAGTATAGGTGATGACCAAACCGCCGTCCGGCGTCGGCTGTTTGTGAACTTCATAGGTGCGATCATCAAAGGTGATTTCGCCGCGTCGTGACTGACCGTCGGTCAGATACTCCAGGCGCTGATCGACCAGGGTCTTGTGCTCGCCCACACCATATTGACCCCGTTCAGCCAAATCGTACATGAAGGTGATCAATGGCTCTCCCGACTGCATCAGGTCATCGGTAAAGCCCAAGTATTCCTGATAGTGCTTGTTCCAGGCGACCAGGCGCAAATCTGCATCATACATCACCACGCCTTGACTGATGTTCTCTAGCACCAGGCGGATCAGGGCCTCTTTTTCGGCCACTTCCTCTTCCGAACGTCTTCGCTGGGTGACATCCGTATAGGTGCTGACAAAGCCGCCTTCGGGCACCGGCCGGCCGCGAATTTCCATGACCAGGCCATCCGTTCGGGCGCGCTCGAACTGGTGCGGTTCGAATTTCCGCGCCAGTTCGACCCGATCGTGGACCTGATCCTCTATGACGCCGGGGCCGTAGTCGCCGCGTTCCGCATTGTAACGAAACACATCGGCGAGTGGTTTTCCGGGCACCATAAGATCGGATGGAACATCGCCCAGTTCTATGACCCTTTGGTTGGCAATAACCAGATTAAGGTCATTGTCATACATGGTAATGCCCTGGTCCATATTCTCGAGCGTCAGCTCGATAATTCTCTTTTCCCGAGCCAGGGATGTCTCCGCCTGCCGACGTTCTGTAATGTCGTAGAGCCAGCACAGGTAGGCATCTTCGCCCCAAAGGTTCACTGGCTGCCAACTATGGAAACACCAGAATTTAGTGCCGTCGCGACGCCTTCTTTCAATTTCTACATTATAGCTACCGGCATGTTCACGCATGAGCCGCAGCATGTTATGCATATCATTCTGGTCAACAAAACTGTCGGCAGCCTCGCTTCCTTCGAGAGATGTCTTGGGATCGCCGGTGAACATTTCATTGAAGCGTGCGTTGCAATAAAGGCGCTTTGTCGTGCCAAGCGACACCACTGAGATGCCGGCGGGGCTGTTGTCCAAAATGTTCTGGATTCGAGCCTCGCTCGCCGCCAGGTCTTGTTCTGCTGATTTTCGTGCCGTTATATCGGTTGTGTTAACGATTGCTCCGCCGCCTTCGACCGGCGCCTTGCGGAACTCGATTGTGCGGCCATCCGACATTTTCATTTCCGTCTGCAGTTTGACCGGCCGGTCGTATATCTCCCGGAAACGCTGTTCCGCCAGCTTATGGGGCTCACCCGCGCCATACAGGCCCGCCTTGGCGAATTCAGCAAGCAATTCGCGCATGGGACTGCCGATCCTGTAATGCTGCGGCGGCAGTTGGGTCATCGCCTTGTATTGATCGTTTACGAATGCCAGCCGTCCATCGCCATCGACCATCAACATGCCATCGGACATATTCTGCAGCGCGGCATGCAGTTCCGACTCTTTGCGCTTGGCGTCCTCCTCCAGTTTTTTCCGGTCCATCGTATTGCCTATTTGCCGGCCAACGCTCGCCAGAACCTCCAATTCCTCGTGGTCCGGTTCGCGTGCTTCGGTGGAAAAAAACTCGAGAACGCCAAGTATTCCGTTGCCGCCCAGGATGGGGAAAGCCATGCCCGCCCGCACACCAATGTTCCTGGCCTGCTCAGCCCGCACAAAATTGGGATCCTTGGTGACATCAACGATCCATGCCGCCTTGCCGGAGGCCAACACACGGCCCGGCAGGCCCACATCCCATTGAAATCCGGTTCTCTCGGTCACTTCCCGAAAGGCGGCAAATTTCTTGGGGTCCGCCAGATGCCATATTTTGGCAGGGATCAGTTCGTCACCGCTGCCGTTGCGCAAAAGATAGACGTGACCCACCGGCCATCCCGCACCGCGGCCGATTTCGCCGAGACAGCGTTGCAGAAACTCAGACACGGTCACGGCCAAATTGGCCTCAATAGACACGCTATGGAGAAGCCGGGTCAGGCGATCTTGTTCGACGGCTTTTTCTTGGCTCACTATTCACCTATAAAAAATACGGGAACAGAACTGGATTACATCGTCGGCAACGCCCGCAATTCTTCATAGCTCTTAGTTTGTGGTTGAATAATTGCCAACCAAATTCTTTACACTTGGTTCAGGTGCCACAGAACATGTGGCTTATTCTACCGGTCCCGGCGGCGGCAACAAGTTCAGATGGCGGATTAGAGCCACGAAGCGGGCCATCTGGTCCCGTTGGTAGGCTGGCACATCCATGGCGTTGAAGTCGTAGAAGCCCTGCCCATCACGCAGGCCACGGCGGCCCTGGGCCATGTTGTCCTGCACGTTCTGCGGCGAGAGATAACGCTCCGAGCTCAGGTTTTCCGCCAGATAGCGTGACGCGTGATAAAGAATATCGCCGCCGCCCACATCGACGAATTCCAACAGACCCATGGTGGCATAGCGGGGCCCGAAACCGGCGCGGATCGCCTTGTCGATATCCGCCGCCGTGGCCACGCCCTCCTCGACCATTCGGGCGGCCTCGTTCATGGCCACGGTCTGAATGCGCGGAATGATATAGCCCGGTGTCGCAGCACAGACCACGGGTACCTTGCCCACCTTTTCAAGCACCTCCCGAACGGTATCGACAATCCCCGGGCCGGTCGCCGTACCGGGACTGACCTCAACCAGGGGAATCAGATAGGCCGGGTTTAGCCAATGGGCGTTCAGGAAGCGTTCGGGCCGGGTGACGAAAGCCGCCAATTTATCCACCGGCAGGGTTGAGGTGGTGGAGGCAATGATGGCCCCCGCGCCGACCGCCCGGGACAGTGCGGTGAGGGCCTGTTGCTTGGCCTCCATGGTTTCGCTGACGCCTTCAAATATCAGATCCGCATCGGCCAGATCCGCCAGATCGGCGGTGAAATCGATCCGCCCCAGCATGGCCGGGATCAAGGCGCCGTCGAAGGCGCCGAATTCGGCCAGGGTGGCCAGATTGCCCGCGATTTCGGCCCGCGCCTCTGCCAAGAACTCCGCATGCTGCCGGGTGCCGCGCGGCTTTGCATCAGCCAGGGTGACACGATAGCCGGCGTAGGCGAAAACATGCGCGATACCCCGGCCCATGCGGCCGGCGCCCATGGCGGCGACATGCCTGATTTGATCGGCGTTCGCACCTGCGCTCATGGGGCTTCTCCCTCATGCAACAGTACCCGCAGTTCCGCCCGGCTCAATGCAGCCAGGCCCAATGCCTCCCAGGTGCGCGGGCCATGGCGGAAGTCCTCGCCGCAGATGGCCGAGCCCATGGCCAACAGGCCTTTGGCCACCGGACAGGCCACCCCGGCCCAATCGGCGATAGAAACCATAAGAGCCATACCCATGGCCACATCCTCGCGCATATAACGATGGCTGGCGAGATCGATATGTTCCCGCCAATCGCCAGAATCCGTCAAACTTTCATGGGCCGCGTTGCCGTACATCCATTCGGGCCGGGCATCATCATAATGATCCGCCAAGGGGAAATGCGGCCCGCCGTAAGCCAACGCGCCGCGCAGCGCGACCCGTTCCCTATCCAGGGCGTCGGTCACCGCCCTGATTGCCGGCTGGGTGCCTTCATTGTGGATATCCCAGGCGTCAAAATGCTGCAGCGGCCCTGCATTCATCAGGATCAGGGGTGGATGAATGATCGGTCCCGCGTTCATCAACGCCGCGTCCAGGACGTCCGCGACCGGCTCGATAGCCGGAAAAGCGCCCGCCACTGCGGCCTGGGCCTGTTCCGATAGCCGCGCCGGATAAACGCCGGCGGGTAGCCGTGTGGCCCGGGCAGAAATCGCCACCGTATCCGGAGCCCGCAAGCGCGCCAAATAGGGCAGCGTGCCGGCCTCGACGAAGGCCAGTTCGGAATTATTGCCTTCCTGGCGAATTATCCGGGCCATGGGGATCGCACCCAGGGTGCCCGGCGGGATGAACAGCACCTGGCCGGATACCAGATGGGGCGCCAGATCTCCAGCCAGCGCCACCTGCGCCGTGGCGGGCAGCGGCGAGAGCACCAGTTCGACGCCGTCGAGGGCCTCGGCCAGATCGGTGGTGACACAATGCAAGGGCACGGACCGCTCGCCCGCCGCATCGATCAGGCGAATAGCGCCGGCGTCCCGGATGGCCGCCTGGGCCGCGCCGTCGCGCCGCCAAAAGCGTACCTGATGGCCCTGTTCGGCCAGATCCGCCGCGGCGGCGTGGCAGCCATGACCGCCACCGATCACTGCAATCTTCATGGCTGTAGCCAATTCTGTAACTGCGGACCATAGGCGAATAGCGCCGGGGTACCGCCGGTGTGCACGAACATGACATTGGCATCCTGGGCCAGTGTCCGGTTCGCGGCCAGGGCGATCAGGCCGGCCATGACCTTGCCGGTGTAGGGCGGATCCAGGAACAACCCTTCGCAGCGCGCCGCCAGCACGATGGCGTCCGCCGTGGCCGGGTTTAATTGACCATAGCCCGGCGCCAGCACCTCATCGAACAGCCTGATATCGGGCTCGGATACCACCTCCGCCATATCCAGCATCCGGGCCAGTTCACGGCAGTGGCCGGCGATGCGCTGGAATTGCGCCGGGGCCGCCCGGCGCACACAAACGCCATGCACGGCGATGTCCTGACCCAAGGCGCGCAAGCCGAACAACAGCCCCGCATGGGTGAAGCCGCTGCCCGAAGCCAAAACAATGGCGTCGATCCTGGTTCCGCTGGCCTGCACCTGTTCCACGATCTCGGCCGCCGCCAGGATATAACCCATGGCGCCCAAAGGCGGATGGCCGGGTCCAAGGGGGATCACATAGGGTCGCTTGCCCTCGCCCCGCAGGGTATCGGCGATCGCTTGCACCGCCCGGTCCGCGCCTGCTTCATCCTCACCGTCGGGATAGGAATAGCGCTGTACGCCCAGCAAGTCGCCGAGCAGAATATTGCCCGATTTATAGTACAGGGCATCCATGTCCGGGACCCGTTCCTCGGCCTGGACATGCATCTCCATGCCCAGGCGCGCGGCGGCGGCGGCGGCGACCCGAACATAATTCGATTGCACCGCACCGGTAATGACAATGGCATCGGCGCCCTGAGCCTGGGCCGCGCCGAAATAGAACTCCAGCTGCCGGGTCTTGTTGCCGCCAAAGGCAAGGCCGGTAAGGTCATCCCGTTTGATGAATACATTCAGACCCGTTTCCGCCGACAACCTTGGCGCCGGTTCTATCACCGTCGGCAAGCTCGACAAGGGTACACGGGGGTAGTCGCCTAAACGGCCAAATTGCGTGCTCATGGTGTTATTTCGTCCAACTACAGTTACTGTACGAATGCCCTGATTGATGCTTGCATGCCCGCGCACGGAGACGCAACGGTGACTTGTGTTGCGGATTAGACCCTAAAGGCGCCGACAGAGAATTTCGATGGGGCGGGTCCGCCCCTCCTCGACATTGCGGGCGGCGTTGCGGCCCTTCTCCTTGGCGTTGGCGCCCATTAGTATGAACGGGCCCAGCTTGGGGGCGCCGTCGCGGGCCACCGCCTCGCGCTGCGCCCGATAGAACTGCAGCATGGCCGGGCCGTTATCCTGCACCGATACGACCTCGAAACCAGCCTGGGTCAGGCCAGCCACCGTCTGCTGCTCGGTCAAAAGGAAAGAGTGGACACCGTCACTGGACCAGGGCGTGGGGTAGATTACCGGCCCGCCATCATCCAAGGCCAGTTCCGACAACGCCAAGGCCCCGCCGGGACGCAAAACCCGATAGGCTTCGGCGAAAAAGGCCGCCTTGTCAGCGATATTCATGGAGACATTCTGTGAATAGGCGGCATCGAAGCGGCCATCATCAAACGGCAGGTTGGTGGCGCTGGCTTGTTCGATCTGAATTTTATCTGACAAGCCAACAACATGGTTCAGGCGCCGCGCCACATCGCAAAACTCCGCCGTCAGGTCGATGCCGACGACCCGGCAGCCATAAGTACGGGCGAAATAACGGGCCGGACCACCGATGCCGCTGCCGATATCAAGAATTTCATCGCCGCGCGACGGCGCCAGAGAACTTGCCAGGTCGGCGGTCGCCCTTACCCCACGGCCATGGAAATGCTCCATCGCATCAAGATCACCGGGCTGTAGATTGTCTACATCCTTGCCGGCGGCGGCCAAGCCATCGGCGATGGCCTGATACAAATCACCCCGGCTGTAGTGTGCTTCAACGTCATTGTCGGCCATTGCCGTCCCTTTCATTATTGCGAGACGATATTAGCCATCCCTTGCCGATGCCGCTATCCTGCGCTTTAAATCAGCATGGGAGTCGAAAGATGCACGTCCAAGATAAAGTCGTCGTCGTGACCGGTGGAGCCAGCGGCATTGGCCGCGCCCTGGCCCGCCGTTTTGCCGCCGAAGGCGCGCGAAAGGTCGTTGTCGCCGATCTGAATGAAGCGGGGATCGCCGCCGTTGCCAAGGAAATTGATGGCTTGGCCGTCGCCACAAACGTCGGGATCGAGGACGATGTCATTAATCTGGTGCAGACCACGGAAAGCCAGGCCGGTCCCATCGATCTGTTCTGCTCCAACGCCGGCATCGCCGTACATGGCGACCTGGAAAACAGCAATGAGGAATGGCAGCGGGTCTGGGATGTCAACCTGATGTCCCACGTCTATGCGGCCCGCGCGGTGGTACCCGGCATGATCAAGCGGGGCGGCGGCTATCTTTTGAATACCGCCTCGGCCGCCGGCCTGCTCAGCCAGATCGGTTCGTCAACCTATAGCGCGACCAAACACGCCGCTGTCGGATTTGCCGAGTGGCTGTCCATCACCTATGGAAATCGCGGCATCAAGGTTTCCCTGTTGTGCCCCCAGGCGGTGCGTACGGCCATGACCGCCGGCTTGGAAGGCGGTGGCGTCGCAGGGGTCGATGGCATGATGGAGCCCGAAGAACTGGTAGATGCCGTGATGGAGACCCTGGCCGCCGAACGTTTCCTGTGCCTGCCGCATCCCCAGGTCTTGGAGTATATGCAGCGCAAGACAGGTGATTACGACCGCTGGTTAAAGGGTATGCGGCGGCTGCACGAGCACTACGGATAGACCGGAAACTTCCCAGGCATAGAGCTTTTCACGAATGGCCAAGCCGCCCGCGAGGCCGGCCCGGCCACTCCTGGGCGCCGGAGATAGCTTCCTATATGTCCTGGACCCGCTCGATGCCGGCGGGGGCTTCACCGCGCTCGACGCTTTGCACGGCGGCGATCAGGCCCGCGTTGGCCGGTGCCTCCAGGCCCAGTTCGCCGGCCCGCTGCACCACCAGGCCATTAAGAAACTCGATCTCCGTGCGCCGGCCCTTGATCATGTCCTGTCCCATGGAGGGACGGGCGCTGTCGCTCATGCGCTCTGACTGGGCCAGCATCCTGGCCTCCAGTTCATCCAGAATCGGGGTGTCATTGGCCGCCCCGGTCAGTTCCCGGGCCGCCGCCAACCATTGATCCGGCTCCACCCCGGCGATCTTTTCCAGCGCCAGGCCCTGCATCTGGCCCGCCTGTACGGCCTCGCCCGCCAGGCGGATCGACAGGCGCCGGGCGGTTTGATCCTGGGTGAATTGCTTGTTGCTCATGCCGCTGGCCGCCGACAGGCCGTTGCCCATGGCGTTCTGCACCAGCTTGGACCAGCGCTCGCCCCAAAGGTTGGTGGTGACCTTGGCGCTGTCAATGTCCGCCAGCATCTCACGGATGCGCTCAACCCGGGGGGTAATGCGGCCGTGCGGTTCGCCGACCCGAAACACCGTATAGTCCTTGCCCCCCTTGGAAACGGAGCGGCGCACCAGGCCCGGCTCAACCAGTTCCACTACGATCTTGGAGGCGATACAACCGACGACCTTGTTCCAGCCGATGACGCCGGCGATGGCATCCTCGTTGATACCGTTCTGCAACGACACCACGAAACCGTCGGCCGCCAGATAGTTCCGGGCCAGGGCCGCCGCCCAGACGGTGTCGTAGGATTTGACGCAGACGAATGCGATATCCGCCGGCCGCTCCTTGTTCAGGCTTTGCAGATCAGTGAAATGCATGGCGCGCACGGAGGTGGAAAAGCATTCCGGCTCTGTCATGCCTTCCACCCGCAAACCATGGGCCTGCATATGCTCAACATGGGCCGGCCAGGGATCAGCCAGGATGACTTCCAACCCCGCTCGGGCAAAATGCCCTCCTACATAGGCGCCGACCGCGCCCGCGCCGATAATCAGGATCCGTTCATTCATGTCACTAACCTTGTTGCGAGAGTCTCTTTCGAAGACATTCTAAAAGGGCTTATCGCCCTCGATGGTCAACCGGCGCATGCGCCGGCGCTGGCCAGGATAATCATCAACGGCGAAGTGCATGGTGCAGCGGTTGTCCCACAAGGCGAGTGAACCGGCCTGCCAGCGAAAACGGCAGGTGAATTCCGGGCGCACACAATGGTCTGCCAAAAAATCAATCAGGGGACGGCTTTCCGCCTCGGTCATATCCTTCAGCC
Source organism: Alphaproteobacteria bacterium (assembly GCA_021776235.1). Lineage (GTDB taxonomy): Bacteria > Pseudomonadota > Alphaproteobacteria. The sequence goes on along the minus strand of JAJFGG010000172.1, from coordinate 26,065 downwards.
CGACCGTATGCCCCTTGCCCACATACAGTGCCTTTCGCCCCGTCGCGGGATGGGTCCGTACAATAGGATGTTCCGCGCCCATTTCCACCTGATCCATGTTTTTCGCCGTCATGGCGGTGGCGGATTTAAAGGCCGCCGCGCGCCCGCCGCTGCCCTTCAGGGCGGCGCTGTAGATGCCGACCAGGCCATCCAGCATATCCTTCATGCCATCGGAAAGAGCATTGTACGCCAGGGCTGTATTACAAAACATTGTGTCGCCGCCGGCTTCGGGCACTTCCTGGGCATACAGCATGGTGCCCAACGGCGGCGTGGTGGCAAAGGACATATCCGAATGCCAGGCGCCACCGAAGTTCCGCTCGTCGCTCTCGGTCTTGAGAATTTCAAAAGCCTCCGGCGCCTCGGGTAATCCTTCGATAAAGGGATAGATGCTCAATGGGCCAAAACGCCGGGCAAAAGCAATTTGTTGATGTGGATCCAGTTCCTGATGATGGAAGAAGATGGCCTTGTGGTCCAGAAACGCCTGGTGAATTTCGTCAAAGGCCTGATTGCTCAGGTCCCCCGACAGGTCCACGCCATGTATGACCGCCCCCATGGCGCCCGAACATGGTTCCACGTCCAGCGTTTGATAGCCCATGCAATGTCTCCCGGTTATTGAAAGTACATTCTGCCCGCAACCCGTCCCCGGCTCAAGCCCGATGGAAGATATCCTGTTCCCGACAGGCAAACCTGCGCTTCCATCTCTTTTGCCGGATCAGGGCAATTTCAAAAGCGCGGCGCGCACCTCCGGATCGTCGGCCAGGCCCACTTCGGACAAAATTTCCTCTGTATGCTCACCCACTTGCGGCGGCGGTCGGCGCACCTGGGCGGGTGTGCGGTTAAAGCGCCAGGGAAATCGCGGCACCTTGATCTCCGTGCCATCCCCCGCCGTCATTTCCATGGTCATGCCAAGCGCCTTGGCCTGGGCGCTGTCAAAGGCTTGCTGGATGGAAAGCACCGGCCCATGGGGGATGTCGTTCTCGACCAGAAACTGCAGCCATGCTTCGGTGCTTTTTTCCACCATCGCCTCGGCGACCAGTGCGCGCATGGCGTCCTTGTTGATAGAGCGGGCGCCGCCGTCGGCGAAGCGGGGGTCATCCTTCCATTCCGGCCGGCCACAGAAATCAGCGAAGCGGCGGAAATCCTCGTTGCGGGCCACCATGATCTGAATCTGGCCGTCGGACGTTTGGAACAAGCCATAGGGTGCGATGGCCGGATGATGATTGCCTTCGGGCTGGGGATCCTGACCAGAGGCGAAATACTTCCCCGCCTGCACCGTCAACATCGACATGGTCGCCTCCAACAACGAGGTGCGCACCACCTGGCCCCGGCCGCTTTGTTGCCGTTCCATCAAGGCGCCCAGAATTCCAATGGTATTGCACAACCCGCCCAGAACATCCGAGATGGCAACGCCCGACCGGATCGGCCCAGTCTCGGCACTGCCTGTAATGGCCATAAGTCCGGAGTAACCCTGCACCAGTTGATCCACCCCGGAGCGCGCGCCCATGGGCCCCACATCGCCGAAAGCGGACAGACGGGCCACGACCAGATGCGGAAAATCACGCGCCAGCACTTCGTCCGTATAACCCATGGCATCAAACACGCCGGGGCGGAAATTTTCCACCAGCACATCGCCGGACCGCATGAGTGCCTGCAAAAGCTTATTGCCCCCCGGCTTGCGCAGATCAACATGCAGGCTGCGTTTATTCCTGTTGGCGGTGGTGAAATAGCCGCCCAGGCCGGGACTGAAACTGGGAGCTTGTTGGCGTAGCGTGTCGCCCTGGCCGGTCTCGACCTTGATCACATCGGCGCCCAGGTCACCCAGCAACATCGGCCCCAGTGGGCCAGCGATGACCCGCCCCAGATCAATTACCCGAATTCCACTCAATGGCATGGCTACCCCCTGCTTGACATGTAATGACATCTGCGACGGCGATCATAGCAAGGCGTGGGAAAACCCTCTAGCATGGTCGGATCACGCCGGAACGATACGGGGCCGTTTGAACTCAGGGGATTGAAGTAATGGTCGATCAGGCCCGCCGGCAGGCAATGCAGTTGGACTTTTGGACGGGGCCCGTAACGGCGCAACCGTTGCCCGGTGACCATAACAAGCACAAATTTCTGGTTGACGACGGGACGCAAAAATATGTCGTGCACATCGGCGACGACAGGCCGGAACATGCGCTCTATCGGTACAACGAAATTGCGGTCAGCCAGGCAGCCCACGACGCCGGCCTGTCCCCGGCCCTGATCCATCACGAACCCGGCGCGCTGATATTTGACTACCTGGCGGATTCCACAACCATGGATGCCGCGATTTTGGTCCAGGACGCCAATATGGACCGCTTGACCGGTCTGCTGGGCCAATGCCACCTGGATCTCCCGGGGCACCTGGAAGTGCCAGGTCCGATGTTCTGGGTATTTCATCTGAGCCGCCGCTATGCCCGGATCATCATGCAACATGGCGGACGGATGGCCCCGGCGATCAGCAGATTGATGACGTTGAACGATGAACTGGAAAACGCCATCGGCCCGATCCAGCCGGTGTTCTGCCACAACGGTCTGATGGCGGAGAATATTCTGGATGACGGCGGGCGGCTTTGGCTCATCGGTTGGGAATTCGGCGGCTGGAATGACGGCCTGTACGATTTGGCCTGTCTGGCCGCCAATCTGGACCTGGAGTCGGAGGCGGCCGATGAACTCTTGCACCGTTACCGGCGGCAAAACGATGAACAACCGAACCAGGCCAGCCGACGCAGGCTTAGGGCCTGGAAATGCGCTGCCCTGATATGGGCCGGCCTATGGGGCGGCGTCGGCGAAATGTTTGCCGATCTGGATTTTGACCACGCCGCCTACAGTCAACAACGCCTGGACCTGTTGGATCGCAGTATCGTTGAATTTCGCGAAATCTGAGCGCTTTACCGCAATCACTTTCGCGGGCCTTCGGCCACTCGATCCGGGCCCGCGACACGCTCTAAGCCAACGTCAGGCGCATGTTCTCCCGGCCCATCAGGGCACCGTCCCAGGCCAGGCGCGCCTCGGCCTCCAACAGTTCCATGAACGGATCTTCATGATCAGGGTCATGGTGGAAAATAACCAGGCGTTTGGCATTGGCCAGCTTGCACAAACGTACGCCTTCCTGCCAGGTCGAATGGCCCCAGCCGATTTTTGCGGGGAACTCCCGATCCGTATAGGTGCAATCATAGGCCACAACGTCGGCGTGATCGATCAAATGCAGAATGTTTTCATCAGGCTTGCCCGGGATATGTTCCGTATCCGTCACGTAACAGAAGCTCTTGCCGCCATAATCGATGCGGTAACCGGTGGCATTGTCCGGGTGCCGCAGTAACGTGGTGCTAACCTTGATATCGCTGCCCAGGGTAAAGCTGTCGCCGGCGACGAAATCCTCGAACACCATCTTCGACTGCATCGCCTCGATGGGAACGGGGAAAGTCGGCTGGTTCATCTGCCCGGCCATGACGTCGTGCAGGGTCTCCGGTATGTTGAATAGATGTCCGGCCATGATGCGGAATTCACAATCAGGCTGGAAAGCCGGAGAAAAGAAGGGAAAACCGTTGATATGATCCCAATGGCTGTGGGACATCAGAATATCCGCCCGGCGCACGCCTTTTTTCATCATCCAGTGGCCGAAATTCCGGATGCCCGTGCCGCAGTCGAACACCACCCGCTGGCCGCCGCAGGAAACTTCAATGCAAGAGGTATTGCCGCCGAACATGACGTATTTTGAGGATGGGCAGGCTATCGAGCCCCGAACTCCCCAAAACTTGACCTTGAATCCCATCGGTTTCCCCTTGTCGGCGCAGGCGTATTTACCTTAGGTAGTCAAAAGATAGTAAAAACTAACTTAATCCTACGCGGCTAGTTTTCAAGCGGCGGCAAGTTCCTGCTCCACCAGCTTAACCCAATAGGAAGCGCCTATGGGAAGCACTTCGTCATTAAAATCATAGTTTGGATTGTGCACCATGCAGCCGCCAAGTTCACCGCTAGCGCCGTTGCCAACCCAGACATAACAGCCTGGCTTGGCCTGCAGCATCCAGGAAAAGTCCTCCGCTCCCATGGTTGGCGGCAGATCGCGGCGAACATTTTCCTCGCCAACCACGTTCGCGGCAGCCCGATGGGCTATTTCCGTCTCTTCCGGGGTATTGATGGTCGGCGCGTAACGGCGATCATAGGTATAGTCGATGCTGGCGCCATGGGCCGCGGCGATCCCCTCGGCGACGCGCTTGATCTCCGTCTCCATGATGTCCTGCACCTTGACCGAAAAGGCCCGCGTGGTGCCGGCGATCAAGGCCGTTTCGGGGATCACGTTGGTTGTGTGGCCGGCCTGAAATTTGGTCGCCGAGATTACCGCTTGTTTTAGCGGATCCACGGTACGCGAGACGATCCGTTGCAGCGCCGTTACGATTTCCGAACCGATCAGGATGGGATCAACGCCTTGATGAGGCATCGCCCCATGCGCACCTGTGCCCTTCACCACGATCTCGAAGAAATCCGCCGAAGCCATCATCGGTCCAGGCATCAGGGCAATCTGTCCGACGGGAATGCCCGGCATATTGTGCATGCCATACACATCGTTGCAGGGGAATTGATCGAACAGGCCTTCATTCACCATGACCCGGCCGCCGGCTTCGTTCTCTTCCGCCGGCTGAAATATGAAATAGATGGTGCCATCGAAATTCTTCGTTTCCGCCAGATAACGGGCGGCGCCCAACAGCATGGTGGTATGGCCGTCATGGCCACAGGCATGCATCTTGCCATCGTGTTTGGATTTATGGGCAACATCTGCCAGTTCCTGCAGGTCCAGGGCGTCCATATCCGCCCGCAGTCCGATTTTGCGGTCTGAATTGCCGCATTTCAGCACGCCGACAACGCCGGTCTTGGCTAATCCGGTATGCACCTCCATGCCGAACGAGCGCAGCTTTTCCTCGACCACGGCCGCCGTGCGCACCTCTTCAAAGGCCGTTTCCGGGTGCGCATGAATATCGTGGCGCCAGGCCACCATATCCGCATGAAGGTCGGCAATTCGGTTAATGATCGCCATGGCGTGCTCCTGATTTCGGTTCAGTGTGACATCTACAGTCGTAAATGATTTAGGGCGAATGGCCCACGGGACCACCCGCCCTAATCATGTACCCCGAAGTCAGGGTAAAATCCAAGTGTCCTTGATCACAGGTACACCGAAAGTAGTCACAAACAAAACGCGCTCAGACGCTCCATGGCATCGCAATCAAGACAATGAATCACCTCGCGGCAGCGATCCGAATAATCAGAGACTGCCCTAATGTGACATCAATACAGGACAGGTCATCGACCGCATGATGGCCCGCGTGGCGCCGCCAAAGGCCAATTCGCGCAGCCTGGAATGGCCGTATCCCCCCATGACCAGCAGATCGATGCTGTTATCGGCGACGGCTGAAAGTACGCTGTCACCCACCCGCATATCAGGCGCCACGATATGACGCGGGGTGGCGTTGACCCCATGGCGGGCCAAATGCGTGCTGATATCGGCCCCGGCGATATGCTCGCTGTCTTCCGGATTGACAGAGAAAACCACCACCTCATCGGCCTGGACCAGTAACGGCATGGCGTCATGCACCGCCCGGGTTGCCTCGCGGGTGCCGCTCCAGGCCACCATTATGCGACTGCCGACTTGGCCTAAATCGCCGGCGTAAGGCACCACCAATATGGGCCGGCCGGCGGCCAGCAACAGATCTTCCGCCAAGCTGTCGGTGGGCGCAGGGTGATCCGGATCGGGCTGTGCGACCACCAGAAGATCGCTATAGCGGCCGCAAAGCGCCACGGCATCGACCAAATCACCTTCCATGATGCGAAATTCACCAGCCACATTTTCCTTCGCCGCGGCGGCATCGAAAGCAGCCCGCTTGGCCTCGCCCGCGGCACGGATCTCATTGTAGCGCTGCTCGATAATTTCACTGGGCAATTCGGTCTGCACGAAACCCGGCACCGATGGATAACTCAGGACATAGACGCCCGTCAGATGCGCATCAAACTGTCTGGCCAGCGCCAGACCCGTTGTCAAACGCCTATCCGCATGGACGTCTTCGCCCTGATGTACAACAATATCCTTGATCGCCATTAACTTATCCCCTTCGGTTTCGCCGACCTTGTCACGCGGCAGCATACACTAGTTTAGATAGGGATCATGGCCGGTAATTCCAGTTTTCAACTTGACCTGTATCAGGTCAAGTTCGCGACAAAACAACGCACGCGTTCCAGGGCCGCCTGCAATGCCCCGGCATCGTCATGGCGAACCGGTGGCGCGCTGTCGCGGTGGCTTTCCGCCGCTTCCGCCAGCACGGCGACTTCCCAGGCGCCAACCCCCTGGGCAACGCCCTTCAGGCTATGGACCGCCGTCCACCATCTGTCGGCCCCGTCGTCCTGGCTATCCTTCATGGTATCTATATAGCCTTGGGCGCTGGGCAGAAACATGCTGAGCAACTCGCGTTCCAGGGCCTGGTCGCCCTGGGTATAGGTGCCCAGATGTATCAAATCGATGGCCGGCCGGGGCTCAGATGCCATTCCGCACCAAATCACGGATCGCCTGGGTCAGGCGATCCTGGGACGGGATCACCGTACGTTCCAGGGCGTCGTTGTAGGGCATGGGCACATCCAGGCCGCCGACGCGCACGATCGGTGCGTCCAGATCATCAAAACCCTTTTCCACCACCATCGCCGCCACCTCGGCGCCAAAGCCGCCATTCTTCCAGGCCTCGTGGGCAATCAACAAACGGTTGGTCTTGGCCACGGAATTCAGGATGATCTCCTCGTCCAGGGGGCGCAGGGTGCGTGGATCCACCACCTCGACGGAAATCCCTTCGCGTTCCAACACCCGGGCCGCGGCGAGCACACGGCCAACCATGGTCATGGTCGCCACCACGGTGACATCGCTGCCCTGGCGCTTGATGTCTCCCTTGCCGATGGCGATGGCGTAGTCCCCTTCGGGCACCTCGCCCTTGCTTTCCATGTAGAGCATCTTGTGCTCGAGAAAAATCACCGGATTGTCGTCCCGGATCGCCGCGATCAACATGCCCTTGGCGTCATAAGGCGTGGACGGCGCCATCACCACCAGGCCCGGCACATGGGTAAACCAGGCTTCCAGACTTTGGCTATGTTGCGCCGCCATGCGGATGCCGCCGCCCTGCGGGCCGCGCACGACCATGGGCACGGTTGGCCGGCCGCCCAGCATGTAACGGAACTTGGCTGCCTGATTGACCAGCATGTCCATGGTCAAGGCGACAAAATCAAAGATTTGCAGTTCCACCACCGGGCGCATGCCGGCAATCGCCGCGCCCACCCCGGCGCCGGTGAAGCCGACCTCGGTGATTGGCGTATCACGGACCCGGTCATCTCCGAAACGCTCCCACAAGCCCTTGGTTACACCGAATATGCCCCCGGTCCGACCCACGTCCTCGCCCATGACAAAAACCCGGTCGTCCTGGGCCATTTCCAACCCCATGGCCTCGTTCAAGGCTTCCACATAGGTAATCTCCCGACCGCCAACGGGCCCTGGTTCGTCATAATCCGCGTGCGCGGCATAGACGGAATTCAGCATCCGCTCTACCGTGGGTTCAGCCCCCTGGGCGCCGAAGGCAACGGCGCTTTCCAGATCCTGCACCACTTGTTCGCCGATTTCGGCGATCCGCTTGCGGGGCACGGTCTTTTCCGCCCGCATGCGTTCTTCCAACAGCTTGATGGGATCACGGGCGATCCAGGCGTCATATTCCTCCTTTGGCCGCGGGTCGCGCAGATTGGCCCGCATGGAATGCTGGCCCCACCGGTAAGTCATGCATTCGATCAGGCTTGGCCCCTCGCCGGCCCGGGCCCGCTCCACCGCATCGCCGACCACTGTGTAGACTTCACCGGCGTCATTGCCGTCAATGGTGACGCCGGGCATGGCATAGCCCGCCGCCCGGTCCGATATCTGTCTGGCCGAGGTGGTATCCCGGTACGAGGTAGTCAAGGCATATTGATTGTTCTCGCAGATAAACAGGATCGGCAGTTTCCATATGCTGGCCAGGTTGGAGCACTCATGGAAGGTGCCCTGGTTCGAAGCGCCATCACCGAAAAACGCAACTACCACCTGATCGCCACCGCGCAGCTTGATGGCCAGCGCGGCGCCCGTGGCCAATGGCATGGTGGCGCCAACGATGCCATTGGCGCCCAGAATGCCAAGGCTCAGGTCGGCGATATGCATGGAGCCGCCCAAACCGCCGCAATAGCCGTTTTCGCGGCCCATCAACTCCGCCATCATCAGACTCTGATCAGCGCCCTTGGCGATGCAATGGCCATGGCCCCGGTGGTTCGAGGCCATGAAGTCGTCGTCACGCAGGTTGGCGCTGACGGCGGCGGCCACCGCTTCCTCGCCGATATAACTGTGCGCCGTGCCCTTGACCTCGCCTTGCGCGAACAGTTCGGTGGTGCGCTCCTCGAACGCGCGGATGCGGCGCATGGTGGTATAGATCGTTTCCGCCGTCTCCGCCGATAGCTGAACGTTGGATGTGGCTGTCCTGGTTTTGGTCTTTGTTGCCATGCTGCATCGGCCGCGCCAGCGGCCCCTCCTATGCCAGACCACCCTGTTTAGGTAGGCAGGGAGTTTAGCAACTATTCCGCTGCCCTGAAAAGCAGCCGGATTTGCCGCATTCTCGAGCCGCTTGTCGAAGGTACATTTGACCTGCCGCACACTTGGTCTGCCTTGGCTTGGGGACCGGATATGTTGAACGACGCTATCGCGTTCGCCACCATATTCAGCGATAATTTCATTTTCTCGACGGCAAGAAATCAAGCGGCGGTCGGCTCTCGCCGGCAAGGAGAAGTGCCATGTCCGTAGTGAACGCCGGCAATGATCGGGATGCCTTTCGAATTACCCTACTTGGCACCGGGTCACCTCGCCCCAACCTGGACCGCCAGCATCCCGCCGCCCTGGTGCAATGGGGCAGCGCCGGGCACATGCTGGTTGACGCCGGGGATGGTGTAGTCGGCCAGCTGTTGACGGCTGGAGTAGCGCTGGAACAGGTTCACAACGTCGCGCTTACCCACATGCATTGGGACCATATCCTTGGCTATCCTGCATTCGTGTGGGGGAGTTGGAATGCGGGGCGACTCAAACTGACCGTAACGGGGCCCATCGGCACCTCGGACATGCACCATCGCCTGGTCGAGTCGTACTACCGAGAGCAGGCTGAATGGGCCATGGATTTAGGCTTTCCGCGCTCTGGTTTCGATGACATCGAGGTTCGGGATGTGCCAGTTGGCTGGTCGGAGAATATTTCCGGCTGTCTGGTAGAAGCCGGGCCCGTCTACCATCCGCCAATGCACGCGCTCGCCTTTCGTTTTACTTTTGACGGCCGGTCCCTGGTGGTTACGGGGGACACGGCAATGTGCGAGGAACTCATCGCGTTTACCCAAGGCGCCGACGTACTGGTCATCGATGCCTGCGCGGCCGCCCCATCAAATGACCTGCCGCCCGCCCGCCGGCGGATCATCGAACGTTTGCACGAGTTTCATGCCAGCCCACAAGACTGCATCGACATTGCCATCAGGGCGAATGTTTCAAAGGTCGTGCTCACCCACCACCTGCCCGGGGTCGAACCGGACTTTGATGCAGCAAAATTCTCCGGCGAGGTGATTGTCGGTAATGACCTGGATATCATCGACATTTGATCAGAATACTACGGACGCCACCGGCATATATCAGTTTCGCGCACCAGAGCGAAGATCGGGCGGGTATACCCGCCCTTATAACATCAGCCCGAATTGAGAAAGAAGGTATTCATCCGGCCCTTACCCTTGATCTCAATGCCGCCACGTGGCTCTAACGCAAACCCGCTGCCGAGTTGATTGGCGGTATATTCAGATATCTGGATGCGGCTTGCCAGACTGCTGCCCTCAAGGCGGCTGGCTACGTTCACGGTGTCGCCCCAGACATCATAGACAAATCGATGAGTACCGATAATGCCGGCAACCGCGGGTCCCGAATGGATGCCGATTCGAGCCCGGAAAGTTTGACCGATTTCGGCGTTGACCTTTTCCAACGCCTCCATCATGCCCAGCGCCATGCGCGCTGCGGCCTGTGCATGATCCGCCCGTGCTTGCGGCATACCCGCAACCACCATGTATGAATCACCGATCGTCTTGACCTTTTCCACCTCAAGTTCGCTTGCCAGGATATCAAAATGTGAAAACAACCAGTTAAGATATTCGACCAGATCCGCGGGTGGTGTGCCGGCAGAAAATTCCGTAAACCCGACCAGGTCGGAGATCAATACGCTGACATCATCGAAGCGGTCGGCAATTATTGTCTCCCCCTTGTTCAGACGCTCCACCACCTTCCCCGGCAGGATCGACAACAGCAGTTTTTCGTTCTTCGCCTTCTCTACTTCCAGTTGGTCGAGATAAAGGTTTTCACGGTCACGCCACAACTTCTTTTCCAAACAGGCATTGATGCGGGCGCGAAGCAGCACCGGATCGAAGGGTTTTGAAAGATAGTCTTCGGCACCGGCTTCAATGCAGCGAATTACACTGTCCATTTCGTTGAGCGCGGAAATCATGATCGCCGGTACATTGCGCAGATCGTCATCGGCTTTCATCTGCGCCAACACTTCAAAGCCGTTCAAATCGGGCATCATCAGATCCAGCAGGACCAGATCAAATTCATCCCGCCGCAACATTTCCAGCGCCTCTACGCCGCCGGCGGCGACGGCAACATCATGGCCTTCGCGGCCAAGCCGGCGCGAGAGCAGTTCGCGGTTGGCTTCGATGTCATCGACCACCAGGATACGGCCCGCTTCCGCCGCTGTTATCGGCGCTCCGGCGACCGGCCGGACCGTGTCCAGAATATCCGAAGCCGTGGCACTGGATTGCGCTAACGCTGCGTTTGACCCATCACCATCGAAAAGGCGGGAGAAATCAATGATATCATCAAGTTGCGCCAGGAGCCGGTTAACTTCGCCCAGCAATTTTACTACGTCCGGGGTCAGTGTCTGGCCATTCAGACCCTCAAGGTCTTCCAACACCATTTCGCCATAACCCTTGATGGCGTTGAGAGGATTCCGAAAATCGTGACGGAGAATTCTCTGTGCCTCGTCCACCTCACCGCTCAGGCTCAGCTCCCTCGCAGTATCTTCGCCAAGGCGCTGATCAACCAGACTATAGAGCGCCTGGGCGGCGGCGGCGATACACGCAAGATCCTCGGCAAGATCGTCGCCGCCAATTCGCGCGGCCTCTTCCCGAAGTATTTGACCGTAACCGACAATAGCATCGGCAGGGGTCAACAATTGCTGCCGCATATTGGCCAGAAGCGCCCGCCTGGCCCGCTGATCATCCTGGAAAGACTGGCTCACGGTAAAGCCGAGGCCGGTTCCGCTCGGCCGTAATTCGACAACAATTCGTCAAGGTCCGCGAGCAAATTCTCCAAATTCTGCTCATTTTTGTCGATCAATTTCTCGACATAGCCGTCACTGAGGCGATTGTGATCATCGACGGTAAGAGTCTTGGCCGTAACCACAACGACCGGAATTCCGCGCCAGCGTTCGTCTTGACGCATGCACGAGAGAAACTCGAAACCGTCCATTTCCGGCATCATAAGATCGAGCAGCACCAGATCAGGCGATGCTTCGGCCATGCGCTGTAGTCCAACAATACCATTTTCAGCTTCTGCTACATGCCAGTTTTTGCTTTCGAGCGTCCGCCGCACCAAATCCCGGGTAGGGGCGTCGTCCTCTACAATCAAAACCCGAACTTCTTCCTTGGCGGGACACAGCCGGGCAAGCACAGTGAGCAGCTTGTTTCGGTCGATCGGCTTGGTGAGGTAGTCAGAGGCACCAAGTGTAAAGCCAATATGCTGGTCATCAATGATCGACAACATGGTAACGGGAATTTTCTCCAGTTCCGGGTCTTCCTTCAGGGCACCCAGTACGGCCCAGCCGTCCATTTGCGGCATCAAGACATCAAGGGTGATGGCATCAGGCGAAATCTCCCGCGCCAGACGTATAGCGTCCTCGCCGTTGGCAGCTACTTCAACCCGGTAGCCACCAAAGCCGAGGTGACGGCGCAACAAGTCGCGGGCGACTGGGTCGTCATCAACAACCAGAATTGTTTTGGCGTCGTACGGGACAATCGGCCCTTCGGTACTTTCGATGCCATCTGTCTCATCATCTGCCGTCACCATACCCATCGTCGGGGCCCGTAGCGGCAGGCGGATGGTGAATGTGGAACCCGTACCTGGTTCACTTCTCACCGTTACATCACCCTTCAGCATAACGGCAAAACTCTTGGTGATTGCCAGGCCCAGGCCAGTCCCACCATAATTCCGGGTGGTGGATGAGTCTGCCTGGATAAAGGCGTCAAACACTTTGCGTTGTTGTTCCGGGGTCATGCCGATGCCGCTGTCCGCGACGCGGAATTCGATCCAATCGCCACCCCCCGCACTGTCCTGCACCGCTTCCAACCTGATCACGCCCCGCTCAGTGAACTTGCACGCGTTGCTCAACAGATTGAATAAAGTCTGCCTAACCTTGGTCAAATCACTCAACATATCGCCAAGGTCATCAGCACAGACAACTTCCAGCCGGTTGTCGTTCTTCTCCGCCAGCGGCCGGATCGTTCCGGCCACTTCATCAATCATTCCGCGTATATTGAAACTCTCGATGTAGAGATCCATGCGTCCGGCTTCGATTTTGGATAGGTCGAGGATGTCATTGATCAGAGCCAGTAAATGCTTGCCGGCCGACTGAATCTTCACCAGATCGGGCATATAGCCTTCGTCACCCAAATCCTCCGCCTCTTCGTACAACATCTCGCTGTAGCCGATGATAGCGTTGAGTGGTGTGCGCAGTTCATGGCTCATTTTGGCCAGGAAATCAGACTTGGCATGATTAGCCTGGCGGGCCGCTTCAGCGGTTTCTTCCAAATTTGCATTGGCTGTCTGCAAATTATCCTGAAAGCTAATCGTGGTTTTTTGAAACGTTGCGGCAGCGCGCGCAATGTCCCCGATTTCGTCCTTGCGGCCGGTTTCAGGGATATCGACGTTGCGTTCGTTTGCAGAAAGTTCGCGCAAAGTATTGGTAATGCGAACGGTCGGATTGACGATCCGCCAGGCCATCAACAAGCCGAGTAATATGCCGCCCACAATGCCAAGAATAACGATGATCCAGTTGAGTTGGATAACGTTTTGGCTTTGGTCCTGGGCCATGCCTCTGAAGTCGTAACCTTCCTGCGCGGCGAACTCGACCAGAACCTCGATTTCCTCGTTAACCGCAGCTATTGCCGTTTTCACGCGGGCCTGCGGGCGCGCCGCGGCAGCCATGTTATTGTTGGAATAGGCGGTCTCCGATTCGGCCCAGGCAACATCCCATCCGACCAGAGCAATGCGGATACGCCCGATTGCCGCCCGGCCCTCGGGGCTGGTTGCACGGTCTCCGGCGATATCCAGGTCTTCAGAAAAAATCTCGCGGTATTCCTCGATCTCCTTGATCAGAGCCTCTCGTTTCCCGTCTTCAACCGCGGCGGCCAATTCCATCAACGTCACTTCGATGCGGGAAAAATGGTGCTGTGCACTGCGGGCGAAGTTGATCGACATCAGCGGCCCATCGTACATCGCGCGGGTGAATTCATAGATCCGGTTCAGGCTAAAAATGCCGTACGAGCCCATGAACAGGATCAACATCGTCAGCGAGAGAAACCCAATCAATAATTGGGGGCGCAACTTCATAGCGGGCTATTTTTCATGGCGGATTAACTCCGTTTCTTCGCATCCGGGTTATTCAACAACAACCGTCATTATCATGCGCGGATGGATGACACAGCGTATTTCAAAGGTGCCGCGTTTTTCGATCTTTAGCTGGTATTTGTCGCCGGGCATTTGCTTGCGCACATCAAACTCGAAACCGGGACTATCGGTGAAGAGGTTGTGGGCGTAACGGTCGTCATTCACAAACAGCAGCGTATCGCCAGGCTTGACGTTCAGTTGTTTGGGGTCGAACCGCCTTTTCTTCTGTGAGACAGTGTATTCCTCGGCAAACGCGAAACTTGCCGGCAGGATGATCGCGCAGGTGACTATCAGTGCGGTGAGCAGGCGCATCATTCGCCAACCTCTCTGCAATATCATCTGCCCAGTCCCTTTGAGATCCGAAACGGCAGAGGCAGAAACATCAAGAAATCATCCTGCGCACCGGCACGGCGGTGGCAGTCATTGCAGAATTTCTGGATAGCGACATCTTGGCGCACGCTGCCACCGGGCATGATCATGGTGTATTTCCAATTGCGCATGGCATCGCTGGACCCCGCGGCCCCCTTTGCCATCACGAATAGCGGGCCAACTCTGATTTTGCCGTCGTCACCGACGATGAAGCTGTCTTTGGCCAGAACCGAACCAGTGGGCATTTCTCCCGCCGCCTCCCATTTTCCATAATCGGCGCGGGCGATCTCATTCGCGTAATTGTTCATGAAGCGGACACCATGGGCCTCTGCCGGATAGGATATACGGCTGAAACGGCGCCAACCCCGGTAGGTCACCGCTACCGGATGACAGGACTTGCGGTAGGCCATGGACATGGGCGGGCCAACGCAACGGTAGGCGGCCACCGCCTCCTCCTCGCTTAATTCCGGCGGCTCCTTCATGCCGGCGGCACAGGGACTGCATGGGCTGGCGGCCTTTGTTGCCGCACAGGGGTTGCACGCCCTCTTCACGGCACAAGGGTTACAAGCCTTGCGAGCTCCGCAAGGACCGCATCCCTTTCTGGCCGCGGTCGGATTGCAGGCATTTCCTGCCGCGCAGGGACGACACGCTTTTCTGGCACCGCACGGTTTTGCAACGGCGCATGGGTTGCCGCCGCGAGTTTCCGCGACGAGGCGCGGAACCACGCAATCCGTCGCCATACCAGCGGCGAGGCAGGGGTTGCAAGGTTTGCCTGCGGTGCAGGGGTTGCCTGCGGCGCAGGGATTACAGGCTTTCGCGGCTGCACATGGATTACACGCCTTTTTTGCGGCACAAGGGTTGTTGCCATTCCTGGCGGCACATGGCGCAGGCCGACAGGCCCCGGCAGCCAGCCGGATCAGCCGCTCGGGTCTACAGGCACCTACCGTCACCGTACCTGCGGCAGCGACAGTGCCAATTGCCATGACCGCGGCCAGTGCGGTCGTCGATATCATTCGCGCCTTACTACCCAACATCAAAGGTCGTCCTTCACCTGCGCCATCGTTCAATTCTGGTTCTACGCGAGCAATCGTTCGATCTTCTCCAGCAGACGGGTCAGTTCAACCGGCTTGGTATCGTAGTCGTCACAGCCGGCGTCCATCGCCTTTGCCCGATCGCTCGCCATGGCGTGCGCCGTCAATGCGATGATCGGGATACTACCGGTACCCACCGAACCCTTGATCCGCCGTGTCGCTTCCCAGCCGTCAATCACCGGCAAACTCATGTCCATCAGGATTAAATCGGGGCTTTCACTTTCCGCCATATCGACGCCGCGCTGGCCATCTTCGGCCATGGTAACGTCATAGCCCTTGCGCGCCAGTCGACGCGAAAGCATGTCACGGTTCATTTCGTTGTCTTCGACCAGAAGAATTTTCGGCATTACGCGCCTCCCCCCGCCCACAAAATTCAGGCTCTCGAATCCAAAACGTGAGCAACCCCCATATGACAAACTATCGTATCGGCGAGGACCTGTAAAATCGAGTGATGCGGCCGGGTGATGCTTTTCGGGCTCAACAATGGCGCAATGACAATGGCCGAAATTGGATGGTTAGACTGCATCTGACGTTGTTTGGCATCATCCACGGGTCAAACTTCGCGCTGACACGACTTTTCAGCGTCAACCGATGCGGCCGTCGGCGACTGCGTGGCAAGCGACGTGGACGCCGTCATAGTTGCGAGGCAAGGGCATTTCTGTTCGGCAACGGGCCTCGGCGTGGGGGCAGCGGGGATGAAAGGCACAGCCTGACGGCGGATTGATCGGGCTGGGCACCTCGCCAGCCACGGGGATCCGCTGGCGGCCACTCATTTCAAGATCCGGAATGGCGTCCAGCAGCATCCGGGTATAGGGGTGCCGCGGATTTTCGAACAGGGTCTTGGTTTCAGCCCATTCCACCAGCCGGCCCAGATACATCACTCCCACTCTGGTCGAGACATGATAGACCACCGCCAAATCATGGGAGATGAACAGGTAAGTCAGACCCAGGCGGTTCTGCAGTTCCTTCATCAGGTTCAAAATCTGCGCCTGCACGGAAACGTCCAAAGCCGATGTCGGTTCATCACAGACCAGGAATTCCGGTTCTCCCGCCAGGGCACGGGCGATGGAAATACGTTGCCGCTGGCCGCCCGAGAATTCGTGGGGAAAACGCTCGCGGTCCGCCGGCGACAACCCGACCTGGCTCAGCAAGTCGCCGACCCGCGTCATGATTTCGGCCCTACCCTTCAGCAACCCGCGTACATTGATCGGCTCGGCGATAATGTCAGCAACCCGCCAGCGGGGATTGAGCGAGGCAAAGGGATCCTGGAAAATCATCTGCATGTGGGGCTGAATGCGTTTGCGGTCGGCGGCGGCCTCGCGCGGTCCGATTTCAACACCTTCATATTGAATTGAACCGGCAGTTGGCTGATACAGGCCAACGATCAGGCGTGCCACGGTGGACTTGCCACAACCGGATTCACCCACCAGGCTGAAAGTTTCGCCCCGCCCGATATCGAAGCTGATGCCATCCACTGCCTTGACGTAAGCGCGATCCAGCCGTTCGATTAAGCGGTTGAGAAATGGCGCCGAAACATCAAAATGACGGACCAGGCCATCGACTGAAAGCAGGGGCGCTTCTATTTTCGCGACGTCATTCACCGGCGCCGGCCGCCAACCCAGCTTCGTCAAACAGATGGCACGCGACTTCAGATTGATCGACGCCTTGCAGATCGGGCCTTTCCACAAGGCAACGATCCATCACTTGTATACAGCGGGGATTGAAAGGACAGCCGGTTGGAATTTCCTGTAGCCGCGGCATGGAACCTTCTATTTGCGTCAGTTGATCCACGTGATGGCCAATATGGGGGATCGAACCCATCAGGCCATGGGTATAGGGATGCTTGGCCGTACGCACGACTTCCTGCACCGGCCCGATTTCCGCGATACGTCCGGAATACATCACCGCAACCCGGTCCGCCGCCTCGGCGATTACGCCCATATCATGGGTGACCAGCATCACCGCCGTCCCGTGCTCATGGCAAAGACCTTTTAATAGAGAAATAATCTGGGCCTGAATGGAAACATCCAGCGCCGTCGTAGGCTCGTCCGCGATGATCAAACGCGGTTCCGCACACAGCGCCAGAGCGATGACCACGCGCTGACGCATGCCGCCGGAAAATTGATGCGGATAATGATCGATGCGCTCCTCCGCACCGGGAATGCCCACTTCCTCCAACAATTCCAGGGCCCGGACACGGGCCTCCCGTTCATTCAATGGCAAATGCGTCTGGATCGTTTCGATCAATTGGCGGCCGACGGAATAAAGCGGATTCAGAGAGGTCAGAGGATCCTGAAAAATCGCGCCAATCCGCCGGCCGCGAATTTTACGAAGCTCCTCATAGGGCAAGTGGTCAATGCGTTCCCCCTCGAGTATGATTTCGCCCCTGGCGATGCGACCAGGTGGCTCCAGCAGACCAATAATGGCAGCTCCCGTAAGGGATTTTCCGGCGCCGGATTCGCCAACCACGCCCAGAATCTCACCCGGTGCGATATCGAAGGAAATATCGTCCACCGCCACCAAGATGCCGCGCCGGTTCGGAAACTCAATACGCAGATTGCGTACCGACAGAAGGGCCTGATTACTGGGCTTGGGCATGGTCGCGATCAACGCAATTTCGGATTCAAGGCATCACGCAGCCAATCGCCCAGCAGATTGACCGCCAGCACCAGGATCGCCAGCACGGCGCCGGGGAATATGGTGATCCACCATAGGCCCGAGAACAGGTAGTTCTGCCCCTCGTTGATCAATGTGCCCAGCGACGGCTGGGTCGGCGGCACGCCAACGCCGAGGAACGACAAGGTCGCTTCGGTCAGGATGGCGATGGCCAGATTAATAGTGGCGATCACCAGCACCGGCCCCATCACATTCGGCAAGACGTGGCGCAACATGATGGAAAATCGCGACAGGCCGATGACGCGGGCTGCGAGGACGTATTCCTTGTTGCGTTCGACCAGAGTCGAACCGCGCACGGTGCGCGCAAACTGCGGCCAGATAGAGGTGCCGATGGTCAAGACAAGAACATAGATGATGGCCTCGTTGTAGGCCTCAGCACTGATCACGCCGCGCAGCGTGCCGGCCAGCAGCAATGCCACCAAAATTCCAGGGATGGAGAGCTGAATTTCCGCCACGCGCATGATAAAAGCGTCGACGTAGCCGCCCATGTAACCGGACATCAGACCCAGGGTGACGCCCACAACAAGGCCAAAAATCACGCTTAAAAATCCGACAATCAGGGAAATTCGCGTGCCATAAAGGATCGTCGACAACAAATCGCGGCCCAGGTTGTCCGTACCGATCAGAAACCGCGAGTCACCTTCCTGCTCCCACGAGGGTGGCAATTCCGCGTCCATCAGATCGATGGTCGCCACATCGAAGGGCCGGTGCGGTGCTACCCAGGGGGCAAATATTGCCAGGAAAAATATGACCGCGGTCACCACCGCCGCAACAATGGTCACTTTCGAGGAACGGAAGGAATAGCAGACGTCGCTGTCCCAAATCCGGTAGAAGGTCGATTGTGTTCGCGTCGGGCTTTCTGTCAAGGGGAGGCTTTCAGCCGTTTGTTCAGCCATGTCCGCCCCCAGTGGGTTGATCAACGCGCAGTCGCGGATCGACCACATAATAGAGCATGTCCACGATCAGATTGATGATGACGAAGAAGAAGGCGATCAGGATCAGGTAGGCGGACATGATTGGAATATCGACCACTTGCACGGCCTGCAGGAACAATTGCCCCATGCCTGGCCATTGGAACACGGTTTCGGTGATTATGGCGAAGGCGATCAACGAACCGAGTTGCAGGCCGATGATGGTGATCACCGGCACCAAGGTGTTCTTCAGCGCATGGCCATAATTAACCGCGCGGTTGCTCAAGCCGCGGGCGCGGGCGAATTTAATGAAATCCGTGCGCAACACCTCGAGCATCTCCGAGCGGATAAGCCGCATGATGAAGGTCATTTGAAAGAGCGCCAGAGTAATCGCCGGCAAAATGATCGACTTCAAGCCGGACGCAGACAGAAAATTACTCTCCCAGGCGCCGACCTGCACCACCTCGCCACGGCCAAAAGACGGCAGCCATCCCAATATGACGGCAAACAGATAAATCAGCAGAATACCGATCAGGAAGGTCGGCAGGGAAATACCGATCAGGGACAGGGTCATGATCACTTTACTGGCGAAGCCATCTCGTCTGAGCCCCGTATAGACGCCCATCGGCACCCCCAGCAGGGCCGCCAGAATGGCCGCGGTCACGGCCAATTCCAGAGTTGCCGGCATGCGCTCCAGGATCAAAGTGGAAACCGCCCGCTTGTGCTGATAGGACACGCCGAAATTGCCTTGCGCCGCATTCAAGGCAAACTTTCCAAATTGTACCGGTATGGGATCGTTCAGGCCAAGCTGCTCGCGCAGGTATTCACGATCCTCGTCCGTAGCGTCTTCGGCGACCATCTGGTTGACCGGATCGCCAACGAATTGAAACATGAAAAATGCGCACAGCGCCACGACAGCCATGACCGCGATGGCCTGCAGGAGCCGCCGGACCAGGAATGCAATCATCGTTCGCTTCCGCCGTGCATTAAATACATTGCCCTAAAACCGGCACGCCGCCACGGCAATTCACCGTGGCGGCGCCCGACTTCGCTAACCGCTGGCCGATACTAGTTGATCGTCACATAGCGAAAACGAAAAACGTTGTCGCCGCGCTGTTGCAATGTGACGTTATCGCGCTTGCCCCACGCCAGGGCCTGCTGATGCAGCGGAATGTAGTAGACATTGTCGTGCACCCGTTTGTAGACCTCGGCGATCATGGCATCACGCTTTGCCTTGCTGCCTTCCGATTGAATCATCGGGTTCAACTCGTCGATCCGATCATCCCTGTTGTTCGACAAATTGTAGCGGCCGGTCTTCTTCTCGTCACTGTACGAAGCGATCAGGTTGGTGACCACGTTGTGACTATCGAAGGAGCCCGGTGTCCAGCCGATCAGACCGACGTGATAGTCGCGGTTCTTCGGGTTCAGTACTTGCTTGAAGTACTGGGCCTTCGGCTTGGCCGACAGGTTCAGCTTGATGCCGACCTTGGCAGCCATCGACGTCACGGCCTGACAGATCTGCTCATCATTGACATAGCGGTCGTTCGGGCAATCAAAGCGGGCCGACAGACCGTCCGGATAGCCGGCATCCGCAAGCAAATTTTTCGATGCCGCCGGATCGTAGGGATAACGCGCGAAATCACTGGCCCGGTCGAACAGCTTTGGCGAGATCATGATCGCGGACGGCGTCGCCAAATTCCGCATGATCTTTTTCTTGATGGCCTCGATGTTGATGGCCTGATAGAGCGCCTTGCGTACCCGCACGTCCAGGAACGGATTCTTGGTGTCCGTGCCGAACAAATTCTTGCTGGCCTGATCCATGAATATGAAGATGGTGCGCAATTCCGGCCCGACCAGGACCGATGTTCCACTATTGCTGTTGACCCGATTGATATCCTGGGTCGGAACCGGATAAGCCATATCCAATTCGCCGGACAGCAGGGCGGCAACGCGGGTCGAGTCCTGCTTTACCGGGGTCATGGTGACCTTGGTCAGATTGTGCTGGGTCTTATCCCACCAGTTCTTGTTCGGCACCAGGGTGGTTTTCACCTGGGCCGTCCGGTCGGTGATGACAAAGGCGCCCGTCCCCATAGAGGTCTGGCCGGCTGGGCTGATCTTATCCTGGTCCATCACCGTGACCTTGGTCGAGCCGGTTTCTTCCGACCATTCCTTGTCCATGATGAAGACGCTGTTCAATCGGCTGGTCAGGATGGGGTTCGGTGCACTGGTGATGATTTCCACCGTATGGTCGTCGATCTTGCGAACTTCCTTGACGCTGGCCACGTTGGTCTTCATCTGCGCATCCGGGTCCGCGATCCGCTTAAAGCTGAAGACCACGTCATCGGCGTTGAAATCATTGCCGTTGTGGAATTTTACGCCTTTGCGCAGGTTGAAGCGCCAGACGGTGGCATCGTCGGAAACAGTCCAGGATTCAGCCAAGGCCGGCTCGATTTTCAGGTCTGCATCGCGGCGCACCAGGCCTTCATAGACATTGCCCAGAAAGCCGATGGTGAAGGTTACCGCATGAGCATGGGGATCCAGACTGTCCGTATCGGTCTGGAAGCCCCATCGAAGTTCTTTCGCGTTGACGCCGGTGGCGCCGGCAACAACCATGGCCAAAGCCGTGGTCGCCGCAAGTAAGGTGCGTTTCATAGTCGTTCCCCGTTAAAAAGAATTATCCGGAAGTTGTCTTCCGTCGGTTAGGTATTTCCAGGCCCGAACGGAAACCACCGTCCGCGCCGCAAGGGCAGACAGTATCCACAAATGCGGGATCGATACAATCACCTTATCGAGGGCAATCAATCGCGCGCGTTACGGAAACCGTTGGTGATGGGATAGCGCCGGTCGCGGCCGAAATTCCGAGCCGTAATTTTCACCCCTGGCGGCGCCTGTCGGCGTTTGTATTCAGCCAGATAGAGCAAATGCTCGATCCGCCGCACAACCTCGGCCTCATGTCCACGGTCCAGGATCGCATCAAAGGCCATGTCCTCTTCCACCAGGCACCGCAATATATCGTCCAAAGCCTCGTAGGGGGGCAGTGAATCCTCGTCCTTTTGGTCGGGACGCAACTCGGCCGAAGGCGGCTTGACGATGGTGTTTTCCGGAATAACCCGACCCGCCGGACCCAACGCATCGTCGAAGGTCTGCTGGTTTCGCCAACGGGCCAGCTCGAAGGCGGTAATCTTGTAGACATCCTTCAATACGGAGAAGCCACCGCACATGTCGCCGTAGATGGTCGCGTAACCCACCGACATTTCCGATTTGTTGCCCGTGGTCAGCACCATGTGGCCAAATTTGTTCGAGATCGCCATCAGGGCGATACCGCGGGCCCGGGACTGGATGTTTTCCTCCGTCGTATCCGGCTCCCGTCCCTCGAACAGCCCGTCGAGCATGGTATCAAAGGCCGCCACGGCGGGCTCGATGGTCACTTCATCCAAGCGACATTGCAGTAGTTCGGCACATTCCATGGCGTCGGCAAGGCTATGTTCGGACGAGTATTTCGATGGCAGCATTACGCACCAAACCCGGTCCGGCCCCAGGGCATCTACCGCGACGGCAGCGCTGAGCGCTGAATCGATCCCCCCGGACAGGCCCAGAACCACACCCGGGAAGCGGTTCTTGTTGACGTAATCGCGCAATCCCAATGTCATGGCCCGGTAGATCGCCCCCAGACCTTCATGGGGCGCCGTGCGTGGGCCTTGGGCGCAGACCCAATCGTCGTCCACGCGCCGCCACGCGGTCACGATCAGACCGCGTTCAAAAGTGGGCAGTTGCATGGCGAGGGAATGATCGCCGTTGACCACGAAGCTGCCGCCGTCAAATACCAACTCGTCCTGGCCACCGACCTGGTTGACGTAGACCAGTGGCAGACCGGTTTCCACAACCCGCGCCACAGCATGGTTCAGGCGCACATCGAACTTGCCCTCCTCGAAGGGCGAGCCGTTCGGCACGAGCAGCAGTTCGGCGCCGGTTTCGACCAAACATTCACAAACGTCCGGCGTCCAGATATCTTCGCAGATCGGCACGCCCAGGCGAATGCCGCGAAAACTGACCGGCCCCGGCAAGGGTCCTGGGGCAAACACCCGCTTTTCGTCGAATACACCGTAATTGGGCAGATCGTGCTTGTAACGCACCGCAACGATTTCACCGCCGTCCAACAGCAATACCGCGTTGTACAACAGACCTTGGTCACGCCAGGGTGCCCCAACCAACAGACCCGGCCCGCCATCGGCTGTTTCCGCGGCAAGATCCCGCATCGTGGCCGCAATCGCATCCTGAAACGCACCCTTCAAAACCAGATCTTCGGGCGGATAGCCGCACAGGGCCAATTCGCCAAAGACCACCAGATCGGCGCCTTCCGCCGCCGCCTCGCCGCGGGCCGCACGCACCTGGTTCGCATTACCCGCGATATCGCCAACCACCGGATTGATCTGCGCCACGGCAATTTTCAGTTCATTGGTCATGGCGGTTGTTTAGGACGAACAGGCGCAATTCTCAACGCCGCATTTATCCCTTGCCTCCGGGGTTGAGTTCAGAGGAATCAAACGTCGCAAACCAACCCGCGTTAAATAGAGCGCTCAGCGGCTGAGAGCATCGCCTTCACGCCAAGGCGACAGTTGAGCGGCATAGACCTCCGGCCCCTTGCGGAAGTGGGCGGCCTCTTCAAGCGTCTCGACGAACGGCATATCCGAGGGGTAGAGCCGCTTGCCGCGCGGCCGCGCGCCAGCTTTCGAAACATGCCCCCACAGCGGATGGCCAACAACCTCCTCGGCAACCGCCGCGGCGTCGATCAGCTTGTCCAGGTCGTAGCCGGTCTCGATCCCTAGTTCGTGGCAAAGATTCACGAAATCCTCGGTCGGCACATGGCCCGCGGCGCGGCCGTTGCCGCAATAGGGACATCCGCCCATGCCACCCAACGATGTGTCGAATTCCGTTACGCCCAGTTGCAATGCTTCGTAATAACTTGCCAGCGTCACGCCCCGGCTGTCGTGCAAATGCATATGGAAGTCCGTGATTTCCGGCCAGCGTTCTTTGATGGCAACTAGCGTCTCGCGGACTTCGTGCGGCATATTCCAGCCCATGGCGTCAAAGAAAGAGCATTTTTTCACCTTGAACCCAGCCTCATGCCACTTGCCAATCATCAGCTCGAGAAGGGCCATTCTTTGCGCCAGGGAAAACGGACCTTCGAAGTTCGAGCCAAAGGGATTACCCAAGCCCACCAGACCATACTCAGCATCCCCGTCCCGCGCGGCGGCGATGGCCACATCCAATCCGGCGATCTGCTCAGCTTGTGTGCGGTTGTAATTGCGCCGGGCGAAAGTGTCACAAAGCTCCACATTGGTGCTGAACTGTCTGCCGCGCACGTCGATCTTGGGATAATATTGATCAGCCCGTTCAAAGCCTCTGCGGTTGAACACGGCGGCGGTGTATTTCACATTCGGCTTTGGCACAAACCGTTCCGCGATCTCGTCGATGCAGGCCATTGATGGCGTCCATTTGGGATGCGCGAATGAACCGATCGAGATCACCTTGGCCCCGGTCTCGCCCAGCGCATCCAACAGGCGAAGCTTCTCGTCCACGGTTATATCGGCGCTCTCTATTTGCAGGCCCTCACGCATCGTGTCATCGGTTATCACCACGGACTTTGGCAGCTTGTTCATGATAATTTTTCTCTCAAATCAATGCCTGTGTTTAACAAGTGGTCCCCGCACGGTCGATTTTTCAATAGCTTGGGCCTTGCCGCCGTGCCTGGCGGTGGCGCAATGAACGGCGGCGTTTCCTTGATGATGATAACACGCTGGCCCGGCAAGAATCCATTGAGGCAGTGTTATTGGCTTCGCGTCAGGGCGGCATGGTATAACATTGCGACACGGTCCGACCGTCAGGAATGCTGGCGGTCACTTCCTAATCCCCTGAAATTAAGGACAGTTGATACAGTATGAAATACCAAACCACCAACACACGGGACCTGAAGGAATGATGTTTAAGGCTTTAAAAAATTTCCAGGCCATCGTTCTTCTTGCACTGATCGTATTCGCCGGTCAGGCGGCGGCTCAGGTCCTACGCCCGGCCCGTACCGTCTATGACCTGAAACTGGATCAGAACCGGAACAGCCCTGGCATCGACTCGGTCAGTGGCCGCCTGGTGATTGAATTTATGGAAGACTGCGGCGGCTTCATCTTCAATCAAGGCTTCATTACCGACATCACCAGCAGCGAAGGGCCCAACGTAATCGGTGATATGCAGGCCTCGCTCTGGGAAAGCCGGGATGGACGGGCAATTCGTTTTAATTTGTTGAACCGGGTCAACGGTAAAATTGTTGAACGAGAAGAGGGCCGGGCGGACGTCGACACCGCGGGCGCCGGCAACGCAGTCTGGCGTCTGCCCAAGACGCGTGACCTGGCGCTGCCTGCCGGCACAATGTTCCCTATCAATCACAGCCGTGTCATGTTGGAACACGCCCTGCGCGGCAGCCGCGGTTTTGAAATTGAATTTTTCGATGGCAGCTTTGACGCGGGCTATTATTTTGCAGCCGTCTTCATCGGCGACAAAATGGCCAGCCGGCAGGGGGAAGGCGCTAAATTGCTGGCCAAGGACTTGAGCAGTTGGCCAATTCGCCTGGCCTATTACCATCACGACGACCGCCTTGGGCTCCCGGCATTCGAAGTCGGCTTTACCATGTACAGCGATGGCGTCGTCGACAATCTAACCCTGGATTACGCGGAATTCGGACTGACCGGCCGTCTGGTTGAGTTGGAATATTACAACCGGCCCACATGTGATTGAACAGTTCGCGTCTGCATATAATATTTCGAGCATTTCCGATCTAAGACCGCTGGTAACAATCAAGGCAGCCCCCGGCCCTTGCCGATGGCATCAGTGCCAAATCGGTCACGTACCCGATCCAGGGCCCGCTCTGCATCGGCCCGGCGTTCCGCGCCGGGTTCAGCCAGATCAAAGGGGTCTGCTTCCATGCCATCGACCAGGCCGCTCAGACCAACCCCCAAAAGGCGGTAGGCCGTACTCCCGACATTGTTGCTGATTTCCTTGGCCAACAACTCAGCGCCATGGCGGTAGATGGTGTCGGCCAATTGGGTGGGATCAGGCAAGCGGCGGCTCCGGGTTAAAATCCGAAAATCAGTGCGGCGCAATTTCAAGGTCACGGTGGTGCCGGC
>JAJFGG010000171.1 GCA_021776235.1 Alphaproteobacteria bacterium | reverse complement strand
CCGTTCTGATCACCGGAAGCCTGAGCCTTGAGCAATACATCCAAAGCCTAACAAAACACCCGCGAAATGGCTGCGAGCCCCCAAGGCGACGAAAACCGCAGGCATTCATGCTCCGGTTCGCCTTAACTTAGCGCCTATGGGACGCAACCCTTTTCTTCAATTCAAGATGTGACCCTGAAATCGCGACGCCGCGCTCAATGCGCGATCTGGAACAGGCGGCGGCTGCGCGCAGGAAGCGCAATGTCAAAACAAGTCAGACGGCCTGCGCGCTGCCTTCGAGCCGTCGAGATGACTTTCTTGCCATTGCGCAACAGAGGTATCGGCGGGCCCCAATCGCCCAGGGGCAGGGTATGCGAGACCAGACCCGGCTCTCCCAGACCGGAATCCTCCAGCCAAAGATGAACGGCGAGGGCCGGCGGTTCCTCAATGATCGACAGCACCCGCTCGGGTCCGGTCTCAAGCGCGAAGCGATAGCAGGTTGTGGGCGCGACGAAACCGAGCGTTCCGGCAAAGACGGCGGTATAGGGCCGATGTGAATGTCCCGCGATCACGCGGACGACTTGTGGGTGGCGCCGCAGGATCGCCGCCAGTTCGCCGCCGCCTTCGATCAGACCGTTGCTCGACGATCCCGTCATCCCGGAGGCGAACGGCGGATGGTGCAGGGCGACGATGGTCGGTTTCGCCCGCGCCAGGCCGAGTTGTTCGTCGAGCCAGGCCAGGCGTTCGCGACAGAAGCCGCCGGGAACCTGGCCCGGAAGCACGGAATCACAGCAAACGACACGCACCGCGAAGCGGTCAATCACATGGTGCAGAAAATCGCCTTCACGGGGCATCCAGTCCGTATCCGCGAAAGCGGCCCGAAACGCCGCACGCTCGTCGTGATTGCCGGGGATCGCAAAAAGCGGCGCCCGCAGATCTTCGGTAATGATTTGGAAATGCCGATAATGGTCCGGGCTTCCATGATGCGCGAGATCGCCGGTGTGAAGCACCAGGTCCGCCGCCGGCGACATGCCATTGATGGCGTCCACCGCACGCCGGAGCGAAGCAGCGGTATCGAATCTGCCATAGGCGAGACCACCCGGTGCCTCGATATGCGTATCCGTAATCTGTACCAGAATCATTCGTCCGCGCTCCCAGCCTGATGTTCCGCCATTACGGCACAGCGATCGTGGTGCCGCGCACCAAGCCATTGACCTGCCCCAATCGCCGTGCCCCTTGCCATGCTATATCAATGGTCGTTGGTATTGAATTCTCTGTATGGGGAAAGTCCGGAAATGCCGGGGCTCGCTTCTTGTATTGTGAGAATTGAAACTTGACGGCGAACCAGCACATCAAGGTTAACTCACAATTCAAGATGTGACCCCGTTATCGTTTTGCCGACAATGCGGCCGCGAAGCAACCGACGGTCGTTACGTTGTGGTGCGGTCTACGAAGGCTTTCGGCAGCGTCGCGGTAGCTTTGTGGTACCCGTACCGTTGCGCCGTCCGCTTTTTCCCGAAAGCCTTCATAAAATGTCACAATGGGCTCCTATCAATGCAAGGTGGTATCAGTTTATGAACTGGGAAATCTGGTTTGCCGCTGCCCTCGTCTATTTTCTTTTCATCGCCTGGTATTTCAACTGGCGCGGTCCGGTGACGGCAGCGGAAATCGAAAAATTTCTTGTCGAATTTGGGACCAATTCCAATGCGGAAAATACGCAGTCTGCCGTATTCGAGGCGTTCCTGAAACAGGATGACGGCAAAGAATTTGTCATGGCGAACCTGGTCCGGCTGTATGAAGAAGATGTCGCCCATCCTGTGACCGGCGAGGCGATGTCATCTTCAATCTTGATCCGCCAATATTTCAGACCCTTCATGAGAAGCATGATCAGGCGTGGCGGACATCCGGTCCATCAGGCGGTCAAAAAAGGTGGCTTTATCGACAGTTGGAATGTAGAGCCTGACCCCGGATTCGGGATCGCCGCGATGGTCCGCTACCGCAGCCGCCGGGACCTTGCGGCGTTGCTGCTTGACCCCCGTTTCAATGACGCGCACCTCTTCAAACTGGCAGCTATAGAGAAGACCGCGTCCTTTCCGACGCAAATGGTCTTCAGCACATTCATGCATCCGAGATACTGGGTGCCCGGATTGCTGTTGCTGCTGGCGTCCTTTGTTCAAAACATTGCGTTACTCAATTAGAGTCCAGGAAAAAATATCGATGAACATCTCGGAAAATAAGGGACCGCATACTATTAGTCAGCTTCAGCGGCCTTCCTCGAGTGCCCGCCCGGCAAAGCGCCAGCAGCATCAGACAGTCGGCGTCGTCTACCTCGAGATAACGGTGGATAACGGTGACAGATAACGAGATAACGGTGACAGTGCACTTAATTGACGGTTCCGTAACCGCGTGGCATGCTGCCCCATGGCCCGACTAGCCCGCGTCGTCCTGCCCGGCATCCCGCATCACGTAACGCAACGGGGCAACGGCAGGCAACGGACTTTTTCGGTCCCGGCGAATATGCCCTGTAGAGGGACCTTCTGGGCGAGGCCTGCCAGGCGGCGGGCACCGAGGTCTGGGCTTGGTGCCTGTTGCCCAACCACGTGCATCTGATCCTGCTGCCCTGGGACACGGACGGCCTGCGCCGGCCGCTCGCGAAAGTCCACCGCCGCTACGCCGGCGCCCCCCACAAGCGGCAGAAACGAACGGAACATTTCTGGCAGGGCCGGTTCGGCGCCGTGGCGATGGACGAGACGCATCTGGCCGCTGCCGTGCGTTACGTGCTGCTCAATCCGGTGCGGGCGCGGCTGGTCGAGGATGCGCGTGCCTGGCCCTGGTCGAGCATGCACGCGCAACTCCTGGGCCGCGATGACGGCGTCACCACGATAGCGCCGCTGCAAGAGCGGTATCCGGACCTCGGCGCCCTGCCGGCCACAGTCCGGGATGACGGGGCTGAACAGGAGCGCTTGCGCCGGGCCGAAAGCATCGGCCGGCCGATCGGCGATGCAGCGTTCCTCGAGCATGTGGAAGCCCGGCTCGGGCGCCCGGTCGCGCCCCAAAAGCGCGGCCCGAAGCCGCGCAACCCTGGTGTTGACAAATAACATGCACTGTCACCGTAATCTGGGGTCTGGATTTATTTGCCAAACGTGTCGGTTTATCAATAGAAAGACTATTGTCGTTTTCCATGGTCATAGAAGGTGACTGGATAGAGACCTTTGCAATGGAGTCTGATGCGTTGTCGGATGAGCAATCAGCACTGGCCGAGGAAATTTGCGCCGCGATGGAAAAGCTTTGGGGCCACTATGCTGGGCATTCACCGTTTACCGTCGCGGCAGGGGCGTGAAAAAGAAATGGCTTGAGGCTATGTGTTTGTGCGCCGGGGCGATGGGAGGCCTCCCAATTGAAAGAGATCGACATCTACCGCGCCGTCAATATCTGTATCCAGCAGCATGGCGATGACGCTGAGCTATTCACCGGGCAACGAATAGACCGTAAGCACCCGGTGAGGGTTAGCCCACTTCGCCTTCACTTTGCTTATCTGGGACTGGGTAGCACCAGTGCCAGAGGGAAAGTCCCAATACGATGACGAAACAGGCATACCAAAGCCAGAATCCCGGACCCCATACGCACAAATCCTCTGACCTTAATGTGTTATGCGCCATTCGAACGGGAGCGAACGTAGTACTGGCCAAGCCCAAACCAAGCACCGCAACGATAATGTTTGGCGTTTTGAGTCGGTATAACCAGATCAACGAGATGCAAAGAGGTAAGTTCGCGTACCAGCCAAACATGCCGAAGAACGGACCGAGCCAGCCAAAAAATACAACTGTCAAGTTATCGAACCAGGTAATGCGTCCGCTATGACACGTACCCAACGCAGGGAAGAAAGTGGCTATGATCCACAGGGCACTGATCAAGATGGCGGCCAATGAGACGCGACGACCAGCTATGAACAACCCGGACCCTCCAACCAACCATGCTCTTAATCGTCCCATTGTAACCGTCCGGTGACGCCGCCCTATCTCGGGACGGATGTCCCCGTTACGCTGAGACTTCAG
Source organism: Alphaproteobacteria bacterium (assembly GCA_021776235.1). Lineage (GTDB taxonomy): Bacteria > Pseudomonadota > Alphaproteobacteria. Next base: position 1,090 of record JAJFGG010000171.1, on the reverse strand, counting down.
CGTAACGCCATGGCATGAGTTCGTCGAGTTTGGTGATTTTGTGATCGGCAATACGGCCCAGAACATCGGTGAGCCAAGCTTGCGGATCGACGCCGTTGAGTTTCGCCGTTTCGATCAGCGTATAGGCGATGGCGGCTGATTTGCCGCTGCCCTCGGACCCCATAAAGAGATAATTCTTACGACCCAAGGCGATAGGCCGCATGGACCGCTCGGCGGTGTTGTTGTCCAATTCCAGAAAGCCGTGATCAAGCGTAAGCATCCGGAATTACGGTGACAGTGCACTCATTGGGCGCCGCGCCTGGCGAATTTCAAATGTACGCAGGCCACGATGGCGCAGGCCTTGATGTTGTCTTGTGCGAGATTCGAGATTTTCGACAAAAAAAGGGCTCAGACGATGCCGCCTAAGCCCTTGATTTTATTGGTGGGCGCACAAGGATTCGAACCTTGGACCCGCTGATTAAGAGTCAGCTGCTCTGCCAACTGAGCTATGCGCCCGACGGGCCCCGATATAGCAAAGGGGGCCGGGGTTGTCGATGGCTTTTGCCGCCGCGCGCTGCTCCCGCCCTAGCCCTGCATGGCCTCGTCGCGGCATTTGACCATGCGCAGGGGGGTGTAGATCAGGGCCACGGTGCCGTCCTGTTTCACCACCTTGTTGCGGGTCCGGACCAGGCCGCGGCCGGGGCGGCTTTTCGAGAGGCGGGCCTCGATCACCTCGCACTCCACGTGCAGGGTGTCGCCGGCGAAGACCGGCGCCTCGACGCTCAATTCCATGTTCAGGAAGGCATAGCCCGTATGCTGCATGGTGGCCTGCACCAACAGGCCCTCGGCGAAGGTATAGCCCAGGGCGCCCGGTGCCACCCGGCCCTTGATGTCGCTCTCCGCGGCCAGGAATTCCATGTTCATGAACAGCACCTCGGTCATGCCGGTGGTGTTGATGAAGTTGACGATATCGGCCTCGGTGACGGTGCGGCCGATGGTCTGAAAGGTCCGGCCCAGGGGCAGATCCTCGAAGTAAAAGCCCAGGCCGACGGTTTCCATGTTGCTCATGTTGGTTTTCCCTTTTGTTCAAAAACGTTGCCGGGCCTCCCAC
>JAJFGG010000018.1 GCA_021776235.1 Alphaproteobacteria bacterium | reverse complement strand
CATTATTCTGGAATCCGAAGCCAACGACACGCTTTCCTCAATCTATCTCTGCAAGTCAATCCTGGATGCCCGGCGGGATGTCGAACGGGTCATTGTCTGCTCCAGCCCCTATCATAATCCGCGCTGCGCCATATTGTTCCGGCTGGTCGGTATCCCGGCCGAAATCGGCGAGATGCCGGGCGACCGGCCGCATCTCGGCTGGACCAAGTGGCTCTACTATATGGCGCGCGAAATTCCGGCGACCGTCTGGGATGTCGCGCTGGTGCTGTCGGCCCGTTTGCATGGCCGGCCGGCAGCCAAACCCAAGACGTTCTGAAAATGGCAGGCTCAGAATAGCCACGGCATGCTCTAACTTAAACTACCGGGATAATCCCGCCAGATGCTGTCTTCCAAACGCAGGTGGGTATCCGCCGGATAGGATTGCAGCCAATAGCTGGCGCATTGCCCGCCGGTTGGGTTCCAGATACCGGGAAAATCGCGCGCATAGGCGAAAAAATCTTCCAGCAGTTTCATACGATTGCACCAACCGATGGCGTGCGGATGCAGGGTCATGTTGAAATACCGGCCACGTTTATACTGCGCATCGAACTCGGCCCGCCAGTTGGCGAACAGCGTATCGGCATGCTCCAACCCCGTGCCCTTGTCGGGAAACAGCAGGAAGAACTGATCGTCGAAATGATAGAAATAGGGCAGCGTCAGGATGGCTTGGCGCTGTTCGAAATCTGTTACCCAATAATGCGGAATATCGTCTGACAGGCCGTTGCCCATATACTGGTATCCGGCCTCGATCAGCAATTCCATGGTGTTGGGGCTGATTGTGCCGACGGCAAACGGATCGCCCTGGCGAGGCAACGAATACCAGCCCCGTGGCGATTGCCCCACGACCTCAGCCAGGATGTCGGTGGTCATGTCCATACGGGTCTTTTCATCCACCCGGTCCAAGGCGCTGACATCCTCGTGCTTGAAGCCATGGGCGGCGATCTCGTGACCTTCACTCACGAGGTCCCGCAGGGTCCCGCCAAGTAGGCGCGCCATCGCCGCCGGCACCGTGAATGTGGCCTTGATGTTAAAGCGGACCAAGGCGGCCAATAATTGTTCAAGCCCCTCGTGCAGACCGAATATCGCGCGGGAATCGCGAAGATCGGCGGCGCGGAGGCCTTCCGGACGGCGGGCCAGGCTAAGATCGACATTCACGGCGAAGCAGCAGCGATTGCCGTCGGGCCAGCGCACCTCGTCATCGCCCAGGCTGATCTCGTCGGTCGCCGTGTAAGCTTGTTTCCAGGGCATCTATTTTTCTCCCAACGGCGCCGACGGGGGGTGCTTCGCCAGGCAATGACGGGCCATTTCCTCGCAGCTTGGGAACCAGACCCCGGGCATCGACTTCATCCGGGTGATCAAGCGGTCCAGCATTTCAATTCGCAGCGCCCGGCCGGACACGAAGGGGTGCAGACAGATGTTGAGATAGCCACCCTGGCGATATTGCTGAAGAAAGGCGTCCCACCACAGCTCCATCACCCGCCCCGGCTCGGTGATGCGCTGAGCTCCGTTCCCGGAAGCCAGCCAGGCGAAACTGAAGAACATGGCATCGTCGATCGCGAAATGAAACGGCAGGTTCAATAGGCAATTTTCGCCGTCACGATCACGTACGTAATAGGGGAGATGATGGGCGGTGCCGTGTGAATTGTAGATATAGCCCTCCTCAAGCAACAATGATTGTGTGTGCCAGCTACGGCTGCCCACGGGCCGTATTCCGGCGGTCGCTTCCAGGGCCTGGGTGGATTTGCGCAAATGGTCCGCTTCCAACTGCAGGTCCTTGGGAACTTGATGCTCCCACATATGATCGGCGACCTCGTGACCGCTTTGTGCAACAGCGGCGACGGCCTTCGGGTACAACTCACAGATCCGCCCTGGGGTGAACACCGTTGTCTTGACGCCATGGCCATTGAACAATTCAAGCAACCGCCAAATGCCCACCCGGCCGCCGAACTCGCCCTGGGCAAGCTGCATGGGCGGCTCGTTCAGTACCCGGCGCAGCAGCATGGCGTCGAAATCGCAAGTGAAATTCACCGCCATTTGGACCCCGGCCGGATAGGCGATCTCTTCGATAAATTCATGCTGCGCCTCGGCCGCCCTGGCAGCGGCTTCCAGCGCCTCTATCTCGTTTGATAACTGGTCTGTCATGGACATCGTTGCGCCTTCCCTATGGGTGTTGCGTTGCCCGATGCCTCATTTTACCCATCTTCCCTGCCGCTCCAACCCGATATAGACTGGATGCCGCAAAACAGTGGGGATACATGATCATGGATAAAGCCAATCCTTTCGAAGCGAAACGCCGGGCATTGCAGGATCAATTCATGGACCCCCATGCGCCGGATGATCGTCCGGTGGGCACGGACGGTGTGCATCATTTGGTGTTGATATCGTCCGACCTGGAGGCCACGGTCCGCTTTTATACCCAGGTTCTGAACATGCGCCTGGTCAAGGTGGTGGAAAACCGCGACGATCCGACCTCCACCCATATCTTCCTGGACATGGGGGGCGGCAACATGCTGGCCTTCTTCGACTTTCCCGAACATGGCAATGACCCGGTGGTGCGCGGCATCGGCGCCATGCATCACGTGGCCCTGAAGGCCTCGGCCAGCCAGTACAAGGCCCTGTTCGCCAGGCTCAAGGAACAGGGTATTGAGTATTCCATACATGGCACGGAAGCAGCCGGCTCCCTCTACCTGCGCGATCCCGACAACGCCTTGATCGAGGTAACCTGCCGCTAATACGGGCTATGTTAGCAGGCAGTCGTTGGGCAACACCGATAGGGGCGTGAAGTCCCTATGGGCAATGTATTCCGGGCGCTGGAAACGGCGGATGGCATTGTCGGTGCGGTTATAGGTGACATAGACAATCAGCCGGTTCCAGGGCGACATGTTGGGGGGCGAGCCATGCACCAGGGTGCCATGGAAGAAAAATCCTGATCCGGGCGGGCCTTTCGGCGCCGCGATGCCGCCCTTTTCCACCAGGTTGGCGACCGTTTGCTGATCCAGGGTCCAAAGCGGATAGGAAGTGGTCTCTACATCGTGGCCCGCCTCCAGCACGCCGGCTTTGTGACTTTTCGGCACGATATAGAGGGGGCCGTTGAACTCGGTCACCGGATCCAAAAAGACGGCCAGGTTCATGGCCCGCGGCTCCGGCATATCGTCATCCCGTTGCCACACGCCATAGTCCTGATGCCATTGCCAGACGTCGCCATCAAAGGCTGCCTTGCCGTTCAGCTTGAACTGATGGATGTAGACCTCGCCGCCCAGCAGTTGTTGCGCTGGTTCCAGAATTCGCGGATGACTGATAAAGCGGCGATAGACGTCGTTGTAGGTATGGGTTGCAAACGCCGTGCGCACCACATCGCCGGTCTTTTCGCGGATCACCTCCGGCCGCCGTTGGGCAAAGATCCCGGGGATTTCACCTTTCAGGACAGCGACTTCCTCGGCCGTGAACAGATCCGGGACAAAGATGAAACCATCATCATCGAATTGTTGCAGCTGTGCCTCGTCAAGTTTCATTGTGATGCCTCCCCATCAAGCCCCATCCAATATGGCATCGGCAATTTTCTCCGCCGTCATCAAGGTGGGAAAATTGGTATTGGCGCAGGGAACGATTGGAAAGACAGAGGCATCGACCACCCGCAGCCCCTCCACGCCGCGCACCCGGCCGGCGTTATTGGTCACCGCCTTGGGGTCATCATCCGCACCCATGCGGCAGGAACAAGACGCGTGCCAGACACCGACCGCGGCCTTTTTGACAAACGCCTCCAGCGCCTCGTCGTCGTCCAGGATCTGTTGCAATGAATATTCTTCCAGGATCAATTTTTCCATGAGGAAACTGCGCAGGAAATCAGGCCCGTCCAACAACTTCGCCATCAGGCCGGTCATGAACTTGTTCTTGGCAGTGACCTCGCCGACCTGGCGCACCTTTTCGGAATAGCTGGCCGGGAACGGATCCGAGGTCGCCGCCTGCAGCGCGGGCATGGCGTGCATGGCGGCCATTTTTCTGACCCCATTCATCAGGCGATCCAGATCGCGTTGATCGGATAACAGGTTGAATTCAACGGTCGGCTCGTCCTGCCAATTCCGTGAGTTCAACCTGACCTGGCCGGTTTCGGAATAGGTCTTGTTGACGAAGATGATCATCGAGGCGATTTGTTCGCCTACCGCATGCCAGGATGATTTCGACGAGACCGCAACGAACATATCACCTTTCGGGATGCCCTCCAGTTCCGACGAATAGCGCAGGCCGACCAGAAGATGACGACGGGTGAAGTCGTTGATCCGGGCGTGCGGCTTGATGAATGAGGCCACGGCAACGGAGGGGTGATCCATCAGACCCTGGCCCACACCGGGCACGTCGGCGCGCAGATCGATGCCCAGTCCACGCAACGCCATGGGGGGGCCGATGCCGGCCCGCATCAAATGGGCCGGTGAGTGAATGGCGCCCGAAGACAGAATGATTTCATTGCCGCGGAATTCCTGTTCCCGCCCTTCCACCAGGGCCTTGACGCCGACACAGCGGGTGCCGTCAAACAACAATTCCTTGACCTGGGTGCGGGTCGATATGGTGAGGTTTTCGCGCAGCCGGGTACCGGGATCGAGATAGCCGATAGCAGCGGAGACCCGGCGCTCATACGCATTCGACATGGTCACGGGAAAATAGCCGTCCTTGAATTCGCCGTTCTGATCGGGCAGGAATTCATAGCCGGCTTGGCGAAATGCCTCACCAGCAGCGGTGGCATGATCGTTCCATTGATCGGGCATAATGCGGCGCACGGGGATACGGCCTGCCTGACCATGATAGGGATCTTCAAAATCCATGTCCCGCTCGACCTTTTTGAAATAGGGCAGAACCGCATCCCAATTCCATCCCTGAGCGCCCCGTTCTTCCCATTCGTTGAAATCCGTCGGCGCGCCGCGGTTGGCCATTTGCCCATTGATCGAGGAACCACCGCCAAGCACCCTGGCCTGCTCATATTTGCGTAAACGGGGGCGGTCGGCGTCGGGATTGTTGTGGGAGATCACTTCGGTCGTGACCTTCAGTTCATTCCAGAGAAAGCGTTTATCCAGATAAGCGGTGCCGGGATAGCTGTCGAGGATCTCCTCGGGCACATTGCCGTGGGGCGTATCCTGCCCGGCCTCGCACAGCAGCACCTTGTTTGCGCCGCGTGCCGATAGGCGGTTGGCCATGACTGATCCGGCGGACCCCCCGCCGACAATGATGTAGTCAAACTGCATATCTTGCCCCAATTTTCTTCATTGTTTTTGCCAACATTTTTCGTCGACCCTGAACCTCCGGAACCGTCGCTCAGTCATCTTCCGCGACGTAGTAAAGCACGAATTTCTGGGCCAGACTTTCAATTTCACGCGTCGGCCGCGACAGGTGTGAGATCGGGATATGAATCGAAGGATAACCCTCGGCTTCTTTTTCAAACTTGGATAGTTGCGGCGAGATCAAAGGCAGAATGCCAACCGAGTTGCGAATAAAAGTGCGCGCCTTCTCCTCTAGTTGCCCCGGATCCACCGCCACCATCAACACCCGGCGCATCAGGGTTGCATTGGCGGCTCCCATGCCGATCACGGCCGACCACGGTATCAGGCCGATGGGTGGGCGCTGGCAATGAATGCCGGCCTCGTCAAACATCACCACGGGTTTTCGGTCAAAAGCCATTTGCAGCAACAAACCAGCGACAAACAGGGGGATCAATATGGCCAGTATATTGGTCAAGCGCAGCTCCGCCAGGACGAACTCCACCGCCTCGTCAGATTGCAGGGCCATGGCCACGCCAAGCAGGCAAGGTAGGATCAATATGCCAAGCTTGGCCTTTGACGGATAGAATTTTTCCGGGCCAGGCGGCGGCCCAGTCTTGCTGGCGGCCTGTTGCTTTCCGGCCAACACTCAACCGGCCGCGTGATCGTCCGGAGCGCCCACACCGGCGCTGTTTGCAGCATTGTTCAAAGGCTTAGGTGGCATACAGCCACTGATAGCCTTGGGCCTGGCCCCATCGCGGCAATCAAGATAGGCCAGCGACCGCTTTGCCCGCAGCATTTGTCCCCCATGTCGCATGCGCATTCCTTTTGCCTACCGGACGGGATCATAGCCATTCGTAGAATTCACCGCTACTCTACTATTGACGGCAGCACCGTGAAAAATTTCCAGCCAAAAGGCCGATCCTGCATGAAACGAATTTTGATTGTCATTGATGGTAGCCCGAATGATGCCGACTCTTTGGCCAGCGCCAGGAATCTGGCCACCCTGACCGCAGCCCAATTGACCGTCGCCCACGCCCTTGCCCCAAACAAATTGCTCATGGGGCTCGGTGATTTCGCTTTTGCCGCCAAAGAAAGCGACCTCTCCCCCCAGAACAAGGCGGAGGCCAAGGCGGCCTTCGACGCGGTCTGTGGTGATTTACCGGGCGCACGGTTTCTGGTTTATGATGCCAGTTGCGAAAGCATTACCGCCGCGCTTGGCTATGCCTATGATCTGATCATGGTGGAGCGGCTGTCCAATGAGGACGGCCCCGAAGCCAGCAATCTTAATGCCGCCTTGTTCGAGACGGGACGCCTTGTCCTGCTTGTTCCGCCCAAGGCGCGCAATGGCCCCATCAAACGGGCCGCAATCGCCTGGAACGGCTCGGCGCAGACCGCCAGGGCTATCAAATCCGCCCTGCCCTTGTTGCAGATAGCCCAGGACATTGTACTTTTGACCGGCAGTGGCGCGGGTGAGGTGGCGGTGGAGCCGCTGCTGGAATACCTTGCCGCCTACGATCTATCTCCCAACGTGCAAAGTTATGATTCTGAACGGCTAACAGCCCGCGCCCGCGGCCGCGCCCTGATCGCCGCCGCCGCTCAGGCCGGTGCCGATATTTTGGTCATGGGCGCCTTCGGCGAAGGCGGTGTCGGCGCCCTTGCCGGGCTGGGCCGTACCACGCGCAAAATTGTCACGGCCGCGCCCATGCCGGTGTTATTGCAAAGTTAGGAAAAACCGAATGGTTCTTGAAAATCAGGTCGTCTTGGTAACCGGCGCAGGCGACGGTATCGGTGCCGCGGTCAGCCGGGCCATGGCCGCCGCCGGCGCACATGTGGTCTGTGTCGATATCGACCTGGAAACCGCACGGCGGACAGCTGCCGTCGTGGCCGGCGAAGGCGTGGAAAGCCTGGCCCTGCGCACGGATGTCGGTGCCGTCGACGCGATCGAAGGTATGCTGGCAGCCACTATGGAACGCTTCGGCCGTCTGGACGTCATCGTCAACAATGCCGGGGTCACGCGAAAAGCCGACATCATGGACCTGACAGAGGCGGATTGGGACCGCATTCACCGGGTGAATGCCAAGGGCGTGTTCTTTTGCCTGCAAGGCGCAGCCCGGCGCATGATCGATCAGGGTGGCGGGCGCATTATCAATATGGCATCGATTGCGGGGCGTGGTTACGCAGGTACATCGAACGCCGCCTATGCGGCCTCAAAAGGTGCGGTCATCGCCTTGACCAAAACCGCGGCGCAGCAGTTGGGCCGGCACAACATAACGGTCAATGCGATCTGCCCCGGCGTCACCCGCACCGCATTGCTCGATCAGATATTCACCACCCTGCATGAGACCGAGGGTATCAGCAAGGCCAATGCGGAGGCCCGTGCCGCCCGTCCGATACCGTTAGGCCGGGTAAACGAGCCCGAGGATATTGCCGCCATGGCGGTTTTCCTAGCCTCGCCCGGCGCCCGCAACATCACGGGTCAGGCCTTTAATGTGGATGGCGGCCTGATAACCAGTTAGGCCGGAATTGTGCCGGATGGCATACTCAAGGGCCGTGCGAATTTTATCTGACGGCTGCGATCGCCCTGTTTTCGGTCGGACGCCAACCGGCAATATCCCTGGTCGGCCGGCCAAACAAATATCCCTGACCGAAGCGTACGCCGATGTCGTGGAGAAAATCGGCGGAAACCTGATCCTCCACCATTTCACCAACCGTATCGATATCCAAATCGATGCAAAGGGAGACTATGGAACGCATGAAAGCTTTGCCCTTGTCCGAGGTCTGCGCCTCTTTGACGTAAAGGCCGTCGATCTTGACACAATCCACTTCCAGGGCGCGCAGGTACTGGAAGGCAGCGGAACCAGAACCAAAATCATCCAAACCTACCGCATGGCCCAACTGGCGAAGCGAGCCCAGAAACTTGTTGGTCGCCTCGAGATCATGGATGGTTGAAGATTCTGTGACCTCAAATTTCAACCAACTTCTCGGCGGCGAAAAATGACCCAGCAACTGAACCAATTTATCCAGGAATATGGGCGTTTCCAGCGATTTTCCGGAAAGATTGACCGCAATGCGAAGTTCGCGTTTCTGTGCCTTTATCTTTTCCAGGAACTGCATGACCCTGCCGCACATGGCAAGATCGAAATCCATGATGACGCCTGCGTTTTCAGCGAAGGAAATCATTTTGAATGGAGATTCCCCGGCACCATCGCTGCCGATGCGTGCCAGGGCTTCATAATGATCCACATTACGGCTATTCAATTCTACTATAGGCTGATAGTGGACCTGAAAATCACCGGTTGCGATGGTGTTCTTGAAGGAGAGAATCTTGTTGCGGGTCTCATCCAGCATCAACTTGTAGCCATCCTGCAAATCCTTGATGGTGAATTTCCCATGTTCCTCGGAAAATCTATTGATGGTATACAAAAGCGCCTTCGCGTCGTCGAAATCGGACAACGCCTCGTCGCCCAGATCGATCGAGGACGTCCGCACATTGATACCATCGCCTTCGGGATCAGCCTGTAATACCCGGTCTATGATCGTTTGCCCCAGTTGCGGAATATCCACGTTCGGATCATGCACAACACCAAATTTATCATCACCGAAGCCTCCCGCCGTCTCACCGCCAATGGCGCGGGCCTGAATATAGGCATTGATGTCGGACATCAGACCGGTCGCATCGCTCTTCTCCATGCGGTCCATAACTGCGCTCAATCCCTCCAAATCAAGCATGGTCATGACCGCGGGGCGATCTCCCTCGCTCGCCGCCTTCATCGCCTCATGAGCGACATCGGCAAAACCGTCCTTGTCCATAAGCTTGGTCGAACCGGCGGAACTGGCATGCCCCCGGTTCAGCGACAGGAACAAACCACCGCCATTGATGGGCAGATAGGTACCGCGCAATTCCAGGCGCATGGGTTTGCCGGAATTGTGCTTCAAATGCAGGCGCAAGGGGCCACAGCGGCCCTGCTTTACGGCCAAGTCACAACCCGCCAACATGATGGGACGGTCTTCCAGCAAGATCAGATCCAGAAAATTCCGGCCAATCAGGGTTTTCTCATTCATGCCGGTTAGTGATTTAATGGCGCCGGTGGCATAGCGGACCTTCTGCTCACCGTTTAATTCAACAAAGGCATCAGCGGCGGAAAAGGCGAATGCTACGAACCTGTCCCGATCCTTCCGGATATCATCGACTGAATTCTCTGCTTTACTCATAATTTACCAACTGTCTCGTCCAAACCGAAGGTTTTACTGACATCATAGTTTATCTGGGAACAGTGAAGTTGTTGTTAACGTTACGGCACCTCCAAAGCTGCGACCGCGGCCATGACAACTCGCGTATCCAGGGCATGGTTACGCCCACGATTGAGAGGCTACATTGACCGGACCGCCAGGTTCGCCTCCCGGCCCACGCTACCGGCGATGGTGTCAAATTGCCGGGCGTCTGTTATGGCTGGAGTTGGTCGGCGCCTATGCCTTGATCAGCCTTTACGTCTTTATCCAGCGTCTGGAGGGCCCAAATCCCGGCGCGGATTTTATTATCTATTACGCCGCATCATTGCTCGCCCAGGCCGGCGAGGCAGCGGCAATTTTCGATTGGCCAGCGCTGCGCGCGGCGCAAGTCAGTGTGATTGGTGCTTCCGCGCATTATTTGCCCTGGCTGTACCCGCCGACATTGCTGCTGGTCGCCGCGCCGCTGGCCAGCCTACCCTATATTTCGGCCTTTGCGGTCTGGATGGTGGGACAATTGGCCCTATTGGCGGCCGCCGTCGCCGCCATGGGAGAAAGGCCGAAAGCGTTATTTGCCGCCCTGGTTTTTCCCGCCACCATCAACAACATGCTGGTTGGCCAGAACGGAGCCCTCAGCGCCGCATTTCTGGGCGGCGGCCTCGTGGTTCTGGACCGTCGTCCCGTCCTGGCCGGTGTCTTGTTTGGCCTTTTGGTATATAAGCCGCATCTCCTTGCCGCCGTACCCTTCGCGCTGCTGGCCATGGGCGAATGGCGGACCATTGCCGCCGCGCTGGCCAGCGCCCTGGCCGTTTCGGCCCTAAGCCTGATGCTCTTCGGCGTCGCGCCCTGGGCAGCCTTTCTGCAAGCAGCACCGGCCGCAGCCGAGGCGTTGGCGTATGGCAGCGACCACTGGGCCAAAATGCCCACGGTGTTTGCCGCCTTGCGCTCGCTGGGCGCAGAAGTGCCGTTGGCCTATGGCGGACAAGGCATTTCAGCGATTTTGGCCATTTCGGTGATGATCTATCTGTATCGCCGGGGCGCATCGCTGCCTTTGCGCTCTTCAGCTTTGCTGTTCGCCACGTTTCTCGCCACTCCATACGCCTTTTTCTATGACTTGGTGGTGCTTATATTCGCCATTTTGTGGCTCGACCGGGGCGACACGGGTCCGGGTGGCCGCTTTATTCTGGGATTATTATGGTTGGCACCGATCGCGTTATGGCTGCTGGCGCGTTATAACCAGATTTCCCTATGGCCGCTGCTTTTGGCAAGTTGTCTGCTGTGGCTCTGTTGGCAGGGTCGCCGGACGCCGCGGTAATGGTCGTTTGCCGCAGTCCCAGAGGCTGTTATTCTGCCTACAAAACCAATCTTGTAGAAGGAAACCCAGGCATGGATGTGCGCGCGTTAATGCATCGGGCCGTCAAATTCAACAGCGATCGGGTAGCCATTATTCATGGTCAGCGGAGTCTTACGTTCGCGCAGGCTTGGCAGCGCGGCCTGCGCCTGGCCAACGCCTTGTTGGGCATGGGGCTGAGGCCCGGGGACCGGGTTGGATCCCTGGAAGACAATGGCGTTCCGGCGGTGGACTTCTTTGTCGCCGCCGCTGTCGCCAATCTGGTACGCGTACCTCTCTACCCCCGCAATCAACAAGAAACCCATGCCCATATGCTGGGCCATACAGGTTGTCGGGCGGTCATTGCGGCACAGAAATACGCCGGCGAACTGGCTGGCCTTGTGGAAGAACTTCCCGCCCTGGAACGGATTATTGCCCGCGATGGCGGCTACGAAGACTGGTTGGCCCAATTTCCCGACGACGACCCCAATATAGCGCTCGATGCCGATGATTATTTTATTATCCGTCACACTGGCGGCACCACCGGATTGCCCAAGGGCGTCGCCTATACCCACCGGGCCTGGCTGGCGGCAGGCCGCGATTGGACCTATTTGTTCCCAGCCATCGAACCCGGTGACAAATGCCTGCACATGGCGCCCATCAGCCACGGTTCGGGTTATCTGTTCGTACCCATGTGGCTCAGCGGCGCCTGCAATGTGTTGCTGGATCATTTTGACCCCATAGCCGCCATGGACTGCATTGAAAAAGAGCCAATCCAATACCTCTTTGTCGTTCCGGCCATGTTGAACCTGATGAACCGTGACCCGCAAGCAGGAAACCGTGATTTTTCCAAACTGAAATGCATGCAGGTGGGCGCTGCCCCTATCACCGATGCGACCGCACTGGCGGCGCGGGAGATTTTCGGCGATGTGCTTTGGCAAGGTTATGGCCAAACAGAAGCGGTTCCCGTCACCATGATGGGTCCCGGTCAATGGTTCGCCGAAATTGAAGGGTCAGAGCCCTTGCGCTCGTGTGGCCTGCCTTTGCCATTTGCTGATGTGGAAATTTGGGACGACGACAACCTGCCTCTGCCCCAGGGCAAGGAAGGACAAATCGCCTTGCGCTGCGACGGTCAGATGGCCGGCTTTTGGGAGGACGCGGCAGGCACGGCCGAGCGAATGGTCGATGGCTGGGTCCTGACCGGCGATATCGGCAAGATTGACCGCAACGGTTATGTCTATCTGTTGGACCGGGCCGGAGACATGATCGTTTCGGGAGGTTTCAATATCTATCCCGCGGAACTGGAAAACGTCCTGTGCGGCCATGCCGACGTTGTAGAAGCGGCCGTATTTGCGGTCCCTGACGAGCGCTGGGGCGAAGCCCCTCTGGCGGTCTGCACCATGGCAAATGGGGCCGCCGTCAGTGCCGAGGCACTGGCCCAGTTGTGCGTCGATCGATTGGGGTCCTACAAACGGCCAAAGGAGATTGTCCTGACCACCGAACCGTTGCCCAAAAGCGCAGTCGGGAAAATACAGCGCAAAGTGCTGCGCGAGCCCTATTGGGAAGGCCACGAAAGGCGGGTGTCTGGCAACTAAAACAGGCTTAGGCTATTGCCATTGCGATCAGGTCAACAGGTGCCACATACCAGCCAGACCGCCGATCGAAATAAGCCAACCTGTTGCAACCATAAAGAAAATCGGCTGTGAATGCTCGACTGTTGAAGTTCCCATGGTGCTTACTCCTTGCTAACTGCTGCCGCAACCTCGCTTGGCGGTTAACCCATCGCCAGCAGGCTCAGATCTGGTTGCAGGATCCGTGCCACTTCGATCGAGATCATTCGGTCGCCGTTAACCGCTATTTTGCCGTCTGGCGATCAGACAATTTGTGCCAAATCAGAACAATACAAACCAATTCCCGTTTCAATTAGAGACCCGGGGGCTTAACCAGCCATGTCCATGAATTGGCGATCTCCACCGCACACCTGTTGCAAGACAAAATTCCCTTTGCCTGGGCCACGGGTAATTTATGCTAGGAGTGGGTTGCAATGAAATCGTGGGCGTATACCAAACTGCGCCATTAGGAGCCCATTGAGAATTCGTAGCATGAAGAAAACCGCCGTAGCTGCGTTCTTGGCAACCTCCATGGTCCTGGCACCTTGGCAGGGGCCATCCGCCGCGGATTCCGGTGATTTCCTGTATGGCCAACGTCTGTATTCCCTGGGCGACTATGCGGGCGCGCTTACAATCTGGCAGCCCCTTGCCAAACAAGGCGATGCCAGGGCGCAGTTCAGCATGGCGGTTTTGCATCTGAAGGGCCGCGGCGCCCCGCGTGACCTGGAAAAGGCCATGGAATGGGCCCGCCAGGCCGCCGCACAGGGCTACAAACCGGGTCAACGGTTGCTACAAAAATTGCAACGAATGACGGCAAAGGCGACGGCCGCGGCCCAGACAAAACGTCGGCAGGTCACGAAGCAGCGCAAGGGCAGCGGTCAAACGACAGAGTTGCAACGCATCGAAGGGGCGGTCGGGGATTTGTTGCAGCAAATCGCCGGCAAAATCGCCAAGGACGGGGCCTTGGAGCATGGCGACTTGCGGGCGGCGCAGTTGGCCGATGCCATCGAGGTGACGGTCCCTGATATCGTGATCCACGCCGCGGATGGCGCTGTCTTCGACATTGGCACCGTGGTCGCCCATGTGCGGCGCCTGGACGCGCGGTATGATAATATTACCTTGGCCCTGCCCGGCAACATGCGCTTTCGCAAAGCGGACGGGTCCAAAGGGACGATCGCCATTGCCAGGCGTCTCGCGAAGTTGCGTTGGGACCGCCAGTTGGCGACCAGTACGGAGTTCGAGTTCCGCTTGGCTGAATTGGTCCTTTCGCTTGAGGCCGGGGGCGAGATGGGCCGTATTGGCGAAGTTCTGGTACAGGCGGCGGTGCCGGAAGATAAGGGCCTGTGGAGCGGGCCCATGCGCATCACCCTGACCAACGTAGTCATGACCAATGGCGGGAATTCCACGCTGCGATTGGGCCACTTCAGCCTGGATATGGAGCTGCGCGGCCTGGATCTGTCCGTCTATTACGAGGGCTCGGCTCGGGCCGGGGCAAAAAACCAAGCCAAACTGGGCGACAATCCGACATTGCAACAGATATTGGGCCTGGCGAACGGTTTCGGCCTGCGGGGCAAAATAAACAAACTTGCCTTGCGGCACCCCGGGCAAGGCGAATTCCGCCTGGAACAAGCCGATTACGGCCTGAACCTTTCCAGCAGTGACGACGGCCATATGTTGAACCTCGCGGTGACCACCAGCCATCATGGCCTTACAGGCACCGGCGGCGCCGCGCCCGATGGCATGGTGCCGCGGGATCTGGATATTGCCGTTGCGTTGGAGAATATTCCCAGCGAAACCGTCGTCAATGTTGGCCTTGCAGCCGTGATCGAATTGGCTTTACTGGGCAAATTTAGCTCTGGCCCCGAGGTATTCAAACGCCTGCGCAAGGAATTGAGCGCTGCCGCCGCCAGTTTCCGCCTGAAACACGCCAAAATCACCGCCCAGGATTACGACATCGCCATGTCGGCCAATCTACTGGCGGACGGCGCGGCGGAAGCCGGCATCGTCGGTGACGGAGAACTGCGCGTCTCGGGATTGCAAAAACTGCTTGCCGCCGTGCAACAGGACTCCGGAAAAGCGGCCCTGGTCGACCATATGGTGGCTCCCCTGTCGGCCTTGATCGAAAAAGGCAAACCCATCAACGGCGGAGCCGGACAATTGTTTATTCTTGCTGTGCATCCAGACGGACAGCTGACGGTAAATGGAGACCCGGTGCTGTCGCTGGCGCCTTTTGCAAAAGACGCCGAGCAATGAACGCAATCAGGCGACGGCCAGGAGACTAATGTCATGGAACACCTCTCCCGCGATATTGCCACGTTGCTGGGTCTCGCCGCCGTGTTCGGCTATCTGAACCACCGGTTTTTGCGCCTGCCCCGTACGATTGGCCTTGTACTGATCGCCATGGCCGCCTCCTTGGGCGCCTTGGCCATTGATGGCCTGGTGCCGGGTTGGGGGGTTGGGCCCGGATTGCGCGCGGCCCTGATCGAGATAGATTTTACCGCCGCGCTGATGCACGGCATGTTGGGTTTCCTGCTGTTTGCCGGTGCCTTGCACGTAGACTTGGCCTTGTTGGCACGCCGGGGCTGGTCTATCGCGGCCATGGCCACGGGGGGCCTGCTGTTGTCGACGGCATTAATTGGCGGCGGCATCTGGCTGGTCTTTGACTTCTTTGACTTAGCAGTGCCCTGGATATATTGCCTGCTGTTTGGCGCCTTGATTTCACCCACTGATCCGGTAGCGGTCCTGGGCATCCTGAAAACGGCCAAGGTCCCTCCCAGTCTGGAAGCCAAGATCGCTGGCGAAAGCCTGTTCAATGACGGCGTGGGCGTAGTTGTTTTCATTATCCTGTTGGCCATGGCTACTAATGACGGTCAGGGCGCCGCCTTGGATCCCGCCGGAATTGGAATTCTGTTCCTGCAGGAGGCCCTGGGCGGGGCCGCCCTGGGGCTTGCCGCGGGCACCGTCGCCTTTTGGGCCCTGCGTTCCATAGATGAATACAATCTGGAAGTGATCATTACCCTGGCCCTGGTTACGGTCACATATGAAGTGGCGCATCTACTCCACACCTCGGGTCCGATCGCCGTCGTCGTGGCCGGCCTGTTGATCGGCAACCACGGCACCCGTCTGGCCATGAGCGAAACCACGCGCAGTCACCTGACAAATTTCTGGACCTTGATCGACGAAATTCTGAACGCCGTGCTGTTCCTGCTGATCGGCCTGGAAGTGGTCCTGATCTCGACCAAGCCGGGTCTGCTGTGGGCTGCCCTGATTGCCATTCCCCTTGTGCTGAGCGCCCGCTTCGTTGCAGTGTCCATTCCCATTGGCTTGATGGGCCTGTGGCGGGATTTCACCAAGGGGGCAATCCCCGTTTTGACCTGGGGAGGCTTGCGCGGCGGTATCTCGGTGGCCCTGGCGCTTTCGCTGCCGGCATCGCAAGAGAAGGACGCCATTGTCACGGTTTGTTACGCCGTCGTGGTCTTTTCAATTCTGGTCCAGGGTCTGACCATTGGTCGTCTGGTGCGATGGGTCGTGCCAGACAACGGCGGTGAGCGCGATGGAGCACGAGGCCATGACTAATCCGCAGCACAAAGTCGAAGTGCTTGAAAAGCGTACGGTCTTTCAAGGCTATTACCGGGTTGACGCCTATCGACTGCGGCACGCCCTCTATCAGGGCGGCATGGGGGCCGAGATCAGTCGCGAGGTGCTCGAACGGGGCCACGCCATTCTGGTTCTGCCTTATGATCCCGTGCGCGATGAAGTCGTTCTAATCGAGCAGTTCCGGATCGGCCCGTTTGCCCGCGGCGATCATCCATGGTGTCTGGAAGTGGTGGCCGGCATCATCGAGGACGGCGAGGCGTTGGAGGCCGTGGTACGCCGGGAGGCGCGGGAAGAAGCCGGCATCGAATTGAGTGATATCACCCACGCCATGGATTGCTACACCTCTCCCGGCGCCATCAGCGAACAGATCTCGGTTTATTGCGCCCGCACCGATGCATCCTTGGCTGGCGGGGTGCACGGTGTCGAGGCCGAGGGTGAAGATATCAAGGTCATTGTTCTGCCCTTCGCCGAAGTCATGGCCGCACTGGCCGAGGGCCGGATTAATTCCGCCCCGGTGATTGTCGCAATCCAATGGCTGGCCTTGCACCGATCAGAAATTCGCCGGCGCTGGCTGGCATAATTTCACAACTAATTTTGTGGTTAAGGTCCATTCACTTGTCGTGATCGGGCAAAGGGCATAATCTGCGCCAATCAAGGATTTGTAGTCTCGGAGTCAGGGCATGGACATACGTCAAGGTTTCATCGATAGCATCGGTAACACACCGCTCATCCGACTAAAGAAAGCCTCGGAAGTGACCGGTTGCGAGATATTGGGCAAGGCGGAATTCCTCAATCCCGGCGGTTCGGTCAAGGATCGGGCGGCCCTGGCCATCGTTAGCGCGGCCGAGGCCAGGGGAGAATTGAAACCCGGCGGCATCATCGTCGAAGGCACGGCCGGCAATACGGGCATCGGCCTGGCCCTGGTGGCCAACGCGCGCGGTTACAAAACGGTCATCGTGATCCCGGAGACGCAAACCCAGGAAAAGAAGGACATGTTACGCATGTGCGGCGCCGACCTGCGGGAAGTGCCGGCACTGCCCTACCGGGACGATAATAATTACATCAAATACTCCGGCCGTCTGGCGGCGGAAATTGCCGCCAACCACCCGCAAGGTGCGATCTGGGCCAACCAGTTCGACAATGTGGACAATCGACAAGGTCACTATGCGACCACGGGTCCGGAAATCTGGCATCAGACCGAAGGCAAACTGGATGCCTTTATTTGCGCCGTTGGTTCAGGGGGATCACTGGCGGGCATCGCTCAATATCTGCGAAAACAGAACCCCAAAATCACCATCGGGCTGGCCGACCCGCCCGGTGCCGCGCTGTACAATTATTATGCCAATGGTGAATTGAAGGCGGAAGGTTCCTCGATCACCGAAGGCATCGGCCAGGGGCGCATTACCGCCAATCTGGAGGGCCTCACTGTCGATGCGCCCTTTCTGATCCCGGACGAGGATGCCCTGCAGACCGCCTTCGATCTGATTATCGAGGAAGGCCTGGTGCTGGGCTCGTCCAGTGGGGTGAATGTGGCCGGCGCCGTTCGTCTGGGCCGCGAATTAGGGCCGGGGCACACGATTGTGACCTTGCTTTGTGATGGCGCTCAGCGTTATCAAAGCAAGATGTTCAACGTGCCCTTCCTGCGCGAGATGGGCCTGCCTGTGCCCAGCTGGATGGCGGGGGACGGACAGTAGCATCCCAAAGGTCTGGCAACGCTTGACGATCGGACATTTTATACTACCCCAACGGGAGGCGTTAGATGACGGCATTACTGTTCCGGGACGACCCTTATGCGAAAAGCTGCGAGGCCACCATTACGGCCGTAAACGACCGTGGCGGCATCGAACTGGATCGCACCGTATTTTACCCCACGGGCGGCGGCCAGCCGGGCGACGCCGGTGCCTTGCGCCTGGCTGATGGCAGCGAAATTATGATCGCCACGGCGGTCAAGGGCGACGGCGCCGATGATGTGGTCCATGTGCCCGCCGAAGGACAGGAAGTTCCAGCTGTTGGTGCGCTGGTCACCGCGTCCATCGATTGGACTAAGCGCCATAGTCACATGCGGATCCATACCTGCCTGCACCTACTCTCCTCGGTCGTGGAGTATCCGGTGACGGGTGGACAGATCAGCGACGGCAAGGGCCGTTTGGACTTTGACATGCCGGAAATGACCGTGGAGAAAGATGCCATTACCGATCGTCTCAATGAACTGATCGAACAAGGCCACCCGGTCAACGTCAATTGGATTTCCGATGCGGAACTGGCGGCACAGCCGGATCTGGTTAAAACCATGTCCGTAAAGCCGCCCGCAGGCCAGGGACGCGTTCGCCTGATCGACGTTGATGGCTGCGACCTGCAACCATGCGGCGGCACCCACGTAGCCAACACCAAGGAAATTGGCCCGGTCAGGGTTCGGAAAATTGAAAAAAAGGGTCGACAGAATCGGCGCATATCAATTGAATTTTCCGAGTAATAACAACCGATTCAATATTTTTGTTGAGGGTTTAAATGAATAATACGCATGTTGTTTCCACCGACTGGCTGGCCGAGCGTCCTGAGCAGGGCGACATCAAAATTCTGGATGGCTCTTTCTATCTGCCTGCCGAACAACGGGACGCAGACGCGGAATACGCCGCGGCTCATATACCAGGCGCCCAACGCTTCAACATAGATGTGGTTTGCGCCCCAAATAGCGCCTCACCGCATATGTTCCCTGCCGCCGAAGCCTTCGGCGATGCCGTCAGCGCCATGGGCATCAGCAACGGCGATACGGTCATAACCTACGATGGCGGCAAGTTGACCGGCGCCTGTCGGGTCTGGTGGATGTTCCGCGCCTTTGGCCACAAAAAGGTCGCGGTGCTGGATGGCGGAATTGGCAAATGGCGGGCCGAGGGCCGCGCGGTGGAAAATGTCATAGCGGCGCCAAAGCCCGCGCACTTCCATGCCGAATATAACGAGGAGATGATCCGCTCTATCGAGCAGGTCTTAACCCTGATCGAAGATGGCGGTAGCGAACAAATTTTGGATGCCCGCGCGGCAGGGCGATTTGACGGTTCCGTACCAGAGCCGCGCGCGGGCATGCGTTCGGGCCATATGCCCGGCGCGCTTAATCTGCCTTACGACAAATTGCTGCAGGCGGATGGCACCTTGCGTGACGACGAGCAATTGCGGGCATTGTTCACCGCGGCCGGCGTAGATCTGGACAGGCCAATTGTTACCTCCTGCGGTTCCGGCGTATCGGCGGCTGTTCTGCTGCTGGGACTTCGCAGCCTGGGCCATGAAGCCAACCGGTTGTACGATGGCAGCTGGTCCGAATGGGGCAGCCGCAATGACACGCCCGTCGTGACATGAGCATCGTCGCCGTGAAGCTGCGTAATTATCAGCCTGACGATGAGGCGGCCGTTGTCGAGCTGTGGCACAGCTGCGGCCTGATGCAAAATCCACTTAATGATGCGCGTAAGGATATTGCCTTCTGCCTGGCGGGGGGACACGGCGAAATACTGATCCTTGAGGACGAAGACAAGATCGTGGCCACGGCCATGTTGGGTCAGGACGGCCATCGCGGTTGGATTTACTATGTGGCGGTGGCGTCTGGCCGTCAGGGCGAAGGTCTGGGCCGGCGCATCGTGACAGCGGCCGAGGATCGGCTAAAAGCCGCTGGCGTGCCGAAATTGCAACTATTAGTGCGGGGCAGCAATACCCGCGTTGTCGGATTTTACCAACGCCTGGGTTATCAGGTGGAGCCCGCGGCGACCATGAGCCGGCGACTGGACGGCGCGCCCCTGCCCGGCGGTCATCAGACCAACGACGAGACGGTCATCGTTACTTATCTGGAAATGCGGGATCGCCCATCCCTGCCCCACCTGGTGCCGAAAATTCCCCGGCACGCCTTGATGCGGGCCCATGACATTAGCGTGGCATTTTACCGCTACCTTTATGACGCCGTAGGACGGCCATGGTATTGGACCGACCGCAAGAAATTATCAGATCCGGAATTGGCCGAGATCATTCATGCCGACGCGGTAGAGGTTTATGTACTGTATGTGGGCGGCATCCCTGCTGGCTTTTACGAATTGGACGCCCGGGACATGCCCGACATGGAACTGGCCTATTTCGGCATCATGCCGGAATTCATCGGCCATGGGCTGGGGCCCTATCTGTTGTCCCAGGCCCTCGAGACAATGTGGCAGCGCGATCCTGAACGCGTCCTGGTCAACACCTGCACGTTGGATCATCCCAAGGCACTGCCCATGTATCAACGCTTCGGCTTCCGCCCCTACGACCGCCAGGAAATCCCCGCGCCATGGCAAACCGCCGACAACGTGCTGGATTTTGTCTGAGCGCCGAACTGCTTTCGCGCTGCCCACAGCTAATACCAACGGCCCAAATCGCGGTGCCGACCGCAATCAAATGATTAATTTCCTAGTGGCTGAGGATCTGGCTTAGGAACAACTTCGTGCGTTCGGATTGCGGGTTGTTGAAGAATTCGAAAGGTTCGTTCTGCTCGACGATGTCGCCTTCGTCCATGAAAATGACACGGTCGGCGATGGTCTTGGCAAAACCCATTTCATGGGTCACCACGATCATGGTCATGCCGGTCTCGGCGAGTTCGACCATGACATCGAGAACCTCCTTGATCATCTCAGGATCAAGCGCCGAGGTCGGTTCGTCGAACAGCATGATCTTTGGATTCATGCAGAGCGAACGGGCGATAGCCACGCGCTGCTGCTGACCACCCGAGAGCTGGCCCGGGAATTTATCCGCCTGCTCCGGAATTTTGACCCGTTCAAGATATTCCATGGCCAGTTTCCGGGCCTCTACCTTGGGTGTCTTGCGGACCCAGATCGGCCCCAGCGTAAGGTTCTCGAGAATGGAAAGGTGAGGGAATAAGTTGAAGCTTTGAAACACCATGCCCACTTCGCTGCGGATGTGATCAATATTCTTGAGATTCTTATCCAGCGTGATGCCATCGACAATAATGTCGCCTTGCTGATGTTCCTCGAGGCGGTTGATACAGCGGATCAAAGTCGATTTACCCGATCCGGATGGGCCGCAAACGACGATCCGTTCGCCCCTGTGAACCACTAGGTCAATGTCCTTTAGAACATGGAATTGCCCGAACCATTTATTGACCTGGTTTAGCTCGATGATAACTTCGGACGAAGCGGCGGATGCCAATTGGCCCTGGGTGTCATCTACATCCGTGGCTGTCATTCTACTCTTCCCCCCGGTTTTTCCGGATCAACGATTGGCGCCGGCGGAAAGTTTCACTTCCAGGTGCCGGCTATACTTCGACATGATGAAACAGACGATGAAAAACAGAACAGCGCCGAATATCAACGGTTCCTTGTGCAGTCCGCGCCAAGGCGCATCCTGGCTGATCGAACGCAACATGCCCAGAATGTCGAAAAGTCCAATGATCGAGACCAGAGTGGTGTCCTTTAACAATCCGATAAAGCTGCCGACGATATTCGGGATCATATGTTTCAAAGCCTGCGGCATGACGATCAAACCCATCATGCCCCAATAGCCGAGGCCGATGGTGTGCGCCGCTTCGTATTGGCCCTTGGGAATGGCCTGTAGACCCGCGCGAACGGTTTCAGCCATATAGCAGGCGGAGAACAGGCATACCGCAATTATCACCTGAACCAGCTTATTGAGAACGAAGCCCTCGGGCATGAACAACGGGAACATGGTCGTTGCCATGAAGAGCACGGTAATCAATGGCACGGAACGGAACAGCTCGATAAACGACGTGCTAAGCACCCGGATGACCGGTAGTTTCGATCGCCGGCCAAGCGCCAGGATGATGCCACCGGGAAGTGCCGAGGTAATGCCGATACCCGATATAACGAGGGTCAGGAACATCCCGCCCCATTTCGTCCAGGGTACGGCTTCAACGGTCCAACCAATTTGCAGGGCATAGATCAGGACGAAAGCAATCGCCAGAACGGCAAGCAACGTGTTGCGTTGGTTCGCGTCTGAGGCGTCTTTCCTGCCCAATATCCCGAGCAATGATTCCGGCAGGCCACCGCCGCTGAACACGCCAATGCATGCATGCACGGTATTGCCTACCAGGCAAACGATGGCACCGGTAACCATCAGCTGCATGAAGATGCCCTTGTCGCCGCCCGCGAAAAGATAACCGGCGAGGAAGGGATAGAGGAATACGGTGGACAGGCCGATGAATATCTTGTCCTTGACCCTGGGCAGCCAAAGCGGCGCCATCCACAGGATCAGCAGCAACCCGCCAAGATTGACCCGCCACAACTCGTCCCTGGGGTAACGGCCATAGAAGATATTCTCAAGCCATATGATAACGCCGGCCCAGCAGGCGCCATCCTTGCTGATGGCGAAACATTCACGCCGGTTCTCGGCCACCCAGACCGCTTCGGCGACGCCCCAAATCCACAAGCTTTTGATCACGACAAAGATGATGTAGAGCGAGACAAAGGTGAGAATGGCATTGACCCAGGAACTGAACAGATTTTTATGCAGCCACCCGATAAACGAGGTTTCAGTTAGGGGTGCGCTTCTGGTGACCGATTTTTCCGCCTTGGCCATAGACATGATCAGCGCTCCACCAATTGGACGCGTTTATTGTAAATGTTCAGCAATCCAGAGATCGAGAGGCTGATGAACATATAGAACGCCATGGTCATGCCGACCATTTCGACGGCATAACCGGCTTGGTTTAGCGCCGTCTGCATGAATAGCGCAACCACATCCGAATAGCCGATGGCGATCGCCAGTGAGGAATTCTTCACCACATTCATCCACAGGCTGATCATCGGCGGTACAATGGCCCGCATGGCCTGGGGAATGATGATCAAGCTCATCGCCCGGCTCGGCTTGAGGCCAATCGCCAAGGCCGCTTCGGTCTGTCCCTTGCTCACCGAAAGAATGCCGGCGCGCACGGACTCGGCCAAATGCGCCGCATGATAGAAGGTCAAGGCGATCAACAGCGCCAGGAACGCCGGTGGCAGGCTGGCGCCACCGGCAAAATTAAAGCCCTGGAGCGTTGGCAAATCCCAATCAAGCGGTGATCCCGTCAGCAAATAAATGGCGCCGGGCAGAACAACAAGCAGCGCCACGGAGGCACTGAAGATTGGGAATTGTTGTCCGGTTCTGTCCTGACGTTTATGGGCCCAGCCCCTGAGGATGAACACGCCAATAACGGCGGCGACGAATGCGACGCTCGTCATCCAGAACAAATCGCCTGGTATGGGCCAGGCAGAATAAAGGCCGCGATTGTTAAGAAATACCAATTCGGCGCCAACTGAAAGATCAAGACTGTTCTTGACCCTGGGCAGCAGCGCGAAGACCCCAACATACCAGAAAATGATCTGCAGCAGCAGCGGCGTGTTGCGAACAACCTCCACATAGGTCAGTGACAGCCGGGCGACCAACCAATTGGAGGAAAGCCTTAACACACCGACCACGAAACCCAGTATGGTGCTGGCAATAATTGCCAGAAAAGAGACGAGCAGAGTATTTATGCAGCCGATGAGGAAGATCCGGCCATAGGTCCCTATGCCGGGCTTGTATTCGATAAGTTTAAAATCCGTGTCGAAACCGGCGGTGGCGGAGAGGAAACCAAATCCGGTATTCATCCCGCGCACTTCGAGATTGTGGGCCGTGTTGGTGATGAGATACCAGGCCAGCCAGCCGACGACGCAAGCCGTCAAAATCTGGTAGAAAACCGAGCGGACGCGCTCATCATGAAAAAAGTCGAATTTTTCTTTCGGCTTCACACGCGCCGACGCCTCACCGCTATTACGAATGGCCATGATCTATGGACCTCGATATTACGCGCAGGCTCAACTTATAAAAAAAATGGCGCCCAGCCCCGATCACGGGGCTGGGGCCATCAATAGTTCCTAGCGGAACGGCGGTGAATACATCAGGCCGCCCTTGGTCCAGAGGGCATTCGCCGATCCGGACCGGCCGATGCCGATGCCTAATTTGCCGCTACCCATATAGGCCGCGTAGATCTCGCCGTAATTGCCGACTTCCTTGATGATGTTGTAGGCCCAGTCCTTGCTGAGGCCCAAACCGTCATGCAGGTTACCTTCGACGCCGAGCATGCGGCGGACCGAAGCGTTGGTCGAATTCGCCCGCATATCATCCACATTGCCCTTGTTGACGCCAAGTTCCTCGGCACCAACCAAGGCGTAGACCGTCCATTTTACAATGTCGAACCACTGGGCATCGCCCTGCCTCACGGCCGGAGCCAGGGGCTCCTTGGAAATCGTCTCGGGCAGAACAATATGATCGCCCGGATTAGGGAACGCCGCCTTGTTTGAGGCCAGCCCCGACTTATCGTTGGTCAGCGCGTCGCAGCCACCCTGAAGGTAGGTGTCATTGCGGACGTTTTGGTCCTCGAACGTAACCGGCTTGATGTTCAGATTGTTGACGCGGCTGAAATCCGCCAGGTTCAATTCGGTGGTTGTACCGGTCAACACGCATACCGTGGCGCCCTTGAGGTCATGAGCACTGGTGATGCCGCTGTCCTTTGGCACCATGAAACCCTGGCCGTCGTAAAAATTGACCGCCGTAAAGTCCAGACCCAGTTGGGTATCGCGCAGCAATGTCCAGGTGGCTGTCCGTGACAGAAGGTCGGACTCACCATTGGCCAACGCAGTGAAGCGAACCTGACTGCTGACCGATTGAATTTCCAGCTTCTTCTTGCTTCCGAAGATGGCGGCGGCCACGGCCTGGCAAATCGAAACGTCGCTGCCGTACCATTCGCCATTGGCGTCCAGGTTATAAAAACCAGGCGACGGCTGGCCGACCTGACAGCGCAGATGGCCGCGTTCCTTCACAATTTCGAGTGTGGTTTTCGCCGAAGCTACGGTGGCGCCAGCAAGGGCCACTGCGGCAACCGCGACCGCGGCCGCTACCGACGTGATGAATGACGTAGATTTCATTATATTTTCTCCCTGTTACCTTCATGCCGCAATGAACAAGAATAAGCCTCGTTCAGGGGCACCTCGAACGCACGTTAGCCGTTCATTTTCCATATCGCAATAGACTTGGAGCAAAAGAAAAATCACAGCGCATCTGGCCGCGCCTCAATCATTGGTTTTGGACTGTTCGGCCATGCACTTGAAGCGCTTTTCGAGGGCCCGCGGATTGACCTGCTTTAGATTCCGGTGAATCTCTTCGGCCCGCGCCTTGCTTGTCAGGCAGGCCGCCTCGGTATCATAAGCCAGCGCGCCCCAGCCCTTGCTTGCCTCGCCCTTAACCCATTGTCCATCCATCAGGAAAAACACCACCAATAGATATTTCATGGATCAACCGCCCCGCTCCGCATCCTGTCCCATCGGCCTCCAATTACCGACAATCAGCTTGCTGAGCAAGTGATTGAAAGGCCCATGGCCCGTTCCCGCCGGGTTCATCAACGGCGCTGACTTGCCTTACGCCAAGTCTCTGGCGCCTTGGTGAGTGGAATGGCATTATGCTAGGCATCGCTATTCGGGCGCGCAGCCCTTCCCAATATTATAGAGAAGTTCCAACATGAAAGACGAAACCAAACTGGTTGTCGCCGGCCGCGACCCGGAAAACAACCACGGCATTGTCAATCCGCCGGTCTATCACGCCTCGACTGTCCTTCACCCGACGCTGGCCGCCCTGGATGCATCGCGAAAACGCCGGGAGCAGGGGGAACGTGGCGTTTACTACGGTCGCGTAGGTACCCCGACAAATTTCTCGTTGGAAGACATGGTCTGCGCCGTCGAAGGCGGCGATCGCTGCACGATCTATCCATCGGGTCTGGCCGCTATCGCCGGCGCCATGTTGTCGTTTTTAAAAGCCGGCGATCACATCCTGATGGTGGACTCCGTGTACGGCCCATCGCGCCGTTTCTGCAACAATCTGGCCAGTCGCTTCAATATCGCCACGACCTACTATGATCCGGCCATCGGCGCCGGTATCGCCGAACTGATCCAGGACAACACCCGGATCGTTTATGTCGAGGCACCGGGCTCGCAGACCTTTGTCATGCAGGACATACCCGCCATCGCGGACGCGGCGCACGCCAAGGGCTGCGTGGTCATGATGGACAACACCTGGGCCTCGCCCCTCTATTGCAAACCGTTCACACTTGGCGTGGACGTTTCAATCCAGGCCGGCACAAAATATATAGTTGGCCATTCCGATGTCATGATTGGTACCGCCTGTGCCACCAATGAGGCTTGGCCGGAGTTGGAGGCCACGACCCGAATGTTGGGTCAGACCGCCGGACCGGATGATATTTATCTGGCCCAACGCGGCATGCGCACATTGTCGGTCCGCCTGAAACAACATTGGGAAAACGGCTTGAAGGTTGCCGAATGGCTGTGCGGGCAGGACATGGTGGAATGCGTCATGCATCCGGCATTGCCGGACGATCCCGGCCATGAATTATGGAAGCGGGATTTTCTTGGCGCCTCGGGTTTGTTCGGCTTCACCTTGAAGCCTTGCCCGCGCAGCGCCGTCGCCGCCCTGGTGGACGATTTGGAATTGTACGGCATGGGCGCTTCCTGGGGCGGATTTGAAAGCCTGATCCTGCCGACAGATCCGAATGCCATGCGTAGTGTCACGCCCTGGCCGCACGAAGGGCAATGCATGCGTCTGCATATTGGCCTGGAAGATTCGGACGACCTGATCGCCGATTTGAAAGCCGGCTTCAAGCGCCTGCAATCGGCGATCTAGTGGGAATTTAGTCATGTCATGGAACAGGTGGTTGGGCGGTCGCCTCTGCCTGTACCTTGCCGCGATGCTGGTTTTGCCGGGCCAGGCCAAGAGCGAAAGCATTGATATCCTGGCCGCCGCCTCGACGACCGAGGCGGTCACGGCGCTTTCGGTTGAGTTGCAACGGGAGCATGGCCTTACCTTGCGGCCGACTTTCGCGGCCTCTTCCACCCTGGCCAAGCATATTGCGTCCGGCGCGCCGGCGCATTTATTCCTGTCCGCGGATACGGCCTGGTTAAGTTATCTTGCAGCGCGCAATCTGATCGCCGCCGATGGCCGTGTCGATCTGTTGGGCAACCGATTGGTGCTATTGCGGCGAACCGGCGATTCCGGGGCCCGGGAACTTGCCGAATTGACGGGCTTGGACGCCGCGTTGGGTAAGGAACGCCTGATCATGGGCGATCCGGCGCATGTCCCCGCCGGGCGATATGGCCGACAGGCTCTGCAACATCTGGGCCTGTGGAGCAGCCTCGAAAAACGCGCGGTCTTTGCCGCTTCAGTCCGCAACGCCCTGGCGCTATTAGCCCGCGGCCAGGGGCGCTTCGCCATCGCCTATGCCACCGATATCCGGGCCCATGACGGCTTACGTTTGGCCGCCGCCTTTCCCGACGACAGCCATACGGCCATCGTCTATCCCCTGGCCTTGATCCGGGAACAGGAAAGCGCCGTGACCCAGAGAGTATTTCGCTATCTACAGAGCCACCGGGCAAAGACTATTTTTGAACAATATGGCTTTACCTTTCTGCCCGACTCTCGTTAAGAGCTAGGGATGCTAAGCCCGTTGGAAATTGAGGCCCTGTCACTATCCCTGAAAGTGGCGGTCTGGGCCGTCGCTTGCAGCCTGCTGCCGGGGATCGCCATTGCCTGGCTTTTGGCGCGCCGGGACTTTCCGGGCAAGGCCCTGTTGGATGGTCTGGTGCACCTGCCCCTGGTCCTGCCGCCGGTGGCCCTGGGGTACCTGCTGTTGGTACTGTTCGGGCGCAATGGTCCCGCGGGGGCCTGGCTGCATGACTGGTTCGACATCACTCTGGTATTCTCGTGGCGCGGCGCGGCTTTGGCGGCAGCGGTAATGGCCTTCCCGCTGTTGGTACGTTCGATCCGGCTGTCCATGGAGGCGGTGGACCGGCGCCTGGAAACAGCGGCGCGAACCCTGGGTGGCAGGCCCCTCCGCGTCTTTTTGACCATTACCCTGCCCCTGACCTCGCCGGGTATTCTGGCTGGGCTGTTGTTGGCCTTTGTCCGCTGTTTGGGCGAATTCGGCGCTACCATCACCTTTGCCGCCAACGTGCCGGGAGAAACCCGCACCTTGCCTCTGGCGCTATATACAGCCCTGCAGGTACCAGGCGGTGAAGCCGACGCTACCCGCCTGGCACTGTTTTCCGTGGCGCTGGCCATTGCCGCCCTGGTCGCCTCGCAATACCTGGCCCGGCAGTTATCCAAACGGATCGGGTTATAACCATGCTGGAAATGGATCTAACCGCTCGCGTCGGCAACTTCCCGATCAAGGCCGCGTTTCAGGCAAAGGCCGGGGTCACCGCCCTATTCGGTCCCTCGGGGGCCGGGAAGACTTCAGTTGTCAATATGTTGGCGGGACTGCTGCGGCCCAGCCAGGGGCGGATCGTGGTCCAGGGCCATGTACTATTCGATAGCAAGCATGGCATCGATCTGGCGCCCGAGCACCGGCAGCTGGGGTATGTCTTTCAGGAAAGCCGGTTATTCCCGCATATGACGGTGGCGGGCAATCTGTCCTATGGCCGGCGCCTGGTGCCGAAAGACCGGCGCCACATTGACTTCGATACCGTGGTCGACTTGCTGGCTTTGTCGCCCATGCTGGCGCGTAGCCCCAGGACCCTATCGGGTGGAGAACGCCAACGGGTCGCCATCGGACGGGCCTTGTTGGCGGCGCCGAGATTGTTGTTGATGGACGAACCTCTGGCCAATCTTGATACGCCGCGTCGCTCGGAAATATTGCCTTTTATAGAAGGGCTGCAGAGGCAACTAGGAATTTCCATCGTTTATGTGTCCCATAACATGGACGAGATCGTGCGCCTGGCCGATCAATTGATCGTCATGGCCGACGGGGGCATTGTCGCGCAAGGTTCCGTCGACGAAATTACGGCTCGTCTGGATCTGCGTGACCTGACCGGCCGCTGGGATGCTGGTGCCGTTCTTACAACGACAGTCGCGGCCCAGGATCAGCGTGATGCGCTGACCCGGCTGTCGTTTCAAGGCGGTGATTTGTGGTTGCCGCAACTGGACCTGGACATCGGCTCACCGCTGCGTATCCGCGTCCGGGCCCGTGATGTCAGCCTGGCGCTGACGCCGCCGCAGGGGATCAGCGTCCTGAACGTGTTTGCCGGCCGGGTAATGGAAGTTGGCGAAGATGACGGCCCTCAGGTCGATGTCCTGGTGGATATCGGCTGTCCCCTCTGGGCCCGTATTACCAAGCGCTCGCAGCGGGAACTTGATATTGTGCCGGGCCGCATGGTGCACGCTTTGATCAAGGCCATGGCGGTGGACCGCCGGGGACTGGGCAACGGCCCAGGCTAATACCAAGGACTATGGATTTGATTTCCGGGCTTATTTCTTTGCCGGGCCTGGAATACTGGGCCGCTCGGCGACATCGTCCGGCACCGAAACAGAGCGGGATGATTGGTTGTCGTAAATAAAGGCCGGGACGGCGCCCAAAATCAGGGAAATCACAATCAGGCCAGGCCAATGAATATGACCCAACCCGGCGAGACGCCGCCGCCGCAGGCTTTTCACAACGTAAACAACAGCAACCACGGCCAGGGCCGACAACAGCCAAACAGAAAAGAACATAACCATGTACTGATTTGTATCAGGTCTGACTTTATAAATCGATGCCTTGCAGCGCGCCTGCCCGCTGCCGCGCCGCTGCCATCAAAAAGGACAGGTCGCTGCCGCCCAGCACCATGCGCACGCCCATGCGAATATAATTTTCCGCCAGACCGTCGTATACGCCGCCCATACCGGCATGTTTACCGTTGTTCCGGCAGGCCGAAATGGTCGCGTCATAGGCCGCCACGACGTCGTCATGACCATACTGGCCAGGAATTCCCATCTCCGCACACAGGTCATTGGTGCCGATCAACAACACATCGACGCCTTCAATGGCCGCTATTTCATCGGCGTTGGCGATGGCCTCCGGGCTTTCCAACATCACGACTACCAGCAAGTTGTCATTTATGAGCCGCGCGGCTTCGGCCATGGGCAGACTGTCATATTCCAGGATGGCGGCTCCGCCCGCCAGGGAGCGGTGCCCGATGGGCGGATAGAGGCACTGGTCCACGACCCTGCGGGCCTCCTCGGCGGAATTGACATGGGGCACGACAATACCCTGGGCGCCGGCGTCGAGGGGACGGCTGGCATGATGATGCAAGTGCGAGGAGGCCCGGACGATCGGCGTACAGCCAGCATCCAGACCGGCAAGGGTTATATCCGCCACCGTCTCCAAAGACAGGGGACTATGTTCCATATCGATGAACAGCCAGTCATAGCCGCAAACCTTGGCCAACTTGGCGATTTCAACGCCGCGCGCCAGGCGTACCCCCATGCCAAGGGCCATTTCGCCGGCCGCCATTTTCTGCTTCGTGATATTCGCCATAACCGCCATGGAAATTTCTCCCTGTCATACAGTCTCATTAAATCGTTGCAGGCACGTCCGGACGACTTCGTCGCCGGGGCGTTTCCACCAATTCTCGGCGGAAAAAATCTCGACTTCAATCAGACCATCATAGCCGGTGCCATCAACCCATTCCCGGATCTTTGCGATGTCTATGACGCCATCGCCCATCATGCCACGGTCCAGTAATAGATCGGTGGTCGGCACTAGCCAATCACAAACATGAAACGCCAGTATCCGGTCACCGGCGCGCTTGATCTGCACCTGCAAGTCAGGATCCCACCACAGATGGTAGACATCCACCGCCACGCCCACGCCCTTGCCCAGATCGTCGCAGAGATCCAAGGCCTGGCTCAAGGTATTGATGGCGCAACGGTCGCCGGCGTACATGGGGTGCAAAGGCTCGATCGCCAGTGGGACGCCGGCGGCAAGGGCATGTGGCAAAAGGGCGCCCAAGCCGTCGCGGATCATACGCCGCGCACCTGGCAAATCTTTCGAACCTTCCGGCAGGCCGCCGGCAACCACGATCAGACAATCCGCCTTCAGGGCAGCGGCCTCATCGACAGCCTTCTTGTTGTCATCCAGACAGGCTTGCCGTGCAGCTGCATCCGTTGCCGGGAACATACCGGCCCGGCACAGGCCGGAAACCTGCAGGCCATGATCAGCAACCATGCGGACCGCGTCCGACAGGCCGCTTTCCGCCAGTTTATCCCGCCAGATCGAAATACCCGGCACGCCAGCCTGGGCATAGGCAGCGATGGCCTGGGCCAGGCTGTGTTGTTCCCGCGTGGTGGCCTGATTGATCGACATGCGCGCCGGATTAGCCATGGCGCATCTCTCGCATGGCGGAAAAATCCGGCTCCGCGCCATAGGCAAACCCGACACGATCCAGCGAGCCAATAGCAATCCGTCCGTCCCGGATGGTCAGACGCGTGACGCCATCAGCGTGGTGATAGATATCCGGATG
Source organism: Alphaproteobacteria bacterium (assembly GCA_021776235.1). GTDB lineage: Bacteria > Pseudomonadota > Alphaproteobacteria. The sequence continues at coordinate 67,562 of JAJFGG010000018.1, read as the reverse complement.
GGCGGCCCGGAAACCGGCCTGTTCGGCCGCCGGCATACCCGACATGCCATTGACGTAGTGATGGCCGTTCCGCTCCAGATGGGCAATGCCCAGCAGATTGACCAGGGCCAGATCCTGTTGCACCGAGATCCCGGCCTGGGTGGTGAGGTCCTCGCCGGACATGAAATAACCCTGCCCCCAATGGGCACAACGGGCCGCATTCAGGATCGATTTATAGAAACCCTTGCAGGTTTTTGAAGATACGCCGCGATAGCCCAAGGCGCGGCCCCTCGGGAAAGCGTCAAGGAAGGCGTCGGATTCATCCAGAATGACCGGCTTGCGGTCACTCAGGGAGGTGACATCCACATCCAAGGCCACGGCACGTGAGATCGGTTGTTCGACAAACAGGATGGATCGGCTAAAGCGCGCCAACCGGCTATCACCTTCGATGGCATCCAGCAGGGCCGCGACGCCAGGTACATCCTCGTATTGCTCATTGCCATCCAGGCTGATGCTGTATTCATCCGGGCTCTCATCCAGCACGGCGGCGATTTCCAGCAACCGGGCCACATCTTCGTCCAGATCACCGCAAACCTTGATCTTGAAATAGCGGTGACCATAGGTGGCAATCACCTCCACCAGCGTCTCCGGCAGGCCGTCGCCCACCGGTTCCGGGTTTTCGCGGATCGGGTCAACCATGCCAACCGTATGCCGGGCATGGATGTGATCCGCCGGGCGCAGGTTGGCCAGGAACGGGCCGATTTCGAATTCGTCCGTTTTGATGCCCGGCAGGTTGGCCTGAATTGCCCCGTAGAAGGATACCTCGTGCAAGCGGCACAGGGCATCCAGGATGGCGCGGTCCAGCAATGCCGGGCCATAACAGGCCACCAGCGAGCCATCCCCCCGTTCGGCGCAAATGCTTACCTGTTCATCATAATTGTGCCGGAATAGGCCGAACGCGGTGGACCGGGGCGCGGCGCGGTACAGGGCCGAGGCCGTCGCCAGGGCATGGCGCAGCTGTTCGAAATTGTCTTCGTTGCTCAATTCCAGGTTTTTATCGAACCATTTCGGCGCCAGCATCTCGGCTGCCATGCCCCAGCCTTGCCGGCCGTCGGCCAGTTGTATGCGCACCCTGGCAAAGGCCTGGGGGCTTTCGCGCAGGGTGGTGACACCAAAGCGAAAGGGCATTCGCAGCGTCACGTCACGCTCGAACAACTGCACTTCCTGGACCGACAATTTAATGGGATCAGACACGCAAAGCCTCCTCTATAGAGCTCGGATAGCCGATGGCCTGGTCGGCGCTGCCGCGTCTGCATTGGTAGCAGACAGACCATCCAGGGTAACGTGAAACTCTCGCGGCAGGTCAGCTATCACAAGCTGACCCTTTTTTCCTGGCTGGAGGAGCGGTAAATGGCATCGAGGATGCGGGCCATGCCAACACCGCATTCCTCAATTCCAGCCAAAGGTGGGGTTTCGCTATCCAGCGCATTCAAGAACGCGGAGAACTCGGCCGCCACCACTTGGTAGGGCTCGGCCACGGGCACGTGGGGCATTTCGACGCCACGATTATTCGGCCGCCACAGCCCATCGGCAAGTTCGTGGCGGACCCGATGCAGCCGCAATTGATGGCTCTGATAATCGATCTCGGCCGCACCTTCACTGCCAGAAACCACGAATTCCTTGGTCTGGGTTGAACCCGGCACAATGTTGTCGTTCCAACGGCCCGGTTGAATACAGCCGACTTCGATATGGGCCATGGCGCCCGTGGGATAGAACAGACGGATCAAGGCGAGATCGTCATAGCCGCGGCCGAAATGGTCGCGGGTTACGGCATCCACCGACAGCGGCAGCGCGCCCATCATCCAGTTCGACTGGTCAATGAAATGCACAGCGTCGTTACCGACCACGCCGCTGTCGCCGCGGGCCCGTTTGTAGCCATGGAAACGGGCCGAGATATAACGCAGATCGCCCAGCCGCCCGTCATCCACTTCCTGTTTGACAATCTGGGCCAGTGGGTGGGCCCGGAAATAAAACCCCACTTGAACCACCTGGTCCCGGCATAGATCCCGCAGCGCCTCAGCCTCGGCCAGGGTCGCGGTCATGGGTTTTTCAATGAACAAATTCTTGCCGGACGCCAGCAATGGCCGGCAGACCTCGAAATGCCGGTCGGTCGGGGCCAGCACCACAACCAGATCCGCCTGTTCGAGGAATTCGGTCACTGCCCCGCCCACGTGATCTTCCGGCACGCCCAGGTCGCGGCAACGTTGCCTGGCCGCAGCGTCGGGATCGATCACATACAAACCCTCCGCCAGCCCCAACGACCGCCACGCCGCCAGATGGGTCGGCCCAAAATTGCCAAAACCAATTTGCAGGATATTCCGGTTCATGGACTTTGGTCCTACCCTTCGACCCCATGCAAGGCCAAAATTGTCCGCATTCGGGCGGCAGCCATATGCGGGTCGCGCAGTAAACCGGCAGCGTCGGCCAGTCGGAACAACTCCGCCAGATGCAACAGCGAGCGGGCGCTTTGCTGGCCGCCCACCATGACGAAGTGGTCCTGGTGGCCGTTTAGCCAGGCCATGAAAACCACACCGGTTTTGTAGAACCGCGTCGGCGCCCCGAAGATGTGCCGCGATAGGGGAACCGTCGGCGCCAGGATGTCATGAAAGGTGTTTTCATCATCTGCCGCAAAGGCATCCAGGGCGGCGGATGCGGCGGGTGCAATGGCATCGAATATGCCCAGCAGGGCATCGCTGTAACCCAAGGCATCGCCGGCAATCAGTTCGGCATAGTTGAAATCATCGCCTGTGTACATGCGCACGCCGTCCGGCAGGCGCCGGCGCATGGCAATTTCCTTATCCTTGTCCAGCAGCGAAATCTTGATGCCGTCAATCTTGTCCGCGTTCGACGCCAGCACATCCAGACAGACTTCCATGGCCTGCATATGATCAGCATGGCCCCAATAGCCCGACAAGGCGGGATCGAACATTTCGCCCAGCCAATGGATCAGCACCGGTTCCCGCACGCCGGCGAGGATGCGGTCATAGACCTGCGCATAGTCGTCAGGCGTTTTTGCACAGGCCGCCAGGGCCCGGCTGGCCATCAGGATTATCCGGCCCCCCTGCCCTTCCACGAAGGTCACTTGTTCTTCATAGGCACGGATTACATCGTCCAGGGTCAATTCCGCCGACGGCTCCAGATGATCCGTGCCGGCGCCACAGGCGATGCGGGCGCCCGAAATATGCCGGGCCGCATCCAGGCTGCGGCGAATTAATTCCTGGCTGGCAGGCCAATCAAGGCCCATGCCGCGCTGGGCCGTGTCCATGGCCTCGGCCACGCCCAGACCCAGATCATAGAGACCAAGGCGATAAGTGATGGTGGCATCCCAGTCAATGGCCGCTTCCAGCCAGGGATCGGCATCCGACCTGGGGTCGGCCACCACATGAGCAGCGGAATAGGCGATGCGGTTAAAGGGACGGTTGGCGCGGGTGGGAAATTCCCTGGGCAGGCTGGTGGTGAACGGCGCCATGGCGCCGTCCGGCTCGGGCAGGTTCAGGGTTGGCATGCCTATGCCTCCAGGTCAGGGATATCCAGCCAGCGCCGCTCGGCCCAACTTTGCAGGCCCAGTTCCGCCAATTGCACCCCCCGGGCACCGGCCAGCAGATCCCAGGGAAAAGGCCCCTCGTCGTAGAGATGGCGGATGAATAATTCCCACTGCGCCTTGAAGGCATTGTCGTAGTCGACGGTATCGGGCACTTCCTCCCAGCCGTCGCCATAATCCATGGCAGGCGGGATATCCGGGTTCCAGACCGGCATGGGCGTATTGACCCGGGCTTGCGTACGGCAGCGGCGCAAACCGGCCACGGCCGAACCATGGGTGCCGTCCACGTGCAAGGTCAGGAGATCATCGCGGCGTACGCGGGTGCACCAGGAGGAATTGAAGTGAGCGACAATGCCACCGTCCAATTGAAAGGTCGCATAGGCGGCATCGTCCGTGTCCGCCTCGTAGGGCTGGTTCTGTTCATCCCAACGGGTTGGAATATGGGTGGCGCCCAGGCAACTGACCGCCTGCACCGCGCCAAAGGTATTGTCCAGCAGATAGCGCCAATGGCACAGCATATCGAGAATGATGCCGCCGCCCTGATCCTTGCGGTAGTTCCACGAAGGCCGTTGCGCCGGCTGCAGATCACCTTCAAATACCCAATAACCGAATTCGCCCCGAACCGAGAGGATGCGGCCAAAAAACCCGGCGTCGATCAGGTACTTCAATTTTCGAATACCGGGCAGCCACAGCTTGTCCTGCACGACGCCATGTTTAACGCCGGCCGCCTTGGCCATTTTATAGACCTTATGGGCACCTGACAGGCTGTCGGCTGCTGGTTTTTCGCAGTAGATATCCTTGCCGGCGCTGATGGCCTTGCCCAGCAAACCGGCGCGGGCCTGGGTCGTGGCGGCGTCGAAGAACAGAGTATCGTCCGGGTTCGAAATGGCGGCATCGAGATCGTTGGTCCAACGGCCAAGGCCATGTTCCCGCGCCAGGGCGCCCACCCGTCCCCCGTCCCGCCCAACCAAAATCGGGTCCGGCATCACGCGGCTGCCATCGGCCAGTTCCAATCCACCAGCATTCATGATCTCCAGGATCGACCGGATCAGATGCTGGTTCTTGCCCATGCGGCCGGTCACGCCGTTCATGATAATGCCCAGGCGTCGCTCGCTCATGTTCACTCCATTCCTAATAATTTGTAGATCCGGCGCGTGTAGTCGCCGAAGGCTTCCTGTGTTTTCAGATCCAGGCTGCGGGGATAGGGCAGATCGACAAGAAAATTATCGGCCATGCGGGCCGGGCCCGCGGTCAGCACGATCACCCGGCTACCCAGAAACACGGCCTCCTGAATGCCATGGGTAACGAAGACGATGGTTTTGCCGCTTTCACCCCAAATACGCAGCAATTCCAGGTTCATTTTTTCCCGGGTCAGGGCGTCCAAGGCCCCGAATGGTTCATCCATCAGGATCAACTTTGGATCATGCACCAGAGCCCGCGCGATGGCGGCCCGCTGTTGCATGCCACCCGACAGTTCATAGGGGTAGCTTTGCGCAAAACCTGACAGGCCGACCATTTCCAACAGATGCCCCGTACGTTCCCGGGCCTCGGCCATGGGCAGACCCAGGATTTCAGCCGGCAGCAGAACGTTGTCGATCACCCGGCGCCATTTCAACAGCAGGGGTTGCTGAAAGACCATGCCGATGTCACGGGCCGCATCGAAACTATCCGCCTGGCTGCCGATGCGCACCGTGCCCTGTTCATGGGAATGCAATCCGGCCAGGATCTTCAACACCGTGGTCTTGCCGCAGCCCGACGGCCCGACCATGCTGACCAGTTCCCCCATTCCGACATCGAAGGTGACGTCGGAAACAGCCAGGAATTCCTCCCGGCGGCCGCGGTAGATCTTGCGCACGCCCTGCAAGCGGATAAAGGGTTCCGCCTCGGCGTCTTTCGTGGCGATACTCATCTAGTCCATCCGGGCATCGCGCACCACCATCAGGCGCTCCAACAACAGCACAATTGCGTATAGGGTCACACCGACGGCGGTGATCATCAGCACGGCCATGAACATACCTGCCGTATCCAGGGTAACCTGCACCTGCATCATCAAATAGCCCAGGCCTTCTTCCGAGGCGATGAACTCGCCCACTATGGCGCCGGCCACCGCCAGCACGACGGCCACCTTCATGCCGGAAAAGATAAACGGCAGGGCGCCCGGCAACTGAATTTTGGTGAAAATCTGCCAGCGCGAGGCCCGCAACGTGCGCACCAGATCGATCAGTTCCGGTTCCACTTCGTTCAAGCCGCGGGTGGTGGTGATCAGGATCGGCAAAAAGCAGATGGAAAAGGCGATCAGAATATTCGGCCCCAGGCCATAGGAAAACCAGACGATGAAGATCGGGCCCAGGGCGACCTTGGGGATCATGTTCAACGAAACGATCAGAGGCATGAAGGCGTCGTTCAGCCAACGCGACCAGGAAAACAACACCGCCAGGGTGACCCCCACCACCACCGCCAGCCAGAAGCCGCCAAACACCGAAGCGGCGGTAATTAACGTGTTATGCCCCCATCGGTAGGTCTTGAATTCCAGCAGGGTGGCGAAAGTATCCAGGGGCGCCGGCATGATATAGGGCTCGACCTTGCCAAAGGTAATCCAGGCCTGCCAGGCCAGCACGGCCGCCAGATGTACGACAATGATCAGCACCCATTTGCGCAATGTCTCCCGGCCTTCGTTCATAATCCGCGCTTAATCCAGCCAACGGTGCAAATTATCCGCGACGAAACCGTCGTCGCACAGATGCGGGTAATCAGCCATGACACGGTCCAGTTCCTCTTTCTGGCCAGGGCTCAGGGCCTCTTCCGGGTTCAGGCACCAGGTGCCCTGCAATAGGCCCTGGCGGCGCAGCACTTCGTGGCAGCCAGCGATGACGCCGGCAAAATCGTTGACCACATCGAACAGCGCGCCATTGGCATCCGTAATTTGACTGTCCAGTTGCAATAGTCCGGCATCGACTGCACCCGCCGATATCGCCGCATGGGCGCGGGCAAGATAGGCCACCGCCGGTTTGACCCAGACACACCAGTGCCCCAACAGACCGCCCCTGATCCGCACCACGACGGTTTCCCCGCCCCGGCGCACGGCAAACGGCGTAACCAGATCCAGCAGGATATGATCATCATTGCCGGTATACAGGCTGACACGATGCTCGGCCTCGGCCGCCACCACGCCACGAACCACATCCAGTGTGCGGTAGCGGTTAAAGGGCGCCACCTTGATGGCGATGACATTGTCAATCGCCGCGAAACGGCGCCAGAATTCGGCCGACAGCACAATACCGCCAACGGCAGGTTGCAGATAAAACCCGACCAGCGGAATGCGCCCGGCCACTGCCTCACAATGGGCGATCAGGGCATTTTCGTCCGCGCCCTTGTGGGCCGCGAGGCTCAATAATCCCGCATGATAACCCAGACCCAGGGCCACGTCCGCCTCCCGAAGGGCTTGTTCCGTCGAACCGATCAGGCCGGCGATCATAATTTTCGGTTGATCGGTCCAGGCGGCTGCGGTTTCCGCCGCCGACCGCAACACCGGTTCGTACAGTCCGACCTCGCGGATTTCAAACTGCGTGGTATGTACGCCTACCGCCAGACCGCCGGCGCCGGCATCCAGATAATAGCGGGTCAAGGCGCGCTGGTGCCTCGCATCCAGTTGCCGGGCTTCCGTCAAGGCCAGGGGATGGGCCGGAATGACCACGCCCTGGCGCAACTGGGCCAACACCTTTGCCGGGATCTCCTCACGATGCAGGGCCATTGTGCCTCTCCTCGCCAACTGTTCCTGAACTCCGCTATTACAATGCCACGACGATCGACGGATCGTAAGTCAGGGCGGGTTGGACCAATTCAGTTTTGCCATTGGCGTAATGAATAGCACAGGCCCGCCGCCAACGATCCGAATGGTTTTCCGACGATTGATGCAGGGTATTGCCATGATGAAACGAGACACCGCCACGGGGAACCGGCGCTGGCGTCATGGTGTACTTGGCGGCGGTCGCATTGGGCACCAACAGATTGAAGGGTTGTCCGTCGGGGGCCGCGTGGGGGATCACGTCACCCAGGTTACTGCCGTCCGCGAAATACAGGCAGCCATTGCTCTCGTCCGCATCATCCAGCGCGACCCAGGCTGTGACCATGCCATCCAGGTCGTTGGGACCAAAATAGAAATTGTCCTGGTGCATGGGTTTGGGGCCACCACCGCCAGGGGCCTTGAAGAACAATTGGCTGAAGAAGACACGAGGATCGGGGCCGACGATCTGCGTCACCAGGGCCCGCAGTTTTACGTTGGTGGCCAAGGCGCGGAACACCGGGCGCAGATAAACGGGATTATCCAGTTTGCGCAGGACGGCACGGTCCGGCACCGCCGCTTCCAGGTACCAGGCCCGGCCCGCCACATCCAAAGCAGCGATTTCAGTCTCCGCCCAGGCCTGGGCATCCGCGACGGCGGCAGCCATGTCTTCGCCGGCGAATACATCCCGCACCGTCAGGTGGCCCTTGGCGCGATAGTCCGCCATTTGCGCCGGAGCTAGTAAATTCATGCCGCCTCCCTATAAGTAACCACCTGGTTACTTATCTTACTCAACGCCGCTCCGTCAAGTGGGCCGTAAATATCCCAGAACAACGTCGATCACATGTGAACGCCGGGCGTCCAATTCCTCCTCGCAGCTTAGCTCACGGTCAAAAATGGTAGAAAGGGTGTGGATGTTGGAAAAGTAAAAATAACCAACCGAGGCATTGGTAATGAAGACCTGAACAGGGTCTGCGTCGGCCCGAAAGACCCCTTCGGCAATACCCCGGCGCAACAAATCCGTGATCAAGCCAATAACCGGCCCATGCATGTCCAGAATGGCCTTGCTGCGCTGCAAGTGCCGGGCCCGGTGAAGATTCTCGCTATTCAAAAGATTGATGAAATAGGGCGCCTTAACAAAATAATCGAAGGTGAAGGCGACCAATTTGCGCATTCCGTCTTCCGGCGACAAATTATCCAGATTAAGCTCCAGCTCAGCACTACGAATCTCACTGTAGGCGTGTTCCAGAACGGCCAGGAACAATTCGTCCTTGTTGCCAAAATAGTGATACAGCATACGCTTGTTGGCGTTGGCCCTTTGCGCGATGACATCTACCCGCGCGCCGCCCAAACCCTTGTCCGAGAATTCCGCCAGGGCGGCCTGCAAGATGCGCTGGCGGGCGCCCTCGGGGTCCCGTTTGCTTTTGGATGCTTTTTCTGTCGGCGCGTTGACAGATGCCATGAGGTCAACCTATGTTTCTGGTAACCAATTGGTTACCAGAGCTATCGGAGTTCCAACGATTTGGCAAGACAATGCGCCAAACGGAATACAGGGAGGCATACTCATGAATATCTTCAAAATCGCCCTCGCCACGCTATTTGGCATGGTTCTGGCGAGCGCTTCCGCGCAAGCGGCGGAAAAGGTCAGTTTCATTCTGAACTGGGTCGCGGGCGGCGATCACGCGCCGGTTTATTGGGCCAAGTCGCAAGGCTGGTACAAGGACGCCGGCATCGATTTGACAATCGAACAGGGCAAGGGCTCGACCCTGTCGTCGCAGCGCGTCGGCATTGGCAAAAATCAACTTGGCATCGCCGATCTGGGCACCGCCCTCGTCAACAAGGGCAAGGGCGCGGACCTTGTCGCGGTCTTTAATATCTACGCCAATTCACCCTACGGCTTTTATTGGAAGAAAAGCTCTGGCATCTCCGGCATCAAGGACTTTGCCGGCAAGAAAATCGGCAATCCGCCATGGGATGCCGCCCGTCAAATGTGGCCAGCCTTCGCCAAGGCGGTGGGCATGGCGCCGGATTCCGTAACCTGGGTCAACGTCAAGCCCAACGCCAAAATCGCGGCCCTGAAGTCCGATTCAATCCAGGTCACCACCTCGTTCTACAATATCCACTTTATCTTTCAGAAAGTATTTGGGGACGACATGGGCTTCGTCGCCGGCAAAACCATCGGCGTCAATCCCTACGGCAATTCCGTCATCGCCAACGGCGCCTACCTCAAGGCCAACCCCGACGTGGTGCGGAATTTCGTCAAGGTGACGCAAAAGGCCTATGCCGCCTGCGCCAAGGATGCAGATCCGTGCATCACCGCCCTGATAGAGGCCAACAGCGGCCTGAAGCGCCCTTCATCCATGGCCAACTGGGCCCTGGTGAAGGAATTGATGGATGCGGATAGTTCCCGCAATGGCGCCATCGGCTATTTCGATCCGGCTCGCATGGAGGCGGATTACAAGTTGATCGAAGCCTATTTCAAACTTGATAAACCCTTCGACATTAAAGGCGCCTATCGCAACGACTACCTGGATATGTCCGTGAAGTTCGGCGGCTAGACCATAACAAAGACATGACCGCGTCCGGCCGCACAGCCGGATGCGGTCCTTTTATTTCAAAGGTCGCGGACCATGCGGTAGATCGCCGGCATGCCGTGCCGTTCCATAAGATCGGGTATTCGGGTTTCGCATCCCAGATGCATCCCAAGATGGAGGTAAAAGCCGTAGGCAGGATTACCATCGATGACATCCAGGCAAACGCTGTGGTAGCCCGCCGCCGCGGCCCGTTCGAACGCCCCTTCGAGCAATCGCCGGCCCAGCCCCGGAATATTGGCGCTGTCGGTCACGGCCAGATTGTGGACACAGTAATTTCCGTCGGGTGTAAACGCCGTCAGATAAGTCAACTGACGCGCGGCCATCCCTATCCGCTCAAACTCGTCCGCCGTGGTGTTTTCCCGAACTGCGGCCCGAGTCCCGGCAAAAGCCGCGGCTTCGGCGCCGTGATCAAAGCCAAGTTCCAATCCCACCAGTTCGCCACCAACGCTATAGGCGCCCATGGCGTGACGATGACTGACCAGGCCCTCTTCCGCCCGCCATTGCAGGGCCAGCAAGCGGGTGCGAAATTCCGCGTCAGCGCCATACATGAAATCAAAGATCGGCCGCGCGGTGGAATAAATCAGTTCCGCCGCGCGTTCCCCCTGCTCCGGCAGCGCCGGCCTCACCACGATGGACGCCAAATCAGTCATCAGACGGTTATCCCGTTGGCCATGTTGCACGCCTTCTAGCCAAGTTCAGGGCCCGCAATCAAAAAAACCTTGTCCGGATTGTCAATTGGCATGCTTCGATCCAACAGCATGCGCATATAGCCTCGTTGCCTGCTAAAGCCCTTACCCGCCAGCCATTGGCTCATCACTCTATGGTGATCTGCGGCATCCAGGAAAACCGGGCCTGCAATATTCGCCAAGGCGGATTGCAATAATGCGATGGCAGCGTCGTTGGAATTGCTTGATAAAGGGCCAATCTGCGTCGCCAGGCGGCCATCGCGGGCCAGCACAAAACCTTGAATTTGGCCGCCGCTTTCCAACAGAAAGGCGCGTTCAGGGCATCGGCCGTGCAAATGCGCCAACAATTCACCGCGCGGGGCGCCGAAGATATCCGCGTCCCAGGCCGCGACCGCGCCCAGGTCCTCCACAAGCATGGGCCGCAGGCCGGCGCTCCGGTTCACTCCGCCGACATCAGGGGCGTCCGCCTGCCAACGGGTCAGCGGGTAGATATCCTGAAAGCCCAGGGGCAAATAAACCTTGCGTCCGGCCTCTGTCGCATCCAGTCCGGGCACAAGGTTCAAGGCCTCGGCGCGCGCGATACAGCGGCGCATCAAGGCACTGGCCAGGCCCTGCCGTTGCCATTTGGCGGTCACCAGTATCATCGCGATCCAGGCAAATCGGTCCCCGTACGGCAGCAGCATGGAGGTCGCCATCAAGTCCGGTCCGCTGACCCCGGTGCCCTCGCCCCGTTCCAGCATGAATTGCCAATCGGCGGCGGATTGGTTCCAACCGGCCTCGGCATTCAGGGCAACCGCCTGCGCGATTTCGGACCGCGCCAGCTTGCCCCAGGTCAGATTATCAATAGTTGCCATCCCGCACTTCGAAATGTGTTGGCTTGCCCAAACTGCCCCCCTCCCCGCGTATCCAATTGGCAACCCAATCGACCATGCAATGCAGGGGCACCATAGGATAGCCGAATAGTTTCGTTGCTTCGGCGGTGTTGATCAGCCAGGCCATTTTTTCCGGTTGCCCCTTCAGCAAGGCTGGTTTGCCAAGGCGTTCCGCAAAAGCCTGAGCCAGCCAGGCGACCGCGGTGGTCTCCGGGCCCGAAACGTTCAAGGGGCTGGGCGGGGTGGTGCAATGGCATAGCGCGCGCAGGACCTGGGCATTGGCATCGCCTTGCCAGATTACGTTGACATGGCCCATGCTCAAATCAATCACCTCGCCGGCCCAAACCTTGGCCGCTACATCGTGTAGCACGCCATAGCGCATATCGATGGCATAATTCAGGCGGATGATGCGTCCCGGCGTACCGAATTGGTTGGAGAAATGCTGGAACATCCGCTCGCGCCCGACGCAGGAATTTGCGTACTCGCCAGGCGGCGGCGTGGCCGTCATGGCCTCTGTCGCACCTTGGGACTCTATCGGTACGAAGGGATAGACGCAGCCAGTGGAGAAGGCAACGATGCGGGATTTCTGAAAGCGTTCGGCCACCAGCGCCGGAACATGCACATTCATGGCCCAAGTCAGTTCCTCGGCCCCGGCCGAGCCGAATTTGCGCCCGGCCATGAAGATGATGTTGGCCACGTCCGGCAGTTCAGCCACCGCATCTCTATCCAGCAGGTCACAGGTAATTGTATCGACGCCGTGCTGTTGCAATTGTTCGGCCAGACCGGCTTCGGAAAAGCGGGCAACACCGACGACGCGTTTATCCGGTGCGGCCCGCTTGGCCAGGCGGGCAAGCGTCGGACCCATCTTGCCGCCGACGCCCAACACCATGATGTCACCATCAAGTTGGCTGAGATCGTCAATCAGGGCCTGTGACGGCCGGGTCATAAATTCTTCCAGGGCTTCGGCATCGGAAAATCCATCGGGAAAATTTGCCGGGTCCAGAATACTGGTCATTGCTTGTTCGATCATGGGCGGTCGATCATTCCATCTTGCGTTCGATGATAGCTGCTTCGACAATAACGCCATCAGAATAGTAATCACAATGGCGGGAAAGGAAGCTCAGATGCGCGCAGCTGTATTCGAGGCGTCAGGCCGGCCCGTGGTTATTGCCCAGGTTGAAGCTTCGCGCCTGGCGATTGACACCAGGACGAGCACATCTGCGCCCTGCCCGGCATCGTCTGTAGCCATTGCCTTGAACTGTCTGGCTGGACGAGGTCACCAATACAAAATCTTGCCCCACCTGGCGCAGGGATAGACCTCTGGCTCTATTTTTTTGGCCTGCTGTTGCTGTTCTTCGCCCATGACCATGCTAGCATTCGCCGCATGTACAAATTTGGGAAGGTAACACTATGGATTTGGGACTGAAGGGCCGGAAGGCCCTGGTCACGGGCGGCACCAGGGGCATTGGCCGCGCCATCGCCGAGCGCCTGGCCAGGGAAGGCGCTGATCTGGCGGTCTGCGCCCGCAACGGGGAAGAAGTGGCGCAAACCGTGTCGGCATTGACGAGTATGGGTGTACAGGCCACCGGAGCCAGCGTCGATGTGTCCGACGGTGCGGCGTTGCAGGCCTGGATCGACGCGGCGGCGGACGACCTGGGTGGCTTGGATATATTGGTTGTGAACGTCTCGGCCATGGCCGGCACGGATACCGATGAAGCCTGGCGCACCGCCTTTGAAACCGACGTCATGGGCACCATCCATACGGTGCGGGCGGCCCAGCCCCATTTGGAAAAATCCGATGCCGGCGCCATTGTCGCCATCGGCTCGGTTGCGGCTCTGCAATATTTTGGTGGCGTCCGGGCCTATAACACCATGAAGGCGGCCCTGATCAACCACATGTCCAACCTGGCCCATGAACTCGCGCCCAAAGGCTTGCGCGTCAACGTGGTCTCGCCGGGTACGATATATTTCGAGGGCGGAGTCTGGCATCAACGGGAACAGGAAACACCGGAAATCTTCAAGGGCGCCCTGGGCCTGAACCCCATGGGCCGCATGGGAACGCCGCAAGAAGTGGCCGATGCTACGGTCTTTCTTTGCAGTCCCTTGGCCAGCTTTATTAGCGGCACCAATTTGCTGGTGGATGGCGCCCTGACCCAGAGCGTGCAGTACTGAATTTATCAAAATTGTGAAGGAAATTCTATCATGGCTATGAAACCACAGTTGGTGGAATTATTGGAAGCGATGAAGGCCCTGGGCCTGAAACCGATGCATGAATTGAGCCCGGTCGACGCCCGCGAGCAGATGGAAGCCGGTGTGCGGGCGCGCAATATTCCGCCCATTGAACTGGCTTCGGTGGAGGACCGCAGCATTCCCGGACCCGATGGCGACATTCCGGTGCGGGTCTATCGCCCGGAAGGGGCCGGCGACGGCTTGGGCGCCTTGGTCTATTTTCATGGCGGGGGCCATGTCATCGGCAGCATGGACACACACGATTCCGTCGCCCGGGCCATGTGCCGTGACGCCAATATCGTCGTCATGTCCGTGGATTACCGCATGGGACCAGAGGCTAAGTTCCCGGCTGCGGTCGTTGATAGTTACGCCGCCGCGAAATGGCTGTCGGACAACGCCGGCGCCATGGGGGTCCGGGCCGACCGCATTGCCGTGGGCGGCGACAGCGCCGGGGGTAATCTGGCCCTGGTGGTCTCGCTGATGGCCCGCGACAACGACGATAGCCTGGCCATTGCCTATCAGTTATTGGTCTACCCGGTGATGGACTACACGGGCGGCACGCCGACCTACGATACCTATGGCGTAGGCTATGGCCCCCTGATGGCGGCATCGGTGCCCTATTTTCGCGAGCATTACCTGAACAGTGACCAGGAACTGGCCGACTGGCGCGCCTCCCCTGCCCGGGCAGCCAGCTTTGCCGGCCTGCCGCCGGCCCTGTTGATCACGGCGGAATGCGATATCCTTAACCACGAGGGCCGGGAATGCAGCGAGCGGCTTAACGCCGAAGGCGTCACCTGCGAGCATGTGGATTTCGAGGGTATGATCCACGGCTTCTTCTCCATGGCGCCGCTGCTGGATGATTCCATAAAGGCGCAGTCGCTGGCGGCCGACCGCCTGCGTACGGCATTATCCTAGGGGTCCAATTCCAATGGGTGGATCCCATTCGTAAGAGTCGAAAAGCTATTGGATTGTTAGGATTAGTGGCGCGCGAGACACCAAACAGAGGGGCTCTTCGGTTCGGTTCGCGCCACGAAGTAACCTGTTGCAAATCCTTGATCCCGCGCTCCATATGGCAATGCTGTACGATGGCAGCGTATTACTCGACGAGGCAACCTTCGAACTGTCGGCTTTGTTGCGGGAAACGATCGCGAAGTTCGACACCAGAGCCCGGGAAAAACGTCTCTCATTGCGATTTATCGACGCCGAGCGTCCGGTAAATTTTGTCGGCGACAAGGCTAAACTCGGTCTCGTACTTGAGAGCATCATTGAAAATGCCGTGAAATATTGCCTGCCACACGGAGCGGTTGTGATTTCCACGAAGATTTCGGGGGAGGAATGGTTTCAAATCAACGTATCCGACACCGGAGAAGGCATCCTGAAGACAAGGTCGAGGCAATTTTGACTGCATTTGGTCAAGTGGAGAGCGAGTATTCGCGCGAACATCATGGTGCCGGTCTTGGTTTGCCAATCGCAGATGGACTGGTCCGGCTGCATGATGGCGCCATCAGCATTGACAGCTCCCTTGATATAGGAACTACGGTTCGAATTAACTTACTGCGGAAGCGCCTTGTAACTCAGAGCCGGTTGCCGATGCCAGGGGTTGGTGCTCGGAAGCGGGCAGGATAGAGATCGCAAGCGGTCCTCCTGGTTCCGAGGCTATTACCACTTTGCGACCATGCAGCAGGATGCGGCGTTGCCAGGAAAATGCCAGACTAAACCGGCCACATGGACATCCAGGCTAGGCAAACAAAAAATCATCCGCGTGCAGGTTTGATTTATCGACACCGATCAGCGTGACCTGATCGTCGCTGTCGAGCGCGATTACCGCGTCGCTGCCCTGCTGGCTGGTCACGGCTAGAAGCGCCGTCAGGTCGGCGAAACCGAAGGCAGCGACATCGAGAACATCATCCGATTGGGCGCCAACAATGAAGTCTTGCACGGTGTCGGCGCCTGAGCCGTCGGCGAAGACGAACAGGTCGTCGCCATCACTGCCGATCAGGACATTTTCCCCACCTGAACTTCCGCTCAAGGCTACGCCGGCGGCAACCGTCGTCATAACGAAGGGGATCCAATCGGTCAGGGAAAGACCGTCGGAGCCGCGCACCCAGAGCTGGTCGGTGCCGGGGCCGCTGCCGCCCACCAGGCTCACGCTGTTCAGATCCGCGGCCGCAACGCTGATGCTCTGGAGCGAGCCCTGCCGGACACCATTGACGGCAAAATCGCCGCTCGACGGGTCCGCGCCAGAGTCCCAGAATGAATAGCTCGCCGCCGCATCGCCATCGCCATCGCTGAAGCTCAGCAGAGTGCTGACCGAGACACTGGCATCGTGCAACAACGTGACATCCGAGGCCGCCAGGGCCGGCGCCTGGTTCGTCGTCGTCATAACGAAGGGGATCCAATCGGTCAGGAAAACACCGTCGGAGCCACGCACCCAAAGCTGGTCGGTGCCGGGTCCGCTGCCGCCCACCAGGGTCACGCTGTTCAGATCCGCGGCCGCAACGCTGATGCTCTGGACCGCGCCCTGCCGGACACCATTGACGGCAAAATAGCCGCTCGACGGGTCCGCGCCAGAGTCCCAGAATGAATAGCTCGCCGCCGCATCGCCATCGCCGTCGCTGAAGCTCAGCAGAGTGCTGACCGAGACGCTGGCATCGTGCAACAGCGTGACATCCGAGGCCGTCAAGGCCGGTGCTTCCGGGCCGTCCGAGGTCACCGTCAGGCTCTGCCAGGCGCTCCACTCCGCGCCATCGGAAGCCCGCACACGAAGCGTATCCGTGTTGATGCCCGGCTGCAGACCGCCAACAACCGTCACCCCGCCAAGGTCACCGGCCAGAACCTCGTGCGTCGCGCCCGCGCTACGCTGCACACCGCCCACTGCGATATAGGCGCTGTTCGGGCCGCTGTCCTGGTCGCGGAACTGATAGCGCACAGCCGCATCGCCGTCGCCGTCGCTGTAGCCCAACAGGGAGGCAAGCGAAACGCCGGACCCGCCATTCAGCGAGACATCCGACGCCGTCAGGTCCGGCGCCTGGTTCGTCGTCGTCATAACGAAGGGCAACCAATCCGTTGTAGATAGGCCGTCGGAGGCGCGCACCCAGAGCTGGTCGGTGCCGGGTCCGCTGCCGCCCACCAGGGTCACGCTGTTCAGATCCGCGGCCGCAACGCTGATGCTCTGGAGCGAGCCCTGCCGGACACCATTGACGGCAAAATAGCCGCTCGACGGACCCGTGCCAGAGTCCCAGAATGAATAGCTCGCCGCCGTATCGCCATCGCCGTCGCTGAAGCTCAGCAGAGTGCTGACCGAGACAGAGGCATCGTGCGATACCGTGACACTTGACGCCGTCACCACCGGAGGAACGTTAGCCCGAAAAATGAAATCATCGTCTCTTAAGTCAGCTTTGCGCACGCCCCTGAGGAGTAGTGAATCGCTATTTCCGAATGATAGGGTCGTATCCACCGAATTATCTGATGCAATGGCAAGCAGACCAGACAAACTGGCCACATCGGACCTCGCAGATAAATCGATCCGGTCGATCAAACCTGGGCCGGCTTGGAAGTCATCGATAACGTCATCGCCTTCATTTTGGCCGATGACAAACAAATCGTTGCCTCTGCCGCCGCGAAGCGTGTCATTGCCGGCACCGCCTTGCAGCCAGTCGCTACCGCCGTTGCCGTACAGCTGACTATCCCCGGCGCCGCCGATCAGCGTGTCGCCGAAACCGTCCGAGCCCAGAATCCTTTCAATGCTAATATAGCTGTCGCCGGCGGCCTCACCGCCATGGATGCCCGTTGCCAGGTTCACGGTCACCGCCGCCGCCGCCAACTGATAGTCGGCCACGTCGAAGCCGCCGCCGCCGTCCAGCGCATCACTGCCAGCACCGCCCCTGAGCGTGTCGGCACCAAGACCGCCCGTCAGAGTATCGTCGCCGGAACCGCCGGTCAGAATATCGTCACCGGCGCCGCCGTCGAGTATGTCGTTCGCGTCGGCGCCGTTGAGGACATCCTGGCCGCGCCCGCCGCGCAGAATGTTGGCCTGGCTGTTACCGGTAAGGGTATCGTTGCCGTCGCCCGATGTGGCATTCTCGATGCTGGTGCCGGCGCCGATCGTCAGGCTGCTGCCGGCAATGGTGCTGGTCGACCCGGCATTCAGGTTCACCGACACCGAAGAGGTGACCGCTGCAGTATTGATGGTGTCGGCGCCCGCGGCGTCATTCAGCACGGCCCGGGCACCGGTGCCATAGCCGGCGAATTCATCCGTGTAGATATAGGTATCGTCGTCGTCTTGCGTATCGCCGTAGGCGGTCAGCGACCAGGCGTTGAGGGTGCCGACAAAGGTCGCATCATTGTCGCTTACGGTCAGGGTCCAGGTGCCGTCGAAGCTCTCGCCCAGGAAATGCACACTGGACAAGGTGAAGTTGATGTTGTCCGCGCCTGAGCCAAAGGGGCTGGACGCGCTCAAGCCGGGCCGGTTGACCAGGGTGCTCGTGGTCCCCGAGGGCGAGGTGATCTCGACCGAGAGATCGCCGATAAAGGGGTGGGTGATGCTGAGACCAACCTCGATATGCTGGATCTCGATACCGGTCCCGCTGATCGAGAGATCGTCCGTGATCGTACCGTTGTCGGTGATCGGCCGGAAGTCGATGGAGGTCTCGCTGGCGGTCTGCCGGTTGGCGTAGGTGCTCTGGTCGTTCCAGGTTTCCGCCAGGCGGACGGCGGCGTGGGCGTCAACCAGGCCGAAGCCGTAGTCGTGCCGATACTGCAAGCCGCCGCCATTCCAATTCTCGGCGCCATTGTTCTGCCAGCCGGCGCTGCTGGCAAGCGGGTTGCGGGCGCTGTAGGCCAGGATTTCCTGTACGTCGCGATAGCCGAGGGCCGAATTGGCCTCGAGCATCAGCGCCGCCACGCCGGCGACCGCCGGAGCGGCGAACGACGTGCCCGAGAGTTGCACATAATCCCCAGCGACGTAGCCGCTGTTGCCGCGGCCGTCCGTGGTCACGACGGATGCGCCCGGCGCGGAAACCAGGACGGCGGCGCCGGGGGTGCTGTCGGCAGCCATGTTCCCGTCGCGGTCGATCGATCCGACCGTGATGCCAAATTGCGAATTCTTGAGATTGTGGTAGTTGACGTTATCGCCAGTTTCGCCCTCGTTGCCGGCGGCGGTCGTCACCACCGTGCCGAGGCCACCGCGGCCGGTACTTGCGGCGTCGCGAAGCGCCGTGGAGATGCCGGTGAGCTGCCCCGACAGGAAATTATCCCTGAAATAAATACTGGTGATCCGCCAGCTAAAGTTGGCAACGTCGAACGTATCCATAAACTCGAGTGCCGCCTGGGCGTGCGGGACCAAATCATCGAATGTCTGGGCGGTATTCAATCGAATGCCGCTGATGTCGGCCCCGGGCGCCACGCCGACGCTACCTGCGCCGTTGATCGCCCCGGCGATCATGCCGGCGACAGCCGTGCCATGGGCATCGCTCGCCGCGCTGGCGAAGGCATCGTTGTCGTTGTCGACAATGTCGTAGTCCAGGTCCTGCCGGTAGGCCGTGGCGAGATCCTGGTGCAGGTAATCGATACCGTCGTCGAGGATACCGACCACGACGCCGTTGCCCTGATAATCGTCCCAGACCTCGGTAACGTTCAGATCGGCATCGACGCCAAGGACATCGCGAAGGTGCCACTGAAATCCGAAAACCGGGTCGCTGGGTATCACCATCCACCTAATCCCGTTGATCTGCCAACGGTCGCGGTGGTGGTATGCCCAAATTCGTAAACTATAACCATCGCCATCGGCTCCCCCAAAAGGATGGTTAACAAAACTTAATGCGGGTATGGGTCAGGCGCAATGGCACAAGTTTTTGTGTAACGAAAATATGACCTGCCCGGTTTAGGTCACAAATGATCTGTGGGGCGCACCGGAACAGGCACAGGAACGGTGTGAACGTCGTTCCGGTCGAAAAGGTTTTCTACAATCCTGGATTGTAAATTCGGCCTTCAAAAAACCCTGCGGATGCGCCATTCGAAGGCGTCGTCACCATAATCCATGCGGTTGCTGGTTTGCAGGGTCAGAAAGCGGTTGTGAACCGCCAGACAACCCTGCCACAGGCCGTTCCAGGCTTCGAATACGCTGGGGTGACGGTCTTCCCGGCCCCGCATCAGGCGCCAGCCGGAAATGCGCACCGTGGCGTCATCTTGGCTGCCGGTACACTTGGCGGGGTCATCCTGGGCCCTCGCCATGGCTGCCATGAAAGTAGCGAAATCCAGGGCGCCATCACCGCTGGTGCCCAACAACGCCTGGATCTGCCGGTAATACTGACGGCCAATGATATTTCCCGCCAGATTACCCAGGGCGCCGGCTTCAGCTGGCCCCAAAGCGGCGGTCAGTTCGGGCAGACAGGTCTTGACATAATCCATGGCATAATTGCGGTTGGCCTTGTGCAGGCGTTCCACGGGCCAATCTTCGGGCTTTAACCGCGGCGCCACATCGGGATCAAAGGGCGGCGCCATTTCGGCCGGCGCGAACTGCAAGCGCTCGTCGGGCGCCAAATCGTGGTCAAACTGGCGAAAGTATCCGGCCAGGCCATATTGCCCGGTCATATCCTGGCTGGTGCAGACAAAACCCAGGCGCGAATTTCCCATGGAGACACCATTATGTCCGTACCAGCCGCGCAGAAAACCATGGCTGACCTGCAAGGGCACACCGCATAGCGCGGCGCCCTCGTACATCCAGCGGGGATGGCAGAAATGCACCCAGGCCTTGTCGTCGGCCTCATACATATACTCCACCTCGACGCCGCCGACGGAATTGGACAGGTAGTGATATTGCGCCGCCGCCACCGCGTCGGGCAAATGCTCCAGGCCGAGTTTTTTGAAACTGGAAAGAAACTTGTCGTGATGCTGGCGGCGAAAGGTTCGAAAGACCCACTCCCCCGCCGCATCGCCGCCCTTGTGCGCGGCAACCGTCAGGATCAAACCAGTGAAATAGGCATGATACAAGCTGGCAACCGCTTTCCATTGAGCGGTCTCAGAACCGGCCGCCCCGGTTTCCGCTAGAACGGCATGGAATGGATTTACCGGCATTTTATCCTTCGCAACCTGCGCCTCGATATTTGAGCGAACAGTAAATCACGACTATTGCAGTGTGCAAATTTTATGGCAGTGGGCCTGAACTAGAGATGGCAAGGTGTACCCGGATTCAGCGGTACCAAGCAATAGTTCAACCTGGTCATTGCTAAAATTGATTTGCAAACAACATATTTACCCCTTAGGGTTGTGCAAGAGGTGGTTTTATGGCACCCATAAATGTTAACGTAATAGTATGTGTTGCAACATTTCGGCGATTTGAATCACACGGATCATATTCAGCGCCATCCTTGAACTTCTTAGCGCAATTACTGTAACACCGAATCAGAAGGCTACATTCAAAACATGGGATGATGTAACGGAGAAAACTTATGAAGCCGCATATGTTTGTTGCTCTGCTGACAACTTCAGTCCTTCTTATTGGCTTGCCGTTTCAGCCACATGCTGCGCCGGGAACAGTTACTGTTTCAACATTCCCGGACGAGAAATGTTTGGGGCTGCTCTCTAGGACCGCCAGCAACAACCTTGCCGTTACACTCACTGATTGCCGCAGCGCGCCTGACTGGCAAATTCTTGCAGATGGTAGAATCGGATTAGGCGGGCGCCGCAGCCCGACCTATTGCCTTAACGTTGATACGGCTAGCTACACCCCCAAAAATGTTAGCATATGGGAATGTAGTGGTAGTACCTCCGTGAATCAGGTTTGGACCTGGAATGGCGATGGGACCATAAAACTGAACAGCAAAGATCTTTGCCTTACCACAACAGAGACCGGCGCAGGTCAATTGACGATTGCGGGATGCTCATCCATCACCTGGGCCTTGAAATCCCTATCTGCAGGAGCGACGAGAAACTTCAACACCAACTATCAGGTTGCCGACCAGAACAAGCCTGACTTTGAACCTCCGTACGAACAGGCACATAATACGCGGATTGCGAAACCGTACGATCTGTTAAAGCCGGGACTAAGATCCGAGGTGCCCGCACAATTAAAACCACACTCCCGATTGCTATTGACGGATATCGAAGACAGGCCGTTTTTCGATTATTTTGCCTGGCAAACTTTCATTGGCCTAATATGGCCTGCGGATAGCAAACATCGGGGTGTGGCCGACCCTTCGGTTCCCACTGGCAAACAGTTTCGCGAGAAGAATACGACGGGTGACAACTGCAATTGTGTTCCTGTTGTCTGGGAAACATTCAGAACGGTTTCGGCCGCGCTGCCCGGTCCAGGCGCCGGCGCCGCAGCACCCACGCAACCCAAACGTTGGAACGATAGCGATACTCCTTATAAACGGCCTTTTAATCTGGACCTGACTTCCAAGGGTAAAAGCCGCACACAATTAGACGAAGCGTTCTCTTCGCCGTTAATCGATCAGAACCGGAAGTACGTTCGTTACCAGTTGCAGTTAAATGAAGTCCTGTACGAATTTGTTCGACGAAACAAATGGTACTTGAAAGGAAATCTACCAAAATCACCTACGATCGCCGGTTTACCGCCCCTGTCCGTTAAGCCTCCATTGCTGGCTGACAAACATGGCAAACTTGAGATCCAGCAGCAGCCACAGACAAATACGGTTGTCAAACAACCTGTGAATGGCAACTCGATTACGATCAAGGCCGCCTGGCGCATCATGATTGAAGAAGCGGAATACCCTTGGCAACGGGTGGATGACCTGTCCCGTTATTTTGTATCAGAAGCCAACATTAGTGATCCTTCAGGCAGAATGCCTTCCAAGGTCCGAAAAGTTGGGCTGGTTGGATTACATGTCGTGGTGAAAACGCCGCAGTTTAGCCAGGGTATCTGGGCCAGTTTTGAACATGTCGATAATTTGGAGGCACCATCTGGAATAAGGCCGTCGTTCAATAACGGTAATGGTATATTCCATCCCAAGGGGTTCTCGTATCAGCCACCTACGATTAGCTCAAATCAAAACCTCTTGCCTGAGCAATATCGCACACCGGTGGAAGTCAGCCGCATCTATAAAATACCCAATACACCGGTCGCAGGATCAAAGGAATTTCCTTCATCAAAGGAATTTCCTTATGGACTGTCGACGCAAGGCATGAATCAAAAATATCAGGAAATTCTCGAAGGTACCGTTTGGAAAAACTATCAATTGGTGATTACTCAATGGCCAACCGATCCGGCTTCTTTCTACGCCAAACCGTTCCTTTATCCGCGCGGTTTTGAAGATAAGCCGCCCGCCAGTCAAAACGTCGCGGTCCAGCAGGCTTACGAAAGAGCGATGGCCACAGCTAGCAATGCCTATCCAAGATGGTCAGGCCTGCCCATTCCCCAGGTCGGCGCTTTGAATACCACGATGGAGACTTACTTCCAAAACCCCGGCAACGGGCAGTCATTGGAAAGCACCTCTTGTATGGGTTGCCACTATGGGGCGTCTGATACGGATTATTTCTGGGCCCTCAAGCTTCGTACCTGGCCGCAACCTTATGATCAAGGGCGGCTCAACCCATTCGACAGTACCCTGGCAAAAGAGCCAGCGAATTAGAGCATTTCCGGGTGATTTGATGGCGAGCCGTTGAGCCCGATGCATTTGCCGTCGACGGTGGCGCGCGGCAGTCTTGATACCGCTGGCAAGGCACCTGTGGCGAGCGTTACCGCGATCCTTAGTCCCTAATCCGAACTTTTGCCTTGCCATGGTTCAAGACCGAGTGCCGTGGCATGTCAAGCGCAAGCTAATGTTAACCAATTGTCGCCAACATGGAATTTGGACTTTGATGCACCAGACAATTACGGCATCGAACTGGCGCAGGGTGGCAACGGATGAATATGACCGGCCAAACATCGGAAGTAGAAGGTTCGAGGCGGTCCGATCCCGCGGCGCGCCTGAAGGCCTTGGTCGCCGATACCAACGTCAACGATGATACCTTTCTGGCCACGGACTATCTTAACCATTTCAACGAGATCGTGATGCTGTTGGAAATGGTTCCGGACATGCCTGATATTCTGGAAGACGCCAAGGAATGGCAGCCCAAAAGCTATGAGCAGCACTTTAATGATAGCGGCCTGTCCGATAGCCATATTACGATTGAGGCCTATGAGAACGCCCCGGCGGAGTTCCGCGAACCCTTCGATAACACCATCGAACGGATGAACAAGGTTGTAATCCAGAGCATCAAGGACGTCGAAGCGGCCATGGCCGGCCCGCAGCCGGAGGAACTGGCCGAGACCGCCACCAAGGCATCGCGCCTGCTACAGCGTCTGATCGATGTCGCCGCCGCCATCATCCATGGCGATACCCCCAACCTGCAACAAGTTGAGATCGACGACCTGCTGGTCTGCTAGTTGACCCGGCTCTGTCTCGCGCCGACCCTATTTTGCGTTGGCCCGGTCTATCATGGCGTGCAGCAGCACGTTGCACCCGGCAGCGCAATCGCTCTGCGTCGCGCTTTCCACCTCGTTATGGCTGATCCCGTCCTTGCAAGGCACAAAGATCATACCCGTGGGCGCCACGGTCGAAATATGACAGGCGTCATGTCCGGCACCCGAAACGATCGCCATGCCATCAAGGCCCACGGCTTCGGCACCGCCGCGGACAGCGGCAACGCAATCTGCATTGAAGACAATTGGCGGTTGGTACCAGATTTCCTGGCAATCCAGTTCCAGGCCACGGGCGCCGGCCGCGGCCTCGCACGCTTCAAGCAAGGCCGCTTTCATGGCTGAAAGGCGGTCGTCCTCGGGATGGCGAAAATCGACACTGAAGACGACCTGGCCGGGAATGGTATTGCGGGAGTTGGGGCTGACATCGAACTGGCCCACGGTGGCACAGGCGCCCGGTTGAAATTCCAGGCCGATGCGGTTCGCTGCCCCAACCAGTTCGGCGGCGCCGACCAGGGCGTCGCGGCGGATTTTCATGGGCGTCGGCCCGGCATGGGCTTCCTGCCCGGTCAGGGTGATATCGAACCAGCGTTGTCCCTGGGCGCCCTGGACAATGCCGATGGTTTTCGCCTCGCCTTCCAGAATAGGGCCCTGTTCAATATGCACTTCGAAAAATGCCGCGACCTCTCCGACTTTTGCCGCCGCATCGCCCAAATAGCCAATGGCCTCCAGCTCATCGCGGAAAGTCTTGCCCGCGGCATCGGTCATTGCATAAACCTCGTCCAGATCGAACTTTCCTATGGCGACGCCCGAGCCCATCATGGCCGGGGCAAAGCGGCAACCTTCCTCGTTGGTCCAGACCGTCACCTCGATCGGCCGTTCCGTCTCGTAGTTCAGGTCGTTCAAGGTGCGGATCACCTCCAGGCCCGACAGTACTCCGAAGACGCCATCATATTTGCCGCCTGTCGGCTGGGTATCAAGATGGCTGCCGGTCATGACCGGGGCCCGGCTATCGTCCCGCCCGGGACGGCGGGCATAGATATTACCGACGGCGTCAACCCGGACGCTGCATCCCGCCTCCTGGCACCAGCGCACGAACAAATCACGGCCCTGCCCGTCCAGTTCCGTCAATGCCTGCCGGTTCACACCACCCTTTTCCGTGGCGCCAATCTGCGCCATCTCCATCAAGGAGGCCCACAAGCGATCGCTGTTAATTGCCAGATTTTGCATGCCTTATACCACCTTGCAATGATAGGAACCCATATAGATCGTCTCCGCGCGCCCTCGGGTAGGAGAGAAGGGGCTGGCGATGTGGGACATCGTCAAGCCTTCTCGACGCCATCCGAGGGCGCGCGAAGACGACCGGAACGGCGCCTTGCGGAAGTTTTCGGATGGCGTCGCGCACGACTGACGATACCCCGTATCGCTGCGTCGCACGCTCCTACCCGAAAATTTCCGCAAGGCGTCTAAATGGGTCCCTATCATTGCAAGGTGGTATTACCCCTGCCCTGCTGCCGACGACAGGCCAACGGTAACCGAGTGGACGGCCGGGGGGAAGAGCCATTCTCCTATCGCCCCAACGGGGCCGGCATGAAATAATCCGGACAATGGGATTGGGAGCACAACGATGAAGTACGAGACCATCAAGCTTGTCGATCATGGCCATCATGTCGCCATCACCTTGAACCGGCCGGACGCCTTGAACAGCATCTCGCCGGCCATGATTGACGATCTGAATGCCGCCCTGGACAAAATCGAAGACCGCCATCAGCTATGCGCATTGTCCATCAGCGGCAATGGGCGGGCCTTTTGCGCCGGGGCGGACCTGAAAGCAGCGAAGGAGCGCATGAGCGGCGCGGACGCGGCGGTGGTCAACAGCCAGTTCCTCGATGCTTTACGGCGCATATTGTTGCGCTTGGAGGCCTTCCCCACACCAGTGATCGCAGCGGTCAATGGCCTGGCCCTGGCCGGCGGCCTGGAATTGGTCATGGCCTGTGATTTGGTCGTCGCCGTGGAGAGTGCGAAATTCGGCGATGCCCACGCCAACTTCGGTCTGGTTCCCGGCGGCGGAAATTCCGTCCGCCTGCCCCGCAAGATCGGTCCTACCCGGGCCAAGGAACTGATCTACACGGGACAATTTCTGCCAGCCCGGCAGATGATGGCATGGGGTCTGGTCAATCAGGTGGCGCCCGACGACGGCCTGACCGAGGCCCTGGCGGATCTGGTTGGCACCCTGGCGGAAAAAAGCCCGATCGGCCTGCGCCGCATGAAACGCATGATCGACGATGGACAGGAACAATCTCTGGCGTCCGCCCTGCGTTATGAACTGGCGATCAACGCCCAGCACGCGACTTCCTATGATCGCGAAGAAGGCCTGGCCGCCTTCGCGGAAAAGCGGAAACCGCGGTTTGAGGGCCGTTGAAGTCGGGGACAGATCACGGGCCGATCAGGCACCGACGATCACATGTTCCCTGGTTATTATCGAGCCGATGCGCCCCGGTTCCAGAAAGTTCACCTCATCGGCCTTGGTCCGGGCATAGGCGTCAGAGCGCGCGGATTGCCGCATATGATCGACGGAGTCAAACCAGGCCATGGGCAGGCCGTCAAAGGCCGGCGGCACCGCTTTGCCATAGGCGCCCAGACGCACCGGGCATTGCACATAACGGCGCAGAGTTTTGATTTCCGCCGCGATCGGGCCATGGGTCTCGCGCCAATAGGTCTGCGCTTGCGCCGGATCCATTCCCGCCTTGAATTTCAACAAAGAGATGCTTTTGACGCCGTTGTCCGGCACCGAACCGTCCTTGATCACGGTTTCCGTGGTCAATAGCTCGACCAATCGGCCACCGTCGATAAAGTTCGGTTCGTCTCTTTTGGCGGCCGCGAATTCCGTCGTGGTCGCCATAGCCCACAGGGCTTCCTTATTGTCGACCCAGATCTCAGCCACGCCATCACAGATCAGATCGCCCTTGTCATAGCCCCTGAGAGAGGGATGGCATTGCACATAACGCCGGATGCCTGGGATGCGAGCCACGATGGGCCCGTGAATGCCCCGCCAATAGGCCTGGAAGTCCTCCACCCCCATGCCCGGCCGGCGGTATGCCACTTCACAAATTTTTATCATCGTCCCTCACCCCGCGCCCGGCATCGCCTGCGTTTCCGTCGTTTCTACAGGCTAGGTGGGATCATGTGTCAATTCAATCATTTGTAAATTCGCTGCTTCTGGCGTTACTGTCGCGGATCGGGCCAGATAGCGGAGTGATTGCCATGACGGAAAGCAGGACCGGCGGCTGCCTGTGCGGTGCGGTGCGCTATGAACTGACGGCGGAGCCCATAGCAACCATGCTCTGCAACTGCACAATTTGCCAGAAAAGCAGCGGTAGTGCCCTTTCGACCATCGCCCTTGTCCCCCGCGCCGCCTTGCAGGTCACGGGTGAGTTGAAAGGCTATGAATACAGCGGTGACAGCGGCAACAGGCTGGAGATTAATTTTTGCCCCAACTGCGGTGCCCCGGTACTGTTGAATATCCGCCGAATGCCCGATGTTGTCTCGATCAAGGTCGGCAGCTTTGATGATACCTCCTGGTTCGAACCGAAACTCAACATCTGGACCGACAGCGCCCAAAGCTGGCTGCCCGAGATCGCCAACTGTCAGGCATTCGCCAAGAACTCGCGCTGAGGGAATTTAGGTTTCGACACCTTCCGGCGCCCCCTATTTTGGCTGTTGCCTACGATCCAGGCCGTCAAGGCGGCGCGGTGCGCACGTATCCAAAGTTGGCAATTGGCTTGTCCTACGCCGATATATTAGAGTGTGGGCAGTTATACAAAGTCGGAGGAAACGACATGATGAATGCCAAGACCGGTATGTTATTGGCTTTAGCTGGTGTGCTGGTGGGTCATTACGCCTATTTGCATGATCTGCTGATCGGCAACCAGATGATAGAGATGGGACCGGCGTCATGGGGCGTGGCGGCAGTTGGCTTCGTCGCCGCGTTAGCCGGTCTGTGGCTGCTCCGCCGCGGCGACGACGCGGCCCAATAGCCGCGCCCTCAACTGGTTAATCATTCCGGCGCAGGCGTGAGTTATGTCTTCATGGCGTCGCGCAGGCCATAGAACCAGTATGTCAATTGCGCCGCGGCCGCGCCCATGAAGCCACCCGTGGGGGTCAGGCCGAAAGATGAGAATAGTCGATGGCGGTCATCGCCCTCGGCAATGGCGCTGGCGACGAGTTCACCTGCAAGGGTCGTCGTATTCATGCCATGGCCGCCAAAACCCATGGCGTACCACACTCCTGGCGTGGCCTCGCCGATTTGCGGCATCTTGTGGGTCCCATAGCTCATCAGACCATTCCAGGCGGTTTCCATTTCAACGCCGGCCAACTGCGGATAGACCTTGAGAAGATCGCCCCGCATCAGGCCGGCCAGATCCGGCGGCGGGCTTCGCCGCACGGTGATCCGCCCACCCCAGAGAATGCGGCTGTCGTGCAAGGGCCGGTAATAGTCGAGGGCGAACCGCGTATCATGAACAGCATGCGGCGTGCGGATCGCGGTCCGCAGACGCTCTCCCAATGGCTCGGTTACCGCGACATAGGTGCCGACGGGCACGACAGCGCCCGACATTTTCCGGTGCAGACCATCTATGTAGCCGCCGCAGGCCATGACCACCGCCGCCGCTCGCACTTCACCATCAGCCGTACGGACGACTTTCACCGACCCGTCCAGATCCAGCGACGTGACCGCCGCGCCCTCGAAAATCAGTGCGCCCTTGTTCTCTGCGGCGGCGGCAAGCCCCAGGCTGTAGTTCAGGGGATGAAATTGGAAACTGTCCGGATTGAACAGGCCATCGTAATAGCGTTCGCTGAGCAACAGCGCGCCAAGTTTCTCGCGCGGCCAGAATTCCTCTTCAACGCCGGTCATGTCCGCCATATAGTCGCGCTCGCGCTTCAGGCTGTCTGCATCGTCGAACCAGGACGCCCGGATGGTGCCGTCGACGATCGGCCCACAGGCAATGGCATAGGTTTCGATGCGCTGGCGGATCAGGGCAACGGCATCCCGGCTAAGCCCATGAAGCGCTTGCGCGTGATCCCGTCCCAGGCGCTGTTCCAGCTCCCGCAGGGATTTCGAATAACCGGCCGAGACGAAGCCGCCGTTGCGTCCCGAGGCGCCCCAGGCGATACGGCGGGCTTCCAGCAAGACGACCGAGACGCCCCGCTCGGCAAGACCAAACGCTGTCGACAGGCCCGCAAGTCCGCCACCGACCACACAGACATCTGTTTCGATGTCGCCGTCCAATGGCAGACGCTTAGCACCAACGTTGGCCGTGCGCGCGTAATAACTATCGATGTAGGTGACCACCATGGCAGTATCAGTGCCTCAAACAGGCCTGTCGGGGATACACTTCGCGTTCATGGGGATGGTAGCCAGAATAACAGCACCGCGCAAAGCCCCCAGCCAGGGGAGCAGCCAAACGTCAATGGCGCGTAGGGCAAGGCCGCAACGATAGAAGAAGCCAAACATGGCACCGCGGCACAACGGCACCCGAAGTATCTAGTCCCAGAGCGTAATGGGTTATCTTACGATGATCCAATAGCTCCGGCGGCTTTATGCCACAAATATTATTTGGCCGCGCCACACGCACACCCGCAACCGGCTGAAGATTCCATACCCCGCACTTTTGAGGATTCAGACCACCAGGGTCTCGGGGGCACCTGCAAGGCCCGTTTCGAGAAAGTGCCATTATGCCAGGGACATACCTGGGCCGAACCCAACGCCGGCAACCACCCTGCCTGCAACTCCCGGATAAATTGTTACTTGGTCGAAACAACAATTGCGCCTGCCGTCAGCAATTGAAACTCAATATCAAAACAGTCTAGGATAAAGGGCTTCCTCATTTTTTGATTCAAAGGGCGAGTTAAAATGAAGCGACGCAACCTTCTGAAGTATGGCTTGGCTGCCCCCGTTGCCGCCGGGGCCGCCGCGGCGGCGGCCAGGAGCCAGGATGAGCTAAAACGCTATTTGGCGCCCCCCGACGGCTTCCCCCCGCAATTGGGCACGCCAAGCCCCTATGCCGAACCGTTTGCGGCGGAATTGTTCGTGCCACCCGTGAAAACGCCGGTACCCCTGCTGGACCCATTGCCTGATCCGGCGGCGCACCAGCTTTACGAGCAATATCAGCCGGCCGCCTTCTACGAGCTCCGCGAGGAAGAGTTTCTCTGGCAGTATCATCCCCATCCCCCCTATTCGAACGACGGCGGCAGCCTCTCGTGGGGCTTCGACGGCGTGACGCCGGGGCCCATCTTCCAGGCCAGATACGGTGAGCCGATCCTGGTCCGGCGTTTCAACGATCTGCCACCGGTCGGTGTCAGTCAGGTCACCTTTGCCCTGCCCTCGACGACAACCCATTTACATAACGGGCATACCGCGTCCGAGAGCGATGGCAGCCCGCAGGACTGGATCGATTCCGGTGAATTCTGGGATCACCACTACGCCAATTTTCCTTCGGGCCACGACCCGCGGGAGAAGTTGACGACGCTCTGGTACCACGATCACCGCCTGGATTACACGGCGGCAAATGTCTATGCCGGGCTTTCGGGCTTCTACATGCTGTTCGATGAGCACGATACTGGTTTCGAAGATATAGAGTCCCAGGAATACAAGACCGTTGCCGCCAAATACAACTATGACCCGAAGGATGCCTGGTGCCTTCCGAGTGGTGAGTTCGACGTGCCCCTGATGCTGCACGACGTGCTCTTCGACGAGGCCGGCCAGGTCGTGTTCAACGGCTTCCAGACCGACGGCTGGCTGGGCGACCAGATCACCGTCAACCGCCGCATCCGTCCGCATTTCAAGGTCCAGCGCCGCAAATACCGGTTCCGCATTATCGATGGCGGGCCGTCCCGCTTTTACGAGTTGTTCCTGCGCGACCTGCAACGGGATGCCCTGGTGGACTTCGTGGTTCTGAGCGGCGATGGCAACATGCTGCCGGAACCGATCGAGGCCGAAAGCATTTACATGAGTGTGGCCCAGCGCGTCGACGTGATCATCGACTTTTCGAAATACGAGGTCGGCGATCATCTCGTCCTGGAGAATCATTTGCTGCAGGACCAGGGCCAGGGACCCTCGGGGCGCACCCTGGACCGGCCCGACGGCATTCTGCGTTTTGATGTTGTCGAACTGCAGGAGGTGGACAAAAGCCGCATCCCCGCCACCCTGCGCCCGCATCCGAAGATCGACCTGAGCGAAGTGCGCCAGGAACGGACCTGGGCCTTCGGTTACGCCGGCGGGCTTTGGAACATCAACGGCCTGATTATGGACCCCAATCGCATCGATGCGGCGGTTGAACATGGCACGGCAGAAATCTGGACGTTCCGCAATTCGGGCAATGCCTGGTCCCATCCCATCCATTGCCACTTTACCGAATTCATGATCCTGGAGGTCAATGGCCGCCCCTATAAGCCAAGGGAGCTGCAAACCGGACAGCGGGCCTTCGTCGAGGATCCGGCGGACAGGGAGCGGCAAAAGATCGGCCGTTTCATGGGCGGCCACAGGCGTGACGTGGCAACGCTGCTGCCCGGCGATGAGGTAAAGGTATACATGCGCTTCAGTGACTTCCTCGGCAAATACGTCATGCACTGCCACAACGTCGTGCACGAGGACCATTCCATGATGATACGCTGGGACATCGTCCCGCCTGGCGAGGGCTTCCTGGGCTCGCGCCCGGCCGCCGTGGTCTACGGCGCGGATGCGGGACCCTACCAGCCGCCCAAGGATCCAGGGGCCTTTGATCCGCCTTATCCCGACCCCCGGCCGCCGGCCGGGCCGCATCTCGAGGAACGGCCGGCTCAGGCGACGTATCAGGACGGCTAGGCCGCCCGCTACGATGAGCAACGACATCTGCAAAACAGGACAGGGGTCATGACAGACAGGCGAAACATTTTAAAGGGCATGGGACTGGGCGGCGGCGCGATGCTGACACCAATGGCGGGACTGTTGGCGGCGGAGGCACCCTCGCCCGAGCTGTTACAATCCGCGGCCTACCTTTGCGGGCCCGGCGGACGCATTCCCGGCGATATTCCCAATGTCGCTCTGCGCACCCACGCGGGCCGGCTGGTCCGTTTCCGGGAAGATCTGGTCGATGGGCGCGTCGTCATGCTCAATTGCATGTCCATCGCCCACGAACGGGTCTATCCCGTTGCCGGGAATCTCGCCCGGGTGCAACGGCTTATCAGCGAACGCCTGTCCAGTGACGTCTCTATGCTATCGCTGTCCGTCGATCCCCGGAACGACACACCGGAAGCGCTTAGTGATTTCGCGCGGCATCACGGCGCAGGCGCAAGCTGGACCTTCCTAACCGGCCCGCCGCTGTCCATCGGCGCGGTCCGCAACACATTCTACAATATGGGCAACACGCCCGCCGCCGCGGGCCACGATTGCGCCCTGGGCCTGATCCGCTATGGCAACGCGGGCGTGGGCCTTTGGGGGGCGGTGCCGGCGCAACTGGACGCGGCGCAAATCGTCGACCGTCTGACCTGGGTCCAGCGCCGGGACCCGCCCAGCGGCCCGTCCAAGCGGCGCGGCCCCAATCCACGCACTTTCATGACCTGAGGGCAGGAGAACTGCGATGACATTCAGACAGTTCATTATCGCCGCGGCGCCGGGCGCCCTGCTTCTGGGCGCAGCCGTGACGGCCTATCCGGCAGCCGCGGACCCGGTGCTGCCGCAACCGCAACGGATTGATTCACTCACCTGCACCCACGGTTCCACCGACACCGGTTGCCCCGCCGTTCCCCAGGGCAAGACCGTGATCATCACGGACGAAGGTCTTTTCCCGCCCAGCAAGCCCTTTCAGGATCCGCCCGGAGGTAACTTCCTGGCCACCAACTATGTCAATCTGAAGGATGGCTTCGGCAAGGAAATCAAGAACTCACTGCCGTCCACGCCGGTCGTTCCCTACAACCTTCATCCCGCACCCGTGGTAACCAACGTCAACCCCCGCTCGCCCCGGGACGACCTGGACGACATCCTGATGATTCTTCGGGGCAAAAAGGGCAAGGTGAAGGCGCCGCGCCGCAAGCATCTTATCCAGCTTGCCCTGGACATCCTGGAGGGAGAGAAGCAACTTTCCAAGCCGGGCCTCGATACGCTCAGCGAGCACATCAAGTACCAGACAGACAGCACCATGCCGAACCTGGCCCCGGAATCCCGCGCCAGACTGATCGGCCCGCTGCTGCAGGACCGGGCCTACGCCGGCTTCGCGCTGCTGCATTACGATGGCCCCAACAAGATCAAGCGGGTCACCCCCATCAAGGACGCCTACGGCAAGGTCATTGGCGGCAACGTGGATATAACGCAGGTCTGGTATGACAATCACATTGAAGCCGATACCGCCCTTCTCAACCCCGTTGACGTCTGGGACGTCCCCTGGACCATGACCTTCAAGGTCAGGGTACTGAACCGGGGCTTCGACGACTTCTCGCCCTATGCCATGTTCACAGATGATCCGGCCTATCCGGATACGGGTGTAAAGGCCCCGCCGACGCCGCCGGGTCAAAGTTCCATTGACTGGAAACCATGGCCCCCGGGCCTGCCGAGTTTTGGCATTGATCAGACCTTCTTTCCCATGAGCGAAGGCACCCAGAGCGTCTTCAAGATCAAGATGCCGCCTGCGAAATACTGGCATCTGACCTATACCTGGGGTTGGCGCTGGCATCCGCCCCGGGTACAGACAACGGATCGTGCGACGAAGAGCATCATGGGCAAGACCCTGGTCCGCTGGGAGACCGACGTCTTCGGCCTGGACCCCAGGGGCAGCGAGCAGTCCAAGCTGGCGGCGATCGGCAAGATTGGCGACCTGGCCCCGGCCAAGCGCATGTGGAACACCTTCCGGGAAGCGTACAAAAAACCGCACGGGCCTGCGGCAAAGAAGCTTTACGAGGCAGCCTGGCATGCCTTCCAGGATTGGAAAGACCGCACCAGGCTGCCGCGCACCTACCTGGCGAAAGGCGGCGTCAGGCGGGGCGTCGAAGTCGACAAGGACGCCGATCTGACACTGCTTTACGTCAATAACACGATCTACGGCCAGTTCACGGACGGTTCGGTCCGGCTGTTTTCCAAGTGGCAAAAGCGCGGCACGGCCTTGAAAGTAACGCTGCACAATGGCGATTATTTCAAGCACGGCTACGTCAACGTCGATCTGGTCGGCGGCGCCCGGGGCTGGTCCAACCAGTTCAAGTCGTCGATCAAGGTCGCGGGTTCAGGGGCATGGTTTACTTTCGGTCGCTCTTACTGGTCCATGAACAATCCCAAGCCGATTATCATCCCGGCCGCGAAGAAGCCCTATGGCCAGGAAACAGCGGACACCCTTGGCAAGCACAAGGTCGAGATACAGCTGAATTACGAGCCGTCGACCCGGCTGCGCTTTTACCAGTTCGATCCGCTGCACCATGATGTCGCCATCTTTTCGGTGCACTGATTATGGACGCAAGGAAATGCATGGCCATGCTGAGAGCGGCGGGCCGCGGCTTTCCAGCCCTGATCGTCGCCTGTGCCCTGGTGGTGGCTGGTCCTCTGGCGGCCCATGAGGCGCATCGCCAAGGCCAGAGCGAAACCTGGCACTACACGCGCTCGACGGCGGACTACCGCGTGCCGCCGCTCACCCTGATGGACCAGAACAATGTGCCCGTGGCCATTGCCGAAGCGCTTTCCGGGGCCGAACCCGTCGTTATGCAGTTCGTCTTCACGACCTGTCCCGCGGTTTGCCCGGTTCTGAGCAACACCCTAGCGGCGGTTCAGGACGACCTTCCGCCGGGGACCGGCAAGCTCCGTCTCATTTCCATCACCATTGATCCCTTTTACGATACACCCAAGCGCCTCAGGTCTTATGCCCATGACGTGGGCGCCGAGGGTGCGTGGACCTTCCTGACCGGTGACCCAGCCGATGTCGTGGCCGTGCAAAAAGCTTTCGACGCTTACGAAGGCAACAAAATGCGTCACATCGCTTTGACATTTCTCAAGACCGCGCCGCAGGCCCCCTGGATACGCTTCGAAGGCTTCATTACCCCGGACCAGCTGATCGCCGAATACCGGAGCCTGCGAAAGCCGCGATGACGCGCCGAACGATCGCTCCTGCACATGCGGGCCATGCTCTCCTGTTGCTTCTGGCCGTGCTGATTTATGCCGCGCCGGGACAGGCCGGCGATGTGGGCCGGCGTCTCTATCGCGAGGGCCTATTGCCGGACGGCAATCCCGTGCAGGCGGTCCTTGGCGGCAGCGTCCCACTCCGGGGCAAACAGGCCGCCTGCGTCAACTGCCACCGCCGCAGCGGTTTCGGCAAGGGCGAGGGTCAGGTTTATGTCCCGCCCATTACAGGACCAGCCCTGTTCAACGAGAGCGCGCCGGAGCGGGCCGAATTCCTGCGTGAGTTTTTCCAGGAGATCCGCCCCGAATCAGTACGGGCCCGGTTGCGCTATCCCAACCTGCGCCCGGCCTATACCGCCGCCACACTGGCAACCGCGATCCGCGACGGCCGGGACCCCACGGGACGCGTCCTCAATCCAGTAATGCCCCATTACCGTCTGGACGCCCAGGCCCTGGCCGCTCTGACTGCCTATCTCAAGCGCCTATCGAGGCATCCGGACCCCGGCGTCGATAGCAAGACGATCCATTTCGCCACCATCGTCGACGAGGCCATGGACCCGGAACGCAGCGCCGCCATGCTCGCCGTGATCACCGCCTATGTCCGGCGCAAGAACCTGGATACGGGCCGCGAACTCGATCGCCCGAAACACTCGCCCCACTACAAGGATGTATTACGCCGCACATTGCGGCAGTGGCAGGTCCATGTCTGGACCCTGAAGGGCGCCACGGAAACCTGGCAAACACAACTGGAAGCCGCCTACGCCCGGCAACCGGTGTTTGCGATTCTAGGCGGTATTTCGGCACAGGCTTGGCGCGCCGTGCACGAATTCTGTGAAACCATAATGCTGCCCTGCCTGTTCCCGCAAACGGAGCTGCCGGTCACCGCTGCCGAGGGCGCCTATACCCTGTACCTCTCCCGGGGACTGCCCGGCGAGGCCGAGGCCCTGGCGCGTTACCTGTCCGGCCGCCTGCTGCGGCAGGCAAAAACCCGGATTGTTCAGCTGTACCGCAATACGCCTTTGGAGCAGCGGCCGGCGGCGGCGTTTCGCGCGGCGGCCCGGCGTTTTCCGCACCTGGTTGTCGAGGACCATATGGTGACGGATGCCAGCGGGCTGGATCAGCCTTTCTGGCGCAGTGTCCTGGGCACGGGTGACCGCCCGGTCCTGGTCTCGTGGCTGGATCAGCCGGACCATGGTGACCTGGCGGCGGTGTTTGAAGCAGCCGGCCGGCCCGAAATCTACATGTCGCACAGCCGCACGGCGGCCGCCCTTAGCGCACTTTCCCCCCCGATCCGGGCAGCCCTCCGCCTGACCTACCCGTTTGCCCTGCCAGGGGACCGTGCGCCGCGCCAGTACCGGGCCCGGGCCTGGCTCCGCTCACGGGGCATCCGCCGTGTCCATGAAGACATCCAACTAAATACCTGGGCCACCATGGCCATCGCCGACGACGCCCTGAGCCACCTTCTGGAACATTTCAACCGGGACTATTTCATTGAAATCATCGAACACAGAATAGAAAATGAATTCAATCCCGGCCTGGTGCCCCGGTTTTCCCTCGGGCCTGGGCAGCGCTTCGCCTCCAAAGGCGCCTACATCGTCCGCCTGTCGGGCTCCCGGGGGAAACCTGCCCGACTGGAGGCCGTCAGTTCCTGGCTGATATCTGAATGATTTTGGCGCGCCGGACAGGATGAAAATGCGAACCATTGGGTTATCATAATGTCGCTTCCAAATCGGGCGAAATAGCGCCATTCAATGAGCCGAATTCCAAGCGCAGAGTGAGCCACTTCCAACTTCCGCTTCACCCCCAACGACGACCTTCTACCAACGGTCCGCCCTTCGACCCGAAGCGGGCATCGTGAACAACCACAGTGGATTGATCGCTTGCGCTTTCTGGCGTTGACTTATCCGTGACATCGCCTATTTACGCTGCATACGTATTGCATTCGTTTGGTGCTGCCTGAAAGACCGGTGCGCCGATTTCTTAGCTATCCCCTGACAATGTGGACGTTATACCGTCCGCGCCACCGCATGAGGCGAGGCGTGAATTTTAATTCCCCGTTAGAGGAAACTGCTATGACTACTGGTACTGTAAAATGGTTCAATCCGGCCAAAGGTTTTGGGTTCATCGAGCCTGAAGACGGCTCAAAAGATGCTTTTGTTCATATCTCAGCCGTTGAGCGCGCCGGACTAGGTACGCTTAGCGAAGGGCAGAAGGTCTCCTATGAACTTCAGCCGGGACAACAAGGCAAATCTTCCGCTGAGAACCTGTCTATCGTCGATTAGCCACACAAAGCGCCGCCTCCAACTCAAATTGGAGGCGGTTGTGGTTCGCTGTTGCCGCCATGCGCCGAACCAATGTCGCATTGCCTACCACGCCGTGAGCGATCCCATCTCAATATGGGGACGAAAGTACTCGCCCGTACCGCCCGGAACCGAGGCAAAGGAAAACTTATATGCCGAAGTCGGCGAAAACGAAGGCCGAGAAAGCCGATAGCAAGAACCAGGTCGCCTAACGTAAAGCGCAATCTCGTCAGACTCAGTCTCGATGCCCATTGTCTCAGTCAACACACCGACCCGATTAGCGCGGAACAATTGATGCGTCGGCCACTCAAGAGCGCCACGTTTCAACCTGGAGACCAATTGGAGAAGATTGACTTTCCGGGCAGTGTCTGGATTGTCTCACGTCTGATAGAATCCCGGCACCAACTGCCTCATGCTGTCATTATCTAGCAAAAGATCAGCAGTGAAACAC
Source organism: Alphaproteobacteria bacterium (assembly GCA_021776235.1). Taxonomy (GTDB): domain Bacteria; phylum Pseudomonadota; class Alphaproteobacteria. The sequence continues at coordinate 29,518 of JAJFGG010000018.1, read as the reverse complement.
GCATGCAGGCCGTTTCTACTTTGCTCGACAAGAGCTTTTTCCGGCAGCTGGAGGAGCCTTTGGCGCCCGTTCTTTAGCCGCTGACCATTGGGACATTCTTTCGGCTATTGCAATTCCGCCGCATTGGTTTCACCTTCCTAAAAGAAGCTTGGGGCCTTGGAAAATCAGATCGTCAAAGTTCCAGAAGGCCTTTTGCAAAGGAGAAGAGAACATGACAAAAGCCAAGGCCCGGCAACGAGCAAAAGCAAAAGCGACACAGAACGCCGGAAAGCGGAAGGCCAACGCCGATCAGCCCAGCCAAGTCCGGCCAGGGCAATTCGATCCAGGATCAGGCTCGATAAAGGGGCTTAATATTAACGCGAACGCCAGGCATGTTGCCAGAGGGCAACGAGGTGCGGGGCGGTCAAGATAGCCATGCTATTGACCATCTACTTCCATGCATATGTTGCTCCGAACTCGATCATTGCTAGCTCGCCGCCGCTGCTGTCAATTTTCGTTCCTGTGCAGGTTTCTCGGACGCCGGCGCTGTCGTGGTTGATGATGCGAGTTGCCTGCCTGCGTCGGAGAAGCGCCAAGGCTCGATAATGGAGAAGGTGACGCGTTGCGGTTGCCGGCAGACCCTATGGGGATTTTCTGGTTTCTGCCATGGTGGGAGCGTTTGATTTGAGCGATGTCAGAGGCGGCATCTCCCGACCCTATGCCGCTGAGGCGCATCAAGCAGCTAAATGACGAGCGGCATTAAAATAGGGCAGGTCGTCCCGGGAAGAGCAACCAAGTATCGCTAGCCTTTCAGCAACTTTGATTGCCTTCTGGTATTTTCGTTCATTTTCGGCGGGCGAGTGTGTTTGGAAAGTAGTGCCGCAAAGAGAAATCCCATAGTGAGCCTGCAATGTCCGGATTTCTTTGCCAGCCAACATGCCGTCAGCAATATGCCCGAGGTCGAAATCTTCCTGTTTCACTATCTGGATTCTTTTCTCGACCAGGTATGCACGGATACCCGCTTCGACCGATAGGATGGCATTCCAAAATCCTGACTCGCCATTCGTCACTTCGCTCGAAACCTCCGCGAAAGCCATGCAAAAGGCGAGAAACACCTGCTCCTTGCTGTTCGCCGACTTCCATGCGTTTGCGCCAAGCCTGTTCCAAATAGACAGATTCATCTCATCATAAACCTTCGGAACCCGCTCAAAGAACAGCCGATGCAGCCCGTTTTCGTTCAGCGAGCTGTCGAGGCGTAGTTCCTTAGAAATATCAACGGCGGCATAGGAACCGCATATGGGGCACGTATCGTCTTCAAAGACATCTTTCTGATAAATATGTGAACAGCGCGTTCTGTTCGGCAATTCATTCTTGCAAAGTAGGTAAATACCGCTGGACTCCCCGCCATGCTGCTGTTGTCCGATCCAATTGAAGCGGTTCCTAAATTGCATATAGGAGCGGGGATGGCTCCAAAGATTCCATTGCAGCTTTTCCACAGGGCCAAATGTGCTCCAATTGGAGCTGACATCAATGATGATGCATTTTTCTTTACCTGGAGCGGACCGCAAACCACGGCCCACTGATTGGCCCCACAACACTTTTGACAAGGTCGGCCGCAGGTGAACGATGATATTGCAATGAGGATTATCCCAGCCTTCGGCCAGCACGCCCACCGAGACCATCGCCTCGATATCGCCGCTCTCGTGCCGTGCCAGGAGCTGCATCCGTTCCCGGATCGGCGTCGCTGCAGTGACCATGGCGGCTTCGATGTTGCATTGTCGAATACTACGCAATGTTGCTTCCGCGACGCTGACATCGACGCAAAACCAGGCCGAGACAGGCTTTTTCGAAAGCTTCAAACGTTCTTCTTTGTAGCTCCAAATCGCATAGTCGATCATTGAGGATTTAATAATCGCCGGTGCCAATTTTGCGACTGGGAAATCACCGGAACTGATATCGATGCCATCCAGATCCAGGTCGTGCACAAAATGGGACCGGTATTCCGGCGGCACCAAAACATCCTCTTTGATGAGGTCTTCTATATTGGCGCAATCAATAATGGCATCGAAAGCAAGATTGAGTTGGTCACGCTGATCCCCAGTACGCCGCTCGGGAGAGGCGGTGAGCCCAATGAACTGAGCCTCCGCTTTGCCGTGCTCGTCGAAATCGTCGAGGATCCGTTTATAGCCTCTGCCGTTGGGTGATACGCGGTGGGCCTCGTCCACGATGATGAGATCCGCCTTGGGCACGGCATCTGCCAGTACGTCTTTCGCGCGCATGCTGGTCGAAAGCAGAATATCGTAATCGGCAAAAGCGGGCCCTTTATCGGAAACCGACAATTTGCAAACTGCGTGCCTCTTGCCAAGAGCTTCTGCAAGTTGTTCCAACAGCACGAGCCGGTGGCACAGCACGATGATTTTTTTGCCCTTGTAAAACCGTTCAACGATCTCGCTCGCAAGCACGGTCTTACCAGCGCCAGTCGGCGCTTTTAAGATAAAGCGGCGGTGCTCGTTTATGATCGACGGGAAACTGTCGATGATATTCTGTTGCCAATTTCTGAGATGCATCGGGGCTTATATCAAATATGTATGAGCAATACATAAAAACCACACGCGCCAGAAAAACAGCGCGATCCCGCCTGCGCGCGCCGCCCGAGGAATGCCCCTGGGAAGCCCCGTCGAGTCGATACGGCGGAATGTGAAACCGGGTGTTCTTACCCCATCTTTCGCGTCTGATTGAGATTTGCAGAAAGACCGGGGTCAGGTCGTTCTTCTTGCAGTAACACTTCAAGGCATTGATTAAATTTATCGAAAATAGTGGCGCGCCCGGCAGGATTCGAACCTGCGACATCCGGATTAGAAGTCCGGTGCTCTATCCAGCTGAGCTACGGGCGCCCGTGGGGCCTTAAATCGGTTCGGTACCGGGGCCGCGCAGGGTGCCCGGGCCGAAATTATCGGCGTAGGTGCGAATACGGATCCGGCGTTGTTTTGGCTCGCGCACCCGGTACTCGATGCCGTTGCGTTCGCAATAGGCAACGGCCTCGTCCCGGCTGGTGAAATTCAGGCTGACTTCCTGGCGCATATCGGTGGCCGAGGTCCAGCCCATCAAGGGTTCGATGCCACGGGACGCCGTCAAATCGAAATCGAGCCGCCACGCCGTCAGCTTGCCCCGCCCCGACTGGGTCACGCCCTTGGCCGGTTGATAGATCGTTGCCTTGACACCCACGTATCCTACCTCCGGTGCAATATGATGACAGGCCGCAATGCCGCCTGCCCTGGCCTATACCCCATGAACGGGACGTCGACAATAGCGCAGCTTGGTATAAGCTGAAGAGGGCGTCAAGACGGCGGAACCAACCGGAGATATCAGTCGGGCGGCATCGAAGAGCGAAGCAATGGCGAAGAAAAAAATGCATCTGGCGCAGTTTCTGGTGCACGGGCCCACCTATCACAGCTTGGCCATGTGGCGGCATCCTGAAACCGCGGCCCGGAACTATGACTGGACCCAGCCAGAGCTGTATCAGCACATCGCCAAGGTGTGCGAGCGGGGCAAGTTCGACATGGTCTTTTTCGCCGACCTGAACTACATCTCGGACACCTTCCGCGGCAGTCTGGCGCCGGCCCTGCGCTATGCCACCCAGGCCCCGGAACACGACCCCATTCCGTTGTTGTCCTTTATGGCGGCGGTCACCTCGCATATCGGCCTGGGCGCGACACTCTCGGTCAGTCATCACGAGCCCTTTTATGCCGCCCGTTTGTGGGCCTCGATCGATCATCTGACCAAGGGCCGGGCCGCCTGGAATGTGGTAACTTCGCTGAACCACAACCAGGCCGCCAATTACGGCGAACAGCGTCAGGATAGCGAGACGCGTTACGAACGGGCCCACGAATTCATCCAGGTCTGCCAAAAGCTCTGGCAAAGCTGGGACGCGGACGCCGTGGTGATGGACCGTGAAAATGCCATTTTCGCCGACGCCGGCAAAGTGCGGCGCATCGAACACGAGGGCGCATTCTTCAAATCCCGCGGCCCGTTGAACGTGACCCGATCGCCGCAGAACGGCCCGGCCATCCTGCAGGCCGGCACCTCACCCAAGGGCATCGACTTTGCCGCGCAATATTCCGACGCGATTTTCGCCATCCAGCCCAGGGCCGAGGACGCGGCCAACTATTTCAACACCGTCAAGGCGCGCATGGCCAGCTTCGATCGGCGACCGCAAGACTGCAAGATCCTGTTCGGGATGCAGCCGATCATTGGCGCCAGCGAAGCGGAAGCCCTGGACAAGCAGGCATTGCATAATTCCCTGGTGCCCCTGGACGGCGGCATGACGATCCTGTCGGCCCATCTGGATTTCGATCTGTCGCGCCTCCCGCCCGACGCTGACATGACAGAGCGGCGGGAACCGGAACTGCAGCGCCTGAAAACCCGCTACCGCAAGGCCTCCGGGGCGGCAATGACCCTGGCGGAAGTGGCGGCGCGCCACGGCCAGAGCGTCGGCCTGCCGCAATTCGTCGGCACGCCAGGCGCCGTCGCCGATCAGATGGAAGCCTTCATGGCCACGGCGGGCGGCGACGGCTTCATGCTGTCACCCATCTATTGCCCCGGTGCCATCGAGGAATTCGTCGATCAGGTGGTGCCCGAACTGCAACGCCGCGGGCTGTTCCGCACGGACTACAGCGGCCGCACCCAACGGGACCATCTGGGTCAGGATTGATGCAGTCAAAGGTGAGGAACCCAGATGATTGATCTTGCGGGATACCGACTGTTCGTGACCGGCGCCGGTTCCGGCATGGGCCTGGCGTCGGTAAAGGGGGCCTGCGCCCTGGGCGCGCGGGTGGCGGGCACCGCGCGCGGCAGGGAACAGCGCGAGATACTGCGCCGGCATCTGGACGATGAGGACATATTCGATCTTGATGTCACCGATAGTGCCGCCATGGATCAGGCCGTTGCGGCCACCATTGCCCGCTTCGGCGGATTGGACGGCGCCCTGGCCTGCGCCGGCATCATCGCGCTTTTCACCGCCACCGAGACCAGCGATACGGTCTGGCGGGATGTCCTGGACACCAACCTGACCGGCTGTTTCAATCTGGCCCGGGCCGCCGCCCGGCATATGAAAACCCGGGGCAAGGGCTCCATCGTCATGATTTCCTCTCAGATCGGCCTGGTCGGCCATCCCAGCGCGGCCGCCTATGCCGCCAGCAAATCCGGCATCAACGGCCTGACCCGCAGCATGGCCCTGGAACTGGGGCCGGACAACGTCCGCATCAACGCGGTCGGCCCCGGCCCCGTGGCCACGGACATGACGGCGGAAAGCAGGTCGATCCCGGCCCGGCGGGATTACCTGCTGAATGGCATTCCCCTAGGCCGCTTTGGCGAGCCGGAAGAAATCGCCAACCTCAATCTGTTTCTGCTCTCCGATGCGGCCTCGTTCATCACCGGGCAGGTCATCTGCGCCGATGGCGGCTATACCGCGAAATAATACCAAGGTGCGGCGACAGCGATCAGCCTCAGTCGCAAATTCCCGGACTGTTGTGGTCACCGGCCCCGGTCGCGGCGAGCCGGGCGGCGATGATGGCATTGTCCACGCACATATAGAGAATGTTGTTCTCCGGCCCGCCGAAGGTGAAGTTCGCCACCCCCTCGGCGAGGATCTCGCCCAACAGGTCGCCGCCGGGGCTATAGACCTTCACGCCGGAAAAGGATGAGGAATACACCCGCCCCTGGGTATCCGTCTTCATGCCGTCCGGGATGCCGGGGCTGACCACCGCAAACAGTCTTTCATTGTGCAGGTGCCGGCCGTCGAGCACATCGAAAGCCTTTATGTGATGGGGCATCGTCACGTCATAGCTGGCGCCGTCGCCGAGAATGGCGGCGCTGTCGTTGATGTAGAGGACGGTTTCGTCGGGCGAGAACGCCAGGCCGTTCGGCCGAATGAACGAGTCGGCCACAACCGTGGTTTGCCCCGTCGACGGACAAAAGCGATAAACATAGTTTCCGATCAACGGTGCATCCTTGAAGCCCTGATGGAAGCCATAGCTGGGGTCGGTGAACCAAACTGTGCCGTCACTCTTGACGACCACATCATTGGGCGAGTTGAAGGTCAGCCCGAACCATTCATCAACGATGGTTTCGTGCTCCCGCGTGGCTCGGTTCATTCGGCTGATCCGTGCCCGTTCGGTCTTGCTTCCCTGCTCGCAGATGACCAGCTGGCCCGCAAGATCCATGGTCATTCCGTTGGCCATATTGGAACGGCCCCTGACCGTCTTGACGCTGTTATCGTCGTCGAAGCAGACTTTCCTGATCGCGACTTCCTTGAACCCGGTGATGGGAATATTTGTACCCGCGGGCACCGACGTGAAATAAAGTTCGTTGGTGTCCCGGACATAGACCGGACCTTCGTGGGCATCAGTTTCCGCGACGACCCAGTACGCGTAATCCGGGCCCCGCACGTCCTCGAAGCTCCCCGCGTATTGCACCCAGGTCTGTCCTGAACAATGCGTATTTGCTTTACCCATGTGCTTGCGTTCCCGAAAAATCCCGCATGAAGTATCGCTGCACCGGACCACGGCAAGGATGAATGCCTATTTATGCGATGTCAATCAAGGGTTGCCGAGGAACATAAACAACAACCATCAGCCTCATTTCAGTCGAGTTTCGCATTGTACCGGGGGACAATCATCGTAACGGGTCGGCAAAACGTCAGTACTGAAAAAAACAGCTCCCAGCGAATTCAGGGGTGGTTGGTAATAATATATATTACACCTCTACTTCATTGAGGTCTGTGTTCATTTGCAAGATCTTGACAATTTATAGTGGTAGTCTAGATTACGACTGACCGTATGGGTTTCGCTTTCTTCATTCGATGCTTTTCTATCGGCTGACCTGGGTCGATCCGAACAATTTGCGGATCCGATCGGAGGTGCGAGGCGATCCGCCGTAGTGAGGGCGCCCCACGGTCTGCGCGCTGCGCACCACTTTGTTGTACCCCCAGGGGGTGAATAATCCGGGCGAATAAGAACACCAACAGGGAGACATAACGCTATGAGCTACTTGGATTTCCCGCGGGTCCACTTCGGCGGCACGTTCGAAGCCGGACCCTCGACGATCAATAACACCTCTGACAATTACAAGCCCGGCCAAACGCCGTTGAAGCTATTATGGAACCCCAACGGTAACGGCTACATCAAGTTGATCGACTGCAAAATCACCGGCGCGCTTACCGCGATGGCCGGCGGGGAAGACAGCGGCTTGCTGGGCAAACCCGTCGCCTCGACGGACAATTGGGGCAATAGCCACATGCCCTGCAAGATCGTCGATCTCGACCCCGAGCAGCAGATGGTCTCCATGTTGTATGGCCTGCAGCTCAAGATTGGCGACGGCGAGAACTATGTGACCGCGGACATGACCGAAGTATGGTTTCAGAACTACTTCGGCACCAACGCCACCTATCAATCCGTCCTGACGCCGGTGGCGTGGGGCAAGGCGCTCACGGGCGCGATCAAGCTTTGGCAGGAGCAGTCGCCCAATCTGCTTTCGATCCGGTTTATCGCCGGCCCGGTGCTCAGTCAGCGTGGCCCGGGCGATAAGCCGACCAACAGCACTCCCTTTATCTGTAAGATCGCCGGCACGGTCGGCCCGGCCGATCCCGCCGAGCCGATCAACTTTGTGCCGGCCAGGCTGTTGCGGCCGAGCAGGGACCCAGGTGGCAACAGGGGCAAGTACAACTTTGGCCCCGCCAAAGTGACAACGGATGAATGCGGCAAACCGGTTCGGCTGACCATTGATCTGGGCTCCAGCGCCCCGCGCCAATCGGAGACCTTGACGGTGTCCGCCGAGAAGGCGAAAACGATGCCGTTCGAACTCGGCACGCTCGAATTCAGCCCGGCCGCTCAAAACAGCAACGCGCTGATCAGCGACTTCAATCTGGACGGCCTCACCGACACACAGGCCCACGACCTGCTGAATGGGCCGATCGTGGTGAGCGACAGCGACGGGGAGACCCTGTTCGCCGAAGCCGCCTCCGGGATCTATGTGGACGCCTATCCCTACGTCTTCCGCATGGAAGCCGATACCAGCGCCGAAGTCGAATTCTGGGCCACGCGCTTCGGTGCGCCCGCGGACGTCGACATCGTGATAAGCGACAAGACGGCATCGAAACTGCCCCTTGGCGACAGCGAGCCGCCGCGGGTGGGCGTCGTGGGGCCCAATGGCACCAAGGTCAGCTTCGACACCTCGGTGAGGACCTGCGAGGGGCGCGCCAAAGCGACGATCAACGGCGGCAACCCGGACGACTTCCGGAAATTCATCGATGGCCAGGTTTACGCGCTGGGCTTCAACAGCGATCCTTCGATCCCCGGCAGTGATCCGAATTCATTCCTGAGCCTGCTGGTTCACGATCGCTTTGACAAGGCCCCAACCTGGGAAAACATCCAGCCGATCATGGCGCAATACGCCGTCCTTTATCCGGTGATGAAGAACATGGGGATCGATCTGGGCGACAAGGCCAGCCTCATCAGGAATACCGCGGCCCTTCTGCACGTCTTCGGTTTGCCGTTTGACAACCCCGGCTACATGCCGGTCGTGCGCGACCTTTCCAAGGCCAAGCAGGCCGCCATCATCGCCTGGCTTAAAGCCCAGCCCGGCTCGTAGCCGCCACCTGCCCGGTCAGGTCCCGGGAGATAAGAGCGCGGCACCAATTTCCACGGTGCAAGTCATCACTGTACGTTGAACGACCGAGCAGGACCGTGTTTCCCTTTTGTCGTGCGGCCTGTCGATCTCCCGGCATAACCGGGTTGCGGGCGCAACAGGCCGCGCCACTGCTCGTCCATACCGTACGGTACCAGGCTCAGATAGACCTTGTCCCGCTGGTTCGGCCCCCCATCTTCTAGAATTTGTTTGATCCCGAATTACGAACCCCTCTCGACGTAACCGCCGCAAGCTGCTGCAATGGCAAAAGACTGTATTACCAAGAGGAACAGCCCCCATGCCGATCATTGATTCCCAGGTCCACGCCTATGCCGCCAACACGCCCGACCGGCCCTGGCACTCGGTGCCGAACTGGCCTGACCACGTCACCGGCGACGAGATGGTGGCGGCGATGGATGCGGTCGGCGTCCATGGCGCGATCTTCATCTCCGCCTTTTCCATGTATCAATACGACGCCAGTTATGCGGTCGAGGTGCGCAATGCCCATCCCGGCCGTTTTGGCCTCGTCAAGCCCGTCGATCCGTCGGACCCCGCGGTCGCCGATGTCATTGCGGACTGGAAGAAAATCCCAGGCACCGTCGGCATTCGCATCATGATGACCCCCGAGGCGGGACGCGACCCCGACGACCCGGGCATCGGCCTGATCCTGCGCGAGGCCGCGCGGCACGATTTTCCGGTCAACATGCTCTGCTGGGGCAACCTGGAGGCGGGCACGGCGCTGGTCGACCGCCACCCCGACACCCGATTCATCATCGATCATCTGGGCATCCAGCAGCCCCGCACCCCGCCGGCTGCGCCGGAGCCCTGGGCCGACCTGCCGAAAGTGCTCGCTCTGGCCAGCCGCGCAAACGCGGTGATCAAGGTCAGCGGGGCGTGCACGCTTTCCCACGCCGATTACCCCTACCCGGACATCTGGGACCCCCTCGCCCGCGTATTCGACGCCTGGGATCTCGACCGCTGCCTGTGGGGCACCGACTGGACCCGCGCGTACGCGGTCGTCAACTACGAACAGGGAGTCGAACCGTTCCGCCTCACCGACCGCCTGAGCGATAGCGAACGGGCGACGCTGATGGGCGGCGCCTGTGCCAAAGCCTATGGCTGGTCGCCGGAGAAACCCTGAGATCGCCATATTTTGACCTGCCGCTCCTGCGGCGTTTGAGATGCAAAGAAGAACAACTCCGCCATGAGCTATCGCATTGTCCCAACGACCGCGGCTGGTGAGCGCGTCATTGCCGCAGCCAACAATCTGGTTGAAACTTTCCAGGCCCGGGCCGATGCAGCCGACCGGGCGAATGAGATTTGCCCGGCAAACTATGCCGACATGCAACGCACGGGCATAGCAGCGGCCTTCGTGCCGGAGGAGCTTGGCGGTCTGGGTTTGCGATCCATGCATGACTGGACATTGACCATTGCAACGCTTGCCAGGGGCGATGGCTCGGCCGCGATCGCGATCAGCATGCACCTTTCGGCCACGCGCGGGCTAGCAGCCCTTTATCGTGCCAGCGACACAGGCTCTGCACCGCGGCTTCGGGCCCGAACCTTCCTGGAAGCGGTTGCGAAAGGCGAGATGCTGATTTGCTCAACCACCACCGAGCGGGGCACGGACAATCTTCATCCGCTGAGCGAAGCACGCTGGAGCGAGGCGGGTTGGCGGCTCAGTGGCACGAAGAACTTTGTTACCATGTCGCCCCTGGCAACCCACGTCGCGGCCAATGTGCGCATGCGTGACGCGGACGGCGACCATATCGCCAACGTCCTCGTCCCCATGAGTACAGAAGGGATCCGGCCGCTGGGTGATTGGGATGCCTTGGGAATGCGCGCTTCGGGTAGCCAGTCCATACAGTTCGAAAACTGCCTGGTTCCCCACGACGCGTTGCGCAAGATTGGCCCCTGGGGAAAGTGGAGCACCCCTGTTCTGGTCAACCGCACATTGGCGAATGTACCGTTGGTCGGCGCATTCCTGGGCGTTGCTGAAACGGCGTTTCAGTATGCACTCGATGCGCAGTCGACGGCCCAGACCGCCCAGGTGCGATCCGGGGCGAGACCTGGCGTGCACCACGCGTTGGCGGAAATGGAGATTTCCCTGGCCACCGCGCAAAGCATCCTGGCCAGGCTTGGCATGCAGCTTGATGACTTCATGGCGGCTACGGATGGCGGCGCAACGGCGACCTACGAGCAGGGCCATGAATTGATGAAAGACTATCAGAGCGCGAAATGGGTCGTGAACCGGCACGCGATCGACATCGTTGGCCAGTCGATGGACTTGAGCGGCGGCGGCGGATATATGGCGCGCAACCCGTTATCCCGTTTATATCGGGACGTTAGAGCCGGGCCGTTCATGCAGCCTTATTCCCCCATCGATGCCCGTGAGTACATGGGCAAAGTGCTTCTTGGCGCGTACCCCGAAGAATGACGCCGGGATTGCGAACACACACCTGAAAGGTCCGGCGGGCTTCCGTTTGACCTCTCGTACGGCGTAGCGCCTACCTATGGCAACGTATCAGGCTCGGGGCGAAAGGTGTGTCACGCGGCGCTCCTCGCGGAGTCCGCAGCCATATTCACCTTTCCTAAATCATTACGCGCAACAATAACGCTACGAATTTGCCGTTGTGGCGCAGTGAGCTTGGCAATGTACCTGTTTCGGTAGCGCCGCAGCTGCCCCGCAGTAAAATTTATGATCCATGTTCAAGCACGTTAAGTGATCCGAGAGGGACAAGAGATGGCCAATATTAGAGGCATTTTAGCCCGTGGCACGTTTTCCAATCTGAAGACCAAGGCGAGGGTTTTGATCGGCATCTGTTCGCCGCTGGTATTGCTGGCGGCCCTGGGCGGTATGTCAATTTACAGTATCAATTCCATTGTCAGCACCAACGAACGGGTTGATCATACCCATGTCGTGCTGGGCGATGCAGCCGCCATTGTCGGTTCCGCCGTGGACATGGAAACCGGTATGCGGGGCTATCTACTGGCCGGCAAGGACGAATTCCTCAACCCTTACAATGCTGGCGAGACGGCAACCTATCAAGGTATCGCGGCCTTACAGGAAACCGTCAACGATAATCCGGAACAGGTTACCCGCCTGGGCGAAGTGGAAAATGTTCTCCGCGAGTGGCAGAAAGAGGTCACCGAGCCGACCATCCAGTTGCGCCGGGACATTGGTGATGCTCAGACCATGAACGACATGGCTAAGCTGGTCGGCGAGGCCAAGGGCAAGGCCTATTTCGACAAATTCCGCGGCCAGATCAAAACCTTCATCGAACGCGAACAGGCTTTGCTGAACAAGCGCCGTGCTGTATTCGAAGCCACCTTCAATACCGTCAAGGAAGCCGCAGAATTGGGCGTCCCCATTGACGTCAACCAGCTTGAGACGATGTCCAAGAACGAAGGGTGGGTGACCCATACATATAAAGTGATCGCACACGCCAATTCCATTGTCGCCGCTGCCGTGGATATGGAGACCGGCATGCGCGGTTATCTGTTGGCGGGCCAGGACGCCTTCCTCGACCCTTATACCGGTGGTTCCAAGCGTTTTTTCGAGTTGGTGGGAAGCTTGGGCCAGACGGTCAACGATAACCCTGCCCAGGTAAAATTACTGAAAGAAACCCAAGCAACCATCACCGAATGGAAAGAAAAGGTCACCGAACCGGCCATCGCATTACGCCGAGAAATTGGGCACGCCAAGACCATGGATGACATGTCCGATCTGATCGGCGAGGCCCGTGGCAAAAAGTACTTCGACGAGTTCCGCCGCTTGATGGGCGAATTCTCGGCTATGGAATCCGACCTGATGCAGCAGCGTCAGGCCAGCAACACGGAAACGGTGTCCACCACCTATCTGCTGATCGCCCTCTGTGTCGGCATTGCCATCCTGATTGGCATCGTTATGGCATGGATAATCGGCAATGGGATCGCCAGGCCAATCACTTCCATGACGCTGGCCATGGTTGGTCTTGCGCAAGGTGATCTTGAGGTCGAAGTCCCTGGTACTGAGCGCAAGGATGAAATCGGCGATATGGCTGGCACGGTTCAGGTCTTCAAGGACAATGCCATCAACGTCAAGCGCATGGAAGAGGCGGCGGAGCAACAGCGTCTTGACACCGAGAAGCGGGTGCGTGACGACCGCATTCAACTAGCCGACGGCTTCGAAAGCGCGGTGATGGGCATTGTTCAATCGGTTGGCGAAGCGGCCGAGAGCATGAGCACGTCGGCCGCGGAAATGCGCGGCATCGCCGAACAGACCTCGAACCGTTCGGCCACGGTTACGACAGCCTCGCTTCAGGCCAGCACCAATGTGCAATCGGTCGCGACGGCGACCGAGGAGATGTCGGCGACCGTGCAGGAGATCTCCCGCCAGGTCAGCCAGTCTTCTGATATTTCCAACAACGCGGTTGCCGAATCCCAAAGCGCGACGGAGCAGGTCCAGGGCCTGGTGGAAGCCTCGCAGAAGATCGGCGAAGTGGTTGGACTGATCAGCGACATCGCCAATCAGACCAATTTGCTGGCTCTGAATGCCACGATCGAGGCGGCGCGGGCAGGTGACGCCGGCAAAGGCTTCGCCGTGGTCGCTTCTGAAGTGAAAAACCTGGCCTCTCAAACGGCGAAGGCAACCGAGGAAATCTCCGGGCAGATCGTTGAAATCCAGACCGCGACGGGCTCGGCCGTTACCGCAATCGAAGGAATTTCCAAGACCATTGAAGAAATCAGTGAGATTGGCAGCTCCATTTCTGCGGCGGTAGAGGAACAAGGCGCATCGACCCAGGAAATCAGCCGCAACGTTCAGGAAGCCGCTCAAGGTACTGAAGAGGTCAATTCCAATATGAGCGAGGTCAACCGGGGCGCCCAGGAGACCGGTTCCGCGGCCAGCCAGGTGCTGGAAGCAACCAACGATCTGAGCAAGCAGGCCACCAGCCTGCGAGAGGAAGTGGACAAGTTCCTGACTTCGGTCCGCGCTGCATGAGCCTCATGGGCCGGCGGCCTTCCCGGCCCCGCACACCGGTCCTTTCCTGACAGGCGTCAAGTTGGGCTGATCCGAATGCTCTCTGAATTGTTACATCCATATCACGCGCCCCGGTCGATAAAATTTCGGCCGGGGCGTTCGTTTCTCCTGAACAAGGTAGAACATTTTCGCGGAATAGCAGTGACATGATCAACATAATCGGGAGAGCATTTGGAGGATTAGAATTTTTTGATCGCCATTAAACGAACCTTAAGTAACAAATTATTTACTAAGGAAATCCTTAGATTTTTTAAAGCTGCTAGCTACGAATTTCGGCATTGGGACAGCATCGTATTGAACCCCGATCGAGAGGATTAAGGGAATGAAGACGCCAGAGCAGGAAAGCGGGAACGTTTAAACCAGGACGCCGATAGCCGGCGATGGAGCCTGTCGGTCGGACAGAAGCTGATGGGGGTGGTGTCCATCTGCCTCATCCTGTTGGTGGCAACGGTGGGCGCCGGCGTCTATCAACGTGCCAAAATCGGCGGCGAGATAGAAGCCATCGCCGAGCAGGACATGCCACTGACCGAAATCATCTCTAAGATCACCGTGCACCAGTTGGAACAGGCTATTGAATTCGAGCGCGCCATCCGTTACGGCGAGGAGATGGAGAGAGACGCGGCCAGGAGTGTTCCCTTCAATGAGACTGTCGCGGCCTTCAAGACCCTGAGCGCCAAGGTCGAGGCCGAGATCACCGGGGGCGAGGCGCTGGCCACGGCGTCGGCCTCTGCCGCCCATGGCGAGGACGAACGGGTAGAGTTCGAGAAGGTGCTGCACGAGTTAGAGTCAATAGAACACGCCCATGGCGCCTATGAGGCCCATGCCATTGAGGCCTTTGACGCCTTTGCTGCGCATGACGAAAAGCATGCGATGGAGATTGCCAAAAAGACCGAGGTGGAGGAAGACAAGCTCATTCACGAACTCGAGGCTCTGCAGGCCGAGATCGTAAGCTTCACCGAAGCCGCTCTGCTGCGCGCCGAAGAACACGAGAAGCAGGCCATCCTGCTGATGTCGATCCTGGCGGCGATCGCCGTTTTCACCGGCCTAGCGCTGTCCTTCTGGATCGTGCGCTCGTTCATCGTGCGGCCGCTGTCGGAAGTCGTTAGCGCGCTTAACGCGTTGCGTGACGGCGATGTCAGCATCGAAGTCAAGATGCGTGCCGACGACGAGATCGGCGCCGTGGTACGGGCCTTCACCACATTCCGGGCCAATACCATCAAAATGCAGGAACTGGCGGCCGAACGGGAAAAAGAGCAGGCGGCCCGCGAAGAAAGCTTCCAGCGCCGAGAGCAGTTGACCAAGGAATTCGAAGGCAAAGTCGCCAATGTTATCGAAACCGTGGTTTCAGCCGGCGCACAGATGAGCGCGGCGGCGGGGTCCATGAAACAGCTGGCCAACGATACCTCCGAACGTTCCAGCACGGTCTCCGCCGCGACCGAACAGGCCAGCACCAATGTCCAGACCGTGGCCTCGGCCACGGAGGAACTCTCGGCCTCGGTCTCGGAAATCGCCACCCAGGTTAGTACGTCGGCCGATACGACGCAGAACGCCGTCGGCGCGGCCGAGCAGGCCACCCGCAAGGTTCAGGGGCTGGTCGAGGCTTCCAAGAAGATCGGCGAGGTGGTTGAATTGATCAACGACATTGCCAGCCAAACCAACCTGCTGGCCCTGAACGCCACCATCGAGGCGGCCCGGGCCGGCGAGGCCGGCAAGGGCTTCGCCGTGGTTGCCTCGGAAGTGAAGAACCTGGCCAGCCAGACCGGCAAAGCGACTGAGGAGATTGCCGGCCAGATCGAAGGCATCCAGGGCGCGACCGACGAGGCGGTAACCGCGATCGACGAGATCACCCAGACCATTGCCCAGATCAACGAGATCGCTTCCGCCATCTCTGCCGCCGTCGAGGAACAGGGCGCGGCGACCAGAGAAATCAGCCGCAATGCCCAGGAAGCCGCGGCCGGCACCGAACAGGTCAGGAGCAATATCAGCGGCGTCAGCGAGGCGGCCGCTGAAACCGGCACCTCGGCCAGCGAGGTTCTGGATGCCAGCCAGGAGCTTTCACAACAATCGGTCACCCTGCGTGACCTGGTTGACGGCTTCCTGACCGGCATGCGCGCGGCCTAGATCCCAGAATAGCCCGGAAAGGTTCTAAGACTGAGACAAAACGACAACGCCATAGACGGCGATGAACAGGGTCAGGACAAAATTATAGGTGGGGTTGTTGGCGCGAGCGAAAATACGGTTACCGATTATCAAGTAGACCGCCGAGGAGACCAGCGCGGCGGGAAAATTGGCCAAAAGGATATCGAAGCGCGCAATGAAGGTCCCGATAATCAGCATCTGGATGACACTGAAGGCTAAGTAGTAGTGCGCGATGGTGTATCGAATGGCTTCCTTGTCATTGCTTGTGGCGCTGGCAAGAATAGCCAGTAAGGCGCCGCCCAAATTTGTCAGGCCGTGAAGCAGCCCCATGGCAAGGTGATAGGCGGGAAGTTGTTTTTCCAAGAGGACAGTAAATAGCCTTCGCGACGGGGACCAGAAACGAACGAGCGCGGACAACAATAATGTCCCGCCGATCAGGTTGTTGGCCAGGGGCTCCAACCAACTGGATTTAGCAAGCCCTAACCCGATCCCGATTCCCGGCAGGCAGAGCAGATAAAGAAACGGCGATACGGGAACCCGGCTCGTTCCAGCGGTCAGCACCTGCAGCAGTGAAATCGCGAACGAAGCGGGAAGAAGATAGCCGAGGGTGGGTATGAAGTCGTACCCCATCAACAACAGGGTGGGGGTGCCGAAGACCAGCACGCCCATGCCAAAGAATGATTGCACGACAGAGAGAACGATAATCACTGCCAAAATATAAATGTATTCTAACGTCACGGCTTAGATAATCGCGCCTTCGTTCCAGAGTAAAATTGAAAACCACGCTGCTTGTAATTCAAATTCATTCCAATAGAAACCAGGTTCTCAGCATAGGCATATGGTGAAGAATTATAGTTCTGCGCAGCCGCCGCTGCCTTGCGCCCAATTTCATCAACAGCGACCCGACCGCGAGCAGCGCTCTATCAGGCTGCGGAAAAACGATTTGAAACTGTCAAATCCCCTCTCCCCCGTCATTCTCGCGAAAGCAAAATTTCGGGTGGGAAAGAAAAGGTTTTTCCTTTCAATTGCTTACACATAGCCTGCAACGAGTTTCTGGATATCTGCTTTCGCGGACATGACTGTTTTCGCCCGAAATTGCGGTGACGCCGCGTGTTCTTGGATACCAGAGCACTCAGGTTGAAGAAGCAGGAGATGACGACCGTGTTGCTGGACTGAGATTTCTGACAACGAACGGACTCGTCAAAAAGGCGCCGCCGGCACCGAGCAGATCAAGGGCAACATCACCGGCATCAGCGAAACGGCCGCCGAACGCCGCACCTCGGCCAGCAAGGTTCTGGATTCGATTGAGGAACCTTCACAACAGCCGGTTGCGCCGCTCGACCTCGTTGACGGCTTCTCGTCCAGCATGCGCAGCGCCTGGCATTGAAACCGGACCATCTCCCCGACGCTCAGGATCACTGGCAGGCGTTGCGGCAGACGGACCGTCGTCAAGCCCGCCTCGGCATCGCCGCGCCCCAGCGTCACGCTAAAGAAAAAATAGGGCAGACACCGCCGCGTTCATCGTAGTCGCCGACGCCCCATCGGATCGCATGTGGCACTGGAAGCGCCGCAGATCCTTTACACTGGCCTGATCCGGAGCGTGGCCAAGAAAGGTCGTGAACTTCGTCACCACCGTGAGATATCTTCGTTGCCTGCCCGGCGTAAATCCCCGGACCGTCATGTCCTCGATCATGTGCGAGCGTAACGGGCTGATAGCTTTGTCAGTCATGGCTCTATTCCTGTGTTGAGTGCGGTTTTGGAGGCTCCAAATCTCAACACAGGACAGGCCCGCCGGTTATCGTGCAGTCCTCACCACAGGCTGACACAAGTTATCGCGAGAGCGGTTTAGTTCTCGTGCCCCAAAGCCGTCATTTCCAACGTCCGTAAGTATTTGTGATCTGGACGTATCCTGCCGAAGAATTGAGCTTGGATTTGCGGACGGCTGAGTCCAGGTGGCGCCTTGATATTCAACCCTTAGCGTATATTCTGGGAGCAATGTTAGTGCCGCTCGTCCCCAGATATAGAAGGCCAAGCCATGAAGAATGAATTCGAGAAAAATGGCTATTACGTCCTTAGGAATGTCCTGACAAACGCGGAAGTGGACCGTCTCGCAGGGCCGATCCGCGCTGCCTTTAACAGCGGCGATTACGACACCTACCAGGAGGGCTCGGCCTATCCGTCGCCGGGCATCCATTCCATGGGCCCTCGGGTTCTGGAAGAACACCCGGACCTAGCGGAATTGAGCCTTGCACACCCTGCAATCGTGGCGGCGGTCCAGGAGCTTTTTGGCGAGCCCGCAACGTTGGCGCAATATTGGTCAATTATGCGTCCGCCAGGCGCAGGCATCGGCGATAAGCCGTTCGTCGAGGGCAGCGGCGCCCACTACGACTACAAGCCTTGGCGCTGTGTCGGCTCGTACGTCAAGTGGATGTTCGCGGTCGTCCCGTTCGTCGATTATACGGAAACCGCAGGCCCACTCGCCGTATCCCCCGGTTCACACCTTAAAACCACAGTATTGCCATCGAACGGACGTGTGCATCAAGTAGACGCCGCCCTGGTCCCGTCTCCGGGCGAAATATCGTTGGTGGACCCGTCTCTGAAAAAGGGCGATGTCGTCTTGATGGACGGATTTCTATGGCATGAGGCGCGCCCCAACTATGGTAACGCTGATCGCTGTGGGCTCTATATGAAGTTCCACGCCAGGTCATCGCCTCCCGCCTGCGGGCCGACCATCTACCCGTCTGCCGTTCATGATGTTCTGCCGGACGACGTCAAGCACCTGGTGCCATACCATCGGGGCGACGGTCAGTTCGCCGCGCTGCGCGACGGACCGGTGGGCGGCGTCGACGAGGCGCGACTGTTGGTCGAAGATAGCGATGACAAGGTGCTTGTCCTAGGTAACGAAACCGATGGCTGGCAGCTTCCAAAGTTTGCGGCGGCGGAGGACGCATCAGCGGGCATTCTGGACGTCTGCAATGTCATGGGTTCCGTGGTCACGCAATTGCGCGATCAACTGGGATTGCAATTGCCGTGGCTCAGCTGGTTAGCCGACCTCCCCGGCTCGGCCCCTGATGGCGGCACTGGGGAGTGGCGGTGTCGGGTATATGGCCATCGCCTGCCGACGGCTGGTCCAGAACTCGACGCAGCAGATGATGGAACGCGCACGTATCGCTGGATGTCGGCCGACGAACTTGAAGAGGTCAATTCGGACGGACTACTGGAATGCGGTGCGGACGTGCTGAAATGGCTGCGCATGTGGCAGACAGAGGAGGATGAGGACGGCCACCCTATCACGAGAAGCTTTGGCGTGCCCTCCACTGATGTCGAGTACTATTCGTACAACCAAAATGGCAACCCGAAAGGCACCTATCGTATCGGTGAGTTCGACGAGAGCGGCCGGCCTGCGCCGGCCAGAGTATAAGTGTCGTTCTCATGGATCGTTCACCATATCGGCTCGTGCTGCAAAGGAGGGGCCCACCTGCCTACGCAGAGCAGGCTGCCGAAAAACGATATGGCGCCAGTGAATCCGCTCTCCGTTGGTCATTCCCACGTAAGTGGGAATCCAGATGTAGGAGACATGTTCTTTGTTTTCAATTACTTACACATAGCCCACAACTAAGGTCTGGATTTCCGCTTTCGCGGAAATGACGGTTTGTCTGATTGGTGAGAGTTTTTCAGCAGCAGCCCGCTAGAGCATTTCCGGCCTATTCTCGTCGCAACAGGTGTAATATCGGGATCAGCGCAGCGGCGAAATCGAGGGCTTGGCGCAGGCATATTTCATCCCTGACTTCTGTCGCCGCGCTCAGTAAGCCGTCAAAGGCTATTTCAACATCGGCGATGGCCCTGGTGATAGGTGGTTCCACGAACGGATCATCCTCTGTTGTGTGAAAGCTTTCCATGGGCCCGTCCGGCTTGGTTATGATACGGCTGGTCATTGCCGCAGCCTGGAAAATCAATTTGCTATCGTCGGGGGATATTTTGCGGCTGATTTCGCTGACGATTTCAAGCCGCCTGGCCAAAACCGCGATGATAGCCTGCAATGCCGTTTCCGCCTGGCCCGGATTATCCGCCTCTCGCGTCAGGGCTATGATCTGTTTGCGGTAAGCGCTCATGGTGCGGGTTCGATCGGCGCGGCGGCGGGCCAGGCGTAATTGCCGCAGTTGATCCAAAGCTTTGCTAGCCAGTTGTTCGGCCATTTCGATGACTGCGGCATTTTCCGCATGCCCGGCGATATGGGTATAGGCTGTTAGGTCCTGGGTCTCGCTGCGAATGGCTAAATTCAGGGCTTGCTGCGGCGTCATCGCATAACGCTCGTCCATGCTGTTGTCGTCGTCCATGAGCGACGCGAGATAGGTCCGCAGCTTCGCCTCCCGTCCAGCATCTGGTGCGCCGGCATCTTCGCGCAAGCCCAGCCGCTTGCCGGCCGCCAGTGCCTGAAATGTTTCAACCACCTCTGTCTTGCCCAAACGCTCCATTTCCTCGGCCATGCGCTCATAGCGCGCGCCCGCCGCCGCATCCAGATAATGCACGGCCTGCCGCAGTTCGTGGGTGGTTTGAAACTTCATCGATCAGCCCTAATCGCGAATTAATCGCAGAATTAGCAATTATGTCGCACCCGGCATTGATGCCAGTCAATTTAGTGCACCGCCTGTAGGTGATATGTGCGGGGTAGTTAAAAATTGACGCTCAAAAATATTGCAACTCATGACCATCCAGCATCCCATATCGGCCCGGATCCGGCCCGGAAGCTCGGCGCAGCGCAGCTTCGTGTTGCTTCTGCTGTTGGGCATATGTTGGCTCCTGCCACAACGTGGCGCCGGTGCTTATGAACTGGCTGATTTCGCGACGAAGTATGATCTGCAACAGATCATGCCGGGCGCGACGCGTCTGGGACCGGCGGAAGGCTCACCACCCTCGGCCATCGCCTACAAGGGTGAGCAACCCCTGGGTTATGTCTTTCTGAATTCGGCCGCGGTCAGCGCCATCGGTTATTCCGGAAAACCGATCCAAGTCGTGGTCGGCGTCAGTCTCAAGGGCGTCATTACCGGCGCCCGCATGGTCAAACATCATGAGCCGATTGTCTTAATCGGAATTCCCGAAAAGAAAATTCATCATTTCATCGACGGCTATGTTGGATTGAATATCCTGGATCTGGTTGCGGACAAGAAAAGCCGAGGCAGTCTGGAGATCGTTTCAGGCGCCACGGTCACCGTCATGGTGATTGATGACACAATTATCCGTTCCGCGATCAAGATCCTTCGCCAACGCGGTGCCGGCGGCGGCGTCGCCATGGCCGCCGCACCCACGGAACGGGTGACGATCCGGCAAGGGAAAGCGAAAAGCGAAAACTGGCAAACGTTACTGGGTGACGGCTCGGTCAGGCGTCTGACCTTGAGTTTGGGTGATGTCAATCATGCCTTCGCCTCCAGCGGAAACATAGCCGCCGCTGCACATCCCGAGGCTGGTGCGCCGGAGGAAACCTTTATCGACCTTTACGCCGCCGTTGCCTCTATCCCGACGATTGGTTTGAGCCTGCTGGGGGAACGGGAATACGGCAATCTCAAGAAAATGCTGGTGCCGGGTCAACAAGCGCTGATCATTTTTGCGCGGGGGCGCTATTCGTTCAAGGGGTCGGGCTACGTACGGGGCGGCATCTTTGACCGCATTCAGTTGATCCAGGGTGAGAGCAGCGTTCGTTTTCGCGACAAATATCATAAACGTATCGGCGAAATTCTGGCGCCGGGTGCCGGCAAGTTTCCCGAAATTGGCTTGTTCATGATGCCGCCGGACACCGAATTCGATCCAGCCCTGCCTTGGCGCCTGCAATTGCTGGTCGCCCGGGCAATTGGCCCGATCAAGAAAACCTTCACGACATTCGATCTGGGCTATCAACCGCCCGAACGATACCTGGAACACCAACAAGTTGGCGCTGCGCAGCCCGCGCAACCGCAACGTTCGGCAAAACCTGATATTCGAGACCAACCACAGGCCGACACAGGGACTGGCGCACAGAGCGGCGCGCAGAGCGGTGCAGGGGGCGGTGCAGGGGGCGGTGCAGGGGGCGGGGTACTTTCGGCGGAGTCTTCCGAAACGCCATTGTGGATGCGGATCTGGCAAAACCGCGTAGTCGATATCGCAATTCTGGCCGTTTCGCTTGGCGTGCTGACCATGATCTTCTTCTTTCAGGATTGGTTGGTGCGGCGGCCGCGATTGACTTACTGGACACGCACCGGATTCTTGGTTTTCACCGTTGTCTGGTTGGGTTTTTATGCCAACGCTCAGCTGTCCGTAGTCAATGTGATTATATTTTTTGATCGTCTGCTGCATGATTTTCGCTGGGAGTTCTTTCTGGTTGACCCGCTGATCTTCATTCTATGGGGTTCGGTTGCGGCCTCGCTGATCTTCTGGGGACGGGGCGTTTATTGCGGCTGGCTGTGCCCCTTCGGGGCGTTGCAGGAGCTGCTGAACAAGGCGGCACGCGCCCTCAAAATACCGCAGTTCAAGGTTCCCTGGGGTCTGCATGAGCGGATCTGGCCACTGAAATATATTATCTTCCTCGGTATCCTGGGGCTCTCGCTCTATTCCTTTGAGATGGCCGAGATGGCGGCGGAGGTGGAGCCGTTCAAGACCTCGATCATCCTCAAATTTGCCCGCGCCTGGCCATTTGTGCTGTTTGCCGTGGCGATACTGGGGCTGGGGCTTTTCGTGGAACGGGCCTATTGCCGCTACCTTTGTCCATTGGGCGGGGCCCTTGGCATTCCAGGCCGTATGCGCATGAACGACTGGTTGCGCCGCTACAAGGAATGCGGCTCGCCCTGCCAGCGTTGCAATACGGAATGCATGGTCCAGGCGATCCACCCCGAAGGTCAGATCAACCCCAATGAATGCCTGCAGTGTCTGCACTGTCAGACCCTTTACTACGATGACCAAAAATGCCCGGTGATGATCCAGAAACGCTTGAAACGAGAGCGCCGCCGGGCGCTGCAATCGAAATCGCCGGTTCCTCCCCAGCCTGGGGTGGAGGCGGCAGACTAAGGCGGCGCGTTTGGGCCGTTATACGCCGCTTGGCCCAAAACCAACGGCAGTTCAAGAGAGAAGGAAACGTACGATGACCGAAAATTCGAAACCAACCAACGAAGTATCCAGGCGTTCGCTGCTGGGCACCACCGCGACCACCGCGACGATCGGTGGTCTCGCTGCCGCGGGCGGCCTGGGCACTGCAGCCGGCACCATGCTGGCACCCCGTCCAGCCGCTGCCGCCACGAACAAGGCGGAAGTCAAACCTGGGGATCTGGATGAATATTACGGCTTCTGGTCGGGCGGACAGTCCGGCGAGGTCCGCGTCCTCGGCCTGCCGTCCATGCGCGAATTGATGCGCATCCCCGTCTTCAATCGGTGCAGCGCCACCGGTTGGGGCCAGACCAACGAATCCATCAAAATCCTGACGGAATACATGCTGCCCAAGGAAAAGGAACACTTGGCCAACAAGGGCGGCATCCATCTGAATGGCGATACCCATCATCCCCATATGTCGTTCACTGACGGCACCTATGATGGCCGCTATCTGTTCGTCAACGACAAGGCCAACACCCGTGTTGCCCGCATTCGTTGCGACGTGATGAAGGTGGATAAGATTATCACCGTCCCCAATGCCGCCGATATCCATGGCCTGCGGCCACAGAAGTATCCGCGCACCGGCTACGTCTTCGCCAATGGCGAACATCGGGTGCCGCTGCCCAACGATGGCCGCGATATCGATGATCCGACGAAGTACCACGCGGTCTTCTCCGCCATCGATGGCGACAGCATGAAAGTTGCCTGGCAGGTCATGGTTGACGGCAACCTGGACAACGTCGATGCCGACTATCAGGGCCTCTATGCAGTGGCGTCCTGCTATAACAGTGAGGAAGGCGTGACCCTGACCGAGATGACTTCAAACGAGCAGGACTGGGCCGTTATCTTCGACATCAAGGCGATCGAGGCGGGCGTCAAGGCCGGCGACTTCAAGACCTTTGAAGGCGACGTGCCGGTGCTGGATGGCCGCAAGGGTTCGAAATACACCCGTTATGTGCCGATTTCCAACAGCCCCCATGGCGTCAACAGCGCACCAGACAAACGCCACATCGTAATCAATGGCAAATTGTCGCCGACGGTCACGGTGCTGGATGTCACGCGTTTCCCAGCCTTGTTCGCGGACAAGATCAAACCCCGCGGAGTCGTGGTGGCGGAACCGGAACTGGGCTTGGGCCCGCTACATACGGCGTTCGACGGCAAGGGTAACTGCTTTACCACGCTGTTTCTGGACAGCCAGGTGGCGAAATGGAACATCGACCTGGCGATCCGCGCCTTCAAGGGCGAAAAGGTCGATCCAATTTTGGACAAGGTGGATGTGCAGTACCAGCCGGGCCATAACCATACCTCCATGGGTGAAACCAAGGATGCCGATGGCAAGTGGCTGATCTCGCTCAACAAGTTTTCCAAGGATCGCTTTATCAATGTTGGTCCGTTGAAGCCCGAGAACGAGCAGTTGATCGATATCACGGGCAAAAAAATGAAGGTCGTACATGACGGCCCGACTTTTGCCGAGCCCCACGACTGCATCATTGTGCACCGTTCCGTGGTCAACCCGGCAAAGACCTGGACCCGCGGCGATCCGTATTGGGCCGAGATCGAGGCCCAGGCCAAAAAGGACGGCGTGGATCTGGAGGAGGCCGAGCATGTGATCCGGGACGGCAAAAAGGTGCGGGTCTATATGCATTCCATCGCGCCGTCGTTCAGTCTGGAGCAGTTCAAGGTCAAACAGGGTGACGAGGTTACCCTTGTCGTCACCAACATGGACGACCTGGACGATCTGACCCATGGCCTGACCCTGGCTAACTATGGCGTGTGCATGGAAGTCGGGCCGCAGGCCACGGCCTCCGTGACCTTCACCGCCGATCTACCAGGTGTACATTGGTTCTATTGCCAATGGTTCTGTCACGCATTGCATATGGAGATGCGCGGCCGGATGCTGGTCGAAAAGGCCTAAGGGCTGGCCTTTGGGTCCGTTCCGATGATCAACCCTGTGGCGATAGCGCGTTCATTGCTGTTGGCGGCGGTCCTCTATGGGATCGTTGCCGCCAGCGGTGGCGTGGCTGCGGCGGCGGAGCGGCTGGTGCGTCCAGGTCCGGACAATCTGGCTGCAGCTGTTGCCGCCGCGGAACCGGGCGACCGTCTGGTCATCGCCACGGGGCGTCATCATGGCTCTTTCGTGATCGACCGGCCATTGACCTTGATTGGACAACCCGGCGCCGTCATTGACGGTGAAGGCAAAGGATCGGTGATCCGTATCGCCGCCCCAAAGGTTCAAATTAGAGGACTTACCATTACCGGATCAGGCCTCAGCCTGAAGGATATGAACGCCGGTATCTTTGTTGATAGAGGCGGCAAAGGTGCGATCGTCGAAGGTAACAGCCTGCAGAATAATCTGTTCGGCATCTATCTGTTCGGCTCCGATAATGCCATGGCGCGGGATAATGATATCGTGGGCCGCACAGATCTACGGGTGAACGAGCGCGGCAACGGCATCTCGGTGTGGAATGCGCCGGGCGCCCAGGTAATCGACAACCGGATTAGCCAGGGCCGCGACGGAATTTTCGTAAACACCTCGAAACGCAACCGCTTCATCGGCAATCAATTCCGCAATGTGCGGATTGCCGTGCACTACATGTACGCCAACCAAAGCGAAGTTTCCGGCAACGTCTCCATTGGCAACCATGTGGGTTTCGCCCTGATGTATTCCCGCAAGCTGACGGTACGGGGCAATATCTCACGCAACGACCGGGATCACGGCATTCTCTTGAACTTTACCAACAGCTCTACGATCAGCGGCAATCTTGTC
This sequence comes from Alphaproteobacteria bacterium, assembly GCA_021776235.1. Classification (GTDB taxonomy): domain Bacteria; phylum Pseudomonadota; class Alphaproteobacteria. Next base: position 3,821 of record JAJFGG010000018.1, on the reverse strand, counting down.
GATCAGGGTCGGGGCAAATGCGTCTTTATCTATAATTCGTCAAAGAACAAATTTTCCGCCAACCGTTTCCAGGGCTGTCCCATCGGGGTGCATTTTACGGCCGGATCAGAGCGCAACCGTATTCTCGGCAATGCCTTCATTGGCAACCGCACGCAGGTCAAGTACGTGGGCAGCCGGGTCTTGGATTGGAGTCATGAAGGGCGCGGCAATTACTGGAGCGATAACCCCGCTTTCGATCTGGACGGCAATGGCATCGCCGACGCCGTCTATCGCCCCAATGACCTGGTCGATCACGTGGTCTGGCGGCACCAGCGGGCCAAGCTGCTGTTGAACAGCCCGGCCATGCAAATCCTGCGCTTTGCGCAAAACCAATTTCCGGCTCTGCTGCCGGGTGGCGTGATCGACAGCGCGCCGTTGATGACACCACCGGACGGGCCGCCCGGGTTTCAGGCAGGAGAAAGGTCGATGCAATGACAGACGACAGCATTCTCAATCTCAGGGGTATCACCAAGGCCTACGGTGATGTGCAGACCTTGGCCGGGATCGACCTCGAACTCCGCCCCGGCGAGGCCTTGGGCCTGATCGGCCATAATGGTGCCGGCAAAACCACGATGATGAAGATCATTCTTGGTCTGATCCGGCCCAGCAGTGGGCAGATCAACGTCTTTGGGCATAACCCTGCCGGCCGTGCGCACGGCGATGTCGCCCGCCGGTTGGGTTTTTTGCCCGAAGCCGTGAACTTCCCAGGCGCGATGACCGGTCTGGAAGTATTGAAATTTTACGCCCGCCTGAAAGGCATTGATGTCAGCCAATGTCCCGGCCGCTTGGCGGCGGTCGGTCTGGGCGATGCCGCGCGCAAACGGGTCAAGGCATACTCCAAGGGTATGCGTCAGCGCCTCGGTCTGGCGCAAGCCTTGTTGGGCGAGCCGGAATTACTGCTGCTTGACGAGCCGACCACGGGCCTCGACCCTGATTTTACCCGGACCTTCTATGATTTGGTCGATGAGAGGCGGGCAACCGGTGCCGCGATAATTTTATCTTCGCATGCTTTGGCCGAATTGGAGCCGCATGTGGACCGCCTGTTGGTGTTGCAAAACGGCCGCTGCGTTGCCGAAGGTGACATGGCGGCCCTGCGGGCCCAGACGGGTCTGCCGGTCCGGATCAGGGTTAGTGGCGGCGATGGCTCGATGCGCGAGGAACTTGCCGCCCTGACGGATATACAAACCAACAGGATCAACGGGCGGACCGTTGAATTTATCTGTGCGCCGGAACGCAAGATGGAGTTGATCGAATTGGTCTCGCGAACCCAGGGGGTGGAGGACTTGCAGATCGAACTTCCGAACCTGGACCGGATCTATTCTCACTACAGCAATGGGGAGGATCGGACATGAACGCCGTCTTCGTCATCACGGCGCAAGAAATTCTCGATGCTCTGCGCAATAAATGGGTGCTGTCAGCTACCCTGTTACTGGCGGGATTCGCCCTGGCGCTAACTTATCTGGGCAGTGCGCCGGTCGGCACCGTCGGCGTCGCGCCTTTGGGCGTGACCGTGGTCAGCCTATCCAGTCTGACCGTGTTTCTGCTGCCCCTGTTGGGCCTCTTATTGTCCTACGACGCGGTGGTGGGAGAGAGTGAACGTGGCACTCTGTTGTTGCTGTTGTCCTATCCCGTGCGGCGTTGGCAATTTCTGGTCGGAAAATTCATCGGTCATCTGGCGGTACTGGTCATCGCGGTTGCCGTTGGTTATGGCGCGGCGGGCGTTTTGGCCGTGATGCGCCTGGAAGAGATCGCGGCCCAGGAAGTCGCCGCCTACGGCGTCATGATGGCCAGCTCCATTCTGCTGGGCTCTGTCTTCATCGGCCTGGGCTATGGCATCAGCAGTTTCGTGCGCGAACGCGCGACGGCCGCGGGCCTGGCCCTGGCCGTCTGGCTGACCATTGTTGTGATCTATGATTTCGTCCTGCTCGGTGCCTTGACCAGCGGTAACGGCGCGGGCCTGAGCGACGGCCTTTTCAACAGCCTGCTATTGGTAAATCCCGCCGATGCCTATCGCCTTCTGAACCTCTCCACGTTTGAGCTAACGGCCAATCTATCCGGCATGGCCGGCGTGGTTTCCAATGGTCATGCCACCGCTTTGGCCAGCCTGAGCAGTTTACTTCTATGGGTCGCTGTACCCCTGTTTGGTGCCGGCTTGATCTTCTCCCGCAAGGAGCCCTAGTGATGATGTTAAGACTGACGGCCATACTCGGAATTCTTCTTCTGACCGGCTGTTTTGAGGATGATTTGCCGCCGCCCGTGGCCCGCGCCCTGACCGTCGATGCCATCGGCTACTATTGCAATATGACGATCACCGATCACCCCGGACCCAAGGGGCAGATCCACCGCGCCGGGGGCCAAAAACCGCTTTGGTTCAGTTCGGTCCGCGATGCCGTCGCATTCACCATGCTAGCGGACGAGGCCAAGGATGTCGTTGCGGTTTATGTTCATGACATGGGCGGCAAGCGCAATTGGTCAACACCAGGCGACGGCGGTTGGATTGAGGCACGAAGCGCCTGGTTTGTCCTGGACAGCCGCCGTCGTGGCGGCATGGGCATGGCCGAGGCGGTGCCCTTCGCCGACAAGGCTGAGGCAACGGGCTTCATGGCGCGGCATGGCGGCAACATGGTCGATTGGCGCGGCATTCCCCAAGACTACATCCTCACTGCGGGCGAGGATCAGCACCATGGACCGGCCGGCCCGCAAGACGGCGATCACAAGACCAGCGGCGATATGAAACACGGCGCCCACAAGATGCATGAGGGTTAGATGATGCGGCCAGGTATAACGCGGCGGCGCTTCGTCGCCATCGCGGCGGGGGCCTTGCCCCTGGCCAAATTCGGCATGGCATGGGCCGCGCCGGGAAAGCCCGTGCGCTGGCAGGGCGTGGCATTGGGCGCGCGGGCTCAGATTGTGCTTCTGCATGCAGACGAAGCACTGGCACGGGCCGCATTGAGGGCGGCGATTGCCGAGCTCTCCCGCCTGGAAGCCGTGTTTTCTTTGTATGAGCCCAACTCGGAAATCTCCCGTCTCAACCGCGACGGCCGGCTACAGGCACCATCATCGGATCTGGTCCACCTGCTGGCGCAGGCCGAGGCCATATCCGAGGCGACGGGCGGCGCCTTTGACATCACGGTACAGCCGTTGTTCGAGGCCTATCGCAAGCGTCGCGGAGCGCGGCTCAGGGATGACGAACTGGTCCGGGCCCGGGCGCTGGTGGACCACCGCAAGTTACGCATTACGCCTGGCCGGCTAGCTTTTACTCAGCCCGCTATGGCCGCGACATTGAACGGCATCGCCCAGGGCTACATCACCGACCGTATCAGCGATCTGTTGCGCCGCCATGGCTTTACCAACACCTTGGTTGACCTTGGCGAAATCAAAGCCAACCAAGGCGGTCCCCAGGGCCGGGGCTGGCCTGTCGCCATCGCCGACCCCGCCGGCCCGACCGACCATGGCAAAGTACTGACCCGGGTCACCCTGACCAACCGGGCACTGGCGACCTCCGCTGCGTCCGGCCATTTTTTCGACCGGGACGGCAGCATGCACCATTTAGTCGAACCGCACAGTGGCCGCCCGGCCGGGCACTATCGCTCCCTCAGTGTCACGGCCCCGAATGCAACCTTGGCTGACGCTCTATCAACGTAAGCATCCGGCGTGAACCGCCTTATGGTTTTCGCGGTTATCAGGCAATGTCTATCAGCGGGCAATAGATGTCCGTTTATTTATAGATGGACATTAATTGCTATGGCGGATTGGCGGTCTGGAAAGCGGCGACGCTACTC